>NZ_JAHQCW010000020.1 GCF_019042275.1 Diplocloster agilis
CGGTTCAGAGGCTCTTGCCCGTCGGACGTGAAGTCCGCCGTGCATCCTGAATCCGGCTTTCCGATTTCACAAAGCGTATTCACAGCCGCCCTATACGCCCCCAGGGAGATACAAAAGAACCCGGCCGCCCGGAGCGTCCCCGGATACCGCCCGCGGTTCCAAACCGTAAGCAGCGGACATACGAAGCCTCCAGGAAGAACGCTAAGCTAATGCGACAGCGCCTGGTGAATTGGCCCGGTTCCTGAATCTGCCGCCCGGATTTCACAAAGCAGCAGCCAGCCCTCCGCCCACCCAAGGACAGGCGTCCGTCCCACCCGGTGTCCCCGGCCGGAAGCCACCATCCCGCCCCCCAGGGTTCTTCCCTGCCTGGTGATAACTGAGTTTTTATGTGTATGATTTTGCGCTAATTGAAAGAACGGTATAGACCGTACACCGTAAAGAAAACTACATATTAAGAAATATTCAAGAGGAAGCCTTATCCTGAAATACATTGCAAATTAAATCAGTGCTCATTTCGAAAAAAGAAGAGGTAAGCATACTCCACAGAACCAACGTATATCAACATTTCTTCTATAAAAAAGTAAACATATTCCTCAGATCCAGTGAAAACCAACGCTTATTATTCAGGAAAGGAAAGAAACATAAGCGAACCCAAGGCAGCACCAAAGTAGGAGGGGGCAGGAGCCAGGGAAGCGTCCGGGGCGGGGGGACTGCGGGAACTGGGCGCGAATCGCTTGAGGCCGCGCCTTAGAACGGGTTACGCAGAAGAGGGCGAAACCTCGCAGGACCCGGGGCACTGTTTGAGCCGCATTTTGGCGAGTTTGCCCCGGGTCCTGCTAATCAGAGGTTTCTCCCTCTTCGGAGTTACCCGTTCTTAGGCGTGGCCGAAGCGATTCGCGCCCAGTTCCCGCAGTCCCCCCGCCCCGGACGCTTCCCTGACTCCTGCCCCCTCCGGCCCTTAGGGCCCCTAGGCCCCCCTAAACCGCAAGTTCACAAAACTTTTAGAAAAATATAATGAGTGGTTTATTGACTTCCGGGGGTGGAGGGTATAAAGTTACCAAATAGAATAAGCGGTAGAGGAGATTGGTATTGAGATGAAGGAGAAGTTTCAGAGATTTATGATGGGACGCTACGGAGCCGACGCGCTGGGGAAAATGATGATCGGGCTGGCGTTGGCGCTTTTGGTGCTCAGCCTGTTTTTCAGGAGAGGACCCTGGTATTTGCTGGCCCTGGTTGTTTTGATCCTTACGTACTTCCGCATGTTTTCCAGAAATGTGCAAAAGAGATATGCGGAAAATCAGTGGTACTTGAAGAAGATCGGGCCGGTGAAGGGCTGGTTCGCCCGGCAGAAATCTTATGCGGCGCAGAGAAAGACGCATCATATCTATACCTGCCCCAACTGCAAACAGAAAATCCGGGTTCCCAAGGGGAAAGGGAAGATCAGTATCCGCTGTTCGAAGTGCGGCACGGAATTTATTAAGAGGAGCTAGGCATGTTCGGATATATTACCATTAATGCACCGGAATTAAAGATCAAGGATTATCAGACCTATCATAGTTTTTACTGCGGGATGTGCCGCAGTTTAAAGAAGAAGTACGGGCGGTTCGGACAGCTGGCCCTGAATTATGATCTGACGTTTTTGGCTATGCTGCATACGGGGTTATATGAACAGCCGGAAGAGGTGGACAAGCACTTCTGCGCGCTGCACCCGACCAGGAAGATGGAGGCCTGCAGGAATCTGGCGGTGGAATATGCCGCGGATATGACGATGCTGCTGGCCTATTTTCAGTATCTGGATCACTGGGAGGATGACAGAAATGCGGCGTATCTGGCGGAGGCCGCTGTGCTGAGGAAGAAGGTCAGAAGACTGGCGGGCCAGTATCCCAGGCAGTTCCGGGCTGTGGTCTGTTATGTAAAAGAGTTAAGACTGGCGCAGCAAAAGGGCGAGTCGGATCTGGATGAGATCGCCGGGCTTACCGGCAATATGCTGGGAGAGATCTTCGTCATGCAGGAGGATGAATGGAGTGGCATTCTTCGAAAAACGGGGTTTTTCCTGGGCAAATTTATTTATCTGATGGATGCCTACGAGGATCTGGAAAAAGACGAGAAGCAGGGGAGTTATAACCCTCTTTCTTTCTGGAAAGAGAAAAAGCCGTTTGAAGAATGGAGTCGTTCGATCCTTACTTATATGATGGCGGACTGCTGCAGGGAATTTGAGAAGCTTCCTATCCTGCTTCATGTAGACATCTTGAGAAATATCCTGTATTCTGGTGTATGGACGAAATTCGATCAGATCACGCAGAAGCGGACGAAGGAGGAGATCGGGGGATGAATCCATACGAGGTGCTGGGTGTCACACCGGCTGCTACGGATGAGGAGATCAAGAAAGCATACCGCAGATTGAGCAGGAAATATCATCCGGATGCGAATATCGGGAAACCGGGAGAAAAAGAGGCCGAGGAGAAGTTTAAAGAAGTCCAGCAGGCCTATAATGCGATTATAAAAGACCGGGAAAACGGTTATTCTTCTTATGGAAGCAATAACGGGGGCGGCTTTGGCGGCGGGTTCGGTAGTTTCTACGGAAACGGCGGTTTCAACAGGCAGCAGGGCGGCTATCAGGATACCGCTTCTGTGGAGATGCAGGCCGCAGCGAATTATATCAACTCCGGGCATTATAAAGAAGCGCTGAACGTGCTGGAGGGTATCCGCAGCCGGGATTCCAGATGGTATTATTACAGCGCCATTGCCAACTCTGGAATGGGAAATAATATACGCGCCATGGATATGGCCCGGCAGGCCGCGGCCATGGACCCGTCCAATCAGGAGTATCAGCTGCTGCTGCAGAGGCTGGAGGCTGGCGGAAGCTGGTATGGGACGATGGGAAAAGCCTATGGCGGGCAGCCGGCGGCAGGAATGAATAATCTGTGCTGCCAGCTTTTGCTTTGCAATATGCTTTGCAACTGCTGCTTTTGCAGACCCTATTAGAGGCATTCTATTGAAGGCCGTACCGGCAGCGGGAGGCCGGGATGCTCCGGACAGCCGGATTCATTTGCCTCCCTGGGAGCGCAGAGGGCTTACGTTTACATACGCTAAGTGGAATCGAAAAGCCGGGTTCAGGAACCGAGCCTAGTCACCAGGAACACGTGATGTGTGCCCGGTGACTAGGCTCTTGCCCGTCGGAGGTGAAGTCCGCCGGACATCCTGACCCCGGCTTTCCGATTCTACTAAGCGGGAGCTCAGCCGCCCTATGCGCTCCCGGGGAGACACAAAGGAATGGCTGGCCGGAGCATCCAGGCCCTGAGCAGCGGGCATTTCCAAACCCGAGGAAGAACCGTGACGGCTTGTTCCTGTTTTTCTGATAAGTAGAAACAATATTACGAAAAATTCGTCAGGAAATTCCCCCCAAAGTACATTTTTATGGACGAAGGTGGGTTGACGCTTGTTCTTGAATTTCATATAATTAAATAAATTATTGTAAGATTAGAGTATTTTGGGCAGTGTGAACGGGAGCAGACGCAGTGCCGGGGGTAAAGGAGAATTACAATGCAGGATAGTGAAGCAGCGCTGAAAGTGCAGATGTTGGGTGGGTTTAATGTTACATATAAAGATAAAACCGTGTCTTTTGGAAGAAATAACATGGCGAAATCCATTCAGCTTTTTCAGATAATGATGATCAACATGGAGAAAGGCATAGGGAAAAGAACTCTGGTAGAGGCTCTGTACGGGCGGGATGAAGTGGAGAACGGCAACAGCAGTCTGAACAATACGATTTTCAGGCTGAGAAGGCAGCTGGAGACCGCGGGCCTGCCGGAAGACCCCTATATTGAGATCAAAAGCGGAGTGTGCACATGGAGTAAGAATATACCGGTGTGGATCGACGTGCTTGAATTCGAGGAGTTAGTGGAGAAGGCGGAAAAGACATCCGACCTGAACGAGAAGACTTCCTTATATATGCGGGCCTGCGCTCTATACCGCGGAGAGTTCCTGCCTATTATGATAGGAGAGGAATGGGCTACCGTAGCGAATGTTACGTATCAGGAAATGTATTTTAAATGTCTGCGGGAAGTCAGTGAACTTCTGAAACAGCAGCGGGAATATGAAAAAGTGTATCAGCTCTGTACAACTGCGGCGCAGATCTATCCCTTTGAGGAGTGGCAGATCTTAAGAATCGACAGCCTGATCGCCATGAACCGATACAAAGAGGCGATGGAGGTCTATGAGGAAGCCACGAAGATGTTTTTCGATGAGCTGGGTCTGACGCCGTCGAAGAAAATGCTGGAACGGTTCCAGGCGATGAGCGGCCATATTCAGCTGCCGGTGGGCAGCCTGACGGATATTAAGGAAGAGATTCAGGAAGATTGCCACGAGGAAGGCGCTTACTATTGTACTTTCCCAAGCTTTATTGACAATTACCGGCTGGTGAGCCGGATGATGGAGAGAAATGGCATTTCCTCTTTTCTGATGCTGTGTACTCTGACGGATTCAACCGGCAGGCCTCTGGAGAAGACGGAGAAAACCCGCGAGGTATCCGAACGTTTTCAGATGGCGGTGCGCAGATCCTTGAGACGGGGTGATCTGTATACAAGGTACAGTCCCTGCCAGTTTTTGCTTTTATTGTCCGGAACGAATCAGGAGAACTGTTCGGTCATTTCCCGGAGGATAGATAAAACCTTCAAGGAAGAGGGCGGAGGAAGGAATAAGATCCGATATCTGGTGACGTCTGTGGTAGATATGAAGGAACATGAAGCGGATAGGCTGAGTTTCAGCAATGTAACCTGGAATTAATGGGAGTGAAAGCGGGAAGAACCAGAAAAGGCCGGAAAAATCAGATTTAAACGTTGCCCGGGTTAGTGAAAGAGTTCAGGAAATAGTACATGTGATAGAATAGATCCGTAAGATAATGGAATACTTTTAAATGTGATGGAATTGGGGAACCGGAGACGGTTTTACCTCCTGAGCAAGTATAGGTTGTGACCTGCATAGTTAGCTATGCAGGTCTTTTTAATATAATAGGAAAGTTCGCCAAATGGCGAACTATTGATAAAAAAACCACAAAATGCGGGCAAAGCAAACAGACAATACTGCGTATAGCTCTGGTTCTTATTGCGTTCCACAACCGCATTCTTATCAAACGGTTTTATGATTCTGTTCCGTTCCCTGCTCATGTCAAACCTCCCTGTGAATAGTTTTTCTTTTATTTTACTAAATTTGTGTTCCGGAAATCCCCTGGAAAAAATAATTTCGCAGTTGCTTATATTGGAACAAAAAATGTAATTCCGAAAGAGATAGCGAAATACTGTTTTTGATATATTGATTTCAGAAGTTGCTGGAGGCGGAAAGAATGTGTAAATCTAAGATGAGTTATACGGCCCCCAATATTCTGAATCTTTGCATTGATGATACCCGAAACGGTGAGGGAAGCGGAAGAATATATCATTGTTACACCAAAGAGCCGATCTTGTTTGAGAACGAGTATCAGATGATCAGACATATGGAACGCCTTTTTGAAAATATCAGTTATCCGCAGGCATCGACGAAAGACCGTTTATTTATAGAACGAAAGGATGCGGCGTTGGAGGAGGCGGTAAGAGTAATGGATCCAAACGAGATCACGAATAAAGGCGGAGAGAAAGGTACATTTATCGTACATGTGCAGTACCGCCAAAACGCGACCTGGCAAGGAGAAGTGGTCTGGGCTGAAAAGAAGATTACCAAGAGTTTCAGAAGTGCTTTAGAACTGTTAAAGCTGATCGATAGTGCATTGGAACAAACGGATACAGAGGAAGCAGAGAAGAGGAGGAAATTATGAAGGATAAAAGATTTTTAACAGTGGTAGCGATTATCCTTTGCCTGACGTTGATATTGGGAAATGGTTTCCCTTCCCTGGCGAGCGATGAAAAGGGAGAAGGCGCACAGACAGAGGGACAGATTCCGGAACCTTCAGAGTCACCGGCAGGGAGCGAAGCGCCGGCGCCGGCATCGCTGCCGGTAGTGACGGATACGCCGGAACCTGGCCGGACGCCGGAGACAACGGAAGTGTCGAACGCCGGATCAGGGCCGGTGACACCGGAACCCACCCAAACACCGGAACCCACCCAAACGCCGGAAGCGGACGGGGAGAACGGTACGGCGGATGGAACCCCGGCGGTTACCCCAAGTCCCACGCCGGACGCAGAAGAGAATCTTTTGGACGCAGAGCCAAGTCCTACTCCGTCAGCGCCTCCCGTAAGCCCTGACGTACAGGCAGACATCCCTTCGGCGGTGGAAGAGGAAGAGAATTTAAAAGGTTTTGAGGCCGGTTACATAGATGAAGACGTAAATATAGAAGTAACCGCGCTGCCGGGCGTATTGCCCGAAGACGCCGTCTTAAAGGTAGTGCCGATCATCCGGCAGGAGATACCGGAAGAGACGGAGGCGGAAGAAAGAAGCAGGCTCGAGGACATAAATTCAAAATATGACCTGACAAAAGCTAAACTGGAAGAGTCGGCGGCGGAACAGGAAGACACGGTAATCGTGGGATTCAAAGCCTATGATATCAGCTTTTATATCACCGATGAAGAGACCGGGGAAGAAAGTAAGATCGAACCGACCGGCGACGTATCCGTCAAAATGAATTTTATCACTCCCATTGTTCCGGAGGATACTGAAGAGACAGAAGACGGAGAAGCTCCGGAAAACCAGATTGCGCCGATGGCTCTTACGGAAAATGAGGAGCTGCCGGAGATCCGGCCCGTGGTTAAGCATCTGAAGGAAGATGAAAACGCGGAAGACGGTATTTCACTGGTGGATATCACGGACCAGTCCGCGGTAGGAGTGGAAGACGGCGGTGCCATTACAGATGTGGCCTTTGTGTCCGACAGCTTTTCCGTATTCACGGCGGCCCTGATGGCTTCGGGTCCTCAGCTTGCGGCTGCCGGTGAAAGTAATTTTTCGAATCTGAGGTTCTATAACTATAAAGATTTAAATAACAGCGACAGAAAGCAAATCTCCGAATATTACGACAGCAGCAGGCCTGCCCTGCGGCTCCAGCGGGACCAGACGCTTACGAACCTGGAAGAGATCGGAAACGCGCTGGTAACCGACGGGAACAAGGCGTTCGGAAACGGGCTGTATGGGCCATATGGCGAACTAAAGGCGGTAACTACCAAAAAAGGCGCCAAAGTTCAGCAGATCAGATACGTAAAGTCCGGCAAGAACTATACATTCCAGTACACTACGGACGGAAAGAACTGGTCGGACCTTTCGAATAAAGACGACGACCGCCTGTATTTCTACTTCCAGGTGTCTGACCGGATCGATACCGGATCGGGGGACGAAAGGCCGCTGCCCGGCTATGAACCGGTGGAACACAATAAGCGGATCGATTATCTGGGAGACGGGAATCCGAATCCGGATACAAGGCTTGCCGATGAAGACAGCTATCGTCTGTACCTGGATATACTGGGTATTCCCAAACAGGAATCGGAACCGGTGGATGTAGTTCTGCTCCTGGACCGTTCCGCCAGTATGGTGAATAACAGGATGGAGGATGGCAGGACCAGACTGGAGCATCTGCAGGATGCCGCCAAAGCCGCGGTTAACACCTTTATGACGGAGGGCAGGAAGAATCCCAACCGCATGTCCATCATCACGTTCAGCAACGGCGCGAAGGAATATGTATCCTTTACCGAGACCAGCCTCCAGAACAAAGAGACGCTCTGTGAAATTATAGACGGAGAGTATAAAGGAAAAAATATCTGGGAGAACAAGTCGGGAACGAACTACCAGGCGGGACTGCAGGAAGCCAAAAGAATCATAGACGGGGACCAAAGCGGACGTAAAAAATATGTAATCTTTGTTACGGATGGCCAGCCTACCTTCTATTATGGCCCTTCCGGCACCACGCTTCATGGGTCGGGATCGAGTATTGATGACCAGACCGCATACTGGAGTAAGTACGCGGCGGCGCAGATTACCGGAATTTCAGGCTTTTATTCCGTGGGTATCGATGACAGCGGCTATAAGACCTATCTGACCGAATTGGCGAACCTGGTCGGGGCGACCGAGAGAATGTACTTATCCGGCAATAACACGGCTCAGCTGGAAGAGACATTTGCAGCCATCGTCAGCTCCATCACAAAGCAGATATCACATGTGTCCATCACCGATACGCTAAGCGATTATGTGGATTTTATAAAAACGACTGGCAGCAGTCCGCAGGCCACAAAAGACAGCATCGGGCTGGTGGTTACGAAGCAGGGGCCGGCAGATGCCCGGCCGGTAACGCTGGATTCAAGTATTTATAAATTAGAGATTAAAGGAAAGACCATAAAACTGATTTTTGATGAGGATTATTTCCTGGAGTCGGGAACCCGCTATACCATGTCCTTCAATGTAAAGCTGACGGATCTGGCTTATGAGACACCCCTTAAGGACACGGGCGATCCGGACACGGATTATGACCGGAAAAATCCGGTCAGCAGCGGAAGGCTGGGACTGTACTCCAACACGACAGCGCAGATCCATTACCGGGAAACGATTCGGACGGAACAGGGATATACTTACCAGAATATGACCGAGGATTACCAGAAGCCGGTAGTGGCGGCCAACGAAGGAAAGTTCCGTGTGCAGAAATACATCGACAATTACCGGGAAGATCTGGAGAATGACGAATTTATGATCCAGATCCTGGGACCGTCAGATAATCCGGTGAAAATGGGAGCGGTTCTGAAGGCCGTCAATGGTACGGGAACGGCAAGTCCGGTGATTAAGGTATCAAAGACAACCAAGTTCCAGATCACGGAGACAGTTCCGCAGGAATATGAGAAGAGCGATACCTATCTCGTCGTGAAGGATGCCGGGACCAACAAAGAAGTGACCGGCAGGATCAGCGGCGACGGCAGTTATGTAACGGTACAGCCGGGAGACGACCTGATCGTCGAGGTACACAATAGTTTCGAACACACAGGGTATTTCCACAATACAGACAGCGTGTTTAATATATTCAAAGCGTACAGAGGGAAAAGTTAAAGATTTGGAAGGAGGAACTGTGGAAAATGAAGTACATACCAAAACGTAATTTCAGATACCGGGTATTCCTTCCGCTGCTGGCCCTGCTGGCTTTGCTGGGGACCGGCGGTACCTACGCGTGGAAGCAGTGGAACCTGTCCGTGGTAAATGAGCTGAAGTCCCATACGACGGAGACTGAAATTACAGAAAAATTTGACCAGGGTTCGTACACAGAAGCGACCAAGACAAAAGAAGTGAGTTTTAAGAATACGGGAAGTTCCTCTGTTTTTCTGAGAATGAGTTATGAGGAGTATTGGACAAAGCAGGACGGAACAGAGGAGATCTACCTGTCGAACACCGTAAACAACAAGGATGTGGCGGTCAAGAACTGGACCGGCGGTTTTAAACCGGGAAGCGGAAGCAAAGACTGGTGGTACGGAGGCGACGGCTGGTATTACTACACAAAGGTACTGGCTTCACAGGGATCGACCCCGAAGGTGCTGGCTAGTGTTACTTTTCCGGATTACCTGAATCCCGCCTATACCGATTACCAGGGGGCCGATTACACTCTGTATTTCAAATCGGAGGTGGTGCAGTTAAGTGACGGCCCGGGAACTCTCAACAGCGCAGAGGTGAACGCCGATGCCACAAGCACACTGTTTGGTATGAAGGCAGCGGTAGACGGTCAGGGTAATGTGACCTGGTCGAAGCCGGACACGAATTAGGAGGAGTGGGAAATGAAAGATAAGTTAAACAGGCTCCCCGGAAAAACCAAATTCAGAGTTCTGCTTCTGGTCGGATTAGCCTTCGCACTTGTGATTGGAAGCACGGTCACCTATTTTGCAAACAGCAATTCGCTGCCCAATCCGTTTCAAACCAATAAAGCGGAGGTTGTGGTGATGGAGCAGTTCGATCCGTCCGACAAATGGGTGCCCGGAGAGCAGAAAAAGAAGGAAGTCTGGTTTGAGAACGACGGAGAGCAGGATATGCTGCTTCGGTTTCAGCCGCAGATCAGCTGGAAGGACCTTAAGGGCGGCGGTCTGCCGGCGCAGATCCCGGACGACGCGGTGACTTTGGATTACAGCCAGGTTATGCCGGGAGGAACCAACGTCCAGTGGGTATTGATTGACGGCTGGTATTACTATAACAAAGTGTTCCATGCGGGAGAATCTACCGAGCAGGTTTTAAAATCCGTAACGTTCAGCAAGACGCTGACCAACGACGGTCATGACGGGACAGATTACTCCAATGTGCAGTGCGATGTGGCGATCAAAGGAGAGACCGTTCAGGCCGATGCACAGGCGGCGCAGACCATATGGGGACGGCAAGCGCTCATCAGCGGCGATGACGTCCGGTGGAAGTAAAATTCATTCATTATAAATAGAAAATCAGGAGGAAGAAAGATGAAAAACAAGAAAATGGCAGCTGGTATCGCAGGGTTGGCAATCGTGGCCCTGGTAGGGGGTTCCCTGGCTTATTTCAACCAGACGATGTCCGCATCCAATAACTTCAGCACAAAACAATACGGTTCCACCCTGACCGAGGATTTTACACCGGAAGAGGGAAAAGACTGGGAGCCGGGCGTAGAAGTAAATAAAGATGTGGAAGTCGTCAATACCGGAGATATGCCGGTGGTAGTACGTGTGAAACTGGAAGAGAAATGGACCAGAGCCGGTGAGGACGCCGCTTATAAGACAAACGATGCTGTGGTAACAACGGCGGCAGTATCCCAGGTGGATCCCGAGGACGGCCTGACTCCGGCACAGGACGGTACGGTTGTAGCGAAGAACCTGATCACCACAGGATGGACCAAGGCCGACGACGGCTGGTACTACTTCAACACGCAGTTAGAGGCAGCCGCAAGCACACAGAAATTCCTGGATTCCGTAACCCTGGCGGCGGATACCGATATGGGTAAATATACGGTGACCAAATACTACACGGAACTGGAAGATATCAAGGCGGCAGAGGCGGCCGGAGTTACCGGCGACGCGGCCACCGGCTGGAAAGAATACACAGATCCGATGCCGATGACAGCATTACATAATAAGACGGTAACGGCGGCTGATCCCGACGCAGTCGGATACAGCGGCTCCAATTACAGCCTGACCATTACCGCACAGACCTGTCAGGCTACCGACAAGGCAGTCAATGCGTTCTTTGGAAAAGATGTGGACGGCGTTACACCCGTAACCATACCGGCGGACGTACTGGCCGGCTGGAATCTTCAGGCGGAAGATATTCAATAAAGCAAAAATAAGAAAGTAAGCTTTCGTACGAAGCTGGTAATTGTGAAGGAATAAAAATGACGGCCCGGTGTATGCCGCAGAGGCATACGCCGGATGAAAAGAAAGGGGATATCACATGAAAAAGAACAAAAAAGTACTGGTACTCAGCGGACTATTGGTCCTGGCTATGGTAGCCGGCGTGTTGGCATACTTTAATAAGACCACCACCATCAACAACCCGTTCTCCACCAAGTCCTACGGCGGGGAGACCGTCGAGAAATTCAACCCGGGCGAAGGCGAGGACTGGGAACCCGGAGCCACCGTTGAAAAGCTGGTAACCGCCACGAATACAGGCGACTATCCGCTGTATGTGAGAGTAAAATTCGATGAGACCTGGACCAGAAAAAATGAAAGCGCTGCTTTCATCGACATCAAGGCAGGCGACGCGGCCATCGAGCCCGGAGCTACCGCTAAGAAGATCCTGAATGTATTCCAGACGAAAGACGCGGCTGGTGAGAACGACGGTATTGCAAATGTGAACGCAGACGACACCGTAGTAGCGAAGAACCTGGTAAATATCACCGGAACCGATGCAAAATGGATCGACGGAAAAGACGGATACTTCTACTACTACAAGCCTCTGGAGCCCACCGACAGCACAGAAGCGCTTCTGGAATCCGTAACGCTTGCGCAGGACGCAGATATGGGCCTCTATGGTTCCGTGATCACCTATGCGCTGTGTGCAGATCCCGATAAGAAGCTGACCGCTCCTCCGGCAGACGCCGTATGGAAATCTGAGGCAGAACTGCTGGCTGGTTCCGGCGCGGCTACCGTAGCGGATTTCATGAAATTAGACCGGAATAAAGGCATGGCGCTGTTTACCAAGAACACCTCCGCACTGGAAGCCGGACTGTCCGGATATGCGGATGCCAATTATTTACTGACGATCACCACTGACTTCGTACAGACCTCGGCAGATGCACTCACGGCTGCGGGCTGGACGCTTCCGGCAGGAGTACAGTAAGCCGGCGGACACGAAAAGTAAAGGCTGGAATTTATGAGACTATTAAAACATATATTCAGCGTCCTTTCCTGGATTGTATTCGCAGTAATCATCGCGTATGTGTTGATCGCCGCGCCCATGGTGGCCGGGTATAAGCCGGTAGTCGTACTAAGCGGCAGTATGGAACCGGCCTACCATGTGGGCAGCGTGATCTACTACAAGAGCACCCCGTTTGAACAGATCAAGGAGGGGGATGCGATTACGTTCAAAGCCGGAGAAGACGCACTGGTGACCCACCGGGTGACAACCAAGAATGAAATCAGCAGGACCTTTGTCACAAAGGGAGACGCGAATCCTTCTGAGGATGCGAATCCGGTAGATGCCGCCAATGTGATAGGAAGAGCGTCAGAGCTCTCGATTCCCTATGCAGGATATTTTATATCCTATGGGAAGCAGTTGCCGGTAATCATCGCTATGGCGGCGGTTATCATAATCAGTATCATATTAGACAGTCTTTATCCCAAGAAAAAAAGGGAGACAGAAAGGGCTGAACAAGAGAATGAAGAGAAACAGTAAAGGAAAACTGATTTCCCTGATTGCTGTGGTATGTGTATTCTTGATTGGGGGAACGATCGCATATTTCAGCGACCAGGAAACCAAAGCGAATACGCTGACCATGGGCAAATTCAATTCCGATCTGCACGAGGAATTCGATCCGCCCTCTGACTGGAAGCCCGGAGTAGAAGTCGAGAAGAAGGTAAGGGTTGATAATACCGGAACCGTAGATATGATCGTTGCAGCCAGGTTTGACGAGAGCTGCGTCAGAAGGGAAGACGTGTATCTGAAAAGATATAACAACGAGACCAAGGAGCTTGAGGATATCTTAGTGGCCAACGCCGGTGAAAAACTTCCGGTAATCTTCGATATCCAACAGCAGGATGGACAGATCGTGTCTTACCAGGAAGTAGCTGTCAAGAACTTCGGAGCTGATGTAACAGAGTACATCGAAGGATCCGATCCTTCGGCGTACGAAGGCAAATGGGTATATACGTACGATGTGAAGAATGGCGTCTATTATTTCCTCTATATGGGGATCGTGGAAGCTGGAAAATCATCGCCGCAGCTGCTCGACAGCGTCACCATGAACAGCAGGCTTGAAAATGTTGTGTCGAATACCGAGCAGGTATACTGGTATGACGAGGAAACCGGTAAAAATAAGCAGTCATTTACGTATCAGAATTCCGAATACGGATATGATGCCGTGGATTACAAGCTGGATATCACCGCCAAAACCCTTCAGGCCAGTGGAAAAGCGATCCAGAGCGAATGGTCAACCGATACCGGGATCATACCGGACAATTTTAAGGAGCTGCTGACGCACCTGGAAGACATGTGCGGTAAGTAGCAGCCGGTGGGATCTTTGGCAGAGAAGATAAAGGAGAAAACCTGATGAAAAAGAAAAAGAATTTGATAAAAATCATCAGTATCATGGCATTGCTTGCTGTGGTGATCGGGATAGGCGCAACACTGGCTTATTTTACCGATTATGATTTCGCTTCCAATATTATCGGTGCCGGCCATGTGGACATCATCCTGACAGAGGACATGGCAGACCCGGAGAATCCGGAAGGCCCGGCGATTCCCTATGTGGATCCTGTGAATCTGGAGCCGGGCGCCGTGATATCCAAAATGCCGAAAATAACGGTTGCGGAGGATTCCCTGGACAGCTACGTGCGTGCGGTGGTCACGGTCACGAATCCGGAAGCTGCCGTTCCTCCTGTAACGATCGAGAATATCGATATCGATGAAAACTGGGTTATCGTTGCGGATCCGAAAGAAAGCGGCACATGGTACTGCTATTATATCGGAGGAGAAGACGAAGGCATCTTAAAGGCCGGAGACTCCGTATATGTATTTAATCAGATTGAATTGCCCGGAGCATGGGAACTTGAAATGAATGACCAGAAAATTCTGGTGGATGTGGTCGCGCAGGCTGTTCAGGCAGAGGGATTTACCCCGACCTATCAGCGTGACGCGGGCGGTAACATCATCTCCTGCGCGTGGTTAAACGCGGATGGCGAAGAAGTGGAAGCGGAAGTTTATGCAGGCACGAACAAATAAGCGGACGGAAAAAAGGATGCTGCCGGGGATATTAAACGGAATCGGAATCGTACTGATGACAGGTATCATCCTGATTTCCCTGCCGCTGGTGCTGCCGAAGGTGTTCGGATACCAGATCTACGGTATTCTGACGGACAGTATGGAACCTGAGTATTCCGTAGGGGAGGCGGTCTTTGTAAAGCCGGTGACCCCGCAGGAAATCAAGGTGGGAGATGCGATTACCTTTCGGCTGGGCACGGACAGTGATCTGACCGCGACCCACCGGGTAGTCCGGATTGAAGAAGAGAAACAACAGTTTATTACAAAAGGGGATGCCAATGTGTCGGAAGACACCACGCCGGTCAGTTACAGCCGCGTAGTTGGAAAAGTAGTATTCGGCATTCCGCTGCTGGGTAGATTATCGTTCTATCTGCATTCCTACACAGGAGTCATAGTCTGTATCGCGGCATTTGCGGTGGTGCTGGCCCTGTGGGTGGCTGCGGAGAAGTTGAAGTCAAAGGAGAGTGCAAAGTGAAAAAAAAGTTAATACTCATGGGTGTGGCGGCGGCTCTCGTTACGATAACATTAATCGGTGGGTCACTGGCCTACTTCCAGGCTACTGGCCATCAGGTGCAGCAGCAGATCAATACGAAAACACTGGAAATCCAGCTGAGTGAAGCAGGGCAGGATGGGAGTGGCAAAGAGATCTACACCGAGCTGCCGAACGGAACGGTCTTCGTGGATAAGATCGCGCCCGGTTCGATTATTCCGAAAGAAGTCTGTGTTACCAATACAAAGGATACCGATCTTTATGTCCGCCTCACCATCACGAAATACTGGGGGAAGGATTCCAACAGCGGAAATGACGCGGATCTTAAGGCCTTTGAAAAGGATATGAATAAGGATGCCGGTAAGATTATCCTGGAGCCGGTCAACACAGCGGGAACAGCCGGAAGCGGGGACTGGATATTACAAAGCGAAGACAAAGAACAGCTGGTTCTATATTATACAAAACCTCTGGCGCCCGGGCAGAACACATCCATCTTCATGGACCGGATCGGGATCTCTTCTGATCTGAAAAATGAGTACGCGGATCTGGGCATTGCATTAAAAATGCAGGCAGACGCCGTGCAGACCTTAAAGGGTCAGGATGCGATGATGTCGGAATGGGGCGTGCTTGCCACTATCGACGGCGCCGGAAATATTTCAAGCATAGAAGAGTAGCCGGATACTCGGGAAAGAAGGAGGATATCATGAAAAAAAGAATAATGGCTTTGAGCATGATACTGACGCTTGTGTTCGGCTTATCAACCGCGGCCTATGCGGATGATACGACTCCCACCGCAGTATTCGACGGGAGCGATGAGATCAAATACAACTATCAGGATACGAATAATTTCGGAAATGCATTCGCCAATATGCTCCCCGGCGAGGACCGGACTCAGGAGATCGTGCTTCAGAATACTTCCGATCAATCGGTGGATTTCTTCATGCGGACGGAAGTCCTGAAGGCTTTCGAAGATACGGAGCAGCGGTCCAACGCGGCCTATCAGATCACATTGACCGTGACGAAGGGGGCCGATACCACGACGATCTACGGCGGCGCGGAAGCGGACGGAAGCGTCAGAGTCGGCGGTGACGAACAGGGCTTAAAGAATATGAACGGCAGTCTGAATGATTGGCTGAAGCTCGCTACCCTAACGAAGGGGGAGAATGCTGTGATACGCCTGCAGGTATATCTGGACGGGGAATCCCACAGCAATGACTATCAGGCGGCTGAAGGAACGTTCCAGTTCGAATTCCGGGCCGGATATGAAGAACCCACGGTGATTAAGCAGCAGAACCAGGACAAAGTGGTTACGAAGACAGTCGTCACGGACGGCCCGGTCAACCGAATCGTCCGTCTGGTTCAAACCGGAGATAACGCGCCGATTTTCCTGTTCGTGCTGCTGGCAGTGGCAGCGGTGATCGTGCTGGCCGTTGTCGTGGTAAAGAAAAAGAAAAAAGATGATTCAAATACCGGGGACGCGGCAAATGAGGAGAAAACGGAATAATAATGTCGTTGACCAGGAAAAATTTACGAAAAAATGTCTTATGAAATAGTTGGCGAAAGTGTATGTCTGCTATAGTTATCCTAACGGGACAGAACCGGTCTCTGTCATAAGGGACCGCAGTATGTTCGGGAAAGGCGGAGGAGCAATGAAAAAGACCGCAAAAAGTTTATTTCGTATGGCAATCATCACCTGTCTGGGAATCTGCCTGACCCTGTCGGCAGCGCCTATGACGGTAAGGGCTGATGAAAACCAGACAGTGGAAAATACATATACAGTTACCTATCGTCCGGGAAATATCGCGAGATTTCGCGACAGCCTGTACGACGAATACGTGGGGCAATATACAAGCGGCGCAGTGACCCGGAGCCAGGCGACCGGAAGCATTAAGATCACCGTACCGGCGGGAGCCCCTTATCCAAGAGTTCCGAATGCCGGTGATGTGGAATTTGACGCGGCCTATGAGGGCAAGTATTATCTGGATACCGCCAGCTGGCCCACACAGCAGACCGTCACGGAAAACGGGGATTACGTAGCGGATTACATCGCATTGGTCGATTCCGTTGAGTACACAGTACGTTTTGTGGATGCGTCCAGCGGCGAAGATGTGGCCCCTCCCGTGATCAGCATGGGAAACAAAAATACGAAAATCACCTATACGGCCAGAAATATCGAGGGCTACCAATATGACAGCTATGTAAAAGAGATGACTCTTGGAAGTACCGGAACGGAAAATATCATGAAGTTCCAGTACACCAGCACAACAGGCCCCAACGTTATCATTGAGGAGATTCCCGGCCGTACGATTACGGATTATGATTATGTGCAGGGCCCCGGAACCGACGTCTATGAAAATGTAGCGGTGCCGGCAGCCAATGGAAACCCTGGCGGAGGCGGCGCGGGTAACGCGGCTCCCGAGGGAGAAGATACCACCACAATCCCGGAAGAAGAGGTACCCTTAGGCGACGGAACACAGGACAGTGACAATGAAGGCGCTGTCGGTGATGAAGCGGACGGTGGTCTGACGGAAATTCCTGAGGAAGAAGTCCCTCTGGGAAGCGGGGAGGAAACACCCGGAAATGTAAGCCCGCTGTTACTGGGCGGAATCTTTGCCGCAGTGGTCGTACTGGGCGGAACGGCATTCCTCCTGGTTAGAAGAAAAAATCGGATGAATCATAATACATCTGATAATGAATAAGTTGATTTCCCTTTATCGGTGCAGAGGAACCTATGTAGCAGAGCATAGGTTCCTTTTAATTGCACGGATATAGGCTGGGGAGGTTCTTCCTCGGGTTTGGGTATGCCCGCTGCTTACGGCATGGAACCGCGGGCGGTATGGTATACAGGGACGCTTCCGGGCGGTCGGGTTCTTTTGTATCTCCCTGGGAGCGCGGAGGGCTAGCGCTGGAATCCGCTAAGTGAAATCGAAAAGCCGGATTCAGGAACCGAGCCTATTCACCAGGAACACGTGATGTGTTCCCGGTTCAGAGGCTCTTGCCCGTCGGACGTGAAGTCCGCCGTGCATCCTGAATCCGGCTTTCCGATTTCACTAAGCGTATTCACAGCCGCCCTATGCGCTTCCAGGGAGATACAAAAGACCCCGGTCGCCCGGAAGCGTCCCCGTATACCATACCGCCCGCGGTTCCATGCCGTAAGCAACGGGCATACCCAAACCCGAGGAAGAACCGCAGAGGAAGCGGCTATTGGAATTCTTTTAAGAGAGCAGCCTTCATAATATCCCGGGGAGCGTCCAGGCCGGTCCAGAGCTTTATATTGATTGCGCCCTGATTTACCAGCATGGCGCAGCCGTTCAGCGTATGGCAGCCCCGGTTCTGGGCCTCCGTAAGGAAGGGAGTCTGGGGAGGATTCGGTATCACGTCGCAGACTACCATGTTCGGCCGCAGGGAGTCATAGACCAGATCGGGGGATGAGGTGTCCGGATATAGGCCGATGCTGGTGCAATTAATGAGTACATCCGTGTCTGCCGGCAGCTCATAGGAATGATCCCAGAGGACGAAATCCGCCTTGACCGGAGTCTTGGCGCGCAGTAATTCCACCAGATCTTCGCCCCGTTCCCGGCTGCGGTTCACGACGGTGATCTTTCCGGCGCCGGCCAGAGCCAGTTCCACGGCGATCGCCTTAGCCGCGCCGCCTGCGCCCAGCAGAACATAATTTTTGTCTGTTATGGGGATCTGTTCTTCCTCCAGAGCTTTGGTAAAGCCCTTGCCGTCGGAGTTTTCCCCGTAGGTCTCCCCGTCTTTCAGATAAATGGTATTTACCGCGCCGATGATGGAGGCGGCATCCGAAATGTGATCCAGATATTTCATGACCGCTACCTTGTGGGGAATCGTGCAGTTGGCGCCTTTCATATGCAGGGCCTTTATCGATTGTACTGCGGTCTCCAGATCCTGGGGATAAACCTCAAAAGCGTTGTAGATCCAGTCCAGTCCGAGGGCCTCAAAAGCCGCGTCCATAATAACTACGGTGGGATTTTCGTCAACGGGTGAACCGAAAACGGTGATAAATTCTTTGCGGTAACATTTCTCATTGGTGTCCGGCATAAAAAAACCTCCTTGTCTTTTCATCTTGTTTTATTTTTTCACGGGAAGGATCTCGATCCAATAGCCATCGGGATCTGAGATAAAATATATTCCCATTTTTTCATTTTCATAGCAGATAATCCCCATATCTTTGTGTTTCTGATGCAGGCCCTCATAGTCATCGGTCACAAAAGCCAGATGGAATTCACATTCTCCCAGGTTATAGGGTTCTGTCCGATCGGCCAGCCAGGTCAGCTCCAGAGAAAATCCCGTGGCCCCGTCCCCCAGATAGACCAGATGGAAAGAGCCGTCCGAAGCGGTCTTTTCCCGAACCGGCGCAAGATCCAGCGCATCCTTATAAAATTTCAGGCTTCTGTCCAGATCCAGGACATTGAAATTAAAATGATTAAAATGAATCATACAGTTACTCCTCTCTTGTGATACAGTCGGTTTTATGCTGCAAATCCGCCCGAAGGGCATGTATTGTATTGATGGGATACTGTTAAGTATACATTATTGAGCAGCGAATGCTGCGAATCCGCCCGAAGGGCATGTGTTGATGGGATACTGTTAAGTATACGTTTTTAAACAGAAGAATGCAAGGAAATGGAATAACTTTTAGGGGAACATCTTTTAGCGGTATTGACTCTCACATGATGTGAGGGTATAAGATCACATCACAATACGTATGAAGGAGGAAATGAGCATGAAACAGCTCTATGTAAAACCAATTGGAGAAACAGGTACAGATGAGGATGGGATGTATATCCAGCTGAAAAAAGAATACTTACCCGGTCTGAAAGGACTGGAAGGATTCGGAGCCATTCAGGTGATCTGGTGGTTCAGTGACTTTGACAAAGAGGAATACCGGTCGGTGCTGGAGTGTCCGTCGCCCTATAAGAACGGTCCTGACAGCATGGGCATATTTGCAACCAGATCACCGATCCGTCCCAACCCGGTCGCCATAACTGTCTCAGACATCACCGGGATCGAATGGGAAACCGGAAAAATCCATCTGGCCTATATCGATGCCCACCCGGGCACTCCGGTACTGGATCTGAAACCCTATACGCCCAGTATGGACCGGATCGAACATCCACAGGTACCCGGCTGGTGCAGTCATTGGCCCGACAGTGTGGAAAGTTCCGGAGACTTTAACTGGGAGGCCGAATTCAATTTTTAAAAGGACAGCAAGAAAATGACCGATGTTCCCTTCATAAAAGCCGCCGTCCCAATAACGGAATAAAAACAAAAGGATCGCACAAACTATCCCTATCCTAACGAAATCCGGAGGCGTGCATATGAAACAAGATCAAAGCAAACTCATATCCAAACAGGAACAAAGCAGACCTGTATCGAGACAGGAACAAAATCAGCCCGTTTCGAGACAGGAACAAAATCAGTCAACCTTAAAACAGGAACAGGAGCGTGCGGAAATGATCCGTCAGAACTCCAAGTACCGGGAAGGAAATAAGCCGGAACCGGACAATAATCCCTTCTTTGAAAATCACAGCAATCCATTGAGCAGCAAGGGAAACTGATGAGCAGACGATTTTCTCAGATATGGGGCGGACATCCCACCCATACCTGAGAAAAACTGCTTTACCCTTACAGTACCAATGGAAATCAATCCCGCCGTTTTAGCGGTACCTGAATCTCCGTCAGATAACGTTCCGGATTCTCTTCATTAAAAGGGCCAAGATGGCAGATCTGCCGGACAGTATCTTTCATTTCATAATACCGGTGTTCCTCCAGCCATCTGGCAAAGGTATGATAAGCCGTGCCGATATTCTGATAAGGTCCATAGACCATTACGCAGGCCATCAATTCCTCCCCTGCGATCAGCCGGTACACAAAATCTCCCCGCCCTATGCCGGGTTTTTTTACCAGACAGCAGACCTCCACGTCAACCTCGCTATCTCCCTCGTTCTCATCATAAAACAGGGCCAGATTATTCACGCCTGTATCCAGCGCCACGTGTTCTTCCATCACAAAGCGGTTCAGCTCAAACCATAGATCCCCTTCGCAAAAATGATCCGGAATCCGTCTCCTAAGAGACAAAACCGACAACTCCGGAATACTTTTTAAAATCACATTACAGTGTACATCCAGGTTCCTGGCCTGAACATCCCGGACGGCGATATCGATCTTATCCACTCGGTCCTGTATCTTGGCCACCTCGGCCAGCAGTTCCAGCTTCTTATGCTCCAGCAGATCGGTTATGGGCATGTCCTGCCAATGCGCAAGTGCCTGAGCGATCTCGTTCACCTGAAAATCCAGATCCCTTAAGAAAAGGATTCGCTGAAGCTTAGGAATCTGTTCCGATGTATAACTGCGATAGCCGGTAACCGGGTCCGTCCTGGAGGGCTTTAAAATACCCTGCTCATCATAATACCGCAGCATCCGGACAGATACCTGCGTCAATTTTGAAAATTCACCTATTTTAAACATTGTTTTGGGGAACCTCCTGGGGGTGTTGGGGGGGCCGGGCCTGAGGAAGCCGGTTGGGCCGGGGAGCCGGGGGACGTGGTGCGTCTGCTGCGGATCGGTCCGGCGGGAGGCCCGTTCTTTCGGGCTGTCTGGCGGGGGAGGCGGAAATTGGCCGCGCTCCGGGGCTGTGGGCTTGCGCCGGCAGCTGCTAAATAAAAACGGGCCGGCGGGGTCAGGAACCGGGGCTATTCACCAGGAACGCATGATGCGTTCCCGGTTCAGAGCCCCTTGCGTGTCGGCGTGGAACGCCGCCCCGCATCCTGACCCCGCCGGCCCGTTTTTATTAAGCAGCTGCACGGCCGCCCAATGCCCCGGAGCGCGGCCAATTTCCGCCGCCCCCGCCAGACAGCCCGAAAGAACGGGCCTCCCGCCGGACCGATCCGCAGCAGACGCATCACGCCCCCGGCTCCCCGGCCCAACCGGCTTCCTCAGGCCCTGCTTTAATATGTGCCAGGTTGCAATTTGCTTGAAATGTTTAGGATTATTGCTTATTTTATAAGCATAACCGGTTATGCAGCATACTTCAAGCTTTAGATCGGTGTAGAGTTAGATTGGGTAGACAGAAAGCGATTTACGATATTGTAAGGGTGTGATTCCGTATTTTCGCTTGAACGTTTCACAGAAATAGCTGCTGCCGCTAAATCCGGATTCTAATGCAGTTTCGATCATAGTTTTATCGGTGTTTTTTAATATTGTTCTGGCCTGCTGCAGACGATATTCCGTTAAATATTCGATTGGCGATGTACCCGTGTGTTTTTGGAATAATAATCCGCACTGTGACTTGCTGATTCCGGCAGAATCGGCGATTTGTTTTAATGTTATTTTTTCGGTATAGTGTTCTTGTATATAGCGAATCATTCGCTTTAGCAGAAGTCTGGTTTGATCCGGGATTAGGCTTTTGGTATCTGTGGGGGGAAGATTTGTTTGTAAATCTATGTAAATGGACAGAGCCGATAGCTGCATCAACAATGCGGGATTTTGAAGATGTTCCAGGCCGGCAGCTTGTTTGATTTTATCAAGAGTCTTCCTGTGCCACGGAATCTCTGATTTTAGTATAACGTAAGGATAAGCGCCGTCGTGAATCATCGGGGAAATGTAATGATCTTCAATGTAGCGGTTGGCAGACAAAATTTCCGGGTGAAAAAGTATACAAACAAAATGACATTCCGACAGATCCTTAGAAAAACCATAGTGCAACTGACATGAGTTGACGAAGATTCCATTTCCTTCCTCTAACAATACGATATCTTCATTGATGTGATACCACATGTGTCCGTTTATGATGTAAATGAATTCAAGATCGTCGTGCCAGTGGCTGATTGCACTGAAACCGTCATAGGCGGAAAGATAAGATGAATGTATGTAATATGGGACTTCGGGATTATTATAAATAACTCTTTCAGAGCCGTCTGATTTGACCGGAACCTGCATAATAGCTCCTTTCTGTGTGATTGTTATATAATTATGGAATATTACGCATGATTATCTTGGGATATTGTTATATTATGGTATCATTAGTAAAAGGAAAAGACAAGGAGTGTATATGAAGAAAACAGAATTACATAACAAAATTTTGTCGCTGGTGCTTCCCATCGCCTTTTCCCAGTTTAT
The DNA here is from genome assembly GCF_019042275.1 of Diplocloster agilis. GTDB lineage: Bacteria > Bacillota > Clostridia > Lachnospirales > Lachnospiraceae > Diplocloster > Diplocloster agilis. Next base: position 23,012 of record NZ_JAHQCW010000020.1, read on the forward strand.
GCTCACTCTGGTCAGTGCCTGTGATGCCCTGATGTTGGGAAAGCTGGCGCAGAATGCAATGTCTGCGGTATCTTTGGCGGGGCAGGTAGCATTTGTTCTGAGCTTATTTACGGCTGCCCTGACGATTGGGGGCAGTATGTTCGCGGCACAGTATTGGGGAAAGAAAGACATAGATGCGGTGGAACGGATATTTGCTCTCACGCTGCGGGTGAGCGTCGGGGTCGGCTTACTGTTTACAGTGATATCTTTTATAAATCCATATATTTTTATGAAGATTCTGACCAATGAAGAGGAGCTGGTTGAATTAGGTACAGGATACTTGCGAAGTGTCAGCCTGTCCTATGTTTTGTGCAGTATCAGCCAGATTTATCTCTGCATCATGAAGAACAGCGGCCAGGCCAGATTATCAACTTTAATCAGTTCTTTGGCGGTCATTTTGAATATTGTATTAAATGCGGTCTTGATTTTTGGGTTGTTTGGATGCCCGGCACTGGGAATTTCGGGTGCGGCCTATGCAACAGTTATTGCCAGAGCGATGGAATACGGAATGGTTAAAATCAATGCACAGCGTTCCGAAAGTATTCACCTGCGTCTGCATTGGCTTTTGAAACCGGATAAGGATCTTCAAAAGACAGTCTGGAAACATACACTGCCTGTATTAGGAAATGAACTTGTATGGGGACTTGGCTTTTCCGTATCCGCTGTGATGATCGGACATTTAGGGACAGATGCGGTAGCGGCAAATTCCATTGCATCCATTGTCCGGAATCTGATTGCCTGCTTCTGCATTGGTCTTGGATCAGGGGGCGGCATCCTGGTAGGAAACGCGTTGGGCGCCGGCAGACTTGAGGATGGAAAAATTCTCGGCCGGCAGATTACAATCCTTGCCCTGGGAAGTGGGATCCTATCAGGAATTATTTCAATTCTGCTGATACCAATTGCGCTCAGCGTGATAACCCTTAGTCCGGGCGCAGAGCATGATCTGGTATGGATGCTTGGTATCAGCAGCATCTGGATGGTAGGAAAATCCGTTAACTGCGCAACCGTTGGCGGCATTTTCTGTGCAGGCGGTGACAGCAGATTTGGATTATTATGTGATACGGTAACCTTATGGGGAATCATAGTACCGCTTGGCCTGCTGGCTGCATTTATCTTAAAACTTCCGGTGCTTGTTGTATATTTCATTGTTAATATGGATGAACTGATAAAGCTTCCCGCGGTATTTCGTCATTACAAAAAATATAAATGGGTCAAAGACCTGACAAGATTGGGGGAATGTGTATGACAAAGACAAACAGATTACGAAGGAAGATCTGGAAGAAGAAAAAAGATTGAGAGGTATGGGAAATGAATCAAATTGAGAGAAGAGATGCAGGGCTTCCGTATATTTCGGATGACAGCGTCATGGAACAACAAAAACAAGCACGCAGGCTGACACAGGAACTAAATACGGTGGACCGGTCAGATTTTAAAAAGATTTCTGAGATAGTAAAAGAACTGTTCGGAAAATCACAGGGAGCCTTTGTGAATCCGCCGTTTTACTGTGATTATGGATTTCATATTGAAGTCGGAAAAAACTTCTTTGCAAATTACAATTGTACGATACTGGATGTTGCAAAAGTCAGGATCGGCGATAACTGCCAGATGGCACCGAATGTTTCCATCTATACCGCCGGTCATCCGGTACATCCCCTAACCAGAAACACCGCATATGAATATGGAATCGAAGTTACAATTGGCGATAACGTTTGGATTGGCGGCAATACGGTCATATGTCCCGGTGTCCATATCGGCGACAATGTAGTCATCGGAGCAGGAAGCGTGGTCACAAAAGACATTCCGGACTGGAGTATAGCAGCCGGAAACCCCTGTAAAGTGATTCGAAAGATCACCGATGCAGACAAAAAACTATATTACAGAAATCAGGAATTTGATGAAGCAGGCTGGACTGACGCCTGCCGAATCATTAGAGAAAAACAGTAATACCAGCAGTCCGTTCTCCAAGTCCTTACGCACTTAGCGGTAAGCCACTAACAATCAAAAGCAAAACCAGTAATGAAAACCGAAGAAAACAGACCAAATCCAACCCCAAATCACAGCACATTGCAACCCGGCTAATATTAGTGCAGGGATGAGAGGTACGGGATGCGCGGGGCCTTGCGGGAACCGGTGGAAAATCCCGTGGCGCCAATTCGCTTGAGGCCGGACCTTAGAACGGGTTACGCAGATGGAGGGAGAACCTCGCAGGGCCTGGAACACTGTCCGAGCCGTACTGTGGCGAGTTTGTTCCAGGCCCTGCCAATAAGAGGTTCTCCCTCCATCGTAGTTATCCGTTCTTAGGTCCGGCCGAAGCGAATTGGCGCCACGGGATTTTCCACCGGTTCCCGCAAGGCCCCGCGCATCCCGTACCTCTCATCCCGTCCCTACCCGAAAAACAGCTCCCCAACTCTGGAGCTTCCCCGGAAGACCCCGTTTAAGACACAGCAGGTACTTCCCAGAAGCTGCGCGTTATCCCCAAAATGGGAGCGAAGCACGGGGATAGGATGATCCTTGGCCAGCTTGATCTCATTGATCGTCTTCTCCATCTGCGCCACATTTTCATCCGGCAGATAGACCGCCTCGTGTCCCAGGATGATCGCCTGGGGATTCAGCAGATTGACCGCGTTAATAAGCGCGCTTGATATCTTGTCCGTCATATCCGATAAAATAGGCGCAATGGCGGGATGGGACGGATCGGTACAAAATTCACGGAAAGTCAGATACTGCTTGGTGGCTTCCCTAAGCTGCCGCTGGATGATGGACGCGCTGGCGTAGGTCTCCAGACAGCCCCGGTTCCCGCAGGCGCACAGGTTGCCGTTATAGTCGATGCTGGTGTGTCCTAACTCGCTGCCGTAGCCGGCCGCGTTGTGATAGAGCTGCCCGCCGGATATGATGCCGGAGCCGATTCCGTTGGTGACACCCAGGAATATAAAGTCTTCATAGCTGCGGCCGATGCCATAGAAACGCTCGGCCAGGGCCGCGCAATCGTAGTTATTGTCCAGATACGTGGGAACGCCGTAGCATTTCTCGAAGATCCGGACAATGGGTATATTATTGATTCCGTAAAAATTAGTTGGGTTTAAGATGATGCCGTTTACCGTGTCTACAGGGCCTAAGGAAGCGATCCCGATCCCGGCTATGGGGTCGGAGGTCTTTTCCTTGACTTTGTCAACCAGTCCGAAGAGGATATCCAGCAGCCGGCTGCTGTCGCAATGGGAAATCTCAGCGGTCTTTAGGGCCAGCATATTAAGTTTTAAATCACACAGGACCGCGGAACAGGAATCCCGGTTAATGAGGACGCCGATGACTTTGGGGGCGTCGGGGGAAATGTCCAGATAGATGGGAGTCCGCCCGGGTGTAACCGCCCGGTCTGATCCGGTTTCCCGGACCAGATGGCGGTCGATAAATTCCGAAATGATGTTAGTGACCGACATTTTGGTCAGCCCGGATTGTTTGGAAAGCTCGATCCGGGAAATCTCATTTCCCGTAGCGATTAACTGCAGGATCAGGCCGCGGTTCTGATATTTTAGATTCTGATTGTTGATTCCTGTTTTAGACGGCATGCGATAACTCCTAATTTTTCTCCCAACCGGCGTTTATTTTGTCACGAAGCTGATCGAAAGTCAGCAGTCCGCTTAACGCGTCATAGGCGGCGACACAGGAGGCCCCTGTGCCCGCAGCGTACTGCATGGCTTCCTGCCAGGTGTTGCTGTTCAGGACGGAACACAGGAAAGCGGCGATACTGGTATCGCCTGCGCCGGTACCGGATAGGATGCGGTCGGGACGGTAACTTTTTTCAAAATGTTCCAGATTATCCCATTTTATCATAGTTTCCGGCAATCCGCCACCAATTTGGGCGATCCGGTCCTGGCTGCCGGTGCGCAGATAGATACCGGGCGCGCCGCACTTGATCAGGATAACCTTCGCACCCATATCCAGCAGCCGGTCGGCCAGTGGACGCACATCTTTTTCAATGTCCAGCACAGAGGTGACGTCGCCGCCGGCCGCCCGTTTCACCCACTCCTGATATCTGGGGCGGTCCAGCATATAGGCCAGTTCCTCTACGCTGGGAACGAAGAAGTCCACATAAGGGAGAACGGCGGACAGAATCTCTTCCCAGTCAATTTTTCCAACCGCGGCATTTTCGTCGATGGCGGCGAAGTCCAGTGAGGTGGCGACTCCCATCGATTTCACCTTTTGAAAGAGCTGAACCAGCTGGCTTCCGTGATCGGAATACATATTCTTCATGAGAGGCGGATATCCGAAATGGAACAGGGCGGCATCGCCCACCAGGGAAAAATCAATGTCATCCATGCCAAAGGTATCGTTGGCGCCGGAACAATGCAGAAAAATCCGGTCGATCCCCACCGGCGCCAGCACCACCGAGTAGGAGGTAGCGGAACCGTCAGATACGATCATGCCCGCGGAAGCGTCATATTCTTCTAATTTTGAGAGAACCAGATCGCCAAAGGCGTCCTTGCCGACCTTCCCCATAAGGCGCACGTCGGCTCCGAGAATTTTCATGGCGAGCCCGGTGTTGGCGACCGCTCCGCCGGTATGGACATCGGCCTCCCCCATCTGGATCAGACGTCCGGGAACAAACATTTCGTCAATACGGCAGATCTTTTCGTTAGGAAAAGCAGGGGTGATATCCAGGCAGATATGCCCTGCGACGATTGCCATCCTGGATTTTGCGTTATCCATAAGAATCCCCCTTCTATTTTCCAAGTGTGCTGAGCACTTCTTTGGTTACCAGTTGTACGATAGCTTCGATATCGGCGGCGCTGCGATGCACTTTTCCGGTGGAACCGAACAGTTCCAGTTTTTTAATGACGGCGTTTTTAATGGCGAGGACAGCGGCGGGAATCAGATCGATCAGTCCCTTTTCCATCTTGTCGAAAGCCTGCAGTTCCGCTTCCACAGCTGCGATATTGATGTCGGTAAATATATTAACCTTACTGATTCCTTTTTCAATGGCTTTTTTAAAGTCCGCGTCGGCCAGGCCGGAACCTCCGTGCAGTACCAGCGGCACGGATACGGTCCGGGCGATGGTCTGTATACGTTCAAAGTCCAGTTTGGGCGGCAGCTTGTAAGCGCCGTGAGCGGTGCCTACAGCGATCGCCAGCGCGTCCACGCCGGTTTTTTCCACGAAATCTTTCGCCTGTCTGGGATCGGTATAGAATTTGGACGGATCGGAGAGCGTGGAATTTCCCTCGTGGGAACCTTCATTGTCTCCTACGTGTCCCAACTCGCCCTCGATGGTAGCACCGAAGGAATGAGCGATATCGGCCATCTCTTTGACTTTTTGAACGTTCACATCATAGGGGTCTGTGGAGCAGTCATACATGATCGAAGAGAAACCAAGCTCCAGAGCTTTGATGCAGGTTTCTTTCCTGAGTCCGTGATCCAGGTGGATGACTACGGGCACACGCGCTTTTTTCGCCATTGGGATCAGATAGTAGGACACTTCTTCCAGCGGACCGTAGGGGAACAGAACCTCAGCGGTTCCCATAATCACGGGAGAACCGGTTTCCTCCGCCGCGCTGATGATACCTCTGGCCAGTTCCAGATTGACGGCGTTGAATAAACCCACCGCATATTTACCCTTTTTCGCGGGGATAAGTACATCGTTCAGATTTGCTAACATAATAAATTTCCTCCTTGTGTCACGTGTTTACTCTATGGTGGGGATACGGTTAATACGGGTATCGGTAAAAATATCGTATTCATCGTAACAATGTGTGCTGAATTCGCTGACTACGGCGCCCTCGCTGCCGGCCTGGAACCAGTGTTTGGTTCCGGGATACAGCGTATACTGCTCTCCGGGCTCTAATTTTACTTCGTGGAATACGGTATAATAAGCCTCATCTCCGGCGGGCGGCGCAGCGCAGCGGTCTTCGGTGGCCTCACCCTCCACATACAGGTATACGGTACCCATACGGCAGCGGAACGTTTCCTCTTTTCCGGGATAGTCCTCCCCTACCGGAGGATGCAGGTGCTCAGGGCAGGTCTGGTGAGGCAGCAGAACCATTTCCTTGGCGCAGCATCTGTCGGTATTTATGTAAACAATACTTTCAAGTCCGGTACGCATCACATCATCCAGTCCAAAATCTGCCACTTCGATTGCGTCTTCCTCGGCGGAAGTAAGCGCAATGTGCGCGCGGGAAAAGTAGTCGAGCGTTTTTTCTCTGAGCTCCAGGTAAGTTTCTTTGGTCATAGGTGATTCTCCTTTCAAAATTTGATTTTTATGGATCTGGTTGGTAAAAGAGTTTTACTAATTAAAGTATATATGGAATGTGGTCCAAAGTCAATCATAATTTGCCAAGAATATCTATATACAACGATGAATAAACGATGAAAAATTTGGGCTTTTCCCGATTTTGCCAAACGGTTACAGATACCAGGAATATTAGAGGATAGGTAAAAGTATTTTACCATATATAGAGTACCGCTAAGACCTCTGAACCGCGTATTGCATATGCGCCGTACGCATTATTTGTTGTCCGTCCGACGGAGAAATTCTACGAAGGCGAATATAATGGAGATAACCGTTAGAACGGATACAATAAGCTCCGATATGTTGTTAGCATAGTCTGCCCGGGATGGAATAACGATACCTAATACCAGGAAAAAGCTGCACCAGATCAGCCCTAAGGTGAGCAGCAGAAAAGTAATGTATTTGAAAATGGCAGCAAATTTGTTTAGTAATCTGCGGGTGTTCAGTATCTCCTTTTCGGAGTAACTCCGTTTTTTTATAATAGATTTAATAATTCCTATGAAAAAACCTACGAATAATCCAACTGTGATTGCGATACAAATGTGATAATAATCCGTCATCTTTTCCTCCAATGGGTTTCGGCTGTCTGGGATCGTTATAGTTAAAGTTCTTTTATTCTATCATATATTGGTTGAGATAGCTACGAATGGTTTGTTATCAGCCAAAATATAGATTAGAAATGATCAAGATTTCATTAAAATTTATTATATCAGACTCTGTCGTTTGACTTTAACTCAGAGAAGATTTTTTGTTACCTTAAATTGCCGATATTACCAGTTATTTCCTGGTGCCGGGAACACCTACAGAGAATATAGAAAATAGCATATAGAAAATATAGGGAATATAGGAAAAAAGTGATTGCATTTTTAGGATGAAACTAATATAATAGTAAGAATTATATTTTCCAGCCTGAAGGAACGGGAGGCAATGATGTATGAAAAAAGATAACACAATGGAAAAAGAGTACATAACCGGAAAAGATATCACATTAGAAAATAAGGACAAAAATGAAAAGATAAACAATATAGAAGATACGGGCGCAGAGAGGAAGAATGCGGTCAAAGATGCAGGCGGTATAAAAACGGAAAAACAGACAGCGATACAGGTGTCTGTAGTCAGCATAGTCGTAAACCTGTTGTTGTCCGCCGCTAAGCTGGCGGCAGGAATTATTGGCCGGTCCCAGGCGATGCTGTCTGATGCGGTGCATTCTGCCTCAGATGTGTTCAGCACGTTTATTGTGATTATCGGTGTCAATATATCCAGCAAGGCGTCAGATGACGATCACCAGTACGGGCATGAACGGATGGAATGCGTTGCTTCTATATTATTGGCGACGATTCTGTGTGCCACCGGTATCGGCATTGGTATGGTCGGGATTAACGATATTATCGGGGGAAATTATGAAAATCTGAAGATTCCGTCCGTGCTGCCGCTCAGCATGGCCGTGATTTCCGTGGTCGTGAAAGAGTGGATGTACTGGTACACGAGAGCCGCAGCCAAAAAGATTAACTCCGGTTCGCTGATGGCGGATGCATGGCATCACCGGTCGGACGCGTTGTCCTCCGTGGGCAGTTTCGTGGGTATTCTGGGAGCGCGTCTGGGGCTTCCGGTGCTGGATCCGATCGCCAGTGTAGTGATCTGTATTTTTATTATCAAAGCAGCTTATGATATATTCGCAGACGCGATTTCGAAGATGGTAGATAAATCCTGTGACGATGAAACGATTGAAAAAATGAAGACAGTGATTCTTAGCATAGACGGCGTCAAAGAAATCGATGAACTGCGGACCAGGTTGTTTGGAAATAAAATCTATGTGGACATAGAGATCGGGGCGGACGGGGACCTTACACTCCGGGACAGCCATTCGATCGCGGAGGATGTACATCTTAAAATAGAAGAAGAGTTTCCCGGATGTAAGCACTGTATGGTCCATGTGAATCCCAGGTAATCCGGCGCTTAGGGCCAGGGGGAGTCAGGATCGGCCCCGTAGATCTGTACGATCTCCAGAAGGGGGCTGTTGGCGATATCCTTTGGGGTGACGATCATCCCGGAGTCGGAGTCCAGATCATACCCAAAGTGAGCATAAGCGAGCCAGACCAGATGGGAACAATGGGTCCCGGTTACGGAACCGGGCGGCTGGTATTTGGGACTTAAGACTCCTGCCGGAAAATAATACGGAATGTCGTTTAAATTGTCCATAGCGGATCGGGCGATGGCTGCCCGCTCTTCTTTCGGAGTATCTTTTAGACGGAGCACCAGAAAAGAAGGAAAAGTCCGCCATTTGTCATAATCCTGGGTTTTGGAGTTGCGTCCGATCACCACGGATTCCAGTGTCGTTTCCGATTCCGCGTCTATCACGAGAGCCGCGTGGCCGTTGCGCCAGCCTCCGATGTGGGAATTTTTTGTGATAAGGATGTCCCCGTCTTCCAGAGGAGCCAGTTGGGTGTCCGGCTGCCAGTAGCCATCCGGGCCGATGGAGTGCTCTTCCTTGGATATGGGGCTGTTCCAGGTACATTCATATGGAACGGAGGCAAAGAAAGCCTGCTGGATCTCCAGGATTTCCTGTCTGCCCGCGGCGCCTTTTGCCAGAAGGGCATCTACCGCCGGCTTTCCCAGACCGGCCTGATTATAAAGGGTTCTGTAATCCGCCTCGGTAAGGGCGGAACCGGACAAAATTCCGGTCAGGTCCGACATGGAATAATCAGGAGGAATATGGGCGCTTCGCTCCGCGAAATTACCGCTTATAAAAAATATACATACGATACATGTAAGCAGGGCAAGGCTTAAAAACGCAATCCATCTGCGGGAACTTTTTTTCTCCATACTTAACCACACTTTCAAATCCGGTATTACGGCGCTTCTATTTTTATTGCGCTAAACAGTAAAAGTATTATATAATATTCAAAGACTGCCATATAAGGCCATAAAATATACATATCGTGAGGTTTTTTTATGAGTAATGAGAAAAAAGCGGTGCTCAGGGTTGCCTGTAAAGCGGCTTTTCCCCATACGATTCCGGTACTGACCGGATATATTTTCCTGGGGATGGCTTTTGGAATCCTGCTGAACAGCAAGGGGTACAGCGCCTGGTGGGCGCTGCTGATGAGCGGATTGATCTATGCCGGCTCCATGCAGTTCGTGGCGATCGAGCTGCTGGCCAGTATCTTTAATCCGATCCAAACAGTCATCATGTCCCTGGTCGTCAATGCCCGGCACCTGTTCTATGGGATTTCCATGCTGGATAAATTCAAAGACATTGGCAAAAAGAAAGGATACATGATTTTCGGTTTGACAGATGAAACCTTCTCCCTGTTGTGCGGAGCGAAGACGCCGGAGGGGGTGGATGAGAATTGGTTCCGGTTTTTTATCACTCTGCTGGATCAGACTTACTGGGTTTTAGGGTCCGTAATGGGCGGTGTGATCGGCAGCATGTTCAAATTTAACACAACGGGTATAGATTTCGTGATGACCGCCCTGTTTATTGTGATATATCTGGACCAATGGAAGAGTACGAAAGATCATTTTCCGGCTATCGCCGGTGTGGTAGTAACGGTATTATGTCTGATCGTATTCAAAGCGGACAACTTCCTGATCCCCTCGATGATCGGGATACTGATTGTATTGGCCCTGTATAAGAAAATATATGACGGGAAGGGGGAAAAAAGATGACGCCCATGCATGCGTTTATCACGGTGATGCTGATCGCGGCAGCCACGTTTGCCACTCGCGTGATTCCCTTCCTGGTGTTCCCCGACGCGGACAAAGCGCCGAAATTCGTCCGCTATCTGGGCAATGTGCTGCCCTATGCGGCCATCGGAATGCTGGTGGTCTACTGCCTGAAAGGAGTACATCCCACCGTCTCGCCGTATGGTCTCCCGGAACTGATCGGGGTGGCCGCTGTGGCCGGACTGCATCTGTGGAAGCGGAACACTCTTTTGAGTATTGGCGCCGGGACAGTGTTATATATGCTGTTGGTGCAGTTTGTTTTCTGAGTATATTGACGGGATAGGAACATTTTCCTGCAATAAAAAGGCATAGCTGCTGGGATAAGCTCAGCGGCTATGCCTTTGCTGCGTCATATGTACTTTGTGAACGAAGCGGATCTTTTTGCAATCAGCACTGCAACATATTTTCCGCATCCTTAATATAATTGTCCACATCTTCGCGGGTGATAACATCCGCAGTATTCCACCAGCTAGGCCGGCCTACGCCCAGTTTTCGGCGGGCATCCGCATAATATTCTTCCGTTTCCGGACTTTCAAAATTCAGATTAATCATACACCCAACTCCTTTTCGCGTAACTGGTAAGTAATTTCTACATACCTGTAGTATAGTACAATTACGCCAAAAAGCAAAGCGTTATTTGAGAATATTAATGCATATGTTACATAACATGGACCGGAGTCCCATCCATCCATTTACGGATGTTATCGAATACGATGGCGGCCCGTTTAACCAGCGCCTCTTTGGTTGCAAAAGCTACATGCGGAGTGACCAGGGCGTTTGGAGCCTGCAGGAGGGGATGGTTCCCGGGGATGGGGGGCTCCGTTTCAAATACGTCGATTCCGGCAGCCGCGATTGTGCCGTCCGAAAGGGCGGCGGCCAGATCCCCGCTGTTGACGACGGGGCCGCGGGCGGTGTTGATCAAGACCGCATTTGGTTTCATGAGTTTTAAATTATCCCGGTTAATCAGGTCTTTGGTGTCGGCGGTCAAAGGCACATGCAAAGAGACAACGTCGCAGACGAATAATAATTGATCCAGGGAGACGTTAGTTACCCCGTCTATTGCTTTTGGAGTTCTTGAATAAGCGTACACATCGCAGCCAAATGCCTGAGCGATTCGGATGACGCGGCTTCCGATGGCGCCGGTGCCGACTACGCCGAATTTTTTTCCTTCCAGTTCAAAACCAACCAGTCCGTCTTTGGTTTGGCCGGCGCGGACAGCACGGTCGCAGGCCGGAATGTTCCGATAGATGGAAATGAGAAGCCCGAATACCAGGTCGGCCACCGCGCAATTGGAATAGCCGGCGCAATTGCAGATCATGATACCCTGGCGGCGGCAGGCCTCCACGTCGATGTGATCGATACCGGTAAAGGCAACGGACAAGAGCTTTAACTTCCGGCATCCCTCTATCACCTCCCGATTCAGCGGAAGGTTCGACACGACCAGAACCTCAGCATCCTTTCCCCTCTCAATCAGACCGGCCGTATCTGTAATTCTGGTATCATAATACATAATTTCAGCCTGGGCGCCCAGTGCCTCCCGCGCCATATTTAACAACAAATCCTGTTCCACTCCCAGTGGTTCCGCAATCACAATTTTCATAATCAGTATCCTTTCTAATAATGATCGATAGAAAGGGACATGTCCATTTCGTTTTGTCCATTTCATTATCTGTTTTTCTATTTTATCACTGAATTTGGAAAAAGGATAGCTCCATTGCGGAAATAGCGATAGAAACAAAAAAGAACAAATGTTTGAAAGAATAATGCCTGATATGCTATAATGGTGAGGCATAATAGACCTATGCGAAGGATTGGAGGTAATTATGAGATTTATTCATATAGCAGACGTGCATCTCGGGGCGGAGCCGGATCGTGGTTACCCCTGGGGAGCCCGCAGAGGCAGAGAGATCTGGGACAGCTTCCGGTCGGTGATTCAGCGGGCCGGGGAAGAGCAGACAGATCTGCTGCTGATCGCCGGCGATCTGTTCCACCGCCAGCCGCTGAAGCGGGAGATAAAAGAAGTGGATTCCCTGCTGGCAGGCCTTGTCAGGACGAAGGTGGTTATGATTGCCGGTAATCATGACTATATCCGCAACGATTCCTATTACCGGAATTATGAGTGGAGTCCGAACGTGACCTTTCTCAGGGGTGCAGAATTGGAAAGCGTCTATTTTCCGGAGCTGCAAACGGAAGTTTACGGATTCAGCTATCACAGCCAGGAGATCCGGGAAAACCTTTATGATGGGATCAGGCCCCAAAGACCGGACAGAATCAATATCCTTCTGGCCCATGGTGGAGATGACAATCATATACCGGTCCGCAAGGATCTTCCGGCGGTCAGCGGATTCGACTATATAGCGCTGGGGCACATCCACAAACCGGGAATGCTGGCATCAGGCCGCATGGCATATGCCGGGGCGCTGGAACCCATTGACATGAACGATACCGGGCCCCACGGTTATATTTCCGGGGAGATTGCAAACGGACAGCCCCGGATCACCTTCGTCCGCGCCGCAAGCCGGGAATATTTACATAAGGAATGGCGGATAACCCCGGAGGATACCTTTGAAACCGTACGGGCCGGAATCAGACATTTTATAGAAGAAAACAGCAGCCATAATATTTATAAAATCATACTCCGGGGCCAAAGAGATCCGGACATCTTTCTGGACCAGGAAGAGCTTCAGACGCTGGGAAACATCATCCGGGTAGAAGACGGGACAGAGCCTGATCTGGACTATGAGAAGCTTGAACGGGAACATGGAGACGATCTGGTGGGACGCTATATCCGGCGGTTGCGAAGAATGCCGGATTCCCGGATAAACGAGGATGCGCTCTATTACGGCGTACATGCGCTGCTGCGCGGACAGAGGTAGAAGATATATGGTCATACAGGAACTGGATATAAAAAACTTCGGGAAATTTCATAACAGGCAGATACAGCTGTCCGAGGGACTGAATCTGATCTATGGGGAAAATGAGGCCGGGAAAACGACGGTTCACACTTTTATCCGGGGAATGCTGTTTGGGATGGAGAAGCAGCGGGGAAGAGCTTCCGCTTCGGACGCTTACCGGATGTATGAGCCGTGGGAAAATCCCGTTTATTATGCGGGCGGGATGCGGTTCGTCTGCGGGGGCAAGGTGTTCCGGCTGTCCCGCAGTTTTGCCAGGATTGGAAGAAAGACGGAACTGGTCTGTGAAACGGACGGGGAAGAGCTGTCGGTGGAGCAGGGCGATCTGCAGATGCTGCTGGACGGCATGACAGAAACCGTCTACCGCAATACTTGGTGCATCGGACAGCATAGATCCGGCACGGAGGAATCCCTCGCCCAGGCGCTGGGCAATTATATGGCCGGCTATGAGGAAACCGGCGATACCACGCTGGACGTTTCCGAGGCGGTAAAATGTCTGAAGGAAAATAGAAAAGACCTGAACGCCCGGAAAAAAACACTTAAGCTTGAATGGGAAAAACAGACTCAGAGTCAGGAGCTGAGAGGGGAACTTCTGGAAGAGGAAATCCGTCAGAAGGAAAAGAAGCGCAATACACTGGCGGCGGAAATCTCACAAGCGTCGGCAGCCATGACCACAAGCCGCGTTACTTCGCCTGCTGCGGACATTCCTTCAGATACAGATGCAGAATCTCAGATAAGCCACAGGCGTTCGGACAGGGAGCCGGATCCTTCCCCCGGGAAAAGGTTTCAACAAAGATCTTCGGGGGCGTCGTGGTATATATGTTTATTTCTGATCCTGGCGGGGATTTTGGGAGTTCTATTTTCCCCCTGGATGTGGGCCAGAATTGGATCAGTCGTGATAATCGCCGTAGCTATTACTCTGTTATTCATCAGAAATAGAACGATAAAGGATCAGCAGGAAGCGGAATCGAAAAAAGAAAACGAGTCCCTTCAATGGAAGAAAAAAGAGTGGGCCTGCCAGCAGCTTCTGGATGAAATTCATGAGTTGAAATTAAAACAGGAAGCGTTCGCCTTGGAACAGGAGGAAGAAAATCCGACGCTGGCCCAGATCAGGCGCCTGGACGAACAGCTGGCCGCGGTTGACCTGGCCGAAGCCACGATCCGCCAAATCGCGGAAGAGATCCATGCGGGAATGGGCAGCAAACTGGAACGCACGGTTTCCATGATATTCTCTCAGATGACCGGCCGTAAATACAACCGTATCCACCTGGACGAAAAATTAAAGCTGAGAATTCATACCTCCGATCAGGTGCTGACACCGGAGCAGGTCAGCCGCGGCACCATGGAACAGCTGTATTTCGCGCTGCGCATGGCGGTGGGGCAGCTGTTCTGCCCGGACACCCCGATGCCGGTCCTGCTGGACGACGCCTTCGCCTATTATGACCAAACGAGATTGGAACAGACGCTGCGATGGCTGTCCGCCTGTCCGAACCAGGTGCTTTTATTCACCTGCCATAAGAGAGAACAGGAGATTCTGGATCATTGGGGAATTCCCTACCACGAAGTCCGGTTGACGGATTATTAGTCTGTCATATACAGACACCGGATGGAAAATCGGATAAACTTTGGGACGCAAAGGGGCCGGAGTTCGGCGGGGCGGTTATACAACGGCTCCGTATGAACTCCGGCCCTTTAAACTAAAAATTTATTTATTCTTATATTTTGCCAGCAGTTTCTGGATTCTGTCATTCGGATTCAACAGACCGCTGATAGAGGAATCATGATTCAACGTATCGATAATCAAAGCGATGTACTTACTCATATCGCAGCTGATATAGTAAGGCCTGGACAGCAATTCCGGCGGCTGATAGACGACATTGGTCGTCAGCACCCGGTCGAAGACGCCCTGCTCATAGGCCTTGTCGAATTTGGCCATGCCGTTGGTAAACAGGCCGAAGGTAGAGCACATGAAGATTCTTCTGGCTTTTCTGGCTTTTAATTCCGCGGCTACTTCCAGCATACTTTCCCCGGAGGAGATCATATCGTCGATGATAATCATGTCCTTGCCTTCCACATCCGCGCCCAGGAATTCGTGGGCTACGATGGGATTCCGGCCTTCCACGACCTTTGTATAATCGCGGCGCTTATAGAACATACCCATATCCAGGCCCAGGACGTTGGCCATATATACCGCGCGGCTCATACCGCCTTCGTCGGGGCTGATGACCATCATGTGGGAAGAGTCGATATCCAGGTCCGGCTCATTGCGGAGCAGAGCCTTGATGAACTGGTAGACCGGCTGGACCGTATCAAATCCGTGAAGCGGGATGGCGTTCTGCACTCTGGGGTCGTGGGCGTCAAAGGTAATGATATTGTCAACACCCATGGATACCAGCTCCTGCAGGCCCAGCGCGCAGTCCAGGGATTCCCGGCCGGAACGGCGGTGCTGCCGGCTTTCATACAGGAACGGCATGATTACGGTGATTCTTCTGGCTTTTCCGCCAACTGCGGAGATCACCCGCTTCAGATCCTGATAGTGGTCATCCGGAGACATCCGGTTCTGGTGTCCGCATAGGGAATAGGTAAGGCTGTAGTTGCATACGTCAACCATAATGTACAAGTCATAACCGCGGACGGATTCCATAAGGGCTCCCTTAGCTTCCCCGGTTCCAAAACGAGGTACTTTGGCGCCTACGATATAACTGTCCTTTTCATAATTGCGGAAATAGATCGTTTCCTTGTGTTCGTGTTCTCTGTCACGGCGCCACTTGACCAGGTAGTCGTTGATTCTCTCCCCCAGAGCCTTACAACTATCCAGAGGGATGATACCAAGGGTTCCTACCGGAACGGTCTCGAAAATTTGATCGTCGCTTGTCATTACAGATTTCCTCCTAATTTCTTTTTTATTCTTATATCTTCACCAACCAGCTTCAGCATGGTGTAGTTACTAGTTATTCTGGAAAAGGTCCGTTCGCTGTAGGTGCGCACGAAAATTTCCAACGGCAGATTCGTCGATATGATGACGGATTTTTTCCTGGCAATTCGCTCCTGAACACATAAAAACAACTGGGAGGAGGTGAAGGAATTCGTAAGCTCCGTACCCAGATCGTCGATGATCAGAAGATCGCAGTCAAAGATGTACTGATACATATTCTCTTCCGGACTATTATTGCCGGAAAAGGTATTTTTAGCAAAAATGTCAAATAATTGAAATGCGGTCAGATAGATGACCGAATGCGCGGTATCGATCAATTCTTTGGCGATACAGTTAGACAAAAAAGTCTTCCCGACTCCGGTATCTCCGTAGAAGAAAAGATTGCGATGTTTCGTATCAAAGGTTTTTACAAAATCCAGACATTCCATCACGGCGCTTTTGGCGGTCTCCAGAGCCGTACGGCCGGTAGAGGGATCTTTCACACGGTCATCATAGAATTCATAGGTAAAATGGGAAAAATTCTCTGACTGCAGGATTTCTTTCAGATTGGATTGGGTATAAAGCATATCAATCACTGCCTGTTTAAAGCAATGACACTTGGAATTACCGATAAAACCGGTGTCATGGCAGTCCGGGCAGTCATAAGAAGGCTCCATATAGTCGGCGGGAAATCCGGCCCCGGCCATGAGAGCCTGCCTTTTTTTCGACAAAGCGGCTATGCTTTCTTTCAGGTTATCCAGCGCATTTGGATCTCCGGAGAGCATCTTGCGCGCCTGCTCCACACTTAAGTTGGATATGGACGCGTCCAGTTCTTTAACCTGGGGGAGCGTCTCGTACACCTCCTTGATGCGGGCGTCCTGCAGATGGCGGTTGTGCAGCTGTTTGCGGTTGTATTCCCGAATAATGGTATCGTACTGTGAATTTGTCAGTGCCAAATCGGCGCCTCCTTTGTTGGAATTCTATCTGGTATGTAATAGCTGTTTTTCCAACTGCTCATAGTCATAATTTCGCTGGTGAAAGTTATTAAACTTGTTTGTTTCCGGCGCTGTCTTCGCCCGGGCTGTCTTGCGGGTATCCTTTGTTTTCTCATGTTCCTCATCCAGTGTCCGGATATCGGACAGATGCCGGATGTTGTTGGACTTCCATTTCTTCAGGATGGAATCCGCGTATTCAAAACTGGGCTGATGAATCGAACTGATCGTCCGGTTGCAGGCTTCCAGTATAATATCCAGAGAAAAGGCATATTCTTCCAGCCACTTGCGGATATAAGCGGCTTCCGGCTCGGCAGGGGCCCGTCCCTTGATGCCGAAGGCTTTCATTACCGCATAATAATTCCGGTTATAGGCCGCGGAAGCTTCTTTGGCCTGCTGAATGGTGGAAATATGCGCATCCGACCAGGCCAGCGCGACGGTTTTCATATACCGGAAACTTTTGCTTCCCTTGGAAATACAGTACTCGATCAGATACTCGATCAATTCCGCGGAAAAATGCAGCTCATCATGGAAGAACAGAATATAAGTCACTTCGGAAGGGCTTAAGGGTTTCCCCAGATACTGTTCCGCAATAAAAATCAACTGGCGGATCTCTTCTTTTTGAAGGAAGGCTTCCAGTTGACCGGTCGAATAGGAAGGAAGTTCCGCTGTTTCCTGTCGGGGCGCGTCCTGCCTGGGGGACGTCTGCCTGGCCGTAACAGACGCCGGTGCTTTGGGTTCCGCCGCTGTGACACTCACCTGTTCCTCTGCAAGCTTCGCCGCCTGCAGGCCTTCGGTGATACAAATACTCTTGAGAGACTTGTCCTCCCCGTATTCCAATTGCAGTAAATTCAGCTTTTCCCAGTATTTTAACGCTCGCTTTACATCTTTTTCCGTATGGTTGAACCTGTCCGCGATGGAGGAAATCGATACTTCCGGAGCCTTCGCGGCAGAAGTGGAAAGACAACGCAGCAGGTAAAGATATACCTTCACAAACTCACCGTTTGCTTCCGGCATATATGTGTCGATAAAATGGTTGGAGACCATCGTGGAGTCGGGATTGTTTTTAGAGTATAGATGGATACTTCCCATGTAGTTCACCTGCGCCTTTCATGAAATATGCAGCGCAGATCTTAAACTGCGTCACATTCGAACAACGACATTATAGCATAGGTTTCAAATCTTGCAAACAGCAATTTTCTTAAGTTCAATGGGGTTAAAGTTAAGGCAGTTTTATGTGGATAATGTGGATAATGTGGATAAATCCATCTGTGAATTGTTTGACAATTCTGTACAACCGCTTTCAGAGAGCGGTAAGACGACTTTTGTCGAAATTCATAATTTGTTTATGTTAACGGAGTAATCCACAAAAAAATCCACACATCTATCGGGGCCATTCTGTTGATAAATGTGTGGATAATGTGGATAACTATTGTCCAAGCAGATGTTCCCCAATGCGGTACACGTCTCCGGCGCCCATAGTTATCAACAAATCACCGTGTATACAATTTTCTAATAAAAAGTTTTCGATTTCATCAAAGGATGGAAAATAGTGGGCGTTGACATTCAGCGTTCTCAACTCGGATAATAAATCGGAGGAACTTATGCCAATCGTATTCTTTTCTCTGGCGGCGTAAATATCAGCCAGCACCACATAATCAGCTGCGGACAGCGCCTGGGCGAATTCCTTTAAGAAGGCCTGGGTTCTGGTATAAGTGTGGGGCTGGAACACGCACCAGATACGATTATGGGGATAATTCCGGGCGGCCGATAATGTAGCTGCGATCTCCGTGGGATGATGGGCATAGTCATCCAGAATGGTAACGCCGGCGACTTCTCCTTTATACTCGAAACGGCGGTCCGTGCCGGAGAAGGACAAAAGCCCCTGCTGCACGATGGCAAGCGGTATCTGAAGGCTTTCGGCCAGCGCTATGGCGGCCAGCGCGTTGGAAACATTGTGAATGCCTGGAACCATCAGCTGCATGCGGCTTTGAAAAACGCCGTTTTTATAAAGGTCAAAGGAACCGTGGGCCAGTTCATCGAAGGAGACATTGCGGTATGAATAAGTACAGTCGGCGTTGGAACCGTAAGTAATGACCTGGCAGTCCAGACCATCCGTGATCTCCCCGAAGCGTTCGATCTCCCCGTTGATGATCAGAGTGCCGTCGCTTGGAAGCCGTTTGGCAAATTCCCGGAAAGAGCTGCGGATATCTTCTATATCTTTAAAGAAATCCAGATGATCCGCTTCTATATTCAGTATCAGGCTGATGGTAGGATAGAAATGCAGGAAGCTGTTGGTATATTCACAGGCTTCCGTTATAAATGTGTCCGAGTTTCCTACCCGGATATTTCCGCCAATGGATTTTAAGATGCCGCCGACCGAGATGGTGGGGTCCTTTTCTGCGGCCAGAAGGATCTGGCTGATCATGGATGTGGTGGTGGTTTTGCCGTGGGTGCCGGATACGGCGATGGCGGTGCGGTAATTCCGCATCATCTGCCCTAGGAGTTCAGCCCGGCTCAGCATAGGAAGCTTAAGCTCCAGCGCCCGGTTATATTCCGGATTGTCAGGATGGATCGCTGCGGTATATACGACCAGATCCGGAATGTTATCCAGATTGGAGGCTCTCTGTCCGTAATAGATCCTGGCGCCCAGGGATTCCAGTTTCTCTGTCAGTTCGGATTTTTTCGCATCGGACCCGGAGATGGGAAAGCCCTCCTTTAATAATATCTCAGCCAGGCCGCTCATACTGATTCCGCCGATTCCGATGAAATGTACATGGATCGGACTTTCAAAATTAATTTTATACATAATTTCCTCCAGCAGCACATAAACTGTGCCATAGATTTAAGTAGATGTGAAAGTTTAGTTTCACAATTACACTTCCTATTAGAAATACAGTTTAAAGATACAGTATTGTTTAGAACTAATTCGGTACACTTTTTCCCCGCGGGATTTAAACTCCACGCCGGGAAAGGCGCCCAAGACGCCGGGATGACGATGGTTATTTCTGTAAGACAAAGTCCTATGGCCATTATATCTCATAAGTATATAAAAATACAAATAAATTTAAAAAGAGGGGGACAAGCAGTTCGCACCGCACGATAATGTATACCCCAGGGGCATCCCATTAACACATGCCCTAC
This sequence comes from Diplocloster agilis, assembly GCF_019042275.1. Classification (GTDB taxonomy): domain Bacteria; phylum Bacillota; class Clostridia; order Lachnospirales; family Lachnospiraceae; genus Diplocloster; species Diplocloster agilis. The sequence goes on from NZ_JAHQCW010000020.1 coordinate 43,016, forward strand.
GGGCTGGCGTGCAGTTATCACTGCACGATAATGTATAAAAATCTGACAAAATTTTACAAAATTTGTGCAAAATGATGTCAAAAAAATTATGGAGTCATTTATTATATGCAAAAATATCGACTGTTGTGTTAAAAAGCAATGAAAATATTATATGTTTTTTGTAAATTTTGTTCACGGTTTATTAATTTTATGATATAATGTATAAAATAAATTACAGCGAGGAGTGATTGCATGATAAAAAAAGAAATGATTGCGATGCTGCTGGCCGGGGGACAGGGGAGCCGTCTGGGAGTTCTAACTCAGAAAGTGGCCAAGCCGGCAGTAGCTTTCGGAGGAAAATATAGAATCATTGATTTTCCACTAAGCAACTGTATCAATTCCGGAATTGATACAGTTGGCGTCCTGACCCAGTACCAGCCGCTGCGTTTGAATACGCACATCGGCATCGGCATTCCCTGGGATCTGGACCGGAATATTGGTGGAGTGACCGTTCTTCCTCCTTATGAGAGGAGTACAAGCAGCGAATGGTATACCGGTACCGCCAATGCGATCTATCAGAATCTGGATTACATGGAGACTTATAATCCGGAGTATGTGCTGATTCTTTCCGGTGATCACATTTACAAGATGGACTACGAGGTGATGTTGGACTTCCATAAGGAAAACAATGCGGACATTACGATCGCGGCCATGCCGGTTCCGATGGAAGAAGCCAGCCGTTTCGGCATCGTCATAACCGATGAGAACAGCAAGATCCAGGAATTCGAGGAAAAGCCGGAGAAACCCAGAAGTAATCTGGCCAGCATGGGTATCTACATATTCAGCTGGAAGATTTTGAAAAATGCGCTGCTGGCCATGTCCGACCAGCCGAGCTGTGATTTTGGCAAGCATATCATTCCTTACTGCCATGAGAACGGCAACCGTCTGTTTGCCTATGAATATAATGGTTACTGGAAGGATGTGGGAACGCTTGGGTCCTATTGGGAAGCCAATATGGAACTGATCGACATTATTCCGGAATTTAACCTGTACGAAGAATTTTGGAAGATTTATACAAAGAGCGATGTGATCCCTCCGCAGTATGTGTCGGCGGATGCCAGGATCGAGCGCAGCATTATCGGCAACGGCGCGGATATCTATGGAGAGGTGATTAATTCCGTCATAAGTCCGGGTGTAATCATCGGAAAGGGCAGCGTCGTCAGGGATTCCATTATTATGAAGAATACCAGGATCGGCGAGAATGTGGTGATTGACAAGGCGATCATCGCTGAAAATGTGGAAATCGATCACGATGTCCAGCTGGGTATCGGTGAGGATGTGCCGAATAAGACGGAACCCAGAATCTATTCGTTCGGTCTTGTGACCATCGGAGAAAATTCTTATATTCCTTCCGGCGTGAAGGTTGGAAAGAATACCGCAATCGCGGGAATCACCAAACCGGACGACTATCCGGATGGTGTGCTGGAAAGCGGCGAGACGTTGACAAAGGCAGGTGATATGTGATGAGGGCTATAGGTATTATATTAGCAGGTGGAAATAACAACCGGATGAGGGAACTGTCCAAAAAAAGGGCGATCGCAGCCATGCCCGTGGCAGGAAGCTTCCGAAGCATCGATTTTGCGCTGAGCAACATGTCCAATTCCCATATCCAGAAAGTGGCTGTGCTGACCCAGTATAACGCCAAATCTTTGAACGAGCATTTAAGTTCTTCCAAGTGGTGGGATTTCGGAAGAAAGCAGGGAGGGCTGTTCGTATTTACCCCTACCATCACAGCGGACAACAGCTGGTGGTACCGGGGGACCGCGGACGCTATCTATCAGAATCTGGATTTCCTGAAGAAGAGCCATGAACCCTATGTGGTGATCGCATCCGGGGACGGCATCTATAAGCTTGACTACAACGAGGTGCTGGAATACCATATCGCCAAGAAAGCCGATATTACGGTGGTATGCAAGGAAGTACCCAGCTATGAGGACACCACCCGGTTTGGCGTAGTGAAGATGAACGAAGATTACCGGATCGAGGAGTTTGAGGAGAAACCCATGGTTTCCCAGTCCAACACGATTTCCACCGGAGTCTATGTGATCCGCAGACGCCAGCTGATCGAGCTGATCGAGAAATGCGCCCAGGAAGACCGGCATGACTTTGTCAAAGATATTCTGATCCGGTATAAGAACCTGAAGCGGATCTACGGATTCAAGATCAAGGAATACTGGAGCAACATATCCACGGTGGAGGCTTATTACAAGACCAATATGGATTTCCTGAAACCGGAAGTGAGAGATTATTTCTTCCACCAGTATCCGGATATCTATTCCAGAGTGGAGGATCTGCCGCCGGCGAAATACAACGCGGGAGCCAATGTGCGTAACAGCCTGGTATCCAGCGGATCGATCATCAACGGGACCGTGGAGAATTCCGTTCTGTTTAAGAAAGTATTCGTCGGAAATAACTGTGTGGTAAAGAACTCGATCATATTGAATGACGTCTATCTTGGAGATAACACCCACATTGAAAACTGCATTGTAGAGAGCCGGGACACCATCCGGGCGAATTCCTATTACTGCGGGGAAGACGGGGTCAAGGTAGTTGTGGAAAAGAATGAAAGATATGTAATTTGATAGGGGTATAAATAAGCTAACTTATACACAAAAGAGAAGACGTAGGAAAGGGGCAAACGTATATGGAAATTACGGATGTAAGGGTAAGAAAAGTAGCGAAGGAAGGCAAAATGAAAGCGGTTGTATCTATCACAATCGATGAGGAATTTGTGGTACATGACATTAAAGTAATCGAAGGTGATAAAGGGCTGTTTATCGCGATGCCCAGCAGGAAGTCCGCGGACGGCGAGTACCGGGATATCGCCCATCCGATCAATTCCCAGACAAGAGAGCGGATCCAGCAGATGATTCTTGAGAAATACGAAGATGCGCTTTTGAACGCACCCGACGAACCGGCAGAGCTATAGGGGGAGAACAAGCTTTGAGCTCTCGCAGGTGAGCCGCGTGAAATAACATACAGATTATGAAAGGCGGATGCCCTTTTGGGGTGTCCGCCTTTTTGGGGCTTTCCGGAAAAACCACGTGACAAATGCGGTCCGGTTGGGTAGAATAAGGGTTAGGATTTCGGCAAAGCTTAGAGAAGATAAGGAAGAGGAAGTGTGTGAGATGTATGTGATCGTAGGTTTGGGTAATCCTACTTTAAAATATGCAAAGACCAGACATAACGTGGGATTTGACGCGGTGGATCTGCTGGGGAAGATGAACCATATTGCCGTCAATAAGAGGAAGTTTAAGGGACTGACCGGCCAGGGCAAGATCTGCGGGGAGCAGGTGGTGCTGGTGAAGCCCCAGACCTTTATGAATTTAAGCGGAGAATGTGTCCGGGAGGTTATGGATTTTTATAAGGTGAAGCCGGAGAGCGGGCTTGTGGTGCTTTATGATGATATTTATATACAGCCGGGAGAACTGCGAATCAGGCAGAAAGGAAGTGCGGGCGGGCATAATGGAATGAAGAATATCATTGCCCATCTGAAAACCCAGGACTTTGTGAGAATCCGGATCGGGGTCGGGGAAAAGCCGGAAGGCATGGATTTGGCAGATTATGTATTGCAGAGGTTCCCAAAGGCCGAGCGGGCGGAGGTGGACGACGCGCTGCTGCGCTCGGCAAAAGCGGTTGAGGAAATTCTTTCGAATAATGTGGAAGCAGCCATGAATAAATATAACCAGAGGAAAAGTTAGAGGTGTAGGTCGTGCAGACTTTTTTGGATCCTTTCCTTCAATTGAAGGAGTTTGAGGACATTAAATATCAACTGAAGAAGAACCGGGGAATTCTGCAGATTTCGGGCTGTATCGATTCTCAGAAGGAACATCTGATCTATGGATTATCCCGGGAGTTTGCGAACCGGGTGATTATCACCTACAGTGATCAGAAGGCGAAGGAAATCTACGAGGATTACCGGTTCTTTGACCGGAATGTCCTGCTGTATCCTGCCCGGGACCTGATGTTCTATCAGGCGGATATTCACAGCAATCTGCTGGTCAAACAGCGGATGGAAGTGATTCAGGCGCTGCTGACCCGGCCGGATGTGACCGTAGTTACGACGGTGGACGCCTGTATGGAACATGTGCTGCCGCTAAACGCGTTTAAGGAGCAGGTGATTCGTATTCAGGATACGGGGCAGCTGGATCTGGATGAATTGAAGGCGCGGCTGGTCAGTCTGGGTTATGAGCGGACGGCGCAGGTGGAAGGCAGCGGGCAGTTCGCTGTCCGGGGAGGTATCATTGATATTTTTCCGCTGACGGAGGAAAATCCGCTGAGAATCGAGCTGTGGGATGAAGAAGTGGATTCGATCCGCAGCTTTGACGTGGAAAGCCAGCGGTCCATCGAGAATCTGTCCGAGGTGCTGATATATCCGGCTACCGAATTGATTTTGACGGAGGACCGAAAAGCCGCAGGACTTAAGGCGATCGAAAAGGACAGCAAAAACTATGAAGCAGCGCTTCGCAAGCAGATGAAGACCGAGGAAGCGCACCGCATCCATACGGCGCTTGAGACCCTCCGGGAAGAGCTGGACAATGTAAATGGAAATACGGGTGTGGACAGCTATATCCGGTATTTTTATGATGATACGGTCTGCTTTCTGGATTATTTCGAAGACCCGAAGACGCTGTTTTGTCTGGATGAGCCGGCCCGGTTAACGGAGAAGGGCGGCGCGGTGGAGTTTGAATTCCAGGAGAGCATGATGACCCGTCTGGAAAAAGGGTATGTGCTGCCGGGACAGGTCAATGTGCTGCTTCGTTTTGAAGAGTTTCTGGCGAAAGTTCACGGGCGGAACAGCGTGGCTTTGTGTATGCTGGATCAAAAAGTGGAGCAGTTTAAGTTCAGCCGGAAATATTATTTTGAAGTCAAGTCGGTCAATCCTTACAATAACAGCTTCGAGCTGCTGATCAAGGACCTGAAGCAGTGGAAGAAGAACGGCTGCCGGGTATGCCTGATGGCCGCGTCCAGAACCAGAGCCAGACGGCTGGCGGAGGATTTCCGGGAGTATGAGATCAACAGCTTTTATACGGAAGATCTGGACCGTCCCATCGCGCCGGGCGAAGTGATGGTGGTCTATGGACAGGTGCACCGGGGGTATGAGTATCCGCTGATCAAGTTTGTGGTGATCTCGGAGACCGACATATTCGGAAAAGAGAAACGGAAAAAGAAAAAGCATACGACCTATGAAGGGCAGAAGATCCAGAGCTTTTCGGATCTGAGCGTCGGGGATTATGTCGTACATGAGAATCACGGTCTGGGTATCTACCGGGGAATCGAGAAGGTAGAAGTGGACCGGGTGGAAAAGGATTATATCAAGATCGAGTATGCGTCTGGGGGGAACCTGTACATCCTGGCCACGCAGCTGGATCTGATCCAGAAATATGCCGGAGCCGACGCGAAGAAGCCGAAACTGAACAAGCTGGGTACCCAGGAGTGGAGCAAAACCAAAACCCGGGTGCGGGGGGCGGTACGGGAGATCGCGAGGGATCTGGTGGAGCTCTACGCGGCCCGTCAGGAAAAGGAAGGCTACTGCTACGGGCAGGATACGGTCTGGCAGAAGGAATTCGAGGAAATGTTCCCATTTGAGGAGACGGAGGACCAGCTTCTGGCCATCGAGGCGACCAAGCGGGATATGGAAAGCAAAAAGATCATGGACCGTCTGATCTGTGGGGACGTGGGCTACGGGAAGACGGAGATCGCTTTAAGGGCCGCGTTTAAAGCGGTACAGGAAGGAAAACAGGTGGTCTATCTGGTGCCCACCACGATTCTGGCACAGCAGCACTATGCTACGTTTACCCAGCGGATGAAGGACTTTCCGGTCCGGGTGGATCTCATGTCCCGGTTTCGGACGCCAGCCCAGCAGAAGAATACGATTCAGGATCTGAAAAAGGGATTTGTGGACATCGTGATCGGCACCCACCGGGTATTATCCGCGGATCTGGCATTTAAAGATCTGGGGCTGCTGATCGTGGATGAAGAGCAGCGCTTCGGCGTGGCTCATAAGGAAAAGATCAAGAAACTGAAGGAAAATATCGACGTGCTGACCCTGACCGCAACGCCGATCCCCCGGACGCTTCATATGAGCCTGATCGGGATACGCGATATGAGCGTGCTGGAAGAGCCGCCGATGGACCGGATTCCGATCCAGACCTATGTGATGGAATATAACGAGGAGATGGTCCGGGAGGCGATCAACCGGGAGCTGGCCAGAGGCGGCCAGGTGTATTATGTATATAATCGGGTGAATACCATCGACGAGGTTACAAACCAGGTGGCAGGCCTGGTGCCGGAGGCCAATGTGGCTTTTGCCCATGGACAGATGAAGGAGCACGAACTGGAACGGATCATGTTTGATTTTATCAATGGGGAGATCGACGTTTTAGTGTCTACCACGATCATCGAAACCGGCCTGGATATTCCCAATGTGAACACCATGATCATTCACGACGCCGACAACATGGGGCTCTCCCAGCTCTATCAGCTGCGCGGCCGGGTGGGGCGTTCCAACCGGACCGCCTATGCTTTCCTGATGTACCGGCGCAACAAGATGCTAAAAGAAGTGGCGGAGAAGCGTCTCCACGCCATCCGTGAGTTTACGGAGCTGGGAAGCGGGTTCAAGATCGCCATGCGGGACTTGGAGATCCGGGGCGCCGGCAACCTGCTGGGCGCGGAGCAGCACGGACACATGGAAGCGGTGGGCTATGATCTGTACTGTAAGATGCTCAATGAGGCGGTGAAACAGGTAAAAGGCACGCAGCCGGAGGAGAGCTATGACACGGCCATCGATCTGGATGTGGACGCCTTCATTCCTCCGACCTATATCCGAAGTGAATTCCAGAAGCTGGATATCTATAAACGGATCGCCGGAGTCGAGAACAGCGAGGAATGCGAGGACATCCTGGAAGAACTGATCGACCGGTTCGGCGAGCCGCCGAAATCCGTGCAGAACCTGCTGGAGATCGCCAGGCTGAAAGCCCTGGCCCGCAGTGTCTATGTGATAGATATCGCCCAGCGGGGAGACGAGATCCGCTTTACGATGTACGAGAAGGCCCATGTGGACCCGGCCAGAATACCGGCGCTCCTGGAAAAAGAAAAGCAGTCCTTAAAGTTTACGGTGGAGACGAATCCCTACTTTACCTACCGCAGGGTAAATTCCAGAAACGAGGATGTCTTTACGATTGTAAAAAATATACTGAATGAGATTAAGGCCCTGTTGATTTAAAATCAATGGGGTCTGTTTTTTCCCGGACCAGCGGCAGACAGATGTGAAAGCAGGTTCCGGCGCCAGGTTCCGACTCCACGGTGATGGCGCCGGCATGTTCCTGAATGATCGTTTTTACAAGATACAGGCCAAGGCCTGTTCCGCCTCCGGATTCCCGGTGGGTGAAGAAACGGTCGAAGATTCTGGGCAGGTCCTCGGGGGTAATACCCTGACCGGTGTCTGCGACGGTGAGAACCGCGGTTTCACCGGTGATTTTAAGAGCCAGGGTGATGGTTCCATCCATGGGGGTAAAAGACAGAGCGTTGTATACCAGATTCTGGAGAACCTGAAGGAGCCGCTGCTCATCGCCGCAGATCCGGCAGGGCGCGTCCGGAAGTTTCAGGAGAAAATTGACCCCGGAAGTTTCCAGATCCGGCAGATTCATCTCGTGAAAATCCCGGAGCAGGACGGACAGATCCAATTCATGCATATTGTGGGGGCTGACGTCCTGAATGGCAAAGGTGTGGATCCATTCCAGACGGTCCTGCATTTCGTCCGCTTTGCGGTGTAAGAATTGGAGATAGCCGCGGGTTTCCTGATCCAGGCCCACTCCGCCGTCTTCGATCAGTTGGATAAATGTTTTTAACGAGGTCATCGGAGTCTTCAGATCGTGGGCCGCGCCGGCCAGAAACTGACGGCGTTCCTCCAGAACCGCCGATAGACTTTTCGTTTTCTCCGCCACCTCTTCCTGCAGGTGATAGGTAAGCTGGATATTTTCCCGCATCAGTGCGAACATGCGAAGGGACATGATAATGGCAAAAAAGATGACCAGCAGGAAGGTGCCGTATTCGTCCTGCCAGCACGTCCGGGCCGGTTCAAACCGGTTCAGGGTAATCACATGGGCGGCCAGGCTGATACTGTATATCCCGATTCCGCAGAGGAGAAAAGTAGCGTGGGCGAGATGCTTTAATCCGCCGTACAGGGCGAGGCCGGTCAAAAGCAGGGCAGTCAGTAATTTGTACCAGAAGATGATCTGTCCGTACACCGGTGTGAAGGCGGGGAAAAACGGCAGGATGAACAGCGGGATCAGAATGCCAACCAGCACCATGCGCAGGGAAATACGCCAAAGGAAATCAAAGGGCTTTCTGCCGTCCAAACCGCACAGGATGAGAGTGATTTTGACCGCGCAGCAGATGACCAGCAAGGAGGCGGCGTCCTCCAGGGCGTAAAGCGTGCGGATGGGCAGATCCCCGGCCATCCGCACAAAGGGATAACTTACCCGGATGGAAAACGCGGTGGACAGTATTCCAAACCAAAGGTAGAGCCGGTCCTGTTTCCATTTCCTGGAACCGAACCATATAGAGATGGAAAATAAGGCAAGCGCCAGGGAGGAAAAGCAGAGGAATCCGTAGAACAAAAAGCGGAAACCGGATTGGGTATGTACGGCCTGGGGGGTGCCCAGCAAGGGCGGATAGGTTATACCACTATAATAATGGGTGTCATTGCGTACCTGAATCACCACTTCCGCTGAGGGATTCAGAGGAACCGAAAAGGACAGATCCCGGATCTGTGGATCATAAGGCGTGATGCTGCCCAAGGATGCCGCGACAGCGCCGTTTACATAGACCAGGCAGGAGCTGTAGACCTCCTGCAGCAGCACGTTATAAAGGGCGGGGCCGTTCCCGGAACGAAGCCTTAACCGGTAGGTAGCCTGTCCATAAGGAGATCCGTCCGAATGGAAAGAAGAAAAATTCAGGCGCTGTCCGATAAAGGTGGGGACCGGCTGTATATCGGTATCCGCTATTTCATCCGGGGAAAGCAGGACGTCCGGGTACAATTCCCATCCATCCGCCAGATATACAGGCCGGTCAGCGTCCAGGGAAACCGTATCCGGTATTACAATTCCTTCTTGTGACACAGGGGCGCGTGCGGTATACTTATTATCATAGTGATATAAAAACAGGAAGAAAGCTGCGGCTGCCAGGCAGGCAAGCAGAAACAGAACCGTATTTTTAAATTTTGGTTTTATAGGAAACAATGGTTTTACCTCACTCTGGAAAAAAGGAATGTCGCGGATGCACACGATAAAAGCTATTTTATTTTCGATAACAGGAGTTATATTATGTATTTTAACATGCGGCCGTGCATTTGCCAACGAGCCGGAAATGAATGAGCAGTCTGCGGGTATGTCTGTAGAAGCGGGCGTTAAAGCGCTGTGTAACGAACCCTGCCTGTCTGAGTCAGGCGAACCGGCGGATACGGCGTCTGACTTCGGGGCGTTTGCGGCCTGGATGAAAAGCCACGCCAGGACCGGCGGGAAGTTAAAGCTCACCGGCGATCTTGTGGTGGAGGGAAACTGGATGTTTACAGGCTGGTACTCTGATCCGCTGCCAATCTGCGAGATCGATGCAGGGGATCATACGATCTACGTGGGGGAGGGGCAGAGCCTGACGCTTAATCCTTATGTGTCGGTCAGCGGCTTGGGCGGCGGGAACGGTATTTTCCATGTGGAAAAAGGCGGACGCCTGGAACTGTTCAGTATAGCGGTTAACGCTGCTGACGGCTATGCGGTTTATCAGGAGGAAGGCTCTGTATTTACTTACGGTTCTATGCATATGCCGGGAACGCCGGATTTTTCCTGGGAGGGCGGGATACATTTTGCGGAAAAGCCTGTGGTATCCTCTCAGGGGACCATAAAGGCTCCGGAAAACATCCCGGTGGTTGTCGTGCAAAAAGGAGAGCAGCCTGATTACGGCCTGCTTCCCACTATAGACCCGGTAACATGGAATTATCAGGGTAAGGAGGAAAAGCGGGATATTCCGGTGCTGTGGGATACAAAGACACAGGAGGAGGCGCTTGCGTGCGGCGAACGCTGTGTCCTGACCGGGAGCCACGGGAGTGAAGTGGTGACGTTTGAAGCTCCGGTTTGTATCGTCGCGTTTCAGCAGGAAGGCTGTCCGGTGTTTTTAAATGGCTGGGTGAGCAGGAGCTTAAGAGGCAAGATTCTGAATGTCAACCTGAATTTTAACCTGCATGATCCGGACTCCGGGTATCGTCTGGAATATTCCTACGACGGCCGTGAATGGGAAGAAATAGCCGATGCGGATATTCATCAGGATCTAACGCATGTGAATTTTTTCTGGGAACCGGATATGGAATTGGAAACCTTATATTTTTCTTTGACGGAACAGACGGAAGCGGGAACGAAATATTCGGATATCGCTGTTCTGGACAAAAGCAGTTCCCTGTTAAAAGGCGATGCTCTGGGGGGCCGCGGTGGGGAAACGCTTCCGGGAGATCCCGATGATGCGACGCTTCCGCCGGCCGGCACGATTGAGCCGTCGCCAGATCCTACAGCACCGCCTGGTCCGGCGGTGACGGGGCCATCCCCGGAGATACAGGCGCCCGTGACGCCGCCGGCCAGCTCAGTACCGCCGGTTAGTGCGGTGCCGCCGGCCAGCCCAGCGCCGCCGGTTAGTGCGGTGCCGCCGGTCAGCCCAGCGCCGCCGGTTAGTGCGGTACCACCGGTCAGCTCAACACCGGATGCTTCGGCAGAACCCAACCCCACGGCGGCTCCGGAGCAGCCGGATGCGGATGCCAGTCCGTCCATACGGAAAAAGAAAGGGGAAGGAAAGGTAGGAGCCGCAGCCTGGCCGTCGGACAAGGAGGAGCCGGAAGGAACGGATGACGGCGGCGCCGTATTGGACGCGGCGGATGAAACTACCTTGCGTTCGGCTGAGCCTGAGGATAAACGCAGTCCGGAGGAGAGCGCCCAGACTTCTGAAAAACCGGATCAGCATGAAGGCGGCAGGGAGGATGAAACCAGCGGGACTGTTAAGCGGGCCGTTCAGGTGGCGGCCGGCAGTATAGCGGTACTTGCAATTCTATGGGGAATTCCTGCCTTCATCCGAAAAAGATGGAGGAAGCTTTTCCACAAGCGTTCGTCATAAAGTTGTATGGTCTGAGGGGGATTCCACGAAGCGGTAGCCTTTCCGAGGTATCGTTTCTATATATACCTGTGAATCACACAGAGCGTTCAACTTTTGACGGACGCAGGCGATGACGACCTGCAGATTATGCCTGCTTCCCACGATAGGAGTTTTCCATACCAGGTCATAAAGCTGTTCGTAGGAATATACCTGTCCTGGATGCCGTGCGAGAAAAGCCAGCACGTCAAATTGAAGAGTCGTGAAGTCGCCATTTTTATCCTTGTACGAGACCAGGCGTCTTCCGGTGTCGATCTTCAGATCTCCGAACTGGAGTGTCTCGCCCCGGAATAAGCTGTCGGCATCCCGGATACGGGCCTGGATGCGTAATTCCAGTTCTTTTATATTGAAAGGTTTGCACATATAATCATCGCCGCCCACCATAAAGCTCTTTATGCGGGCTTCGTCCTCCGTGAGGCCGGAAAGGAAGATTACCGGTACGCGGGAGACCTCTCTTAAACGCTTGCAGAAGCTGAAGCCGTCTAAATCCGGCATGGCGATGTCCAGAATAATGCAGCTGAGAGCGGCGGAGGAGATCATATCCAGCGCCTGTCTGGCGCTGCGGATGCAGAAGACCTGATAGCCCAGTTTTGTAAAATAAGCCTTGCTGGATTCCAGGATATCTATATCATCATCGATAAATAGTAAAGCGGGCATGTTGTGTGAACCTCCAATAATATCTTTATATGTATTATGCTATTATAGCATCTCAAGAGGGAAATCCGATAAAGTATCCTGATAAAAGTGAAAAAATATGTCAATCAACCGTCAATTTATGAAAATATATGGATGCAGAAGTTGTTAATGCATTAGAGAGAATTATAAACTATGCGGAAGGATCACGAAAGACGGACTTGCTGGTGTTGAAAAAACTGATAATTGAGATAAAATCGTTGCTAAATTGAGAAAAACGGGCTATAATTAAAAACGGCTGTATGGATTTTCGCGTTATTCATAACGCAGTATAAACCAGGCAGTCTCCCTGTTTCCTGCGAGGGTACGGCGGAAGAAGAGAAATCAATAGGTACTAGGAGGATATATTATGAAATCTGGAAACAAAAGACTGGTTACGGTGATCTGCGCATTCTGCGTTCTGGCGCTTGCTTTGACCGGCTGCTCTGCGGGTGTGAAAGCGGACGCGACGGTAGCGACATTAAACGGACAGGAAATCAAACTGGGGGTTGCTAATTTTTATCTGAAATACCAGCAGGCCCAGATGGAGACCTATTATAAACAGTATATCGGTGAAGATATGTGGAATCAGTCTACCGGTGAAGAAGGAAAAACTTATGCATCTTCCACTAAGGAAGGCGCGATGGAAACGATCGAGACGATGTATCTGCTCCGGGAACATATGGGTGACTATAATGTTTCGTTAAGCGATGAGGAGACGAAAAAGATCGGTGACGCCGCTGCCGCTTTCCTGGAAGCCAATGACAAAAAGACGTTGAAAACCATGAGCGCGACCCAGGAAACGGTGGAAGAGTTCATGCAGTTATATACGATTCAGAAAAAGATGTATGATCCCATGACCGCTGATGTGGATACGAATGTCAGTGACGAGGAAGCCGCACAGAAGAAGATCAGCTATGTATTCTTCAATAAGACTAAGACCCAGGACGCGGAAGGCAATTCCGTTGACACTACGGATGAGCAGAAAGCGGAGATCAAAAAGCAGGCGGAGGAAGTTCTGGCCCAGGCCAAGGAATCCGGCGACTTTGATGCGGCCGCACAAACGGCGGAGAAGACGGTCAATACCGGTACTTATGGCTCCGACGACACGCTCTATGATACTCTGATAAAAGAAGCGGCAGATCAGCTAGACGAAGGCCAGTTCGCGGATCTGATCGAGACGGACACCGGATATTATCTGGTTCGCCTGGACAGCAAGTTCGATCAGGAAGCAACGGATACGAAAAAAGAATCCATCGTCAGCCAGAGAAAATCGGAAGCATACAGCGCTAAGATTCAGGAGTGGAAAGATGCAGCTGATTTCCAGGTGGACGACAAGGTTTGGGGAAAGATCAATTTCGACCAGCCGCTGGAAGTAAAGATGGAGAATGCGCAGCAGTAATTGCTTATCTCCGGCAATGATATCAGGATATATCATATCATCAATTATGAAAACCTCTGGACAGGAAGAGATCAGATTCCGGTTCAGAGGTTTTTTAGTTCTTCTTTTAAAAACTCTGATTATTTCAAAAAAGCCCGGAAATACGGGCAAATCACGGGATAAGGACACCGAATTTACTACCCATTTACTACATTCGGAGGGAGCCTTGACACGCTGTCCTTTCCCATGAAGCCCACTATCCCAAACAGCGCACATCGAAAAATCGAATACGACACCGCAGACGGCGGCGTTCTCTTTTCCCTTTGGGGAGATCAGGACGCCGCTTTTTTGCGCCCAAATAGAGGAAGGAGCGACCGCCTATGTACTTTACGTCCGGCAGCGACCGGGCCTTTGAACAGCTCATGCAGACAAGGCCAGGCGCAGATCATTTTGACAGCGGCGAGGCCGGAGCGCCGGAGGACTGCGGCACTTGCCGATTTTACCGCCCACACTGGAAGTATCAGTTTTGCATCTACGCAGAATGTCCTTACCAGCCGGGCAAGCTCACCGTCTTTGACACGGTGAAATTTCAAGTGAAAGGAGTGTGCGACAAGATGGCAGTTTTTCGAGTGGAGAAAAACCGAGGATACACGGTGATGTCCAACCACCACCTGCGGAATAAGGACTTGTCCCTGAAAGCCAAGGGCCTGTTATCGCAAATGCTCTCTCTGCCGGAGGGCTGGGACTACACGCTAAAGGGCCTGTCTTTGATAAATCGGGAAAGCATCGACGCCATACGGACGGCGGTGTGGGAGCTGGAACGGGCCGGATATATCACCCGACAGCAGAACCGGGACGGCAAGGGAAAGATGGCAGATATGCTCTATACCATCTACGAGCAGCCGCAGACCGAAGCATCGGTGTTGGAACAGCCGATATTGGAAAACCCGGTGTTGGAAAATCCAACATCGGATAACCCGACACCGGAAAATCCAACGCAAATAAATAAAGATAGATCAAGTAAAGAGAAATCAAATACAGATGGACGAATTACCGATTCCATTCCTATCCTTTCCCCTCCCTCTCCTTTGGAGAAAGCAGCGGCTGCGCCGCCGGAACGGAAAGGAACGGGAGCGAAGTCACAGAGCGCCGTAGCGGTTTATCGGGAAATCATCAAGGATAACATCGAGTATGAACACCTTTGCCAGCACACCAAGGGGATTGACCGGGAACTGCTGGACGAGATCGTGGACTTGCTGGTGGAAACCGTATGCAGCGCCCGAACGACCATCCGCATTGCCGGGGACGATTACCCCGCTGAGCTGGTGAAATCCAAGTTGATGAAGCTGAACAGCTCCCACATGGAGTTTGTCTTTGACTGTATCAGCAAAAACACCACGGAAATCCGAAATATCAAGAAATACCTGCTGGCGGTTCTGTTCAACGCCCCAAGCACCATCAACGGCTATTACACGGCACTGGTGGCCCACGATATGAACACCGGCAAAATCTGAAAAAGGAGGACAGCCCTATGAAACAGGGAACTTTGATTTTTGACGAGCAGGCAGACCGCTATGACATCCGTTTTGACCTAGCGGACTACTACGGCGGCCTGCACTGCGGAGAAACCTTCGATGTACTGGTAGGCGGCAGATGGAGGCCCACCCGCATAGAAATGGCTGAAAACTGGTATCTGGTGGGTATCCGCACCGACGACCTCTCCGGCCTGCGGGTGCGGATCTAAGCCGTGCCGCCTGCCTGCTTTGACTTCCAAGGAGGGATAGCAGTTGCAGGAAGAAATCGAACAGAAAACCATCGCGTTAGCGGTTAAGACGGGCAAGCTCACCGGCCAGGTATTGCAGGCGGCCATGAAGAAATTTCTGGCCGCCCGGCAGAAAGGGACAGGAAAGGCACATCACGGAAAACAGAGCTTGCGGCAGCTCAAAAAGGACGGTTCCGCCCTGTCCAACATTGAAATCACCGATGCCAACATCGGCCTGTTTCGGCCCTGCGCCAAGAAATACGGAATTGATTTCACCCTGCGGAAAGACCGCACCACCCATCCGCCCCGGTATATCGTGATTTTCAAATCCAAGCAGGCGGACAATCTGGAACAGGCGTTTAAGGAGTTTACGGCCAAGAAGCTCAAACAGCAGGAACGCCCCTCCATCCGAAAGGCCCTGTCGGCTATGAAGCAAAAGACGGCGGCCAGAAACCGCCAGCAGGCCAAGGAGAAAATCAAGGAAAGGGGGCTGTCTCTATGAGGCCGGAAGTGAAAAAGCTGATAATCGCAAACCTGCCCTATCTGCTGTTCGTTTACCTGTTTGGCAAGCTGGGACAGACCTACCGGCTGGCGGCTGGGGCGGATGTCTCAGAAAAGCTGCTGCACCTTGCGGACGGCTTTTCCCTTGCCTTTGAAAACGCCGCCCCCAGCTTCCACCTGTTCGATCTGGCGGTGGGTGTGGCCGGTGCGGTGGCATTGCGTCTGATGGTGTACTGCAAGAGCAAGAACGCCAAGAAATACCGCCGAGGCGTAGAATACGGCAGTGCCCGGTGGGGCGGCCCCAAAGATATAGCCCCGTACATCGACCCGGTGTTTGATAACAACATTCTCCTGACCCAGACGGAACGCCTCACCATGAACAACCGCCCCAAAGACCCCAAGACCGCCCGGAACAAAAACGTGCTGGTCATCGGCGGTTCCGGCAGCGGCAAGACGCGATTTTTTGTGAAGCCGAACCTGATGCAGTGCGTGTCCAAGGACTATCCGGCCTCTTTCATTATCACCGATCCCAAAGGGGGCCTGATCGGGGAGGTGGGCCAGCTCCTTGTGCGAAGCGGCTACCGGGTCAAAGTGCTGAATACCATCAACTTTTCCAAGAGCATGCGGTACAACCCATTCCGCTACATTCATTCGGAAAAAGACATCTTAAAGCTGGTCAACACCCTGATCTGCAACACCAAGGGGGAGGGCGAAAAAAGCGCCGAGGATTTTTGGATCAAGTCGGAACGTCTGTTGTATTCGGCTCTCATTGGCTACATCTGGTACGAAGCGCCGGACGATGAAATGAATTTCACGACGCTGCTTGAAATGATCAATGCGTCGGAGGCCCGCGAGGACGACCCGGAATTTCAATCCCCGGTGGATGCCATGTTTGAACGGCTGGAAGAAAAAGACCCGGAACACTTTGCGGTGCGCCAGTACAAAAAATTCCTTCTGTCGGCAGGCAAAACCCGCAGTTCCATTTTGATTAGCTGCGGAGCCAGATTAGCGCCATTTGACATCCGGGAAGTGCGGGAGCTGATGGAGGACGACGAGCTGGAGCTTGACACCATCGGGGATGAAAAAACGGCCCTGTTCCTCATTATGAGCGACACGGACACGACGTTTAACTTCATTCTTACCATGGTGCAGAGCCAGCTTATCAACCTTTTGTGCGACCGGGCCGATGACAAATACGGCGGGCGGCTGCCCGTCCATGTGCGGATGATTCTGGACGAGTTTGCCAACATCGGTCAGATTCCCAACTTTGACAAGCTGATCGCCACCATCCGAAGCCGGGAAATCTCGGCTTCTATCATTTTGCAGAGCCAGTCACAGTTAAAGGCCATCTACAAGGATGCAGCGGAAATCATTTCCGACAACTGCGACTGTACGCTTTTCCTGAGTGGAAGAGGTAAAAACGCCAAGGAAATCGCTGACGTGCTGGGCAAGGAAACGATTGACAGCTACAACCAAAGCGAAAACCGGGGCGCGCAGACCTCCCACGGACTGAACTACCAAAAACTCGGAAAGGAGCTGATGAGCCAGGACGAAATTGCAACCATGGACGGAGGCAAGTGTATTTTGCAGGTGCGCGGGGTGAGGCCGTTTTTCAGTGAGAAATACGACATTACCCGCCACCCCCGCTATCAATACCTCTCGGATGCCGACAAACAGAACACCTTTGATGTGGACAGGTACTTGTCGTCCCTGCGCCGGAAAAAACGGCGCGTGGTATCGGAGGATGAAACCTTTGACCTTTACGACATTGACCTGTCGGACGAAGATTTAGCCGCACAGTGAAGCGGCTTTTTTCCTGTAATCAATCAAATTTGGTCGCCGGAAACCGGCAGAAAGTGAGGCATATATGGAATTTTTCAATAGTGCAGTGGATACGTTACAGACCATCGTTGTGGGCCTGGGCGGGGCGCTCTGTGTATGGGGCGGCGTCAATCTGTTGGAGGGATACGGGGCCGACAACCCCGCCAGCAAGAGCCAGGGGATCAAGCAGCTTGTCGCGGGCGGAGGCGTGGCCCTCATTGGCATGACCCTTGTTCCGCTGCTGTCCGGGCTGCTGGGATAATCGTTTGGTCCATCTGCAAGCAATACGCCGCGCCCTCCTGCTGCTGGGAGGGCGCGGGAAAGGAGGGATACACACATGATTGATGATTTAATCGGGGAATGGATCAAAGGCATCCTGATTGACGGGATCAAGGGAAACCTGTCCGGCCTTTTCAGTACCGTGAATACCAAGGTCGGGGAAATCGCATCGGATGTGGGCAGCACTCCGCAGGACTGGAACGGCGGCATTTTTTCCATGCTGCAAACCCTGTCCGAAACGGTCATTGTCCCCATTGCGGCGGCGATTCTCGCCCTGGTGATGTGCTATGAGCTGATTGAAATGATTGTGGAAAAGAACAACATGCACGACTTTGATACGTCCCTGTTCTTCCGCTGGATGTTTAAGAGCGCATTTGCCATCCTCATTGTGACGAACACATGGAATATCGTCATGGGCGTCTTTGACGCCACCCAGGCCGTCGTGAACCAAAGCGCCGGGGTCATCATCGGGGAAACCAGCATTGACTTTGATACCCTGATTCCGGATCTGGAAACCCGGCTGGAAGCCATGGACATCGGCCCTCTGTTGGGCCTGTGGTTTCAGACCCTGGTTGTTGGGCTGACGATGCACGCGTTATCCATCTGCATTTTCCTTGTCACCTACGGGAGAATGATTGAAATATACGCCGTGACTGCGCTGGGGCCGATTCCCCTTGCTACGCTGGGAAACTCGGAGTGGCGCGGCATGGGCCAGAACTACTTAAAATCCCTGCTGGCACTGGGCTTCCAAGCCTTTTTAATCATGGTGGTGGTGGGGATTTACGCGGTGCTGATTCAGGACATCGGCACGATGGAGGATATTTCCGGCGCGATCTGGGGCTGTATGGGCTATACGGTGCTGCTATGCTATGGCTTGTTCAAAACCGGCAGCTTGTCCAAAGCCGTATTCACAGCCCATTGACGCGACACTATTTGCACAGGAGGAAACAGGCTTATCGAGAAATCACAGAAGAAAACCTATCACATTATTTACGCTGACCCGCCGTGGAGATATGACCAGAAAACGGTACAGGGAGCAGCGGAAAACCACTATCCCACCATGGGAATCGACGCGCTGTGCGCTCTGCCGGTGGAAACCCTGGCCGCCAAGGACTGCCTGATGTTTTTGTGGGCCACGTTCCCTATGCTGCCGGAAGCCCTGCGGCTGATCCAGGCATGGGGCTTCACCTTCAAGACCGTGGCCTTTGTATGGCTGAAACGGAACAAGAAAAGCCCCACCTGGTTTTACGGGCTGGGGCACTGGACAAGGGGCAATGCGGAAATCTGCCTGCTTGCCAAGCGGGGACACCCCAAACGCTATTCCCGCAGCGTCCATCAGTTTATCATTTCCCCCATTGAGGAACACAGCAAGAAACCCGACATCACCCGCGAGAAAATCATCGAGCTTGCGGGTGACCTGCCCCGCGCAGAACTGTTTGCCAGACAGAAAACCCCTGGCTGGGATGTTTGGGGCAACGAAGTGGACAGCGATTTTTCCCTGTCCGCACCAGAAACGAGGTGATTTTATTTGGCTTATGTCACTGTCCCCAAGGATTTTACCAAGGTGAAATCCAAGGTGGTATTCGGGCTGACGAAACGCCAGCTCATTTGTTTTGGCGGTGCGCTGCTGGTCGGTGTCCCGCTTTTTTTGTTGATCCGGGGCCGCATCCCCACCAGTGCGGCGGCGCTCCTTATGGTGTTTGCCATGCTTCCGGGCTTTCTGCTGGCGCTGTATGAGCGCCACGGCCAGCCCCTGGAAGTGGTGGTACACCAAATCCTGGAGTGTTGCTTTTTTCAGCCCAAGGAACGGCCCTACCAGACCAACAACGCTTACACCGCCCTTGTGCGGCAATTCCAGATGGAACAGGAGGTAAATGCCATTGTTCAAAAAGCAAAGAAACGAAACGAGCGCAAAAGCGCCGGTCAGGCTCACCCGTGCCGAGCAAAAAGAAATTCAGGCCGTCATCCGCAGGTATAAGGGCGACGGAAAGCCCCACTCCGCCCAGGAGAGTATCCCCTACGAGGCCATGTATCCAGATGGGGTTTGCCGTCTGACGCCCCGCAGGTTTTCCAAGTGCATCGAGTTTTCAGACATCAGCTATCAGCTTGCCCAGGCGGACACCAAGGCGGCCATCTTTGAAAGCCTGTGCGACCTTTACAACTATCTGGATGCCTCCATCCACATCCAGTTTTCCTTTCTCAACCACAAGATCGACCCCAGGCAGTACGCCAAGAGCCTTGAAATCCGGGCGCAGGGCGATGCCTTTGACGACATCCGCACGGAGTATTCCGCCATCCTAAAAGACCAGCTCGTCAGCGGGAACAACGGACTGGTAAAGCGGAAGTTTCTCACCTACACCATTGAGGCTGACAGCCTGAAACTGGCCCGTGCCAGACTGCACCGCATTGAAACCGACCTGTTGGGCTATTTCAAGAGCATGGGGGCCGTGGCGTGGGGGCTGGACGCAACGGCCCGGCTGGAAGTCATGCACCGCATGTTCCACCCGGACGGGGAGCCGTTTTCCTTCGATTGGAAGTGGCTGGCTTCCTCCGGCCTCTCCACCAAGGATTTTATCGCCCCGTCGTCGTTCCGTTTCGGGAACGCCCGGATGTTCGGGCTGGGAGGCAAGTACGGGGCTGTCAGCTTCTTAAACATCCTGTCCCCGGAGCTGTCGGATGAAATGCTGGCCGACTTTCTCAATACGGAAAACGGCATTGTGGTGAACCTCCATGTGCAGGCCATCGACCAGAGCAAGGCCATCAAGACGGTGAAGCGCAAGATTACCGACCTGGACGCCATGAAGATTCAGGAGCAAAAGAGGGCTGTCCGCAGCGGCTACGATATGGACATCCTTCCCAGCGACCTTGCCACCTACGGGCAGGACGCCAAGGAGCTGCTAAAGACCCTGCAAAGCCGGAATGAACGGATGTTTCAGCTCACCTTTCTTGTCCTCAATACCGCCGACACCCGGCAGGCGCTGGAAAACGATGTGTTTTGGGCCGCAGGCGTGGCACAGAAATACAACTGTTCCCTTGTACGGCTGGACTACCAGCAGGAGCAGGGCCTTATGAGCAGCCTCCCATTAGGGGCCAGCCACATCCAGATTGAGCGTTCTCTGACCACTTCCAGCGTGGCCGTGTTCGTCCCCTTTGTAACGCAGGAGCTGTTTCAGGATGGAGAGGCCATGTATTACGGCGTCAATGCCAAGACCGGCAACATGATTATGCTTGACCGGAAGCGGGCGCGCTGTCCCAACGGTTTAAAGCTGGGTACGCCAGGAAGCGGCAAGTCCATGAGCTGCAAATCCGAAATTTTGAGTGTGTTCCTCTGTACGCCGGATGACGTGTATGTATGTGACCCGGAGGCCGAGTATTATCCCCTTGTAAAACGGCTGCATGGACAGGTGGTGAAGCTGTCGCCCACCAGCAAATCCTATGTGAACCCGCTGGACATCAACTTAAATTACAGCGAGGATGAAAGCCCGCTGGCCCTAAAATCCGACTTTGTTTTGTCGTTTTGTGAACTGGTGATGGGCGGCAAGAACAGGCTGGACGCCATCGAAAAGACGGTCATTGACCGGGCGGTGCAGGTGATCTACCGGCCCTATCTGGCAGACCCACGCCCGGAGAACATGCCCATCCTCTCCGACCTGCACAAAGCCTTGTTAGACCAGCACATCCCGGAGGCCGACCGGGTGGCCCAGGCCCTTGACCTGTATGTGAACGGCAGCTTAAACGTGTTTAACCACCGCACCAATGTGGACATTGAAAGCCGCATTGTGGCCTTTGACATCAAGGAGCTGGGCAAGCAGCTAAAGAAAATCGGGATGCTGATCGTCCAAGACCAAATTTGGGGCCGGGTGACGCAAAATCGCAGCCAGGGCAAGGCCACCTGGTTCTTTTGTGATGAATTTCATCTGCTGTTGCGGGAGGAACAGACAGCGGCCTTTTCCTGCGAGATTTGGAAGCGTTTTCGTAAGTGGGGCGGCATCCCCACAGGTGCCACGCAGAACGTCAAGGATCTGCTTTTATCGCCGGAGATTGAAAATATTTTGGAAAATTCGGACTTCATCTGCCTGCTCAACCAGGCGTCCGGCGACCGGCACATCCTTGCGGAGCGATTGAACCTATCCCCCCAGCAATTACGGTATGTGGAAAATTCCGAACCCGGCGAGGGGCTTTTGATTTACGAGAATGTAGTTTTGCCCTTTAAGAATCCTATCCCAAAGCACACCCAGCTTTACCAGATCATGACCACCCGCTTAGGCGAGAGGGCCACGGTATGAGGTGCGGGGCCGCAAAAGGAGGTGGCGCACCATGAAGCCCTTAAAACCCCGTGATAAGGTGACGCAGCGCATGACCCGCGCTGGGCTTACACTGGACAACCAGACCACCGGCGAGAGCATGAACATTTCCAGCCGGGAGGCCGAACCGGAATACACGGCCAAGCCGGATGGTACAGCGGAAAAGGCGCTGGAACGGGCTGTGGACATCCGCGACCGGCATAAGGCAAAGCAGGCGGCCCGGCATGGAGAGCGTATGGCAAAGGAAGCCAGCGGCCCGGCCTCCCGACTGCAATTTACCGCCGAGGAACGGGCCTCCCCGGAACTGGCCCCGTATATCAAACAGGCGGAGAAACGGGCCGACCGGCTGGATACAGCAAAAAGCGCCCTCCCGAACAGGCGCGTGATTACCAAGGAAACCGTCTACAACGAAGCCAAGGGAAAGGCCAGAAGCAAACTTCACTTTGAGAAAGTGGAGAAACATCCGCCAAAGCTCAAACCCAATCCGGCCAGCCGCCCGGTGCAGGAGGCGGGGCTATACCTCCACGGAAAAATCCATGAGGTGGAGCAGGAAAATGTGGGTGTGGAGAGCGGCCATAAGGCGGAAGAACTGGCCGAGCGCCAAGCGGGCAAGGCCCTGAGAAACGCCAGACGGCGGAATAAGCTGAAACCCTACCGGGCCGCAGCCAAGGCGGAACGAAAATCCATGGCCGCCAATGCCGAGTTTGTGTATCAAAAATCCCTGCGGGACAACCCGGAACTGGCGCAGGCGGTCACGAATCCCATTTCCCGCCTCTGGCAGAAACAGCACATCAAACGGGAATACGCCAAGGCCGCACGGGCGGCGGGCCGGGGCGCGGCAGGCAGTGCCAAGACCACCGCATCAGCCGCCAGGAAAGCCGCAGAGAAAGGTAAACAGGCCGCGTCCCTTGTGGCCCGTCACTGGAAAGGGGCGCTGCTGATTGGCGGCGTGGGCCTCATGCTCCTGTTTCTGATGGGGGGCCTGCAATCCTGCACCGCCATGTTTGGCAGTGCCGGGACGGGACTTGCGGCCACCTCCTATCTCTCGGAGGACAGCGATATGCTGGGAGCCGAGGCTGCCTACGCCGGGATGGAAGCTGATTTACAGTACGAATTGGACCACTACGAAACCCTGCATCCCGGCTACGACGAGTACCGTTTTGAGCTGGACGAGATCGGCCATGACCCCTATGTACTGACCTCTATCCTCTCCGCGCTGCATAACGGCGTGTTCACCTTGGAGGAAGTACAGGGCGACCTTGCCATGCTCTTTGAGCAGCAATATATCCTGACCCAGACGGTTGAGACGGAAATCCGCTACCGCACCGAAACGAGTACGGACAGCGAGGGGAACGAGTACGAGGAAGAAGTTCCCTACACCTATTACATCTGCAACGTGACGCTGGAAAACAGGGATTTATCCCACCTGCCCGTCTCCCTCATGGACGAGGAAGCATTAAGCCTGTACGCCGCCTATATACAGACGCTGGGCAACCGGCCAGACCTCTTTCCAAGCGGCAGCTATCCCAATGCCTCCACCATTAAAGAGCCGACCTACTATGAAATCCCACCGGAGGCGCTAAAGGATGAAGCCTTTGCGGCCATGATCGCGGAGGCGGAAAAGTATGTTGGCTTTCCCTATGTCTGGGGCGGCAGCTCCCCCAGCACCAGCTTTGATTGTTCCGGCTTTATTAGCTGGGTGGTCAATCATTCCGGCTGGAATGTGGGACGGCAGACGGCGCAGGGGCTTTACAGTCTCTGCACCCCCGTTTCACCGGAACAGGCAAGGCCCGGCGACCTGGTATTTTTCGTCGGCACCTACGACACCGCCGGGATGTCCCATGTGGGGCTGTATGTGGGCAATTCGGTGATGCTGCACTGCGGCGATCCAATCAGTTACACGAACCTAAATTCAAGCTACTGGCAACAGCATTTTTATTGTTACGGGCGTTTACCTTAAACGCCAGAAAGGAGTGTTTGACTATGGCAATGAACAAATTGGAACGCATTGAAAAGGACATTGAGAAAACCAAGGACAAGATCGCGGCGCTGCAAAAGCAGCTTCGGGATCTGGAAGCGGCCAAGACGGAACAGGAAAACTTGCAGATTGTCCAGCTTGTGCGGGACCTGCACATGACGCCCCAGGAATTTGCCGCCTTTGTCCGGGATGGCGCGTTGCAGGCACCCCCAGCCCCGCAGCCGGATTTTGAGCAGGACGAACAGGAGGAAACCGCCGATGAAGAATAAAGCCATTCGCATGTTCACCGCAACACTGGCCGCTGTGCTTTGCATGGCGGCTGTTTCCGTCACCGCCTACGCCGGAGGTGTTGACCCTCACCCGCAGCCATTGCCGGAGGAAACGGAAAAACCCACCACCGGGGGGATCGAGATGGAGCCGGAGGACGTACCCGTCACACCCAAGGGCAATGCGGCGCTGGTGGATGATTTTTTCGGGGATAAGCAGTTGATCACCGTCACCACCAAGGCCGGGAATTACTTCTATATCTTGATCGACCGGGCCAACGAGGACAAGGAAACGGCGGTGCATTTCTTAAACCAAGTGGACGATGCCGACCTGCAAGCACTGTTGAAGGACGGCGAGACCAAGCCGGAACACTGTACCTGCACAACCAAGTGTGAGGCCGGGGCTGTCAATACGAATTGCCCGGTGTGTAAAAACAACATGAACGCCTGCACCGGGCCGGAGCCGGAAGAACACAAGCCGGAGGAAGCCAAGCCGCAGGAGGAAAAGCCAAACGGCATAGGCGGCCTTGTGGTGTTCCTGGCGGTCGTTCTGGCAGGCGGCGGCGCGGCTCTTTACTTCTTCAAGTTCCGCAAGCCAAAAGCGGACATCAAGGGCGGCGACGATCTGGACGAGTACGACTTTGGGGAGGACGAGGACGACGAGGAAGAAGCCCCGGAGCCAGATGACACCCAAGAGCCGGGGGAAGATTGGTTGATCGAGAAAGAAGCACCTGAACCAAACAAGGAGGATGAGGAATGAGTATTCAGTTAGTGATTGCAGAGAAACCGAGCGTGGCCCGCAGCATTGCGGCAGTGATTGGAGCGGAGAAAAAACAGGACGGCTACTTAGAGGGAAACGGCTATCTGGTGAGCTGGTGTATCGGCCACCTGGTTTCCCTTGCCGACGCCGGGGCCTATGACGAGCGGTTCAAAAAATGGCGCTATGACGACCTGCCGATTATCCCGCAGCAGTGGCAGTACATCATCCCGGACGAGAAGAAAAAGCAGTTTGAAATCTTACGTTCCCTGATAGAGCGCACCGACGTGGAGAGCCTTGTGTGCGCCACAGACGCCGGGCGAGAGGGAGAACTCATTTTCCGTTTCGTCTACCAGATGGCGGGCTGCAAAAAGCCGTTCAAACGTCTTTGGATTTCCAGCATGGAGGACGGGGCCATCAAGGACGGCTTTGCCCATCTAAAACCGGGGGCAGACTACGACAGCCTGTATCAGTCGGCTCTTTGCCGGGCGCAGGCGGATTGGCTGGTGGGGATCAACGCCACACGGCTTTTCTCCATCCTCTACCACAAGACCCTGACCGTGGGCCGGGTGCAGACACCCACCCTCAAAATGCTGGTTGACCGGGAAAGCCAAATCGGCAATTTCAAGAAAGAGAAATACCACGTTGTCCATATCGCGGCGGGCGGCATGGAGGCGGCCAGCGACCGCTTTACAAGTCCTGACGATGCGGAGGCGGCTAAGGCGGCTTGCGCTGGGGCACAGGCTGTTTGTGTTTCCGTCAAGCGGGAGCAAAAAACGGAGAAACCGCCCCGCCTCTATGACCTTACCACCTTGCAGCGGGAGGCTAACCGGCTCTTTGGCTTTACCGCCAAGCAGACCCTAGACTATGCCCAGCAGCTTTATGAAAAGAAGCGGCTGACCTATCCGAGAACAGACAGCCAGCACCTTACCGACGATATGCAGCCCACAGCGGAAAGCCTTGTGTCCGGCCTCTGGCCGTTGCTCCCCTTTGCAAAGGGGCTTGACCTCTCCCCGCAGTTGGGCCGGGTGCTGAACAGCAAAAAGGTGAGCGACCACCACGCCATCATCCCCACGATGGAGTTTGTGCAGAAAGGCTTTGACGGGCTGACCGAGGGGGAGAAAAAACTTCTCTCCCTTGTGTGCTGCAAGCTCCTGTGCGCCGTGGCCGCGCCTCATGTGTTTGAGGCCGTCACCGCCACTTTCACCTGTGCCGGGAAAGAGTTTACCGCCAAGGGCAAAACCATCCTGACGCCGGGCTGGAAAGAGATTGACCTCCGTTTCCGTACTTGCTTTAAGGCCGATGCCAACGAGAACGCGCCGGAGCTGGCGCGGGTACTGCCTGAGATCACCGAGGGCCAGACCTTTGACAAGGCGGAGGCCAGCATCACCGAGCATTACACCGCGCCCCCGAAGCCCTACACCGAGGACACGCTACTTTCGGCTATGGAACGGGCCGGGGCCAAGGATATGCCGGAGGACGCCGAACGCCAAGGTTTGGGAACCCCGGCCACCCGCGCCTCCATTCTGGAAAAGCTGGTGCAGATGGGCTTTGTGGAACGAAAAGGCAAGCAGCTTCTTCCCACCAGGGACGGCCATAACCTTGCCTGCGTCCTTCCGGATGTGCTGACCTCTCCCCAGCTTACGTCTGAATGGGAAACGAAGCTGACGGCCATTGCCAAAGGTCAGGCCGACCCGGAGGACTTCATGCATGACATTGCAGAAATGACAAGGAGCCTGATTGTGGGCTATTCGCAGATCAGCGAGGACGCACAGAAGTTGTTTCAGGATGAGCGTGTGGCTATCGGCAAATGCCCCCGTTGTGGGGAGAGCGTCTACGAGGGCAAGAAAAACTATTCCTGCGGAAACCGGGCCTGCCAGTTTGTCATGTGGAAGAATGACCGATTTTTTGAGGAACGGGGCAAAGCGTTCACCTCGAAAATCGCCGCCGCTCTGCTGGGAGACGGAAAGGCAAAGGTAAAGGGACTGCTCTCTCTGAAAACCGGCAAGACCTACGACGGCACGGTGCTTTTGGCCGATACCGGCGGCAAGTATGTGAACTACCGCGTGGAACAGAGGGGCAAAAACTAAAAAACAGCAAGCATAGGGAGTGTAGCCACACTCCCGGTAAACTCCCTGTCCCGGCCATTCTGCCGGGCGGGAATTTTCACTTTGGGAAGGCTTCAATCCCCCTGTCTCATGAACCCCCGTTTGTGCGCAATGGATTCAGATTTGCTTTTCAACATCGGGTATCCCTGCTATAATATGCGCAAGGAGTATGTCATGCAAAAGAGGAACCGATGAAACAACCGGATAAAAAATCACGTTTGAATGGTATGGCTGCGATTGGGATGGGGCTTGGCCTGATTTTTGGAATTTTGTTGAAGGACCTCCCGCTGGGCCTTTTGATGGGAGCGGCACTGGCTGGCTTTGGAAATATGACAACGAAAAGGTAGGCGAATGGTTATGAAAAAATGGATACTTATTTTTAGCGCAATCGCATTGCTTTTGTTTTCACTGACCTTTGTTCTATGTAGCCGGGAAAATAATCTGGCAGCACTGTCCAGACAATGCGGGATTGACTTAACGATAGGGAAAGTTGTTTCCCACAAGGATACGCATGGTGGATTTCATGGAGATGGTGTTTCCTACACAGTGGTACAGTATCCCGATGATTCCATCGGTGAACAAATGGAAGAAAGTGAAACCTGGCATACACTTCCACTTCCCGAAAACTTAGATACTTTCCTATACCAGCCATACGATGATGAAGTATCTATACCGGAAATACAGGACGGATACTATTATTTTTATGACCGCCATTCGGAAAGTAGGAATCCATATGATGATTCCGAGTTGTTCCAACGTTTTTCCTTTAATTTTACCTTTGCAATTTATGATCAAAGCTCCAATCAAATATATCTCATTGAATATGACACATAAAGGTAGTCGATCTGTTTGATTTTAAGAACGGCTTAGACCAGGAGGAACAATGTATACGAACAGCCGGGAGAACGAAGTCCGTTTGCTGAAACGGTTATGGGCAGAGCTTCCAACCATATGCCCCAAATGCCACCAAGCGGAATTAGAGCATCTTCATAAGAAAGCGAAAAAGAGTAATCTGGACTGGAAGTGCCCTGCCTGCGGAGAAATTTACCGCACCATAAACATGCTGAGTGAGCTGCCGGATTCTTAAATTTCTGTATGGCCTGGCTCTTGCAACCTACGGTTGCGTTTTAGTTGGTAGCCTGCAACCGGAATGTTGATGTATGATGAAATCTGAAAGGAGGGCGTGAACATGGCACTGAGCGAAAACATTAAAGCCAGGCGTACACAACTAAAAATGTCCCAAGAGTATGTTGCCGATCAGTTGGGCATCAGCCGTCAAGCTGTTGCAAAGTGGGAAGCAGGAACCAGTGAACCGACATCTAAAAACTTATCGGAACTGGCTTCTCTCTTTGAAATGAGCATTTCTGAATTGGTTGATCCTCAAACCTATGCCGAGGAACAAGAGACGCAGGAACAAAAATTAAGTACTAAGCAGCGAAATGCCAAGATGCTTTTTGGCAGGTGGGGGGCTGTCATACTGATGAATGCTGGCTGGGACGGCTATTCTTCCGGTCTGTATGGTACAGACTTCCCGTACTATTGGTTAGCCATTTTGGCGGTTGGTCTTGTATTGCTGTTTATCACATCAAAGGATATGGGGAAAAAGCATAGGCTTGAAGCATTGCAGATTATACTTGGTCTTTCCATGATTTTCTCTGTTTTCTTTTTGCCGCGCATCATTCCTTTGGAGCAGGTTGGAGTGACGTATCTTCTGGCAGATGTGATTACTGCAATCTGCGCGATTCTATTAAGTTTGAAATATTGGCGGCATATTTGGAAGGTTAAATAAAACAAAGGCCGTGTAGGCCCCTCTTATTCACAACTAAATACCAGCCGCCCACCGGCGGCACAACCCAGCAGGAAATCTTTGAAACGGTTTCCTGCTTTTCTTATGCCATTTTTTAGGAAGGATGTGACACCAAATGTCTTATAGCTCTTATGACCATGACGATTTAGAACCGGCCAGCACGATGCGGATCGAGCGCCGGATTTACTTTGAAAGCGGCAAGGCCGATCTCTCCGAAGCGGTAAAGTTGCCCCTTGCGGAGCTTCTTTCTCTGCGGGCGGAAAGCGCCGCCGCAGAACAGGAAGTGTTTGACCGTTTGAAAGCGCAGGCCGCCGCATGGGAGAAACAGGCCGGAAGAACCCTGTTTCTGGACAAAGTCCTGGAATATGCCCGGACGCTTCCCGTCACGCACACTTCCAACCAGTGGGAGCAGCCGGACAACTACCGGCATATCCGCAGCAACATGGTTTACCAGATGTATTACTCCATTTCAGAGAACACCCGGTACGACAGCGCCGCCCAAACCTCCGTCCCTTACTCCTGGACATTAAGCTGGAGCCTGCGCACCAACGCGCCGGGCAGCTACCGGCAGGCCAAGATTGCCGGACAGGATCGGAAAGTCTTTGCCAGCCGGGAAGCACTGGACAAGTACCTGAATGGCCGTATCAAGGCACACGCCCATTACTTTACGGAAATTTCCCCGGCTATCCCTAAGGAATACGCCGACTATTTCAAGGTCAACGGCTGTCTGCTCCCCGGCTACACCATCGAAGGGGAGGAACCGGCAAAAGCCGCAGAGCTTCCCACACAGGAGGAACCCATGCAGCCGCCAACGTTCAACACCACCCCGGAACGGAGAGCCTCCGTGAACGAAGTATGTTCCATTTTTCTTGATAACCACGCCGAAGCACAATCCGACGAACCACATGGCTGCTGGCTTTCCCTGCCAACGACCGCCGAACAGGTGCAGGCCGCCTTAAACGAAATCCATATCACCGCCGACAACCAGCAGGATTGTTTCATTGCCGGTGTTTCTGCCCCGGAGGGGCATCCGCTGGAACTGCCGGAGGACTTGATACAATCCGCCAGTGTGGACGAACTGAACTTCCTTGCCGTGCAGCTTCAAAAGTTGGATGCTGTGGAACGGTCGCAGTTAAACGCCGTCATGCAGTCCCTGGAGAAATTTCAGACCATCGGGCAGGTCATCGACTATTCCGAAAATACCGATTGCTTTGTTCTCATTGACGCCAAAGACTACCGCACCTTAGGGGATTACTACCTGAATCATTCGGGCCTGATGGTGATTCCCGATGAATGGAAACCGGCCATTGACACGGAACGGCTGGGCCAGTTTATTGCCCAGGGGGAACAAGGCACATTCACCGAGTACGGGTATCTTCTGCGAACCGGGGACAAATGGCAGCGCGTCCATGAGGGCCAGCCAGTGCCGGAAGAATACCGGGTGATGGCCTATCCTGCGCCGGAAATTATGCGGGAGGAAAGCAAGGTGCAGCCGGAGACGGCAGCTCCCGCAAAGGCCCCGCAGCCTGTCACCCCCATTCTATTAAACAGCCAGAACAGTACCGACCGTATGAAAGAAATCACCGACCGGATGGAAATCGGCATACAGGAGCTGTTTGAGAGTGAACGCTACAAAGCCTATCTCACCTCCATAGCGAAGTTCCACAGTTACAGCTTCAATAACACCCTCTTGATTGCTATGCAGGGGGGCCAGCTGGTAGCGGGCTACAATAAGTGGCGGGACGAGTTTCACCGCAATGTGAAGAAAGGCGAAAAAGCCATCAAGATCCTGGCCCCGGCCCCGTTCAAAGCAAAGAAGGAAGTGCCGAAGCTGGACGCCCAGGGCAAGGTGGTGATAGGCCAGGATGGAAAGCCAGTCACCGAGGTACAGGAAATCCAAGTTCCGGCCTTCAAAATCGTGTCCGTCTTTGATGTAAGCCAGACCGAGGGCGAGCCGCTGCCCTCTATCGGCATGGAAGAACTGACCGGCAGCGTGGAACGGTACGAGGAATTTTTCAAGGCGCTGGAACAGACCTCCCCCGTCCCGATGTCCTTTGAGGACATCCCCGGCGGCTCCCACGGCTACTACCACTTGGCAGAACAGCGGATCGCCATTCAGGAGGGCATGAGCGAATTACAGACCCTAAAGACGGCCATCCATGAGATCGCCCATTCCAAGCTCCACGCCATCGCCCCGGAAGCCCTGGCCATAGAGCAGGCCGACCGCCCCGACAGCCGCACCCGCGAAGTGCAGGCCGAAAGCGTGGCTTATGCCGTTTGCCAGTACTACGGGCTGGATACCTCCGATTATTCCTTTGGCTATGTGGCCGGTTGGAGTTCCGGCAAGGACTTGAAAGAGCTGAAAGCCTCCCTTGAAACCATCCGGGCCACCGCCCATGAACTGATTACCACCATTGACGGCCACCTTGCCCAGCTTCAGAAAGAACGGCAGGCCCAGCAGGAACAGCCGCAAACCGCACCGCTGGAACAGGCCGCTGAGCAGCCAGACCCAGGCAGTGCATTTTCCAAGTTGCCCCCCAAGCAACAGCAGGAAATGACCGACAGCGTAAAAGCCATGCTGCAAACCCTCATTGAAGCGGATTTAAAATCCACCGGCGAGGTATCACAGGGAACCAAGGAGGCGGCGCAGGAACAGGGCTTTACCATTGCCGGGGACGGTTCACTGGAAAAGGCCGAGGCCCCGCAGGAAGCCGCCTACCGTCTGGAAAGCGGCGATTACCTGTATATCCAGACATCGGAAAACGGTTATGACTACACGCTATATGGCCCTGACTACAAGGAGCTGGACGGAGGCCAGCTTGACAATCCCGACCTGTCCCTTATGGAAGCTGGAAAGGAAATCCTTGCTGCCCATGAGCTACCGGCTGGGACGATGGAACCCCTGACCGGCGACGCGCTGGACGGTTTTCTGGAAGCCGCCAAGCAGGCCAACGCCATTCCCCAGCCGCAGGCATGGAACGGAATCGACGGTATTTTGAACGGCAATCCCTTGATGCCGGATGTATCCCCGGCTGACCGGGCGGCCGCCCTGATCGCGCTGGCCGAACAAAGCGCCCCACGTTTGGGAAGGGAAGAACGGAAGTTGATTATGGACTATGCCGACGCCGTGAACGACCCGCAAAAAATCATAGGGCTGATCAACCACCTATGTGAACAGGGGTATGAACTTCAACACGGCAAGATGGATGACGTTGTAAAAAGCCAGATTGTAAGTGAGATGGCCGTTGCCAGGGCGGAACAGACCATCGCCTGTGACCCGGAAGCCGAGCCGATTGTCACGATTCTTTGGAGTGAAAGCCCCCACTTAAAAGATGGCCAGCAAATGCCATTACATGAGGCCGACGCTGTTTTTCAGTCACTGGACGAGGCCCAACGCCGCGGCCGAGAACAGCCGGGCTATACGGGAAGCTGGTACGACAAGACCAGGTTCCGCATTGACTTTACCATGCAGGGCCAGCCGGACAACTACGAGGGGCGGCAGGACTTTGGCGATGGGGACGGTTCCCTGATTCAGCATATCCGGGGATGCCACGAATACTACGAACAGGATGAAAGCTGGAAAAACCATGTGCTGCACCATGAGGGGCCGGAGGCATGGGAAGCGGACAAGGCCCAGCGGGATATGCTGCTGCATACCTTTGTCCCATATCTCAAACAGCACTGCAACCTTTCCCGTATGGAACAGGAGGCCCAACACCTTTTACGATCCGGCGATCCCCTGTTGCCAGAGCAGACCGCCTATTTGGACGCCTTGGTGGAGTATGTAAGAGAGTGCCGTCCGCTTCTCAATCAGGGAGAATCGTTACCGGAGCCGCCGCAGCTTTTCGACTTTGATAAGAGCTTGCAGGACTATAAGGCGCAGGTCAAGACCGAGCTGGAACAGGAAGCCGCCACTGCCGGGCTGACGGTGGAGGAATATATTGACTCTGGTTCCTATGCCCCGGCGCAGCCTAACTTTTCCATCTACCAAGTGCCGCCCGGCCCGGAGGGGCGCGACTTCCGCTACCGTTCCTATGAGGACTTGCAGGCGGACGGGCTTTTGGTGGACAGGAAGAATTACCAGCTTGTCTACACCGCGCCGCTGGATAAGGACACCACACTGGACGAGATTTACCGCCGCTTCAATATGGAACATCCCGCCGATTACAAGGGACGTTCCCTCTCTATGGGGGATATTGTGGTGTTCCGGCAGGACGGGGAACAGACGGCCTACTATGTGGACGAGGGGGCCGACTACCGGCAGGTGCCGGAGTTCTTCTCCCAGCCGGAAAAGCAGCTCACGCCGGACGAGTGCATGACCGGCGAACAAATCCAGACGCCGAGGGGACGTTTCTATCTGACCGACAGGAGCCGGGAACAGATGGAGGCTGCCGGGTATGGATTCCACCACCAGTCGGAGGACGGCAAGTATCTTATTATGGCAAACGGCACAAGGGCCTTTGCCATCCCGGCCCAGCAGGACAGCCACATCAAAACCGCTGAAATGTCCACCGAGCAGAACTACAACATGATTGACGGCATGATGAACAACGCCCCGTCCATGGAGGAACTGGAAGCAAGGGCGAAAGCCGGGGAACAGATTTCCCTTTTGGATGTGGCCGAGGCAGCCAAGGCGGAGGCCAAAAAGCCCAAGCAGACCCGAAAGACGACGCAGAAACAAAAGAAACCGTCCATCCGGGCGCAGCTTGCCGCCGCCAAGGAGGAACAGAAAAAGAAGCCCCCGGCGCGGGAAAAATCAAAAGAAATGGAGGTATGAGGAATG
The DNA here is from genome assembly GCF_019042275.1 of Diplocloster agilis. Lineage (GTDB taxonomy): Bacteria > Bacillota > Clostridia > Lachnospirales > Lachnospiraceae > Diplocloster > Diplocloster agilis. Next base: position 76,664 of record NZ_JAHQCW010000020.1, read on the forward strand.
TATTTCACCGTGGAAGAAGAAAACCTGATCTGTCTGTACCACAACGCCGACCGCCGCAGGACGGCGGCAAATCTCCGGGCAGCTTTGCCGGACATGGACAAGGAAATGGCGGCGCTGGCCTGCCAGACCGCCGATAAGCTGGACGCCATGAGTGACGCCGACTTTGCGGCGCAGCGGTTCCACTTCACAGACGAGTAAGCAAAACGCCGGGCGCGAGGGCTATATGGCCCTTGCGTCCGGCATTTTTATATGGTCTTAAACGCTGAAATCATATCGCGAATATTTTGAAATCTTTTGGTTTTATCCGGGTTCAATCCTCTCTCAACAAAATTTCGTAAATTCTGATTCGTAATTTTTTCAGTATTAGTTTTACCTGTCATTACAAAATAAATAACTCTGGTGAGAGCATAAGTTTCGTGAACTATGCCATAAGTGTTAAACCCCTCGACAACCAGTGCAGGATCATTAAAATAACCCTTGAACTCCGTATTAACCGTTGTTAGCGTACTATCAGGAATTTTTACAAGTCCAAAATCTGAAAGTTTAACTACAAGGGTATCGTCGTACTCTTTCAGGATAATATTTTTAGGGCTTATATCACGATGCAGATGTCCTTTTGAATGAAGATAATCAAAAGCGCGTAATATTTGTTGGGCAATTCCTTTTCGCTGTATAATTGTTAAGGTGGAGTTATGAGCAGCGATATATCCGTCCAGTGTATAATCCATATATTCCATAATATACTCATTTTTATCTGGATTGTAGCAGTAAACTTCAAGTATGTATGGAGAAGATAGATCATTCATTACATCAAATTCTCTTTTGAAACGGGCCATTTCTTTATCTGTAAGTTCCTTTTTTGCACGCTTTAAAATAAAAGGCCGATTATAAAAAGTGTCCTTATATTTATAAACATTAGCATAAGAACCGCTTCCGATCAGCTTCAAATCAAATGTAAAATCTTGTTGCTTATGTGAAATGGTTATGCTACTAAGAGGTAAAAAAATAGGAAGTGTATAATATAATTCGACCTTTGCCATATTGGGCGGTAATGAACTGCCTCCACTTGAACTAAGGAAATCTCGACAGCGTGTAAGTAACTCTAAATAGTATGGGTCTATTTGAAAGGCTAAAGGCGTTGCTTTTAGTGAACTTACTAAGCTGAATATAATTTCGATTCTCTTAATTAAATCTCTGCTCGGTTCTGCCCAAAAGTGTGCTTCATGTTCCCCAGTTGGTAGCCTTTCGTTCATTGTTCTAAAAAGTCCAACCAGATCATGATGTAAGGTCATAAGTATTTCCCGAAGTTTTTGATTTCTAAATGATTTATATAAATCGGAGTATTCCACATTTATTTGACTACATGATAATAATTCTCTGTACTGTGATTCAATATAGTTTTCAATATTCATACAAGTTCCACCGTTTCCCGCTTTGTTTTACTGTATTATATCATGCAATTACATAATCGGCAATTATCCAAAACGCCGGGCGCGGGGCTGTATTGCCTCTGCGTCCGGCATTTCTTGTTTGTCCATTTTCCCGCATTTAGAACCCCGTTTTGCGGGGAACAGGATAACTTTATCCATCTGCCTGCTGTCCATGCGGAAAAGCCCTTGATTTCCGTGTATTTTTACCGTCCTAAATGCGTAGACAGGAGGTATCTTTTCCGCTGGCGTTCCGCCTCTTTCTTTCGGCGTACCTGCACCGCACAATCCGGGCAGTATTTGGCCCGGTTGGAGTTGGGCGTAAAGGCCGCCCCGCAGACGGTGCAGCGTTTGATATCATCCCGGCCTTTGGTGATTTCGGCGCACAGGGCCGCGTCCAGCGGCAGGACGGCCACCTTGAACCACCGGCACAGCAGCGAATAGGAAATACTCTGCACACAGACACATTCCTCCCCATCGTCCAGCAGGAGGCAGTTTCCGTTACAGTAGTTGCAGCACTCATGGGTGAGCCTGCGGGCCTTGCGGTATTGGGGGTAACTCATTCTCGGTATATTCATCGTTCCTGCGTAAGCTCCTTTCCCGGCGCTGTCCGCAAAATGCTGTCCACATTCTGTTTGACAATGCCGTATTCTTTCAATTTTTGTTTCGCTTCGCTGTATTGTGCGGACAGCCGTTCCCGTTCTGCGTCCAGCTTTTTATACTCGGTTTTGAGGGCGTACAGGTTGGGGAGCTTTGTGATCCCAGCCTCTTTGAGCGCCTTTGCCGCCGCCTTTCATACAATATCAGTTGGCTTTCATGCTGCCGCTGGAACGCGGCCTTGTCTTTGACATTTCGCAGTTCCAGCACCACAGGCCGGAGCTGCTTGTAGGCGGAGAGGTTTTTTATCAGCAGCGCCATATCCCCAAGGCGGCGTTCTGCGTCTTTCAGGGCGGAGGCCGCCGCGTCGCCCACCGCGCTGATCTCGGCCAGCCTGCTTTCCAAGTCCTCGTAGCTGTCAATCTGGTGTTCCGTGATGAAGTTTAAGGAGTTGGCGGCCTGTTTCAAGTTGTGCAGCTTCGCCCACCGCGCATAGCCCGCCGACTGCTGGGCCTTGATACTGTCCTCCAAGGCGATCCGCAGGGAGATTTCCCCGGCGCTTCTTCTGCGCGGCCCTCGGTCGATGGCAATGCCCTTGATTCGCTGGGTGATCCGTTCCTCGGTGTAATCCTCCCCCAAGGTCTTGCAGCGGGTGAAGCGTTCCTGTCCGGGGGCGCGGAATGAAATAAACTTGCCCTGTTTGACTTCATAGCCCTGCGCCTCCATGAGCTGCAAAAAGCTGTCAAAATCTTTGGACTGCGGGATGGCCGCGTCGATAGCAATTTTTAGTTTTGCTTTCCAGCTCTTGCCCTTTTTCTGTGCGTCCCACTCGGCATAGGTCTTGCCCTTGTCCTTGCCGGGCTTTACCACAGACAGGCCGTGTTCCTTGCACAGCCGGTCGCTGGTGCGCCGGATAAAGGCGTAGCTCTGACGGTTGGAAATGTACTTGCGCTGGTTCGCCATATCCACGGCGCAGATAATGATGTGGTTATGCAGGTGGCCCTTGTCAATGTGGGTGGTAATCACATAGGGGTATTTGCCTTGCAGCACTTCATCGGCAAGCTGCCGCCCGATCTCGTGGGCCTGCTCCGCCGTGGTTTCCCCCGGTTCAAAGGCTTGTATCAGGTGATGTGCCAGATTGTTTCCCTTTTGGTACGCCTGATCCAGCAGCATTTGAAATTCTATATCCGCCGTTTCATAGGAACAGCCATAGGAAGAAACGAACAGCTTTTCATCGGTCTTGTCCGGGTTCTCGATGTAGTCCAGCGCCTTTTTCAGCGTTGACTTGATAGGATGGATCTTTGTAACTGCCATATCTGTGCCAGCGCCCCCTTGATGTCCTCCAAGTCCTGCGCGTACACAGTCCCGGTACTGTTGATACGCCTTGCAATCTGGTTGATGTTGACGCCGATTTTTTGCAGCTCTGCGGTCTGCGCCCGGACGGGGCCGGTGTCGATATGGACGATATAGCCGTCGATCAACATTTTCCGGGCGTAGGCAGAAAAGTTCTTTGTGCCAAGCTGGGCCATCTTCTGTTGGATCAGCGCCCGTTCCTCCGGCGTCACTGGGACGCGCAGCACAAATTTCCGTTTTCGGTTTGCCATTGGTTCACCTCCGTTCATTCAGGGGTTTGGGGACTTCCCCAAGATACAAACGGGAAGCCGTTTGCCGGGAGTGTGGCTACACTCCCTATGCTTGCTGTTTTTCTTTTCCTCCACTCCTAATACTCTGAGAAGCCATCAAACTACCCGCAAAATAGCGCTTTGGAAAGAAAAATTTGCAAAAAAATAAGAGGCCCTTGGCCTCCATACAACAAATGATAAACAAATGCCGAATCCGTTTGACGCGTTCGCTTGACGGTCCGTGTCTACAGCACATCGTTAAACTTACCCGTTCTTTTGTTTTACCTTTGCAGAGAATACGGTATAAAAGATTCTGTCATACTACTTTCATACTATCAATTTAGAAGAGGTAAAACACGATGAAACAAAATTACAATGAAATCTTGCGGGAGTACCGCATCTACTTGACCGAACATGAAAAATCTCACGCAACCATACAAAAGTATGTTCGTGAGTTGGTTTGGTTTCTTTCATTTTTACAGGGGGAAGAACCTACAAAAGCAAAGGTGCTGGAATATCGAGAGCAACTGCAACAGAGCCACCATGCCCGCACCGTAAATGCCAAGCTGTCCGCCATTCATTCCTATCTGGACTACCTGGGGCTGGCGGCCTGCAAGGTGAGGTTTTTGAAAATCCAGCATACGGTATTTGTGGATGACAGCCGAGATTTGACCGAAGCGGAATACCACCGCTTGTTAGACGCTGCCAAAAGGAAAAAGGACAGCCGCCTGTATCATGTGATGCTTGCCATTTGCACCACCGGAATCCGGGTCAGTGAGCTTTCCTTTCTGACTGTGGAGGCATTGCACAAAGGAAAAGCGGAAATCCGCATGAAAGGCAAAATCCGCACCATTCTCTTGACAAAAGAGCTGTGCCGGAAATTGAACGCCTATGCCAAAGAAAAAGGCATCCGAACGGGGTATCTGTTCTGCACCCGTACCGGAAAGCCCTTAGATCGAAGCAATATCTGTCATGATATGAAAAAGCTGTGCCGGGCGGCGCGGGTAAATCCTGAAAAGGTCTTTCCCCACAATTTGCGGCACTTGTTTGCAAAATGCTATTATGCCATCAAAAAGAATCTGGCATATCTTGCGGATATTTTAGGACACGCCTCCGTGGACACCACGCGTATCTATGTAGCTATGGGCACACGGGAACATGAGCGAACCTTACAGCGGATGCATCTGATCTCATAGCACCACGGAATAATGATTCTGTGGTTCCATGGCCCCCTTGCTCAGTTACAAGTAGAACTGATTAACTCTATTATAAGTGTATCAGAGCAGATTTTCAACCATTTATTACATATAGAACAGCAAAATAAATACGAAAAATAGACCTGCACCGCGAAATATGTGCGCAGGTCTGCTTTTTATGCCTGTCAGAACGCCCTTAGTTGATTAAAATAATAATTTTCTTCCTAGAAGCAGTAACGATTACCCCAGAATCATTATTCTGCGGTAATTGAATCGTTCAGAAAAGGAAAGTTTGTGGTTAGGATATTCCCTTTGAAATGGCAGGAGGTGAATAAAGTGGAAGAAAGATGGTCGGTAGAATTGTTGGAGTGCTTGGCCCAGAAGGCCGGATGTGGGTATCTGTCGGATTTGCGGTATCTCAGCCCATGGGAGCAATTCCATCTGTCCAGGGAGCTTTTACATGTTCCTTCGGAAGCCTTTTCGCTAAAAACGTGGAATGACGCCTTGGCTTATCTGACGGGTCTTTCCCAGCAAGCGGATGCATCCGCCGCGAAAGAAACGTTGATGAAGCATCTATCGGAACACTGCAGCGGTTTGCAACGTCATCCGAGCCGAGAATGAATTTGAATAGAAAGGTGGTTAGAATGCTATGCAAATTACTGTTGTAGGCGCAGGTTATGTGGGGTTATCTCTTGCCACTCTGTTAGGCCAAAAGCATGAAGTAATAGTGCTTGATATTGATGAAGAAAAGGTTGCGAAAGTTAATTCCCGTATTTCTCCCGTTCAGGACGTATATCTCGAAAAGTTTTTTGCCGAAAGAAAACTAAATTTGACAGCCACTGTAGATACGGCAATAGCATATAAAGACGCCGAGTATGTAATTATTACAACACCTACTAATTATGAGGATGAAACCAATAGCTTTGATACTCATGCGGTTGATTCCACCATAGAAATTTGTATGGCAAATAATGATCATTGCATTATGATCATCAAAAGTACGGTTCCTGTTGGGTATACAAGGAGTGTGCGAAAAAAATATAACACCAGCCACATTCTATTTTCCCCTGAATTTTTAAGAGAAACGAAAGCCCTATACGACAATTTGTACCCTTCCAGAATTGTTGTTGGTACAGATATTGCAGACCCTGCTATGGTTATCCATGCACAGGTTTTTTCAACCATCTTGCAAGAGTGCGCAAATAAAGAAGATATTCCCGTCTTGATTATAGGGCTTGATGAAGCAGAAGCCGCTAAACTTTTCGCTAATACTTATTTAGCCATGCGTGTTGCGTTCTTTAACGAATTGGATACCTTTGCAGAAATGAATGGGTTAAGTACAAAGAACATCATAGATGCAATTTGTCATGATCCTCGAATTGGTAAGCATTATAACAATCCATCTTTTGGCTATGGCGGATATTGCCTCCCGAAAGATACAAAGCAGTTGAAATCAAGTTTTCATGATATTCCTGAAAATTTGATTACCGCTGTGTGTCAGGCAAACCACACCAAAAAAGGCCATGTCATAAAGGGAATTCTGAATAAACATCCTGGCACAGTTGGTATTTACCGCTTAACGGCAAAGTCTAATTCTGACAATTTCCGTTCAAGTGCTGTTTGGGGTGTTATGGAGGGGCTTTCCAAAGAAAAACAAGAAATTGTAATATATGAACCCTTATTAGGCGATGCCGCAGAGTTTATGGGTTATAAGGTTGTACATTCTTTTGCGGAGTTTAAGCGTTCATGTGATGTTATTGTTGCTAATAGAGTTTCCAGTGAACTCTCGGAAGTTATGTATAAGGTTTATACAAGAGACATCTTTGGAAGAGATTGACCCGGCGAGGCGGTGATTGTAATGTACACATTTTTCTTGATGGTCGAGGATTATATCAAAACTCATAACCTTCACCTCTTTATGTTTTTCTTCGCATTCATTTTCATTCGATGGGGAATAGTATTTTTCCATGCTATTCGATATAAGCCATATGATTATGAAGATAAAGAAATAAATTATTTTACATCGGTGCTGCTCCCAGTCGTTGACGAACCATTAGATCTATTTTATAGTGTTCTGATGAAAATAGCACGCCAGAATCCGTCTGAGATTATAGTTGTCATTAATGGGCCAAAAAACGAGGGGCTTGAAAACCTGTGTGTAGATTTCAACAGGAATTTACCAATTTGCTTTACTCCTGTTCAGCATTATTATACACCTGTTGCCGGTAAGAGAAATGGGATCCGTGTGGCAATGGAGCACATTAATCCGAATTCCGATATAACAGTGCTTGTGGATAGTGATACGGTATGGACAGAGGATACTTTGTCCGAGTTGCTGAAGCCTTTTGCTTGTGATCAAAAAATTGGCGGTGTTACAACCAGACAGAAAATACTTGATCCTGACCGCAAACTCGTAACCATGTTTGCAAATTTGCTTGAAGAGATCAGAGCTGAAGGAACGATGAAAGCAATGAGCGTTACAGGCAAAGTGGGCTGCCTTCCCGGCAGGACAATTGCTTTCCGTACTCAGATTTTGATAGATGTGATGTATGACTTTATGAATGAGACATTCATGGGATTTCACAAAGAAGTATCCGATGACAGAAGCCTCACAAACCTGACGCTCCGAAAGGGGTACAAAACAGTTATGCAAGACACCTCAGTAATTTATACAGATGCGCCCACCGAATGGAAAAAATTTATCAGGCAGCAGTTAAGATGGTCGGAAGGTTCACAGTATAACAATCTGAGAATGACTCCTTGGATGTTAAAAAACGCCAAGCTGATGTGCTTTATTTACTGGTCAGATATGATTAGTCCGATGATGCTGGTTAGCGTTTATGCCAATACTATAATTTGCAAGGTGTTAAATATACTTGGCTGCGCGATTCCAACATTGGCATATACCGCTCCATGGTGGCAGATCATTCTCTTTATTCTTCTTGGTTGTATCATTAGTTTTGGTTCACGAAATATTAAGGTTATGAGAAGTGTGAAGTGGTATTATACATTACTGCTTCCAGTATTCATCCTTGTTTTAACTGTTGTCATGGTTCCTATCCGATTGCTAGGCCTTATGCTCTGCTCTGACGATATGGAATGGGGCACCCGGAAATTGGAGGAGGACAATGATAAAGTGGAAGTTCCTTAATTGCATTTGTATATTCGCGGCTGCTATATTTATATTATGGGTTGGTTGCAACGAACAGCCTGTCGATACCGAGAAGGCCGATGGCTCTGACAGCATTGCGTCTATTGAGGCTCCGAGTAATAGTCAAGCTACACTGGAAGAACCAACTACGGAATCTATTGTAACAGAATCCTCAGTTGTCGAGTCTGAATATTATCCTATTACAGAGGGACAAAGATATTTGGGCGTTTATGTTCAAGGCCCCGAAGAGACTGATGTTTTAGCTGACAGCATCAATACTTTAGCTTGGTTTGATCGTTTTGATCAGACAAGTGATTACAAGATTTCTTTATGTTTAGACGACAATAAATATATAGCGTTTATCACTTTGCAGCCTACCGACTGGGACTTAAAATTGGTTTCTGACGGGTATTATGATGATTTAATTATTGAATATTTTAAGAAACTCTCTTCGGATAACAGAGCCAATACAGAACTTTTTGTTCGATTAGCGCATGAAATGGAAATGAGGCCCTCTTACAAATCTGGTTGGTACAGTTGGCAAACAGATGATGCTCACGCATATGTAAACGCTTGGGTTCACATTGTGAACTTGGGTAGGGAATATGCTCCCAATGTTAAGTGGGTATGGTCTCCCAACAGGGCAGACGAATACACAACGAAATATTATCCAGGTGATGAGTATGTTGATTATGTCGGATTGACATTGAATAACACATTGGATTCCCGTGAGAGTTTTCAGCAATTCTATGAAAATGAAGGTCAAAGAGACTATTTGGAAGCATATAATAAGCCAATTATTTTTGGAGAGATCGCGGAGCATAGCACCAGTGATGAAGTTCGCAATGAATACATACAATCTGTTTTTGATTATCTTGGAACCTACGATAAATGCATCGGTTTTATTTTCTTAAATCAAGATATAGAAAGTGCAAGACAATACAAGTTTACAGATTGCGAATTGATATTAGATACATTTATTGAGAATGCGAGGGATTACATTTGTGCGAAATAAGAAGTTTACAAAGTATCAGATCATGACGAGAGTTGGAACGATTATCAGCATTTTACTGTTTGTTGTCCTTGGATTTTGTATCGAAGTTATTTTCTAAAAAAATGGAGAAAGTGAAAGATGGAACATCAAACCAAAGGAACGTTGCGCAATCAGGCCGTCATTACATCAGCCGGATCGCCCCGAGCAACCACACCGCGGTTCGTAAGGTATTGGATGGGAGCAATTCCCCCTAACGCTGATCCCATTGGCGGTTTCAGGAGGGAGCCGTCATGTGTAGAACGGGATATCGACCAACGGAAATGGGAGTAACACCGTTAAAAAAAACATCCCCCGGCCCGTGGGAAATGTGGCCGGAACCATGAATTTGCGTATGCAATAAAATATCATACTATTTTTTTGTTCGCCCGGAGGGTTTATGCCCTTCCGGGCGAATTTTGTTATTTCCTTCGGCCCGCTCTATCGGTCAAACACTTTTTCAAAATTTTTTTAAAAAAGTGGTGTTTGGCGGGTAGCTGGAGGCCTTTCAACAGTAACTTTGGCGGAAAGGGAGAAAACCACCGAAATCCCCCACAGAAAGGGGGTGAAAAGATGGAAACGATCCCCCGCAATGATTTTATCCTGCGGCACCGCTATGATGCTTTCTGCAAAGCGGTACTCCGCAATGAGGCTAAAAGCTACTGGTCGGAGATGGCGCATCGCCGCGAACGTGAAAAGTCGCTGGATGCTCTGACACAAGAGGAAATGGACAAGCTCTCAGTCGTGGATGATTACCCCAGCGACAGCTACGTTTTTTCGTCGTATGGGTATGACCTGCTGATCGACAACGAGCTTGTAGCCGAGGCGTTCGCCAGCCTGCCGGAACAGGAACAAAGCATTTTGATTTTGCACTGTGTTCTGGATTTGGCAGACGGAGAAATCGGCAGCCTCATGGGAATGTCCCGCAGCGCCGTACAGCGTCACAGGACAAGGACCCTGAAACAGTTGCGTATGAAATTGATGGCGTTCATGCCAGAGGGAGGTAAACGCGGATGAAGGAACCTACATTCAACGGCAGAGAGCTTCTTCCCCTTTCGGTGATGGAAGCTGCCCACGCTGGGGATGCAATGGCTATGGAGCAAGTGCTGCGGTACTATGAGGACTACATAAACAAGCTCTGCATCCGCACCTTGTATGACAGCAACGGCATCCCCTATGTGTGCGTGGACGAGTATATGAAGCACCGTTTGGAAATCAAGCTCATTCATTCCATCATCGTTGCCTTGAAGTAACGACCCGGCCACGGTAACGGAAATGTCTTATTACTCTCTTTCCGCATTTCCGCCGGCTCGGTGGCTGATGTATGTACCTTGACAAATACGCCCGCAGGACAATGGCGGCGCGTCATAGGGCATACGGACACATTCTGTCTACACCGAGCCGGACGGCGGGTGCGCCATGATGCTGGTTTCTACGAAAACAGCGGAGCGACAACCACCCAGCCGCAAAATAAGCGTAGCTGCTTATGGGCGATGACGTGCAGGCAGGACAATGATACTCCCTTACAGCCACAGTCCGAGCGTTAAAAGCGTCACAGGCAATGGGTAGGGCCGTGTGAGAACCACACGGGGGTGAAAAGCCCGTGGAGCTGGGCCGCCAGCCGTCCGTGTTTTGCCCACATTTACAAGGAACCTTTGCTTTGAACAGAAGGAGGCCATATTATGAGTAATAACGATGTGCCTATTTGGGAAAAGTATACGCTTACCATTGAGGAAGCGTCGAAATATTTTCGCATTGGAGAAAACAAACTGCGTCGGCTTGCCGAGGAAAACCCATCCGCTGGCTGGGTGATTTTGAACGGCAACCGCATCCAGATCAAACGGCAAAAATTTGAAAAAATCATTGATTCTCTTGACACAATCTAGTGAAAAAGAGCCTTGACTATGCTATAATACTCTTAAAGCGTGTCAAGGCTCTTTCCGTCATGGAAAGGAGCATGACGAAATGTCAAAAAAAGAACGAGATGAAAAAAGGCGGGACAGCAAAGGCCGCCTTTTGAAATCTGGAGAGAGCCAGCGAACAGACGGAAGATACGCCTACAAATATACGGATACCTTTGGAGAACCGAAGTTTGTGTACTCATGGAAGTTAGTCCCTACGGACAAAATCCCTGCCGGAAAACGCCCGGATATTTCTCTGCGTGAGAAAATCAAGCAGATACAAAAAGACCTTGACGATGGGATTGACACCATCGGTAAGAAAATGACCGTGTGCCAGCTATATGAAAAGTATATCCGGCAGCGGGGCAATGTGAAACGGGGAACCCATAAGAGCCGCCAGCAGTTAATGAAACTTCTGTCCGAGGATAAAATCGGAGGGGCCAGCATCGACAGCGTGAAGCTGTCTGACGCCAAAGAATGGGCCTTGCGTATGCAGGAAAAGGGCGTGGCCTATCATACCATCTGCAACGGCAAGCGTTCCCTGAAAGCCATTTTTCACATGGCCGTACAGGACGATTGCCTCCGCAAGAATCCCTTTGACTTCCAGATCAATGAGGTTATCAACGACGATACCGTACCAAAGGTGCCGCTTACCCCTGCACAGGAAAAGGAGCTTTTGGGCTTCATGCAGAGTGACCCCGTTTATGCCAAGTATTATGACGAGGTATTGATTCTGCTGGAAACCGGACTTCGCGTTTCCGAACTCTGCGGCCTGACGCCTGCCGACCTGAATTTTGACAAGCGGTTTGTGAATGTAGACCACCAGCTTTTGAGAAGCACCGAGGACGGCTACTACATCGAAGCGCCAAAGACAGACAGCGGTTATCGCCAGGTGCCTATGAGCGCAGCGGCCTACAAAGCATTTCAGCGTGTGTTGCACAGGCGAAAGGACGGCAAAGGCGTTGTGGTGGACGGGTATAAGGGATTCCTGTTCTTAAATCGGGACGGACTGCCGAAAGCGGCTGTCAACTATGATTCCATGTTTCAGGGCCTTGCCAAGAAGTTCAACAAGTTCCATGCGGAACCGCTGCCGGAGGTCATGACGCCACACACCATGCGGCATACATTCTGTACCAGAATGGCAAATGCGGGCATGAACCCCAAGGCATTGCAGTACATTATGGGGCATTCCAATATCGTTATGACGCTGAACTATTACGCCCACGCCACGTTCCATTCCGCACAGGAGGAAATGGAACGGCTGCAAGCCAAGTCACAGACCGCCGCCGCAGTCAACGCGCAGCCTGCGTCAGAGAGCGCCCAGGAATCCAAGGCCGCATAAGATACGCAGAATGTACTACTGTTTGTACTACGTTTGAGAACGAAAACATGAGGGGTAATAAGAATGTTTGTGAGGTTCTTCCGATAGGAAAAATGCCGGAAAAGCCCGAAGTTAAGGGCTATACCGGCATATAAGAACATCTAACGAGATAATTGGAAATCTATTAAATGATTCATAGAAAAATTCGCCTTATAGTAAATTACACTTATCAATCAATTTATTTTCACACAAACACTACAATATACGGATTACGCTTTTTTAATTCCTGTATCAGTAATTCCTTATCCACCACGGCTATCATCATCTCCTGCCGGGGCCCCCGGATAAGGAGCCTGTCCAGGGAGGCTGCGCTGGAAGAGATGGGATTATGCGTTTTCCGCACTTCTTTTATCGAAGCTATTTCCATGCTGTCTTTAAAAAAGCCGAAATACAGGTAAAGTTTATCATCCCGGATTTCTACCCGGTTCCGAATCAGGATCGGTAAAAATATGAGATTTATCATAATCAGAACCGCCGCAAGAACCAACAGGCTGTCCGGATCCATCAACAGCTCGTATAGGGTAATCGCGTTGGCGGCGATCACAAGAAGCCAAAACCATATCGCTATTTTTCCTTTTATCTTTATCATTTCCCGCCTCGCTTGAAATCCTACCTATGTTTTTCCTTTTTTATTATATACGAAAAAAACAAATCATTCCAACACACTTTTTTGTGTAACGTATGAAGAATTTCGATTTGATTCAACAAAAAGAAGAGTCGATTCTGAGAATAATTTCCCTCGTTTTACAGATAATAGCATCATTGAAGGTACAAGTTGATTAAATGATAAAAGTAAAATGGAGGAAAATGGCATTATGAAAGCGACCGGAATAGTAAGAAGAATAGATGAATTAGGGCGCGTGGTAATCCCTAAGGAAATTCGAAGAACACTCCGGATCCGTGAAGGTGACCCGCTGGAAATCTTTACGGATCGTGAAGGTGAAATCATATTAAAGAAATATTCGCCTATAGGCGAGCTGAGTTTGTTCGCGAAACAGTATGCGGAATCACTGGCCCATACGACAGGTCATACCGTGTGCATCACGGACCGGGATATGATCATCGCGGTGGCCGGAGGATCCAAAAAAGGATTTATGGAACAGCCAATCAGCAAACAGCTGGAAAGCATGATTGACGAGCGTGAAACCCTGCTGGCCAGCAAAGACAACCGGAAATGCATCAAGATTCTGGCGGAAGATTCTGAAGAGTATACGGCCCAGGTGGTCAGCCCCATCATCTGCGAGGGTGACGCCATAGGAGCCGTCATACTGTTCAGCAGGGATGCCAAAGTGAAAATGGGAGAAGTAGAACAAAAAGTGGCCATGTCGGCGGCGGGTTTCCTGGGCCGGCAGATGGAACAATAGGAGGTGCCTTATGCTTAAAGGAGAACTGCCGATCGGATTTACCATGTCGCTGGCTATGGATCTGGAAGCCATGAACTGCTACGCGTCTTTGCCGGAACAAAAGCAGAAGGAATTGTTAAGCTACGTGAGCCGGCCGGGAGAGGGAGACGAACCGAAAAGGCGGATTGATCAGGTCATCAGCCAACTCCATCACCATCAGCTGCCTGACAGTTTCCGCTGATAGAGGTTTTCAGATTATGATATTCTTCCAGGGTCAGATCCGTCTTGGTCAGATACATGGAAAGCGGTTTTGTCACATACCGGATATGCCAGGGTTCCCAGGCATATCCGGTTATTTCTTCTTTATGCCGCGGATAACGCAGAATAAAACCGTAGAGGGGCGCAAAGCGTTTCAGCCATCTTCCTTCCTGTGTGTCGGCAAATCCGTCCACAAGATCAAGCCCGGCCGCCTCGCAGGATACGTCCAAAGACAGACCGGTCTGGTGTTCGCTGCCTCCGGCCGGGGCGATATATTTACCAACATGTACCGGGCCGGTTTCTTTTAGCCGGTCCGCGATGATCTGCGCCTGTCTTTCATAGGAACGGTAACCGGAGATGCCATACAGCGTAATACCGGAGGCGGCAGCCCGCGCAAACAAAGCCTCTGCGGCCCTGGCCGCTTCCTCGCGCATCTGTTTTTTGGGATCGCCGGGAGGAGCGTCAAAGGGAATGCGGACTTCTCGCAAATCCGGGGGAACATAATCTTCCGGAAGGCGGTTCGTCTTATTGACCAGGATATCGTAATTTTTATACAAAGGAATACCTCCTTCGTGAGGATTTAAATCCATTATATGCGGAACAAACCCGGAAAATACACTGCGCAAGCCCTCCGCACTCCCGGGGAGACACAAATGAATCCGGCTGTCCGGAGCATCCCGGCCCTTAAGCAGCGGGCATACCCAAACCCGGGGAAGAACCGTGACGGGGTGTTGACCGGACAAAAGGGTACAAAAAACGGGATGCAGTTTTTGCATCCCGTTATGCCTTGACGGCAGATTTTCATTTCAAGGCTTCTCAAGACTGGCTCATCTGCTCCAGAAGCTGGCTTTTGATTTCATACAGGCGGTTGCTTAAGTCCACGTATACCTCGTGGGGGTTGATCAGACGCCGGGCCTCATCCCACAGGGTATTAAGCTCCTCCTGACAATAGGCGCGGATATCCATAACCTTCGGGGATTCATAGACACACCGGCCCTCTTTGAATATCTGGGTCATCATCTCGCGCATGACATAGGTTCCGCCCTTTAACGTGGTTTTCTTCCAGGTCTCGATAGGGTCGAAAATCTTCAGATCCTGGGCGGGATCAAATTTGTCGTCCACGAGGGCGATCAGATCGGCTTTGATCTTGCCGCTGTCCTTTTCATAAATCCGGTAGACGGTTTTGTTTCCGGGATTGGTAATCTTTTCCGTATTTTCAGACAGTTTAATTTTCGGTATAAAGGTTCCGTCTTCCGCCTGAATGGCAGCCAGTTTATAGACGCCGCCGAAGGCGGGACAATCCTTGGAAGTGATCATGTTGGTGCCGACACCCCAGGAGGTGATCTGGGCGCCCTGGGTTTTCAGGCTGTCGATCAGATACTCGTCCAGATCGCTGGACGCGGAGATTACCGCATCGGTAAAGCCGGCGGCATCCAGCATCTTGCGCGCTTTCTTGGACATATAGGCCAGGTCGCCGCTGTCCAGGCGGATTCCGTAATTCTTTAACGGGATTCCGGCTTCGCGCATTTCCGTAAATACCCGGATCGCGTTGGGTACCCCGGATTTGATGGTATCATAGGTGTCTACCAGCAGAGTACAGGCATTCGGATACATCTCGGCGTATTTTTTAAATGCGGTATATTCATCGGGGAAACTCATGATCCAGCTGTGGGCGTGGGTACCCTTCACCGGAACGTCAAACAGCTGTCCGGCCAGCACGTTTGAAGTGCCGATACAGCCGCCGATCATGGCGGCTCTGGCGCCGTAGATTCCGGCGTCCGGCCCCTGGGCGCGCCGCAGTCCGAATTCCATAATGCCGTTCCCCTTGGCCGCGTAGCAGACCCGGGAGGCCTTTGTGGCGATCAGGCTCTGATGATTGATAATCGTAAGAATCGCGGTTTCCACCAGCTGGGCTTCCATAATCGGAGCCACTACCTTGATCAGAGGCTCCCTGGGAAATACGACCGAACCCTCCGGGATGGCATAGATATCGCCGCTGAAACGGAAGGTACTCAGGTAATCCAGAAAATCCTCGTCGAAACTGCCCACGGAACGCAGATAATCGATGTCCTCAGCGGAAAAAGTCAGATTCCTGATATAATCGATCACCTGTTCCAGGCCTGCCGCTATCGCGTAACCGCCATTGGAAGGGTTTGTCCGATAAAACGCGTCAAAGATTACTTTCTCGTTCGCCTTGTTTTTGAAATACCCCTGCATCATTGTCAGTTCATAAAAATCTGTCAACAATGTCAAATTCATTGTACTCATATTTGCCTCCATTGTGCGTTTCACAGCACATACAGGTATGGGGAAACACTGTTTTTCCGGTCCTTTCCCTGTTTAGAACCTGTTTATTTTTGCTTTAGCGTACCACAGTTACCTGGAAATATCAAGTTTTGGATAGGCAAAAAGCCCTGGTATGCCTTCAAACTGTTGCTATTTCAGGCTGATATTGTTATACTGTATAGTAATTTGTAAGGTATAGACGATCCATATCCAGGACGGAGATAAGGCTATGATGTCACAGAGAAAAATATTGGTTGTGGAAGACAATCAGATCAATCGGGAGATTCTAAAGGAGATATTATCCAAGGAGTATCAGGTATTGGAAGCGTCGAACGGGTTGGAAGCGCTTATGTTACTGAAAGAGTGCGGTGCGGAAATCTCGCTGATTCTGCTGGACATCGTGATGCCGGTTATGGACGGATATACCTTTTTGTCGAAAATCAAAACAGATCCCGCCTGCCGCTCCATCCCTGTGATCGTCACCACCCAAAGCGACAGTGATGCGGATGAGGTGGCCGCCTTGTCCCAAGGGGCGACGGACTTTGTGGTCAAGCCCTATAAGCCGCAGATTATCCTGCACAGGGTGGCGAACATCATCAATCTGCGGGAAAATGCCGCTATGGTCAACCAGCTTCAATACGACCGGCTGACCGGGCTTTATAACAAAGAATTTTTTTACCGGCGGGTGATGGATATTCTGGCCGAGCATTCGGATAAGAAATATGATATTATCTGCTCGGATATTGAAAATTTTAAACTGATCAATGATATCTTCGGGATTCCAAACGGCGACCGTCTGCTTCGGGAAATAGCCGGGATGTACAAAGATTTGGTGAGAGATTACGGAATATGCGGTCATCTCAATGCGGACCGTTTCGTTTGTCTGCTGGAACATCAATGGGAGTATACAAATGACATGTTTGCCCAATTTACCAGCCGCCTGAACACGCTGCCCTGCGCGAAAAGCGTTGTGATGAAATGGGGAATTTACGCGGTGGAGGACAGTTCCCTTCCGGCGGAAAAGATGTGCGACCGTGCGCTCCTAGCTGCCCGGAGTATAAAAGGCCAGTACGGAAAATATTTTGCCTGTTATGATGACGCTCTGCGCAATGAGTTAGTAAAGGAACGGACGATAACGGATCAGATGGAAACCGCGCTGACGCAAGGACAGTTTGAGATTTACCTGCAGCCCAAATACCGGCTGCGGGGTGACAGTCTGGCCGGGGCCGAGGCTTTAGTCCGGTGGAATCATCCGGAGTGGGGAATGCAGCAGCCGGGATCTTTTATACCTCTTTTTGAAAAGAACGGTTTTATCACAAGCCTGGATCAGTTTGTCTGGGGCAGCGCCTGCGCGGTAATGCGCGCGTGGGATGACCAGGGACTCCCTCCGCTTAACATTTCCGTGAACGTGTCCAGAGCGGACCTTTATAAGGAAGACCTGGGGAACACTCTTCTGGAGATCGTGCAAAAGCATGGACTGGATGTTTCGCGCCTTCCTTTAGAAATCACGGAAAGCGCTTACACCGATGATCCCAATCAGATTATCGAAACGGTGAACTCCCTGAAAAAGCTCGGATTTGTCATTGAGATGGATGATTTTGGAACCGGATATTCCTCGCTGAATATGCTGAATCAAATGCCGTTAGATGTCTTAAAGCTGGACATGGGATTTATGCAGAACGAGACGGCGAAGCCGATGAATCAGGGCATCCTGCGTTTTATTATGGAGCTTGCGCGGTTCATGGGCCTTAGCGTTGTGGCGGAAGGGGTGGAGACCAGGGAACAGCTTGAACGGCTTCGTGAAATCGGCTGTGACTATGTGCAGGGATATTACTTTGCCAGGCCGATGCCCTGTGGTGATTTCGAGCAATTAATAAAGAAGTCCATGGACCCTTGCGCGGCCTCTTGGGATTGAATGGAAAGGAGGCAGTCCATTGCCATTTCCTATTTATATAGGCTGGGGTCTGTTAGCGCCCGTCTGCCTGTCTTTATTTTATGGTTCTTTGAGCTATCCGGCCATGAAAGCTTTGGGATACCAGCCTAACCATAGTGTCAGGTACCGAATCAGCGTGTATCTGTTCCCTATGCTGCTGTTCCTGGGGTGGGGGATGTTCAATATTCCGCTGCCCCTTGTGTATATTCTGGCCTTCCTTGAAAAGGTGTTCCGTATTGATCGTAAAAATATGGGACATACCAAGGAGCTTATTTTGGTCAATCTTTCTCACTTGACGTCCATGGCTCTGCACATGATTCTGATTGGGGTTTTCTCCCTGATTCTGAGGATGCCGATGAATGAACTACTCCGGCAGCCTTTTTGGCGGATACTCACGATCTGCAGCGTACTGGCGGCAAACAGTCTGCTTACTTTGCTGATACCTCATACGGATATCGTGGGCGAGGTATTCCGCACCCAGGCTGAAAGCGCGGAAGTACGGCCGTTTCTCATATTTCTCTGGTTTTGCAATGCCTTTTTACTGGTGGACAGTGTGCTGTGCATATCCAGCATTGACTGGCGGTTACTGCCGCTGTTCTTGGTTGGCAGTACCGTCTTGCTCGAATTTTACCTAATACGTTTTCTTAAACATCTCTATAACCTGCTGAAAGAGCATTATGTGGAGGAGGAACACCGCAGCCTGATGAAGAAGCTGGAACAGCAGAAGCAGGATGCGGCCAAATTGCGCAGCAGGAGTGAGCGGGATCCCATGACAAAGGTTTTTACCCGCAGATATGTGCTGGAACAGACGGAGTTTTTATTAAAAGCGAAGAAGCCGTTTTCTTTTGTTTATCTTGATCTCGACCACCTGAAGCAGATCAACGATAAAGAAGGGCATGAGGCGGGAGATCTCTATATCAGCCGGTTTGCAGAAGAGTTTTCCCGGATGCTTCGCAAGACTGATATCTTCTCCAGAGTGGGCGGGGATGAGTTTGTCGTCCTGCTTCCGGGGTGTGAGGAAGAGAAGGCGGCAGAGCGTATGGAGGCCATCCGTTCCCGATTATCGGAGGAGTTTCATCCGCCGTACTCTTTTAGCTACGGCATTTTCTATGTTTCCGGCCGTAACGCCCACAGCGTGGAGCAGATTTTCCGAAGTGCGGACCTGGCGATGTACCAGGATAAACAGGCCAGAGAAAGTTAGGGGGAGGTGGAGACAATGCTGTTGATCTTGCTGACGGCGGCAGCTTATTTTTATTTTCATAGTCAGTATTTCCTCCTGTTAACCGACATTGGGGAAATACCCCGCCTGCGAAGGGGAATCGTCTATCTCGGCTTTATTGTTAACTATGCATACTTTATTGCCTGCAGCCTCCTGGAATTCTCGCTGATTTTTAACTGGCTTTTTTTCGCGTTCCTGCTGTTTTTGGAAACGCTTCTATACAATAAGGGAAATAAAATAGGATCTATGTTCAGCACATTGCTGGGAATTATATGCGGACTTGCGGTCAATATTTTCTGCCGCAGCGTAATAGCGATCCTGCTGAACCTGCCTTTGCAGAACTTCGATAACCGCACGCGGGACATCGGCAATCTGAAAGGATTTCCGGTCATGCTTGGTTTTGTACTGGCAGGGGCGGCCATGCGGATTATCAGGAGGCCGGTGTTGATTGGGCGAATTCGTTTGATTCTCAAGCATCGGCAGAATCTTTCCTTTATTCTGGAGATGATGGCAGGGCTGTTTTTTTATCTGTTTTTGAATCTGCTGTTGTATTCCACACCGCTCAATGACCTGCTGCTGAAGCTTTGGAGCATAAAATCCTGTCTGTTTTGCGTCGTGGGGTTTTATATTGCTATCCGCTATACCTGGAGAATCTGTGTGCTGGATGATTACCGGGAAAAGAACCGGCAGATTGAACGGCAGCTGGAAGAACAGAAGCGGGAGGAAGAATATCTGCGTCATCAGGCCTTTCTCGATACGCTGACCGGGCTATACAACAGGCAGTGCGCGGAAGAAACGCTGGCTTCCCTGATGGATCAGAAATCCGGTTTTTCCCTGTGCTTTCTGGATCTGGACGGCCTTAAAAATGTCAATGACCGGTACGGACATGAAGAGGGGGACCGTTATATCCGGGCGGCAGCGGAGGAGATCCGCCGTGCCTGCCGAAGCGGAATGGATTCACTATACCGTTACGGAGGCGACGAGTTCCTGGCCCTGTTCGTGGGAATGGGGGCGGCTGCGGCCGAACAAAGAGTGGATCTGATCAACGAAAGGCTGCAAAAATCGGCAAGCGCCGGGGAGTATCCCTATACTTTGTCTTTGAGCTATGGAGTTGTGGAGAGTGCGGAATTTACGGATTGGAAAGAATTGATTAAAACCGCAGACGGGAAGATGTATGAGCAAAAGCGCAGAAAACAGGCGGTAAAATGCACGCATGGAGGGCAATCATGAAGCAATTTTTGAAACGTGGACTGGCGGTACTGTTTGCTTTGCTTGTACTATTTGGCAGCATTACACTTCATACCATCGTGCAGTCTCAGCATTACAGCCGGTTAATCAATTATGTGGGCATCGTCCGGGGCGCCACCCAGCGGCTGGTAAAACTGGAATTGGAGAACCGTCCGAACGATCCTCTCATAGAGTACCTGGATGGAATTCTGAACGAACTGAACACCGGAAATGGGGAATATGGACTCCCGCTTTTGGAGGATGAAACGTACCGGCAAAATTTGTATGAGCTGAGCCGTATGTGGGGAGATATAAAAGAAATGATATCCTCCTACCGAAGCGCGGATGAAAATGAGGAAGCGCTTCTGGATCTCAGCGAAAAATACTTTGAAAAGGCCAATGATACCGTTTTTGCCGCGGATGAATACGCGGCGCATCAGACCCGTATGCTTCTGGCGATCTGCGCCGTTATGCTTTTGATTATGCTGCTGACCTGGCTGTTTATTTTTTGGGCTTATTCCCGGAAACTGCTGCTGTTGGAAAATACGAATCAGAAACTAAATGACCTGACGCGCAGGGATACCTTGACCGGAGTCTATAAGCTGGAGGAATTTAAGAAAGAGGCGCAGCATCTGCTGGATGAGGGTCCAAAAGATGAAATGGCCGTGGTCTATACGGATTTCTCGGATTTTAAATATATCAACGATGTGTTTGGCTATAACTATGGCGACAGCATTTTAAAAAAATACGGCGAGATCCTGTTGGAAGGATTGCGGGAGGGAGAGCTCTGCGGCCGTGTTTCCGCAGATAACTTCGTTCTTCTTCTGCGTTATCAGGAAAAAGAAGAAGTGGCGGCGCGTCAGCAGGCTGCCGATTGGAAAATCATACAGTTCATGCACAGCTTCTATGACCGGCAGTCTGTGCCCACGTGCTGCGGGATTTGCTGTGTGGGGGATGTCATAGAGGATTTAAAGATTGATGGTTTTCTGGACCGGGCCAATTTTGCCCGGAAAACGGTAAAAAACGGGACTAAACAAAATTATGTCTACTATGATGATAGCATCCGCAGACGGCTGCGGGAAGAAAAGGACGTGGAAAGCCGGATGCTAAAAGCGTTGGAAATGCGGGAGTTTACCGTATTTTATCAGCCGAAGGTGGAACTTAAGACTGATAAAATCGCATGTGCGGAGGCGTTGGTGCGCTGGCAGTCCCAAGACGGGACCATCATTCCGCCCGACCGTTTTATACCGGTCTTTGAGAGAAAATATATGATCGACCGGCTGGACCAATATGTGTTTGAGGAGGTCTGCCGTTTCTTGCGGGACCGGTTGAAGGAGGGAAAACAGGTTTTCCCGGTTTCCGTCAATGTCTCCAGGCTGCAGTTTTACAATCAGGATTTTGTACAGCGATACGTGGATATACGGGATCAGTACCAGATCCCGCCGGAACTGTTAGAAATTGAATTTACGGAATCCATCGCCATCGACAATGCGCTCCTTATGGCCCGGATTGTGAACCGGCTGCGGCAGGAAGGCTTTTCCTGTTCCATCGATGATTTTGGAAAAGGTTATTCTTCTTTGAGCCTGCTCAAGACGCTGCCCATTGATACCCTCAAATTAGACCGGTTCTTTTTTGACATGAGCAGCGATCCGGAGCGGGATATGGCAGTGGTGGAAGGCGTGATCGAGCTGGTACATAAATTCCGGATCCGCACGGTGGCCGAGGGAATTGAATCTTCGGATCAGGTGGAGGATTTAAAACGGATGGGATGTGACTTTGTACAGGGATATGTTTTTTACAGGCCTATGCCGGAAGCTGAATATGCACAGGTTTTGGATAGCTGAGGGGGGGCTGTCGCACTCACTTTGCGTTCTTCCCGGAGGCTTCGTATGTCTGCTGCTTACGGCTTGGAACCGCGGGCGGTATCCGGGGACGCTCCGGGCGGCCGGGTTCTTTTGTATCTCCCTGGGAGCGCGGAGGGCTTGCGCTGGAATACGCTAAGTGAAATCGAAAAGCCGGG
>NZ_JAHQCW010000021.1 GCF_019042275.1 Diplocloster agilis
GAGGTGGAAGTGCAGCAATGTACGGAGCTGACTGCTACTAATAGGTCGAGGGCTTGACCAGAATGGTCTGAAGGTTTGAGATTAGAGGTTTGGAAGAGAGCCGAACGGATGGAAAAAGATTTTTACAGTGTGTAGTTTTGAAGGTACATCATATAATATATATGAGTGACTAGAGATAGTCACTTATATTGTATATAAGTACTTTTACAAGTTGTTTGTTGACAAAACGGTTGGTATATGATATAAATATTCAGCAGGTAAATTTTGTTATAGGGGATTGGTCAAATGGTATGATAGGGGTCTCCAAAACCTTTGGTGGGGGTTCGATTCCCTCATCCCCTGGTTTGAAAAAACTTCATCGTAAGATGAAGTTTTTTTTGTTAGGCAATATTCAAAGAAATCACGTCAGTGTCCTTTTTAAGTGTGTCAGTTTATTTGGTGTCTGGAATCTTATCCATCTGGTTTTGAAATGTCTCAACAGAATCAGTCATTGCAGCTAGTTTCAGCCATCCTTTTAATGTTTTCAAATCTGTCTCTGTGCGAATGGTTATTTCTAATTTTTCTGGTACCATTCCCTGTATATTCAGTAATTCGAGAATTCCTTCTGCAATTCCCTCGGTCTTTCCAATAGCGATGCCTTCCGCGATTCCATCGGATTTACCGTCTTCATAGCGCTCCTGTCCAATATCGGCTAGGACACGCTCTTCATCATATTCTGTTAAGAGTGAATTCATCACTTCCGCCCTCCTTATCATCAGGAAATCCCGCAATACTCCGTTCGCAATGCACTCGTCGATCGCCCGCTTTACGGATTCCTCAAAGCTCATTTCTCTGCAATAGGTTTTTATCGCACCGACCAGGATCGCGTATTCCTTTAATGTGGGACATCGCTCCATCAATTGCTTATTATGCCCATAATTGATATTGAGCACCTGAACCTGCAATTCCATTTTTGACTGCTCGTTCCCATGGATAAAAGCATCGGAAAGTTTTAACCATTGTACTTCCCCGATCTCACGGTCTCCGTTGTAGAAAACGATGTATACCGGTGTTGGCAGCATAATCAGTTTGGTGCCGTAGAGATGCTTGCCTTGCAGGATTCCCCGGAACATATCGGAAAAATAAAGCAGACCACGCACCGGCAGATTTGGATTCACTGTACTCTGATGCTCATAAAGGGTGAGAATATCACGAACCAGATAGGCTACATCATTTTTCATCTTCATCCAAATGACATCTTCGAGAGTATGGATCTCCAGATCCTCCGTGTTATCGTAGGCTGTGTGGTTTAGGGCATTATACAGCTCCAGGCCATTCTTTTTGTCGGCAAACAGAAGACGGAACAGCCGGTCCTTATAGTTTCTGTTTGTACCGATGTTGTCAGTTGTGTTCATATGGTTTCCTCCTTGGAATTTTTCTCAAGGGAGAAACATGCTTCCACAGTATCGTAATTGCAAACGAAGTTTTCAAGGGATTCTATTTTTATAGATTCTATAAGAGTATTATAAGGGAAATAAAAGAATACTACAAGTAAAGATGCCCGTTTTATGATGTGGGCAGATAGCTATGCCATATGGCAGGGCTCACTGTACGATAATAAAAAATACTGATTGAAGCAGTTTCTTCCTAGGATGTTTTATTATTATGACATTCTGATTATAAATTGTCAAGATTTGAAAGTGTCCAGATCAAACGGCTGAGTCGAATAGAGTTAACGATAAAAATAACGTATGGGGACAGGCTTGGTAATCAGAGGGAGTAAAAACCGATGCTGCGAAGAGTGAAAAGGTACTCTTTCGCAGCATCGTCTTTTTAATAGGATGACGTTTTCAGCCGTGAATGGTTAGCATAAGTTCTATTTTATAATACCATATATTATTTCTTCGCAGTCAATGATACCTTTTTCATGAACCGGGCTCAAGAGGAAAGGATGGAACCGGTCTGCCGATATACATCAAGTGCGGACTATAGGGAAAATACTGGGGATTTTCACAAAGCCGGAGGGACAGGTCCAAATACAGATTCCGTACGTTTTCCGGAGCTTTTTCTAAAGCGGTTAAACGGGGACCGGCGATCCCCTCCTGGCCAAATAACGTTATTTTTTCAAATCCGAGTCTGTGGAAAAACGGAGTGATTTCCAGGTTATTGATAAAAGTGGCCTCTGTAAAAGCAGTGCCGCTCCAGGATTTGTCAATCTCCATATAATCAAACAGCTCCAGGGCAGGTTCATGTATCAGTTCATTGGGGCATACATCTAAATAATAGAGCAGTCCTGCTGCGATGGTTATAAAAGACGCAAATAGATGTCCGTCTTTTTTCAGATGTTTTCTTGCCTCTGCCACACATTTTTCCCGGTCTGTTTCCTGAAACAGATGATAGAGAGGGCCCATCAGCAAAATATTGTCATATTCTCCCAGGTTTAATCCGGAAAGATCCCTGGCGTCACAGGAATAAGCTTTTATATTTACGCCAAATTCCCGGGCTTTCTTTTTTGCCAGCTCGATATTTCCATCGCTCAGATCCAGCAGCGTGACATCATATCCAAGGGAAGCTAAATAGATGCTGTATCTGCCTGGGCCGCCGCCGATATCCAACACGCTTCCTTTTTTCAGATGCCGGAGAAGCATCTGTCTCGTAATTTCGAATTCAAAATGAAAGCCGTTAAGGCGTTCCCATTCCAATTCCGGATTTCCGTCGTAATAGTTTTTTACGATGGCGTTCTCATCGATCTTATTTCCCATCTCTGCATTTCCACCTCCACTAGAATTTTAGTAATTAGTATAGCACAGACACAGGAGAGTTTTCAATACGCTGTAACTTTCGATAAAAACCTAGATAAAAACGTTTACGATATATTCCCTCCGGAGTAAGACAAGGAAGGCGCGTTGAAAGCCGCTCTTATTGCCCGATCCCTATCCTCAGGGAAATGATCTCCCAGCCCTTAGCGGACAATTCAACCTGGTTGTCACAGATATCTAATTCCGATATGGGATCTTCTTTCAGATCGCATAGCTGCACCCTTGTAACCGGGAATCCGAACCGGACCGTCCCAACCTCTGTATCTTCACTGCAGTTATAGAACCGTACGATCAGATCATCATCGCTTAACTCCGCAAGCTTAACAGCCGACAGAAGGAAACGTTCCTGGTCAATCTGGATGAGGGAACATTCTTCACGTGCAGGCCGGCATTGAGCGGGCAGCTGGTGGAACTTAAGGGGATTCGAGTATTCCTGGGCCATCCTGGGAACATGATTTTTAAGAGCTGTTCCGGTGTGGGAGGTGAAGGCGAATTCGAATTCGTGTATGCCGGGGCACTGGGCCATCGGGGTTTCTACATTCCATCCGGCATCCCCCGTTCGGGTCGGCATCTTCGCCTTTGAGAGATATGCCACGCACCGCAGTAAAGTCAGGGCCAGTGCGCTGCCGCTGCCGGTCTGGACTAATTCATATTCCGGTAATCCTTTATTGAAGATGGATATCCCGGTATGCCCATCGTCGATACTGACGAATTCTTTTTGACAATCCGTGTAGAAAATCTCGGTTCCATGCATATCTGACAGCCTTCGTATCATATGCCGGTCGACGCTGAATGCGTTTTGTGCCCAGGAGTGATCCGTATAAAACATTGTGGGAAACAGGACTCGCAGGCGGTGGTCTTCGGCCTGATTATCAAAAGTAACATTAAAATCTATCCGTTTGGCCAATGACTGCAGCATCACTTTCATGGTAAATGCACAGGCAATGGTCTCAAGCCTTCTGTCATTCTCATCCTCCGTAAGGCCTTTCGGCAGATTCATGACTCCGGATATGGTCAGGCAGTTTTTGTGATTGGCAGGACCATCCGTACTGATTTTCACGGAGGCAGGTTCGATTCGTATTTCGTGGTCATTCTCAATGTAGGAGTAAGTATATTCATCTCCCGCATCTGCGCTGTCGACCAGACGCGCGCAGTCTTCGTAGCTTTGGCGAAGCTCCTTGTCGTAAATATTCAATTTTCCATCCTGGAATTCTACCCGATAGTACGTATTTTCGATGAACCGGCCCATATCATCGGAATCCACTTCAGGCACTGCCTGCGCAGACGGCACGTCATACCGGGGGATAACCCGATAGGCTTTGAAACCAAAGGCCGGAACCTGATCCGCGGTAAACGTGATTTCATAACAGTGGCATTTGTATTCTTTGGGCTGCTCTTCGGTACTCAGCCAAAGTCCCTGCCCTATGTAGGCGCGGTTCAGTATGGCCTCACAGCGGTTTCCATGGGAATCTTCCAGAATGACGGAGACAGGAAAGCCAGCGTTTTCCTTTTCGTAGGGGTAATACTCCCGCTGATTCATATGCTGATAATTCAGATGATTGTGAAGCTGGGGATAAAATTCCACCGTGCATGTTATAAGGGCGCTTCTGCTGTAGGCCAGTGGGTTGAATACGGCAATCCAGGCTTCATCGTTCCCATCTGTTACCTGAGAGCCGGTGACTGCGTGAAGACTCCGGCTGCACAGTTCCCTTCCGATCTGCCGTGCCTTTAGAAACCGCACTTCCATCTCCTGGTGCACTTCATCAATGCTGCATCCGCAGATACTGTCATGGGGATGGTTTTGGAGGATATATTTCCAGCCCTGGCGGATCAGATCTCTGGGATAGTTTCGGTGGCCCAGTAGCCGGTCAGCCGCTGTAAACGGTTCTACCCATCTTTCATAGAGACGTGTTACTTCTTCATTATGCTGTTTCAGATAAATTCTCGTGGACAATGTCCCGCCTAATAGCAGTGTCCGGTCGCTTGAGCGCATTTCGCCTTTGTAGTGCTGCAGCTTTTCCGGCTCCAGCTGCTCGCGGAGTTGGCGTACAAATTCAGGGAGGGTGGAGTGGATGATCTCATATTCTTCACTCTGATCCTTCAGGGCGGCGAGCATATCGGTTATGCATTCCTGAGCCTCCAGATGGTCCCTTCCATTCATAATGGGTATCACGCCGCTCCATGATTTGCCCTCATAGGCATCGGCTACTGCCCGGATACGCCGCAGGAAAGCCTCCTTTTCGTTGGGAAGGTGAGGACAATTGCCGTAACCATATGGAAGATTTATCGCCAGCAGGCTTTCCCCGTCCGGCGCTTCCCACACAAATTCATTTTTCTGGATGGAATCAGGCATTCCTCTCCAGAATACGATCTCGTTTAGTCCCAGCTTTTTCAGAATCTGGGGCATTTGGGACGGATGCCCGAAAGCATCCGGAAGGTAGCCGATATTCATGCTTCCGCTCATTTCTCGGCAGATAGAAGCTCCCATCAGAAAATTTCGGATATGAGACTCGCCGGAGATCAGAACTTCGTCCGGCAGTATGTACCATGGACCGATCAGAATCCGTTGTTCCCGGATATATTTTTTCAAAAGCTCTTTTTTATAAGGCCGGATCTCCAGATAATCCAAAACCAGAGCGGTGTGCCCGTCCAGCATGAAAGCGTGGTACGTCTGATCACGCTCCAGATAGTTAAGAAGCCGGTCTATCATATCCACTAACCGGATACGGAAGTCCTCGTAAGAAAGGTACCATTCCCGATCCCAGTGTGTGTGTGAAATCACATGCAATATTTTTTTCATTTAAACAGTCTGTTATCCTTTCACGGCTCCCGCAGTCATAGCGGAAACGATATATTTTTGCAGTATGAGAAAAATTAGTGTAGTGGGCAGAATCCCCAGTATACAGGCGGCGGCCAGGTAATGTGTGGTGATGGCCTCCGAGGAACTCTGCAGGTTAATAAGGCCCACGGATACCGGGAACTTTACGGCATCGTTCAGCAGTATAAACGGCACCACGAATTGTCCCCACAAGGATACCATAATCATCAATGAGACGGAGATGATTCCTGATATAGAGGTAGGAATGTGGATTTTCGTCAGAATCTGCCAGTGGCTGCAGCCGTCGATAATGGCCGCCTCGTCGATTTCTTTCGGTATGGTATCCAGGTAACTTTTGATATTGAGCACCGCCATGGGAATGCTGATAGCGATGTATATCAGGATCAGAACGGCGTGATTATTAACCAGATTTATCCTGCTTAAATAATTGTATAGCGGTATGGCGATGACAATAGGCGAAATCATCTGGAAGATCAGGATAAAAAATTGGAGCTGGCGGCTTAACCGGAACCGGAATCTGGAGAACAGGTAGGATGCGGGTAAGGCAAGTACCAGGGTCCCCAGCATGGTGAGGACTACGATATAAAATGAGTTCCAGATGTTTTTGACTATATAGGTGTTTTGAATTACGTATCTGTAATTGTCCAGCTGCAGAGACTGGGGTAAAAACTTCGGCGGTACGGAGAATAATTCCGGGACCGTCTTAAAGGAATAGGAGAGTACCCACAGTACGGGATATAGAAAGAAAATGCTGATGACGATATAAACCAGATATAGCCCTATTTTTGTTCCTGTCCTGCTTTTCTTTTTTATCACTGTACTTCCCCCCTTTGCTGGATTCTAAAATAGATAAATGCCATAATCATATTCAGCACAATCAGTATGACGGCGACGGCGCTTCCTTTGCCCATGTTCAGCTGCCCGAAGATCTGGTTGTAGACGCTTAGGGCCAGCACCTCGGTACTTCTGCCGGGACCGCCCCCGGTCAGGGACATCACCATATCAAAAGTATTGAAGGTCCCGATCAGGTTCAGGATGATATTGACCGCCAGTACATTGCGCATGGATGGCAGAGTAATGTGGATCAGCCGCTTCCAGGCGCTGGCTCCGTCTACCATGGCTGCCTCCAGAATATCGGCGGAGACTGTTTTGATTCCGCAGTACAGCAGGATCATACTTTGGGCAGTACCTCTCCAGACATTGGCGACCGTTGCCGATACCAGGGCCACGTTTGGACTGGTCAGGAAGGGTACCGGGCCAAAGCCCAGCTTCTGTATCATATAATTCAGAAGACCGGAATTGGATTCATCGAACATCATTTTCCATATAATACCGATGACGACACCGGGAATGACCATGGAGATTAGGGATATGGTGCGGACACAGACGGTGCCGCGCAGTCCCAGTTTTTCTCCTTTATCTACAGAAACCGCAATCGCCAGACCCAGCAGGGTCTGAAATACCACACTGAAAAACACGAAGATCACAGTGGTGCGAAGCATATAATAAAAATTCCGGTCTGTCAAAATACTTTTATAGGAAGCAATCGTATAGTTGTAATCCAGGCTTCCGATCTTTGTATTCGTAAAACTCAGCCTGATCACATCAAGCAGCGGATAGATGAAGATCAGGAGCAATACTACGGCCAGAGGCACAAGCCACAGGAGCGGCGGTTTACCCGCCCCTGCCGCTTTTGTTTTAGAGTGTTTTCTGTTCATGGACCATATTCCCCTATTCCTTTCGTGCATTTTCAAATGCGTTGTCAACAGCTTCCTCCGGGGTAGAAGTACCGGTCAGAACATCACTGAGCATGATCTGAAGGGATTCCGAGATTTTGGTGTAGGAATCGACAGACGGCCGCACCTCGGCGTATTTTAATTCTTCCCGGCAGGCCTGCATCACTTCGTCTGTGTTAAAATAGTCATCGGTATCGTATACGGATTCCCGGGTCGGAAGATAGCCTCCGGCTTTGCACCAGCCTGCCATACCCTCGTCGTCCACATACATGCTGATCAGAAAGTCCGCACACAGTTTCCTTTTTTCTTCATCCTTGGTAAATACGGCGGAAACCCATCCGCCGGACGCGGTGACACGGCTGCCCTCATCCTTCATGGGGATCTGGGCGACTCCCCACATTTTGCTGAATTCATCCTCACCGATTACGGAGCTGAGCTGCCCGGACATGTAGTTGCCTGCCACAAACATGCCGACCTGTCCGGCGGCAACATCGGGTATGTAATCAGGATCGGTGCCAAAACCCACCACTCTGGACGGTGTGATCCCATCGTCGATGCATTTTTTCTGGAAAGTCAGCTGATCGATCAGATATTGCCGATTGTCTCCCTCACCGAAGACAGGCAGACCCTGATCATTCACAAGGGTTCCGCCCTGTCCCCAGAAGTAGGGCAGTACGGAGCTCATGACGGTCGCTTCGTCTCTGGCTGCGGTATAAATAAAGGCGTCCATACCTTTGGCTTTCAGGTCATTGCCGATCTTTTCCACTTCCGCCCAGGTCTTTGGAGCTTCCGGTATCAGATCTTTTCTGTAGAACAGTACCCGCACATCGGTTGTGTACCAAAGCCCCAGCGTCTCGTCCTGGGGCTTCATGACTCCTTTGGCAAAGTCATAGAAATCATCAATCTGAATGCCCTTTTCCTGCATCACGTCATCGATCGGCTGCACATAGTCATAGAACTGGGGGAAAATAAAGGAATCGATAGCGCCCATATCAGGGGCCTGTCCGGAAGACGCCTGTACCAACGTTTTCGCCATGGATTCTGTGATCGCAGTGGTCGTATCCATAATCTTGATCTTGACATCCGGGTGAGCCTGCGCCCATTCAGTGGCCTTAGCCGTCAGATATTCGAGTTTTTTCGGATTGGAATCGGAGAGGGAGTGCGGCGGATTCGGCTGCCAAACCAGTTCTATGGAGGCGTTTTCATTTCCGATCATCTGGGGCGACACAGTTATCTTTACTTCGCTCTCTTCTTTTTTTGACCCGGTTTGTGGCGAAGAGCTGTCTTCCCCGGTCTGTTTGCCGGAACATCCGCCGGTCACCGTTAATATCATTATTAGAAAAAAAGAACACAGCATGTTAAGTCTCGTTTTCATAATTTACTCCATTTCCCCGCCTAAGCGGATTGTATGTATCATCATCTCAATCAGTTTTGGTATTATGTAATTTCAGCAGTATAAGTTTGCAGTATAAGATTGTGTGGCTAAGAGTTGTGATTATTCGAACTTTGTGCTAAAATACTGACAAGTAGAATTGAGCATTCATTTGGATCGGGCTTTCTGACTCTTTGCTGAATTGGTGAGAAAGTGATTCGCGGGAATGATTTTCTACATACGGTATCAAAGATAGTAGTGACAAGAGAAGTATAAGTTTTACAGCCAGTGGAGTGGTTTGTAAAATTTATACTTTTCTGTTTATTTGTCTTTCATTCCTTCTATAGGCCGATGCCATATGCTCCATTTATAAACTTCCTGTTAAAATTCACCGCAAGACTGCCGGATAACCAGCTTTGGTTTTAGAATAATTTTCGTGTTGCATTTACTTTTTTTGTCGCGGATTTTCTTCAGCAGCAGCTCGGCTGCGCGTTCGCCAAGCTCGTATTTCGGCTGGCCGACCGTAGTCAGCGGAACCGTCAGATAGGGGCAGAAATCATCGTTGTTGTAACCGATGAGGGCGATATCCTTTCCGATCCGGTAACCATGCTCGATCAAGGCCCGGGAAGCGCCCAGGGCCACGCTGTCCGACATTGCCATAACCGCGGTTGCCTCGTTGCTTTTCAGCATATCCATGGATTCCAACATCGCCGCATAGGAAAATTCTTTGGAATTCCTTGCTTTGCTCTTACCCATGATTGTGAAATAATGCATCTGCTCTTTTTCAAAGACCTGTACTGCGCCTCTTAGTCGGTCCGTTACAGACATGGTTTCCGCATCAGCTCCCATGCAGACGGCTATATTCCGATGTCCCAGTTGTTTCAAATAGTCCGCCGCCAGCTTACCGCCCAGCAGATTATCCGTGCCTACATAGTCATGTTCATAATCGGCAGAACAGCGGTCGATAAAGACAACGGGGATTTTGCTATTTTCCAGAATCTCGATGGCCTCTGGGGTCATGTGATTGGTAGGGGTCATGATCAATCCGTCTACCTGTCTGGCCTGGAAGGACTCAATCAGTTCCGTTTCTTTTTCCACACTACCATCTGAGCAGCCCAGAATCAGATTGTAGTTTTGACCGGACGTGTATTCCTCGATTCCCCTGAATATTTCGGAATAAAAATGTCCTGCAAACAGATTGGAAAAGATTACTCCGATCACAAAGGATTGTTTTACCCGCAGCGACTGCGCCAGGCGGTTGGGTTGATAGTTGAGTGATTTTGCCGCTTCAAGAACTCTTTTGCGGGTTTCTTCATCGATGCGCCCTTCGTTGTTCATCGCACGGCAGGCGGTAGTTCGGGATACTTTGGCAAGTTCGGCCACATCCAGCAAAGTGGGTTTCATAGTTCCTCCTTTCCGCGGAATCGATTCCGCAAGTTGTATAATATTAATAAATATATAGGTTTCAATCAACCTCCTCACATTAGTAAACTGGCTTTATTATATGATGACTATGCATAATAGTCAATACGTGTTCGGATAATTGAAAAAAATTGTGTATATGTTATGAAAATGATGAGCAAAATTTGTGGATTTATACGGTATGAGAAGTTGTGTTGGATGTAGAGTAATAATACAGTAAAATTTTTCAATCGGTGACTGGCTAGCTATTTTCGGAGTAGGGAATGGATTGGATAGCAAAAGTAAAGTATGGATAAGCGGTGTTATAGCAGCCTCGTTTTTATGGTGGAAATGATTATTATAATGTAGTTAAAAATATCTAAAACAAAGCGGATATAATCCGTGCATATTAGAAATAAAGCTCAACTTTGTGCGAGAAAAAATGTTGTCCGTAGTACATATATGCTGAAACTGTAAGGTAAAATGTATTCTGTCCAGAAAAAATTTACAATATTTTATGCTGATCTATAATAAAACCATAACCCGATACAAAACAGTGATTCAAAAAATATGGGGGGTGGTTGCTGTGAGAAGCAGTGTAGAATCTTTTTAGCGCCAGATAACAGGATTATGGAAATATCTGGAAGTTATGGATGACGTTGGATTTATGTATTCCGGAGGATTATAATGAAACGTAATAGAAAAATGATAAATGGGAAAAAGACGTCACAATATGTATTTCTTCTACCGGGGCTTCTTATGTTTTCGTTTTCCGTACTGATTCCACTTTTCAACGGAATACATATTGCCTTTACGGATTGGAATGGAATCACGACGGACTACAATTATGTAGGATTTAAAAATTTTATCAGTGTATTCCGTGACCAGAGGCTGATCGATCCGATGATCAACTCCATAAAATTTGCGGTCCTGGGGACAATCGGGAATAATGTAATCGCACTGGGGACTGCGCTTCTGGTGAATCAAAAAACAGGAAAACTTAGTAATATTGTCCGCGTGATATTTTTTATGCCGGTATGCTTTAGCTCAATCCTTACGGCGTTTATCTGGAATTTTATATATAAAGAGGTATTTTCACAGCTTTTCCAGATTAAGAGCTTACTGGGGAACCCGGAGTGGGTAATTCCGGCTATCGTAATCATGGGCCTTTGGAATACTTGCGGGATCAATATGCTGATCTATTTATCCGGGATTAAAAACATTCCGGTAGAACTGGTAGAAGCAGCCAAGATCGATGGTGCTACTGTATTCCAGCGGTTCCGGAAAGTGACGCTGCCGTTGTTAGCACCCGCCTTTTCTGTGTGTGTAACATTATCGATGACTTCCTGGCTGCGGGAGTTCGCAATGACGCTGTCGGCCACTAGAGGGGGACCGGGAGGAGCGTCCAAGACTATGTCTATCTACATATTTGAAAATCTGTATACATACAACAAAGCTGGTTACGGGCAGGCAATCGCTTTGCTGTTCGCTGTATTCTTGATTCTGATCGGAAATCTTGTTGCATCGTTCTTCAGAAGAAAGGAGGTAGAGCTTTGATACGTTACCGAAGATATTCAAAAAGGCAGCTTAGAAAATTGCCTGTCGTGATTGGCCTGTTATTGGTTACCGCAGTTTTTTTGTTTCCTATATATCTGGCTGTCATTACTTCCTTTAAGACCCCCCTTGAAATCGCGGATTCGATTATGGCTCTGCCAAAGACACTGAATATCGGGAACTATGTAGAAGGCATGAAGAAAAGTAATTTCGCCAGATCGTTACTCAACAGCGTGATTGTAACATTTCCATCGGTGGCCATGATTGTCCTTTTTTCCGCCATGGGAGGTTATACAATCGCAAGGAACGGTAAAAATAACCGATTTTTAAAATTCATGGATAAAGTGTATTTATCCTCCCTTATGATTCCGTTTCAGATCATTATGATAGCGGTGTATAAAATATTCAAAGAATTAAATCTTCTGAATTCGTTGGCAGGAATGATCATCATGCTGACCGGATATAGTATCGCCTATGCGACCTTCCTGTTTGTCGGTTTCGTCAAATCGGTTCCTGTAGATATGGAAGAAGCGGCGCTGATTGATGGATGCGGGCCTTACCGGGCGTTTTTTATCATTGTATTTCCGCTGCTGAAACCCATAGCGGCAACCGTGGCAGCCTTGCATGTCATGTGGCTTTGGAATGATTTTAATATTGCAGTTATTTTATTGCAGAAAGATGAGATCAGAACGCTGACCGTCAAACAGTATTATTTCTTTGGAGAACATGTGTCTGATTATGGTATGGCTTTTGCCGCTTCCATTATCTGCATGATACCGGTTTTAATATTTTTTGTCGCTATGCAGCGGTACCTGGTGGAAGGGATCTCTTCCGGGGCGGTGAAAACCTGATCGGATCCCTCCAAGTAATTTAGAAGCAAAACTGTAAAATAAAGGAATAAAAAAGGAGAAAAGTATGATTAGAAAAAGATTATGTGGGTTATTTGTCTTAACAGCTATGATCGTGATGGCGCTTCCATTGAGCGGTTGCCAGAGCAAAGGGGCGGACGAGCCGGCCGTCCAGGAAAATACGAAAGAGGCGGTACCGGCTGCTGATGTTAAGAGTGGGGAAGCGGCTGCCGTTGCGGGCAGTGAGAGCCAAATTACCGATAAGGAAATCTCTTTTACCTGGCTCCATCATCTGCGTGAGGAGGGAAAACAGGCCTGGGTACAATACCTTGTCGATACTTACCAGCAGGAACATCCGAATGTAAAAATTAATGTGGAGCTGCAGACGACAGATAACTATATGACCGTATTGAAAACAAAAGTGGCCTCCGGAGACGCGCCCATGATCTTTGACTTGGAACCGGTATACCTGACCGAATTCCAGATGGCCGGCCATCTGGCGGACGTAAGTGATGTGGACGGACTTCAGAATTTTGATGAGAATCTGCTGGTAGAAGGACAGCGGGAGGGCAAACAGGTAGGTGTACCTCTGGATGCAAATGGATTCTGTGCTTTCTATAATAAAGAGGTTTTCCAAAAATATGATCTAAAGGTACCGGCCACAATATCAGAATTTAAAGAAGTATGTGAAACATTAAAGGATAGCGGCGTAACACCTATCGCAGTAGGATTTTCAGAAGTATGGTGCATGAGAAGATATAGTGATATCTACACAGATGTGGCTTGTGTGGCGAAGGATAAGGACTGGTTTACCAATAAAATGAACCTAAGCAGCAAATTTGAAGATGATCAGGCGTTTAAGGATGCCATAAATATGTTTATGAGTTACCAGGACTACTGGGGCAGCGATCCCTATGGAACTAAATGGAACGACGCTATGAGTGAAGTGGCCACCGGGGAAGCGGCCATCGCTATCTGCGGTTCCTGGACTATCGATGGTGTATTGGGGATCAATCCGGAAGCACAGCTCGGCGCATTTGCGCTGCCTACGTCTGAAGAACCTTCCGGAGCAATTATGGAACTGAAGCCCGGAAACAGCTTCTGTGTCTATAACTCTCAGGATGCAGATATGCTGGCTGTGGCGAAAGACTTTTTCCAATTTATGTGCTCCCAGGAATCAGCAGAATATTATGCAGTGAATGCCCACGGCATTACCGGGTGCAATATAGATATTGAAACGCTGGACGCACTGAATGATATTACCGCATACGAGGGGGATCAGTTATATGTTATGTCGGGCGTGAACGGATTTACTTCCGAATATCAGGATATCGTGTTCGAAACGCTGCAGAGCCATGCCATAAACGGAAGCTTTGATGTGGATGCTTACTGCGCAGATCTGGATAAACAATTTGCTTCTCTAAATTAATCAAATCATCAAGAGGTGGACGCATATGGGCAGAAAGACGGCTAATTACCTGGAAACTTTAATCGCTGCCGTTGCATCGGCGCTGTTGATTATATTCATCGTACTGTGCCAGACCAAACGGTTTCATGAGACACTCTATATTTACTCGAATTTCTTGTCCACGCAGCATATTTTTCTGGTTACGATTAAACGGGTAATCATGGCTGTCTCCCTGTATGCGTTTGGATTATCATGCATATTTTTGTTTTTCATATCCTATGAGGAGGCTGATTTCTTAAGCTATTCGAAAATTTTCTGGTATGCGGCAGGTCTGGTGATCAGTATCTGGGACTACGAACTGGTATTCTATGTATCGACTGCCCATGCGGTGATCTGGAGAGTAAGCCAGGGACTGTGTCTGCTGCTGCTGTTAAATTCGCTTAATCAGGCACTGCTGAATCAGTTTTGGTTCCGCCGCTTCAAACGATTCAGGATTATCAATGAAGCGGCTGGCGCGGGTTATCTTCTGCTCCTGCTTCCGTTCAATTTTCTATATCCCGGTACACGATTAACAGGCATGCTCTGCATTCTGGAAATCGTATTTATGATCATAGCAGCCTTGCTTTATATGATAAAAAAAGAAACAAAAACTGATTTTGTAAACTATATTTTACTGAACTTTTATATAATCCCCAGTATTCTTCTCGTGGTCTGTTCCCGTTATAAATATTTGACACTTTCAGCTGGCTATGATATCTACACAGAAATACTTCCGGCTGCCGTTTTGATCTATGTGGTCTGCCAGTTCCTGTGTTTTTTCCAATATCACAGAACGGGATATCTGGCAGGAGGAGAGGTGAACCGGAAGCTGATGGAGATAACGAAGCATAAGGATAATATGACGCAGTTAATCATAAATAATTGCCTGAATCCGGTCAATAATCTGTCCTGCTATCAGCAGACGCTGGCCCAAGAAGTTTGGCCGGCTGCCTCAGAAAAGGAGAAATTTATACTGGAACGGATGTTGAGAGAGATCAATAAAATGCAGGATTATCTGTATAACCTAAGGAATTACCATTACCTTTCCGCACAAGTACCTTATGCTAATAAAATAAACGCAAACCTGATATCGGTTTTTCACGCTGCTATATCTCTGGTTCAAAAACAGTCCGGTGCCCGAAACATAAAAACGGACTGGGGAGATATTACAGAAAACGATTATGTGACCGGGGATCCGTATCTGCTGATCCAGGCAAACCAAACCTTTTTGCTGGCATTCTGCGGGATACTGGAAACAGAAAAGATCGAGGTTATATTTAGAAAGTCTAAAAAGGGTGATATCTTCATTGAACTGTCCGGCGATCTGGACCAGAGTAATAAAAAAGCGGCAAAAAAAATGAAGAGGATACTGGCCTCGCCGCGTGACACGCAGCTGCTGATGAATGACGAAGAAATCGGGCTGATTCTTGCAAAAAACCATATTCGTAGTCATACGAATTCTTTTACGGCTCATATTCGCCCAAACGGGTCGTCTGTCCGTTTTGCCATTCATTATAAACTAGAAGGCTGCGGTAATCCGATGATTGAGAGAGAAGCGGAGAATCAGACCGGGTCAGAGGACACGGATAACAGAAAGAAGATTATTCTGATCAGCACCGACGTGGAGCAGATCGAGAGGATCCGGTCATATCTGATGTTTGAAGATTATGTACTGAAATGTTTTTATACGGAGAAGGAAGCGCTGAACTGTATTAAGAATTCCGGAAATATAGGTGTTGTGATCATCGGCACCATATTCATCAGCGCCCATGTCAACCAGTTCTGTGAAGCCATCCGAGAGAAGTACTCGTTGGAACAGCTGCCAATTCTGATTATCTGCCGAGATAAATACAAATATGTGGATCAGGAATTACTGTGCAGTGTCAATGATATCATGACGGAACCGTTTGTTCAGGCGGACCTGCTGCAAAAAATACAGTCCCTGATTTTATTGCATACCTCCATACAGGAAAAGACGAGAGCAAAGCTTGATTTTCTCCAGGCACAGATGGATCCGCATTTTATTTTCAATACCTTGAGCACGATTATGCCTTTGTGCCTGCGGCAGCCGCTTCAGGCATATGAAATGCTGAGTAATTTCAGTGAATATCTGCGGGGCAGACTGTACACGGAAGACCTTCAAAACGGCATACCGCTCTACAAAGAAATCGATCTGGTCGAAGCTTATCTGGCTATTGAGAAAGTAAGATTTGCCGATATGATACAATATGCAATCGATATGGAAGCGAATGAAAACAATCTGATTCTGCCGCTTTTGATCGAACCGATTGTGGAAAATTGTGTAAAGCATGGAATCACAGGAATAAAAAAACTGAATATAGAAATCAGAATCCGGGAAACAGACAGATATCTCTCGGTCTGTATTAAGGATGACGGGAAGGGGATGGATGAGGAGCGTCTGGAAGAAATACTGCATTCCGAAAAACAGACCGGTTCGTCTATCGGGATCAGCAATGTAAAAAAGCGGCTGTCCATATATTATAATCAGCAGCTGATCATTACAAGCTCACCGAATAACGGTACAGAAGTACAATTTGCCATACCAAAAGGGGGCCATCCGATATGAATAAGCTAAAAGTGATCCTGATTGATGACGAACAGTTGATCTTGGATAATCTGACTTATATACTGAACCAATTCGAGAATATCGACATTATATATAAATCCACAGATCCAATGCGCGTACTGAATTATGTGGAAGATAATACGGACGTGGATGTCATGTTCGTCGATATCTCAATGCCTATTTTAAGCGGGCTAGAAGTCGCCGGCCGTGTATTTAATATCGATCCTAATATAAAAATCGTCTTCGTGACGGCATATGACAAATACGTAATGAATTCCTTCAGTGTCAACACGGTGGACTATATTTTGAAGCCGGTCACTCACGCAAGGGTTGCCCGTACGCTTGCCAAGCTGGAAAAACTGGTCCGGGAGGAAGAAAAATACAGAGAATCTCTTCCGGAATTAGAGATCGACGCATCGATCGCGAAGCTTACAGGAATGAAAGATAAGAAGTATTACGTCATAGATGCAGATGACGCCTATTATATTATGGCACTGGACCGGGAGGTCTTCCTGTATACGAAGGAGGAAGAGTTCAAATTAAAAAATAATCTGAATTACTGGGAAGGGAAGCTAAAGGGAGCGGGCTGGATTAGATGCCATCGCAGTTTCCTGATTAATACGAATCATATAAAAAGTATAGCGCCGATGTTTAATTCAACCTTTAATATTACGCTGATGGACCGGCAGGAAGAGATTCCGGTCAGCCGTTCTTATATCAATAAATTCAAAAAGGCGCTTAATATGTAGCTGGGAGGGATGGTATTGGAATACTATCTGGGCATCGATATGGGAACTACAAATATAAAGGCCGCTTTATTTACAGAGGATGGAAGTATGGCCGCGTTTTCGAGTGAGCCTACGCCGGTTATTCACCCGAAAGAGGGATGGAGTGAATTTGGGCCATTAGAATTGTGGAGTGTTCTGTGCCGATGTATTAAAAAAGTCGTATGGGAGACCAAAGGGGCCAAAATCGTTTCAGCGGGGATCTCATCCCTGGGGGAATCAGGCGTGTTGACAGATGCCGGTGGATATCCGCTGAATAATTTTATAGCCTGGTATGATCCCCGTGCAAAAGAAGAAATAGAAGAGCTGAAGCGGAAAATAGGGAACGACAGGATTTATTCGATTACCGGACAGACGCCATCGGATAAATATGGAATCTGTAAATTGCTATGGATCAAGAAGAATTTGTCCGAAGCATATGAGGAGGCGAGTCACTGGTTATCGGTTGAGGATTGGATACTATATAAGCTTACCGGAAATTATGCAACAGATTATTCGATCGCTTCCAGAACGATGGCATTTGATATCGTGAAACTGCAATGGTCGGAAGAAATACTGGACGCCGCAGGAATTGCAGCGGAATTGTTCCCGGAAGCATTACCAGGTGGAACTTTCGCCGGTAGAGTAACACAAAGGGCGTCAGAAGAGACTGGGCTGGCAAGGGGTACGCCGGTTTCGGTGGGCGGGCATGACCACGCCTGTGCGGCAGTCGCAGTGAATATATTCGAGTCCGGCGTTGTGTTGGATTCCATGGGGACGGCAGAGGTGTCTATGGTGGCGGTCAGGGAACCGGTATTAAATAGGGAAGCTTTAGGAAAATTCTATTCTTTTTACCCTCACTGTGGACCAAAGTTGTATCGGGTTATTACTTCGAACCAATCCTGCGGGGCGGCGGTCGAATGGTATCTGAATACTTTAGGAGAGGAGATCCGTTCCAGGGCTATACGGTCCGGAAAATCGGAATATGATTGGATGGCGGGGGAAGCCGAACAAAATGCCAGGCCGGAGGATGCGGTGTATTTTCTGCCATTTCTGCGGGGATCCGTAGAAAATAACCAGTGGAAGGGCTGCCTGTGGGGGATCGATGACGGCCATCGGCAGGGAGATCTTATCAGGGCATTAATCCATGGGATCTGTTTTGAATTAAAAAAACAGATAGAAGGGTATCAGGAGCTGTTCCATCAGAGATTCGATAAAATACGGGTGGTAGGCGGTTTGGCAAAATCAGATTTTGTCATGAAGCAGAAAAGCAGGATCCAGGGAACAGACATAGAAGTGCCGGCCTGCGTGCAGGCAGCGTGTTGTGGAGCCGCGCTGCTGGGAGCAGTGGGAGCAGGAAAGCAGAATATTAAGAAACTGGGGCAGTTCTACCGGTTCGGTCGCAGATATCCAGCTGAAAACGAGGAAGAGCTATTGAAAGAATATCAGACCTATCTGAAGCTACGGGAAGGATTTAAGGAACTTTATAACAGAATCGGGGAGGCATAATGGGAGAAGAGCGGGAAGTACAAAGTTTTTTGAAGTATAAATATCCAAAAGACAGAGAAGAAAAGGTAAGTAGTCTGTTAAATCAGCTTATAAGGGAAAATGACCGTATGCTGGCCGTAATTGACGACGATCCCACAGGCGGACAGACGGTTCATGATATCAATGTCTATACTAACTGGAACCGGAAAATCCTGTTAAAAGCTTTTCAAACCCCGCAAAACATGTTCTATATCATGACGAATTCCAGAAGTATGACGCGTGCAGAGACAGCGGCCGTACAGAAGGAAATCATGGAGAACCTGGTCTGGGCTTCTAAAGAAACGGGGCGCAGGTTCGAAGTGATAAGTAGGGGAGATTCCACTCTGCGGGGACATTACCCGCTGGAAACACAAGTGCTGGCAGCAGGGCTGCCCCAGGCTGACAGGAAGGAATTGCTGATCCCCTATTTTCATGAGGGTAAGCGCTATACGATAAATGATATCCATTATCTGCAAGATGAAGAAAGATTGATTCCGGTTGGCAGCTCAGAGTTTAGTAAGGACAAAGCTTTTGGATATGAAAGCTCAAACTTGAAAAACTGGATAGAGGAAAAGACGGAAGGGAATGTGACAGCAGATCGGGTTGGCAGCATTACCTTGGAGATGCTCCGTAACCTGGAGTTTGATCGTATAAACGCTGTGGTTTCTGACAACAGATATTCCAAAGTTATTATAAACGCAGCGACAGATATGGATCTTAAGGTGTTTGCTGTTTGTTACTATCAAATGCTGAAAAAAGGAATGAATTTTATCGTCCGCTCGGCATCGTCGTGGCCAAAGATTGTCAGTGGCATAAGTTCCGTTCCGTTGATGGAAGCCGGGAGGATCGTTGATAAATCGAACCGGAACGGCGGACTAGTAATTGTGGGGTCACACGTGATGAGAACAACAGAACAGTTAAATTCTTTGATGGAAAGCAAAGCCGGGCTTCGATTCATAGAATTTAACCAGCATACGGCGCTTGAGCCTGCCAAGCTTGCACAGGAGACACAGAAGGTGGTGGACGTGGCACAAGCTGCGATGGCATCCGGCGTGACAGCGGTTATTTATACAAGACGGGAGCGTCTGGATTGGAATAAGGGCAGCGCCGAAGAGGAACTGGCAGTCACCAACCGAATCGCAGATGCTGTGACCGGTATAGCGGCGCGAATCCGTGTGAATCCCAGGTTTGTGGTCGTAAAAGGAGGGATTACTTCCAGCGATATCGCGGTAAAAGCTTATCAGGTAACGGAAGGTAAAATTTTAGGACAGGTGGCAGAAGGGGTACCTGTCTGGAGGTTGGGGGCTGACAGCAGGTATCCGGGTATGGCATATGTGATATTTCCCGGGAATGTGGGAGATAAGGATACGCTGAGAAATGTAGTGGAAGCACTGATAGAGCATTAGAATATATGAAAGGAAAGGGTTGGACACGAAGATGTTCCCCATACCTAT
This sequence comes from Diplocloster agilis, assembly GCF_019042275.1. Lineage (GTDB taxonomy): Bacteria > Bacillota > Clostridia > Lachnospirales > Lachnospiraceae > Diplocloster > Diplocloster agilis. The sequence continues at coordinate 20,328 of NZ_JAHQCW010000021.1, forward strand.
ATGTGTGAAAAAACACACGCAAGGAGGAAAATTATGCAGAAAAAAATAGCAGTCATACATACAAGCCTGGCCGTTAGGGAAATCATTGACCGGCAGATACGAATGGAGATCCCCGATGCAGATATTCACAATATTATAGACGAACGCTTCCTTCAGGATGTGATCGACCATAATGGGATCTATGACTCCATCATAAACAGGATGCGCCTGTACGTACAGGCGGCGGAGCAAATGAAGGCGGATGTGGTGTTAAATGCCTGCTCCTCCGTCGGCGAAGCTTTCGACGAAGCGATAAAGTCAGCCGGCATACCGGCCTTAAAGATCGATGAACCGATGGCAGAGGCTGCAGCCTACAATGGTTCCAGGATAGCGGTATACGGGACGGTGGCCACCACATTGGCGCCAAGCTGCCGGCTGATCGCTCATTGCGCCGAAAAAATGGGGAAAGAAGTTTCCGTAACGCCATACCTGATCGAGGGAGCATTTCAGGTCCTCTCAGAAGAGAAAAATCCCGAGAAACATAATGAGATGGTGCTGAACTGTATTAACGAGACACATGGCGGGCATGACGTCATCGTCCTGGCCCAGGCAAGTATGTCTATTCTCATACCGAAGCTGAGCGGTGTTGGGAAACCTGTTTTATACAGTCTTGAGAGTGGAATCGCAAGACTGAAAAAAATATTGTATGGTTAAACTGGGATGCTGTACGGCAATCAACGGGCTGACTGCTGTTAAGAAAGCGGGATTTGATTTTGTGGATCTGCCGGGGGCAGAGCTGTCCCGCCTGTCGTTTTATGACGTGGAATGCCTGGCGGACCGGCTTTGGCAGATGCGGCTGCCCTGTATCGGCATACATGCCGCGGTGCCGCCGGATATCAGGCTATGCGGCAGAGGAAGCAATGAAAAAAAGGTCATGGAATACGCGCAAGCTCTGTGCGCGAAATTAAACCGGCTGAATATCCGTTTTCTGGGCATCGGCAGCCCTTTGTCAAGGAGCCTTTTTGACGAAGACAGCCGGGATATGGCAAATGCTCAGCTATGTTCTTCCATCCGTATCTTTGCGGAAGAACTGCCAAATGCCTTTGTGCTTCTGGAGAGTTTGAATAAGAAAGAGACAAATTTTATCAATACCATGTCCGAAGCATATGAAATGATCAGCCTGATAAATCTGGAAAATACAGGCTTGGTATGTGACCTTTACCATATGGCAAAAAGCGGTGAGACGACGGCTGCGTTTACTGCCCAAATTAGCAGGAGCATCCGCTATTTGCACATTGCAGATCCAAACAGACGCCGGTTTCCAGAAGAATCCAGCCCTGCCAGTCTGTTTAAGTTGCTCAAAGACGTAGAGGACAGAACCGGTTGCGGGTATTTATCAATTGAAGCGATCAGCAGTTGTATGGAAAAAGATGCCGCGACTGGTTATCGGACGATGCAGAAAATTTTTCAAAAATATGGTTGGAGGTAAATTGTTATGTTGGATTGTTTTACGAAACAGAAAAAGCTAAGGATCGGTTTTGCCCCGGTAAGACGGGCGGCATGGTCACACAAACCGTTTAATCTGGATGAGGCGATTCGTTATAAAAAATTAATTTTTGAATTTATGACGCGATATGACGTGGAATGGATTACTCTGGATGAACTAACGGATGATGGACTTTTGTTTTCCGTGGAGGATGCGGATCTGGCGGCCAAGGTGTTTATTCGTGAAGAGGTAGATGCCGTTTTTATACCTCATTGTAATTTTGGAAGCGAGGAAGCAGCGGCCAGATTATGTAAAAAGGTCGGCAGGCCGGTTCTTCTGTGGGGGCCGAAAGACTATATTAATCCGGATGATTTCTACCGATACCGGGACAGTCAGTGCGGCTTGTTTGCAACGTCAAAGAATCTGAAGATGTATGGGGTAGAATTTAGCTACATAGAAAACTGTGACATAGAGGATACGGAATTCGACAAGGGTTTCCGGAAGTTCCTGGGAGTGGTAAGCGTAGTCAAGGCATTCAGCAGCCTGCGGATTGGCCAGATCGGTACCAGGCCCGCGCCATTTGCATCAGTGAAATCCAACGAGATGGAATTGCTGGAAAAATTCGGGATTGAAGTCCTTCCAATCACTTTAACCGAATTAAAGCAAAAATTTGACAGATGTCTAAAAGAGCGGGAAAAGGATGTTTTAGACTATGCGGAGGGAATCAAAACCGGATTTCAGAATCAATGTGCGGACGAAGGACAAATCCTTAAGATTGCGGCCCTAAAGCTGACGGTAGAGCAATGGGCGCTGGAAGAAAATCTCTCGGCTGCAGTGGCAATGTGTTGGGGGCCGATGATTGAAACCATCGGCGTGGCTCCATGCTTCGTGTTAAGCGAAGTCTGTGACGACGGCTTTCCATTTATCTGTGAATCGGATATCCACGGGGCGATAAGTGCCGTGATGGCAATGGCGGCAGCCCGCTATTCCACCCAGATATTCCTGGCCGATCTGACCATGCGCCATCCTGAGAATTCGAATGCGGAGCTTCTCTGGCATTGCGGGGTGTTCGCCAAAAGTCTGGCCAAAGATCCGAATGGTTTAGTTTTGAATAATCACTATAACCGTCTTTGCCCCGCCGTGGGAGAATGGGAATTAAAAGGCGGAAATCTCAGCATTGTCCGGTTTGATGGCAGTAACGGAGAATATTCCCTGTTCCTAGGCAGCGCAAAAGGAACGCAGGGGCCGAGGACGGTCGGCTCCTATCTGTGGATCGAGGTGGACGACTGGGGAAAGTGGGAGCGGAAACTGATCTATGGCCCTTATATTCACCACTGTGTTGGAATCCATGCAGAAGTGGTTGAGATACTGAAAGAAGCATGCAGATATATTCCGGGCCTGAAGGCTGACCCGGTCTGAAATTAACCGATATGTGCGGATAAGCGTACGTGAGGAGGAGATTATGGACATATATAATGGAAATATATTACGAAAACTTTTAAAAGATGCGGATCAGGGCGGATACGCGGTACCTATGTTTAATTATACGGATTTGTGGGATCAGATGGCAGTGATCGAGGCTGCTATGGAACTGCATGCGCCGATTATGTTTGCATCTATCCCAAAGACGGTAAATGCCATAAGCCCGGAAGTATTAGGGGCGGTTGGGACAGTACAGATGAAAAAAGCGGCGTCACCCATTATACATCACCTGGATCATGCGAAATCAGTAGAACTGTGTATCGCTGCCATAGACAACGGTTACCCTTCCGTGATGATTGATGCGTCCGACAAAAATCTGGAGACCAATATAGCTATGATTAAAAATGTGGTAGAGTATGCGCATACCCGGGGGGTTTTCGTAGAGGGCGAGATTGGCAGAATCAAAGGCCGGGACTATGAAGCCACATATGATGGGGATGATTTCCTGGCCAGGGTGGACGACGCTCTCAGGCTGGTTCAGGAGACGGGAGTTGACTCCCTTGCCATCGGGATCGGTACGGCCCACGGATTTTATGACGGAAAACCAGAAATAAATTTCAAAAGACTAAAGGAAATGAAAGAAGCTATTACGGTTCCGCTGGTTCTTCACGGTGGTACGGGAATCCCGGAAGAGGATGTGAAAAAAGCGATCCGGCTGGGAATTAACAAAGTAAATATTGGAACCCAGATCCGCTATACTTATATGCAGAGCGCATGCAGATTAATACAGGAAAAGGGACCTGTGACGCATACCATTGATATCATGACCGAAGCGAAAGAGGAGATTAAAAAAGTGGCGAAAGCATGGATCAGGATCTGCATGGCGGACGGGAAGGCGGAGGCGGACTTAAAAGGGCAGGAGATTCAATATGCTGAGAGTTAAAGGAACGGATATTGTCAGAGAAAATGGTGAGAAAATAGTGCTGAAAGGGTTTAATCTCGGAAATCTGGCGCTGATTGAACCAAACATGTTCGGGACTCCCGGCACGGAACACCGTCTGCGAAGAGCCATGAGGTTATTTGCGGGCGAGAAAAAAACAGAGTTATTTTTCCGTGGCTTACATGACAAATGGGTGACCGGGGACGATATCGCCTTTCTAAAGAGGTTGGGATGTAATTCGGTACGAATTCCGTTGAATTACCGATACTTTGAATCGGATGCGGATCCATACCACTATCTGGAAGATGGATTTCGGTTGATAGACCGGATACTGGAATATTGCAGAAAATATGAGATTTACGCGGTAATCGATCTGCATGCCGTACAAGGATACCAAAGCGGTGACTGGCATTGTGACAATATTTTTGCAGAGCAGGTCAATATTTATTACGACGCGCTGTGTCAGAACAGATATTATGAGCTGTGGAAAGAGATCGCCGGGAGATACTGCGGGGAAAGCTGGGTGGCAGGGTATGATATCATGAATGAACCGGTTGCGGCAGGCCCAATCGAAGTTGGAGCATTAAACGAGATATACCGTAATGTGACAGCAAAAATACGAGCCATTGACCGCGAGCATATTATATTTATAGAAGGAAATACCTGGGCGCAGGACTTTGAATGCCTGGAAGCCCCATTTGACAGTAATACCGTATATTCGAATCATTATTACTGTGACGCGGCAGTGACTCCAACTAATTATCCAGGCTGGATCAACGGAGAATACATAGACATTCATAAAATGGAGTCCGACATGGACAAAAGGGACTGGTTTATGCAAAAGCATCACATTCCCTGCTGGGTGGGTGAATTCGGAACTAGACGGTTAGGCGACTTGGACGGAAAACGGCGGTCTTTGACGGACTATCTGACAATTTTTGAGGAACGCGGCCATTCCTGGTGCTACTGGAACTTCAAGGATCTGTCCCTTCGAGGTCCCATCTATCTCGACGAAGAATCAGCCTGGTGTAGATTCTTAAAAAAGATTCAGCCTTTAAAAGATAAGTACCATACCGACCGCTCGATGCTTTTTGACGATGCTTGGGATCTGTCAGATGTCTTCGGGGCATATGAAGAAGGGGATTTTGTTTTGGGACTTTCCGAAACAAGAGAAATATTGATTAGAAATATGAGAGAGACTCTTGGGGATCAACTCACCCTAAAATTCGCGCAATTATTTGCAGAACTCTCAGAAGAAGAAATCAATGAAATGACAGATTCCTTCCTGTTCTGTAATTGTAAGATATATGAACCATGGATTGAAATATTTTCTAAATTTATGAGTTAGCTTTTTCACACTTAGGAAGGAGAGCGGGACATGCAACCCCGTTCCCCTTCCTGTTTTTATTGCACGCGGATTATAATATAAGCTACTGCAGCGATTTGTGATCGTTACCATTACACCTGTCTGAACCGGTTTATGAATTTTTCCCAGTTAAGCGCTTCCGCCGCTATTTAGAGAAAAGTTAGAGATACGCCTGTTATTCTTTGTTTCAGATAGGAGGTTCGAAGTTTGGACAAAAAGATGAGACATATAAAACGAAAACGATACGACGGCGTGCTTTTTATTCTGCCCAGCCTGGTGGGAGTGAGCATATTTTTAACCGTCCCCTTCTTAGATGTGATCCGGCGGTCATTTACAGATGTAATCGGAGAGAATTTTGTCGGGCTTCAAAACTACCGGACCGTATTTCAGACCTCCGCCTTTCAACTGGCTTCCTCGAATACCTTAAAATTTGTGCTGGTCTGTATCCCGCTTCTGTTGGTGCTGTCCCTGATGATAGCGTTGATCCTGACGGAGAGTTTTGGCAATAAAAGCAGGCTGAAACACGCTTATCTGATCCCCATGGCGATACCGGTAGCTTCCATCGTACTGTTCTGGCGGGTGATGTTTGCCAAACAGGGACTGCTGAATGGAATACTGGCGCAGTTTGGGGTACCCGGAAAAGACTGGATGAATGACAGTACCGCATTTGTGATTCTGGTGGGCAGTTATATCTGGAAGAACCTGGGCTATCATATCGTTCTGTGGACCGCAGGGCTGACTGCCATACCCAAGTCCCTGTATGAAGCTGCTGCAGTGGACGGGGCCAGCTGGTGGAAAAAATTCCGGTATATTACTCTGCCGAATCTGCGGGCGGTTCTGTGTACGATCAGCGTGCTGGCCTTTTTGAATTCCTTCAAGGTTTTCCGGGAGGCCTATCTGGTGGCGGGTGATTATCCGGATGAGAGTATGTATCTGCTACAGCATCTGTTTAATAACTGGTTTCGGGAATTATCCCTGGATAAATTATCCGCGGCAGCGGTTGTGGTCAGCGTGATCATTTTCCTTGGGATTCAGCTGTTAGAAAAGTTCTGGGATCAGGAGGAAAAAAGCAGATGAAAAAAGTATGGTTGTGGCTTCTCCTTTGTGTCCTGGCTGCAGTGGTCTGTATCCCGATGTATTTTTTGATTGATGGTTCCCTGATGGGGAAGGGAGAGGTGACGGAATATCTGGCTCCAGTTATGCAAAATAAAAACGGGTTTGCATCTTTTCGGCTGCTGCCTATGTATCCCACCCTGCGGTCCTATGTGGAATTGCTGCTGGACTCACCTGAATTTTTTGTAATGTTCTGGAACTCGGTGAAGTTAACTCTATTGATTTTAGCCGGCCAATTGGTGACCGGGGTGCCGGCGGCTTGGGGATTTGCCAGGCTGCGGATTCCGGGTAAAAGAATGCTGTTCCAACTCTATGTGATCCTGATGCTGATGCCGTTTCAGGTAACCATGCTGTCTAATTATCTGACGCTGGACCGGCTTCGTTTGCTGGATACCCATGCGGCGATTATCCTGCCTGCCGTATTTTCCACATTTCCGGTTTTTCTGATGTACCGGTTTTTCGAGAATATACCGGAGTCGATACTTGAATCAGCCAGAGTGGACGGAGCCGGTTCGTGGACCATATTCCGGAAGATCGGCGTTCCGCTGGGTTCCTCGGGAATCGTCTCCGCCATGGTGTTAGGCTTTTTGGAATACTGGAATCTGATCGAGCAGCCTCTGGTTTTTCTGAAAGATAAAAGCCTGTGGCCCCTGTCGTTATATTTGCCCAATATCGGGCTTGAAGAGGCGGGTATGGCATTCGTAGCCTCGGTCGTCACCTTGATTCCTTCCCTTCTGGTATTTTTCGCAGGCGGGGAATATCTGGAACAGGGAATCGCGGCTTCCGCAGTAAAGGAATAGAACAAAGAGTCACGGCTTCCGCAGCAAAGGAATAGAACAAAGAATCGCGGCTTTTGCAGTAAAAGAATACAACAGAGTATCCAACGTGGAAGCTATGATTCCATAATAATAGAAAGGTTGAATGCAGATGGAAATACAATCTCTATGGCAGATCAAATGGGGTCAAAAGGGCGAGTCTTCAACACAGAAGAAGGCATTGCGGTACCTGGCGGCCTTTTTGGCGCTGATGGTACTGTGCACGCTGCTGTCCGGCGCGGCCGATGCTTTGACTCTGGCCAGGATTAAGACAGAGGCTATCCGGCCCATGTCTTTGAAACATGATACCAGTTTAAGCGGGACTCTGTCGCCAAAATATGAACAGGCGGTATTTACCCTGCCGGACCAGAAGGTGAGCAGTGTACAGGTTAAAGAGGGAGATATGGTCAAGGAAGGGGACATCCTGTTTCAAGTGGATCTGGAAGAACTGGAGGAACAGCTGGAGCGTGCGAGAGATGAACTGAAAAAGGCGGAGTACCAGCAGAAAGATACAAATAGCGCCGGCGCCCTGGAAGCGAAAGAAAAACAAAAGGCGGAGGCGAGGGCCAGAGAAGATTACGACCACACGTTAGAAGAAGCCGACCGTAAAATCCGGGAAGCGGAGGCAGCCTGGGCGGACGCCCAGGCCAGATTGGATATCATCCGTGATAAGACGGTAACGCCGGAAACGGACGCAGATGCCGGACAGGGGTATACGCAGGAGCAGAAACAACAAGATATCAACTCGTTAGAACAAGAAACAGACGCAAGAAAGCAGGACTATGACGCGGCTGTGGCGGAGAAAGAAGAAAAAATGAGGAACGCCGGGCGGCAGGTGGAGGACGCTTCCTCGCCCTCCCCCTCCAATCACAGCAATGCGATTGCCGAACTGGATCAAAAAGAGATCGAGCGCAGAATACAAAAGTTAGAACAGTTAAAGGAGGACGGCGGAGCGGTACGTTCGACCATGGATGGCGTGGTAAAAAAGCTGGAGACAGCCACAGGACAGATCACCTCCTCGACCATGGCGGCCCTGCTGACCGATACGTCTAACGGCTACCGGTTCGAAGCGGCAGCGTCAAAGAATGAGATCAAATATCTGGCCGTGGGAGACGAGGTTACCCTCGATTTTGGAGATCAATATGAACCGGTAAGCGGACTGCGTATAGAATCCATCGAGGCAGCCGGGGAGGATTCGGATCAATCGCTGATATCTCTGGATGTCCCGCCGCAGAAAGAAAAATTACCGTCAACGGCTGAGTTAAAGGCATCCCGGACCACAAAAAAATATACGGCGGTGGTTCCGGTCGAGGCTTTACGAGTCGAGAAAGGAAAGTACTTTCTCTACATGCCCTCGGAAAAAGAATCGGTATTGGGGAAAATCACCGTGGTGGAACGGGTGGATGTGGAGATATTGGATAAGAATGATCAATACGCGGCGGTCGAAGGCGCATTCCTGGAAAGTAACGAGGTGCTTGTACACTCCAATAAAACGGTAAATACAGGTGACCGCGTGCGAAAGGAGGAATCATGAAGACCTTTGGCCGGCAGATCATGGCCGGACTTCTGCTGACGGCCGTCCTGGTCTGCCTGGCATATACGCTTGGGATGGTCAGCAGTCTGAACACACTGCCGATGACGGTCGTCTATGATAGGAAGGATAAGCCGCTGACGCAGCAGGAGATTGAAAAACTGAGGGAAGCTGAGGAAAAAAGAGAGAGTCCGGTACCGTTTACCGCCTGGTGCCAGCGAAAAGGAACGCTTTCCTATCCGGAACTCAACCGGGAGACAGCGGCGGATCTGGTGTATATAAACGGGGATTCCAACCTATTGGCCGCCGGTACGCACCCGCTCACGGAGAATGGGGAAAATGGCTGCCTGCTGTCGGAGGACCTGGCAATGGAATTATTCGGAAGCATCCAGGCTGTGGGGGAGATAATAAAGGCAGGTGAGTCAGAGTACACCGTACAGGGAATTCTGACGGAGCGGGAGAGTCTGATGGAGGGCGCGAAACTGGCGATCCTGCAGGCAGAGAAGGATGTCAAAGCAGATCAGATCAGCGTAGCCATCGGTGAAGACCCGAATGGGGAGAAGGCATATGCGTTCGCCATGCGTCTGGGGGCGGAGGGAGAGATGTTCCCGATGCAAAAGTATGTGGATCTGGCCGGTTTTACCACCAGTCTGCTGCTGCTTCTGATCGGGGGAAGCATGATCCTGCCGTGGGCGGCCAGGCTGATCCGCTGCCGGAAACAGCCCTTCGCGGCCGCGTTCTGCCTTGGCTTTATTCTTATTATTTCTATGGTATTCTACAAAGTGTCAGGGATGAACCTGAAAATTCCGGAATCTATGATTCCGACCCGCTGGTCCGATTTTGAATTCTGGGGGGAGTGGTTCCGAAGAAGTGTGGAAAGTTTGACAAGTTTCTTATACGCTCAGAAGACAGGAATCCAGGCAGTCTACGCCGGAGGCGCCTTGGCGGCTGCGGGCGGCAGCCTGCTGAGCGGGTGCTGCTATCTGCTCTGGTACAGAGCATGCAGGCCGAAAACATTAAAGAGCTTTTACCTATGGCTGCTGACCGCCGTTATTCTGGAGTTTCTGGTCGTGGTACGGATGGGGAATGAGTTTATGCTGCAGCCGTCGGAGAGAAGGATCATCTGGCTTTTGCTTCCTCTTTGTCTAACCGTCTCCTTTGTCGGGAGACAGCTCTTCGAAAAACTGTCTTGCCCGGAATCACATCCGAAGCTCCAGGACAAAAGTGGCGCCTCCTCCGGGCGTGTCCAGGACGCTTAAACTTCCTTTGTGAAGCTTGGCAATTTCCGCCGCGATACAAAGTCCCAGGCCGAAGTGCTCCCTGTCCTCATGGGCAGGGTCAGCGCGGTAAAACCGTTCAAAGATGCTGGATTTTTTATCATCCGGGATTCCCGGGCCGTTATCCGCCACACGGATCAGAATCCGGTGGTCCAAGGATTGTTTAAGCGAAAGCTCGATGCGCGGTAAGTCCGCCGGTTCGTTTGGCGGGGCGATCGGTGCAGGCGCGCCGGCTGTACCGCGCACGGTATAGGAAAGGGCGTTATCGATTAAGATGGACAGGAGCTGTTCGATCCTTTGCCGGTCACAGGTACAGTTAAAAGAACCTGTCTCCGGCAGCAGGATATGAAAAGAAATACCCTTATGTCTGGCTAAAGGTTCGTATCTCTCATACAGATCCAGCAACAAAGTATCCAGCTCCACATCTTCCATTTGCACGGACCAGTTTCCGGAGTCCGCGTTGGCCAGCGCTAAAAGATCATCCACCAGGCGGGACATGCGCAGCCCTTCTGTCTCGATGGATGCGGCGAACTGTGCCGATTCCCGGGGATCCGCTTTTTGCATTGCGCTGAGGCCGGATAGAATAACAGCTAAAGGAGAGCGCAGTTCGTGGGAAGCGGCGGCGACAAATTCCCTCTGCCTGCGCTGGCTTTCCTCTACAGGGCGAATCGTCCGCTTTGTAAAAGCAAAGGCGAAAATGGAAAGGAATAAAAGCGCTATGATATCCAGCAGCAGAAACAGGAGACGCTGGGTCATGACAGAGCGTTTCAGAGTATTTAACGGATGCACGATCAGTATTCCAAGATAACTGTTCTCCTTAGGAATCATGCCCAATGCCACATAGTAATCCTGCCGGTCATTCGCCTGATAAGTAAAACTCGTCTGTGTGACGGTTCTGGATATCTCATATTCCTGGGAAAAGTCAAACTGGTAATCGTGGGAGGCGGTCTTTAAAAGCTCCCGGTACAAATCCAGCCGCTGCCTGGATTCGTTGGACGTATTGAAAAAGAGCGGAGTGCCGTTTTCCTCAATGTAGAGCCAGATGTCATTGGTCTGTTCTGCGGTTGCGGCCCAGGTGTGGGAAACCGTCGATTGGTCCCGCAGGTAGGAAAGCAGGGTGCTGACATGGTTCTGGAAGGTGACGGATTCATTTTTTCTCATACCGCTTTCCGAGATCAATAAAGCCCCGAAAGACATGGCGATCAGAATCGACGCGGTGACCGCGATACAAAAGAACGAGAGACGGGTCTGAAGTTTACGAAACATTTGTTTTCTCCAATTGATAGCCGATCCCACGGATCGTTTTTAGCTGCAGGCTGCTTCCTACTTTTTTGAACCGCCGCCTGAGAAAATGGATGTAATTATCCAGATTCCCGTCTTCTATTTCTGTCTCCGGGCCCCACACACGGGCGATGAGCAGCTGCCTGGGCAGAGTCTGGCCTGCATTTTTCATCAGCAGTTCCAGCAGGTCGGATTCCCGCCTGGAGAGAGAACAGGAGTTTAGGGGGCCGGTCAGAGTTTTTGCCTCCGGGGAAAATGCCAGGTCGCCGCATTTGAGCACCTCTGTTTCCTCCCAACGCCTGGGACGCCTGCATATACTGCGGATTCTGGCCATCAGCTCCTCAAACGCGAAGGGCTTGACGATATAGTCATCCGCGCCCGCGTCCAGGCCGTGAACCCGGTCCTGCACTTCACCCAGGGCGGTTATCATGATTACCGGCGTATCAATTTGTTCTTTGCGCAGATCCGTCAGAATGTCGGTCCCGCTCATGGAGGGAAGCATCCGGTCTAATAGGATTAAATCGTGAGCCTGCTGTTCGGCCAGCCACAGTCCGTCGGCGCCGTCATGACAGAGGTCCACGGTAAATCCTTCCTTTTCCAACTGGAAGGCCAGAGAGCCGCACAGTTTTTTATCATCTTCTACAATCAGTATTCTCATTGCCATTTCTCCAATTTTATGAAGGTATTATTTCTTTCTATAATTAAAGTTTCCATATATATTTAATGATATCATAATTGTCTTTAAAGTTTCTCTAAAATATAATATAACATACATAAAACGCAGAGGAAAGAAATGGCGGTTTTAGCCGCCGGCAGAACGTGCTATGATAAATATACCTTTCTTCCCTTTAGAGATTCCTTAGAGAAACCTGTGGTACGGTTTCACAGAAGGGAAATAATAAAATGGAATCCGTTATGAAAGCGGAAGAAAACGGAGGTAAATATGAGAACAACAAAGAGAGTACTGTCTGCGGTTCTGTGCGTATTTATGATTACAGCTTCAGGCTGCGGCGGCAGCGGGGACGGTGTGAAAAGCAACACGGACAGCGGGAAGAACCCGGTGATGGGCAGATACGTGGAAGAAGAATACTCCCTGGAGGATTCGATCGGGGAGAAACCAAATCAAATAAAAGCAATGCAGAAGCTGGCGGACGGAAATCTCCGCATGATCGTAGAGGAGAAAGGGATCTTCGAATCACAGGACCAGGGAAAAACCTGGCAGATGGTGGATATGCCCTGGTGGAATGAGCAGATCAAAGGAAAAATGCTCTGGCGGGCGGCAATCAGTCCGGATAAAAGCATGGTTCTGGAATTCATGCAGAACGACACTCAGAATGAAGAAGAGTCAGAGGCAGAATCAGCCGCAGTCACGTTTTCAGGCGCGGAGGCGGATGGAGGAAAGGTGTCAATGGACACGTCCGATTATGAATACTTATATGTGGACGCCGAAGGAAATGCGGCTGCTTTTACCCCCCAGTCGGATCCGAACGATCCACTGATCCAGTATTTGTTCAGCGATGATAACAGACTGCTGGCGGCGGGAATCAACGGAACGATCTATGAGCTGGACGTGAAAAGCGGGGCGGTTTTACAGACGTGGGAGGCCAAAGATCCGCTCATACGGATCAGCCTGGCCGGAGATAGGCTCATGGCCGTTACTTATTCCGGTATGGAAATATTTTCTCTGGAAACAGGAGCCGTCCTGCCGGTGGACGAAGCGTTGCAGAAAATGGTGGAAACAGAACAGAATATGGCGGGCAGCCAATTTTTCGTGGAGGGGGCTTCCTACCTGCTGGCCGCGGATGAGGGGAACGAAGGCGTATTTTTCGCCGGCAAACAGGGCCTGTACCGGCATATATTCGGAGGCTCAATGATGGAGCAGATCAGCGAAGGGGGCCTGACCTCCATGGGAGATCCCGCTTTTCTGTTTTTGCATCTGATTCCCATTGCAAATGATGAATTTCTGGCGGTATACAGCGGTGAGAGCGGATCGCATCTGATGCATTATTATTATTCCGCAGACACACCGGCGGTACCGGATCAAATCGTAAAGATATACAGTCTGTACGACAATCAGGGAATGCGCCAGGCGATCGCTAAGATACAGAAAGAAAATCCCAGTATGCAGATCAACTATGAGGCAGGCCTGACCGGGGAGGACGCCGTCACCGTATCGGATGCGCTGCGTACCCTGAACACAGAGATTATGGCCGGAAAAGGCCCGGATATTCTGATACTGGATGGAATGCCCATAGAAGCTTATGCGCAAAAAGGGCTGTTAATGGACCTGAAAGATCTGCTGGATTCCGAGTATCCCCAGGACACATTATTCGATAATATTGCCAGGACCTATGAGAAAGATGGAAAAATCTGCGCCGTTCCCACGAAATTTTTGATACCGGTGGTGCAGGGACCGAAAGAGATCGTCGGGCAGCTGACGGATCTGCAGGCATACGCCGACGCGTTCCATAAGATCCGGGAAGAGAATCCGGAAGGGACGGTCTTAGATAAAAATACGACAGATCCGGAGCAGTTTCTGGAATATTTTTATGATGCCGCTTCCCCGGCCTGGCTAAATGAAGATGGAACACTGAAAGAAGAGGTGTTGACCCAGTTTTACCAGCTGGTAAAACAAATGTATGAGGATCAGACGGCCGGATTAAGTGAACAAGATTTGTCCTATTCCAAAGATTATTATGTAATCGGCGGCGCCAATAAGTTTAGTTTCCGAACCCCGGAGATCTCGCCTATGAACCTTCTGACGGAAGGCTCTAAGATGGAAATGGGATATCTCGCGGATGTGGCGGATGGTTACGGGCTTGTGACTTCTATTATCAATAAAATGCCGGAGCTTGCTATGCAGACACAGCAAAGTCAGGCGCAGGATATATTTATCCCGTCTTCTATTATCGGCGTAAGTTCAAAATGTAATAATGCGGACGCTGCCAGGGAAGTGGTAAAAAGGCTGCTGTCCCAGGAAGTTCAGGAGCTGCTGACATACGACGGATTCCCGGTAAACCAAAAAGCGTTTGATGCGTCTGCACAGTTGGGCGAAGAGGATAATCAGGGCGTCTCCATATCGATGGACGGCGATGATTCGGGAGCGGTCTTCCTGGAAATCACAAAACCCGCGCCGGAGCAGGTGGAAACATTGAAACAGTTAATCAAAAAGCTGAAGACACCTACCCTGATGGACAGTGTTATCTTTGAGGCGGTAGTAGAGCAGGCGGCTCCCTGTCTGAAAGGAGATATCACACCGGAGACAGCTGCGGGTGAAGTGATGAAAAAAGTGAATCTTTACTTATCGGAATAACGTAAGAGTGACGAAAGCCGGATTCAGGAACCGAGCCTCTGAACCAGGAACACGTGATGTGTTCCCGGTTCAGAGGCTCTTGCCTGTCGGACGTGAAGTCGGCCGTGTATCCTGAATCCGGCTTTCCGATTCCACCAAGCGGATACGCAGCCGCCCTATGCGCTCCCAGAGAGATACAAAAGAACCCAGCCACCCGGCGCGTCCCGTATACCGCCCGGGGTTCCAAACCCTAAGCAGCGGGCATACGAAGCCCCGAGGAAGGACGCTAAGTTGAACCGCCCCCTGTCAAGTAGACAGGGGGCGGTTCATAGTACATAGAAGAATATTTGATCGAAATTTATGTGATGTAAAAAGTAATCTTGATATGATACAATACATGTAATATGATAGGTACTTCCAATTATGAGATGGACAACAGCCGGAAGAGCAAACAGCATGCGGAATATCAAAAACGGTTAGCGGTGAGGAGAATGAAATATGGGATTATTTTATGAGAAAGAAAGATTGATTTTTTTCTGTGAAAAGTGTGGTTTCGTGGGAAGCGCGGAGAGGTCACAACATAATCCGCCTAATTGCAATGTTTGCGGTACGAAATTGATCTGCAAAAATATATCAAGTAATGAATGGCAGGCTGAAATGAACAACAAGCAGGAAAAGAGTGCAGAACAATGTTATACCAGATAACCAACGGAACCGTATCGCTGGGCGGAGAACCGGTATTGAACCACATCGATTTTGAAATTCACGGCACGGAGAAGATCGCCGTGGTAGGGAAGAATGGCGCAGGAAAGACCACGCTGCTTAAACTGATCGCCGGGGAACTCCCCCTGGACCGGGATGACAGGCGCGAGGGCCCGGGGATCCGCTGTTCCCGCCAGCTGACCGTGGGACTGCTTTCCCAGCATAATTATCAGGATGATAACCGTACGGTAGAGGAAGAACTCCTGGATTCCTGTCCGTGCCGCGGTTCCTTTGAACGAGAACGTTTTGAATATGAGAGAGAGTACGATATCTTATTTACCGGATTTGGCTTTGAAAAGGAGCATAAAAAAAAGAGACTGAACCAGTTTTCCGGGGGAGAGCAGACGAAGATCGCGCTGATCCGGCTGCTTCTTAGCAAGCCGGATATTTTGCTGCTGGATGAACCGACGAATCATCTGGATACGGAGACGGCGGAATGGCTGGAAGATTATATGAAAAGCTATCCGAACGCGGTGGTGATGGTATCCCATGACCGTTTTTTCCTGGATCAGGTGGCCGAGGTGGTCTATGAGCTTTCGGACCGGAGTTTGACACGGTATCCGGGAAACTACACACATTACCGTCAGGAAAAACTGAAAAGAATACGGATTCAGCGAAAAGCATATGAGCGGCAGCAGGAAGAGCTGGCCCGTCTGGAAGCGCTGGTGGAGCGGTTTAAGCATAAACCGAATAAAGCTTCTTTCGCCAGATCCAAGAAGAAGAGCATGGAGCGGATGGAGCGGGTGGAAAAGCCGTCGGAAGATGACGCCCATATTTTTACCGGGGAGATCAACCCGCTGGTGCCG
Organism: Diplocloster agilis; assembly: GCF_019042275.1. GTDB lineage: Bacteria > Bacillota > Clostridia > Lachnospirales > Lachnospiraceae > Diplocloster > Diplocloster agilis. Next base: position 36,398 of record NZ_JAHQCW010000021.1, read on the forward strand.
GGAGGTAAATGGGTCTTTGATTCGGAACATCTGAAAATCGGATATGATCATCCGCTGCTGGAGATTACCATGCGGATCCGCCGGGGACAAAAGATCGCGCTTCTGGGGCCTAACGGGGCCGGAAAAACCACATTTCTGAAGACCGTGGCAGGCTATCTGCCGTCTCTTGACGGGCAGTTCTCTCTGGGCAGTCATATCACAATAGGATATTTTGACCAGCACAGCGCTGCGGTCGAATCCACACAAACCGTTTTTGAGCATTTCAGCAGTTATTTCCCGGCATTGACGCAGAAGGAGGCCCGGAGCATACTCGGCGCCTACCTGTTTGGAGGCGGGGAGGCGCAAAAACAGGTGTGCACGCTGTCCGGTGGAGAAAAGGCCAGGCTGGTTCTGGCGGAATTGCTGCAGAGCCGACCGAATTTCCTTATACTGGATGAGCCCACAAATCATATGGACATTCAGGCGAAGGAAACGTTGGAATCTGCATTCCGGGCGTATACCGGGACGATCCTTTTTGTGTCCCATGACCGTTATTTCGTCCGGCAGGTGGCGGATGCGGTGCTGATCTTCGAAGATCAGTCGGTCCTTTATTATCCTTTTGGCTATGAGCACTATCTGGAGCGCAGAAGGAAGATGTCCGATGGCCCCGCTCTCTCTGCACAGATCAGGGCGGAGGAACAGGCGCTGATCGCAGGTATGCGTGCGGTGCCAAAAGCGGAGCGCCACAGGCTTAAGGAGATACCGGCGGAGGAAGCCTATGCGGACTGGAAAATGCGCCTGGCCGGGGAGCAGTTGGAGGCTGCCTCTATGGTGTGCGGCCGTCTGGACAGACAAATGAGGTCGATGTGGGATACATGGATCTGCTCGGAAGAATTCTGGAATGGCATGCCCTGGCAGCAGGAGGAAGCGTATGAGGTGTTAAAGAGAAACTATGAGGAGGCGTTTGCACATTGGCACTGTGCCTGCATGGAATGGATAGATACGGCGCTGGAGGTAGACAGGGGCCTTTAAAAATGGATCTGACCAAGATTTGAGTAAACCAACAAGGGCCGTTCCGGAGAAGCGGAACGGCCCGATGAGCTGCCGGTTGGATGGATTCATGTTCAATTAGAGTATAAAGTTAGAGTATTATATCAGTATTCAAGTTCATCCGGAAACAATAGTTCTGCTGTGATTCCGTATAACTGGCATATGCGGGCAAACGCTTCTATGGATGGTTCCCTGCGGCCGGCTTCCCAATTCCCCAGACACTGGCGCGATACGTGCAGCATTTTGGCGGCTTCACATTGAGTAAGTCCCTTTGCATGTCTGTAATATGCTAGTTTTTCTCCTAATTCCATTACACTTATACTTCTTTCGTTTATCATTTCTAACGGCGTCTTGGCTTTAGAGAAGGACGACGTCTTCTTATCCCTCATTATCTATAAGCAGCTGAAATTCATCCAATAGATTTCCAACTTCGGATTTCGGCAACATCGACAGAAAAAAGACCAATGTCAATGCCGACAAACCATATTTTCCGTGTTCCAGATCAAAATAAGAACGGGGAGAAATATGCAGTAATTCAGCCATTTGTTCCTGGGTGAGTTGGTTTTCAGATCTGTAGAACAGGATCTGGTTCATAAGAAAGCCCTGAAGCAGCAATTTGTATTGGCGCATCATACAACCTCCCTTATTTCGACAACTAGGTAAATTTTACCAACCGGCGATATGTGCGACCATGAGGTGCACCTCAGTCTGCGGCCGATAAAAGAGGAAGCAAAATGAAGCTTTTTGCCGATTACAGGTATCATGTAATTGAGAAGAGAAAGGTTGTAAGATATATATACCGTATACGGTAAATAGTAGAATATGCTAAAAAAGACCGCTGTGTCAGCAGTCTGATTTCAAAGATATTTTACCTATAACCTGAATGAATGGGTTTTTAACAGGGTGCACATATCAGCTTGATTCAAAGTGGTAAATATTTTACCATATAGCAGGGAATTTAACAAGAAATGTCCCTTAAATGTTTAAAAAAGTCCGTATTAAAACGTTCCATATTTCTTTATAAGAACCGAGTGCCAAAGAAAATCTGGCGGAGTGGATGCTGAAAAAGATAGATTCTCAGGGGGTAACCTGTGACATCCGGTTTGACGGAAACTGCAAAGGGCTGCCGACGACAGCTGACAATCAACAAAAATAAGAAAAAAGAGGATGTACCCAGTATTGAGGGCATCCTCTTTTTTTGAGTCAATTTTCTTCTATATTTGCGCTAGGATTTTTTTACCGCTGTTTGTAAAGCTGTGTGCTACTTCACTGGATTCAACGGTTTGCCGCCGGTGAGTACCTGTTTTACATTCTCGGCAGCCACATGCCTGCAGGATTCCAGAGATTCCTTGGTTGCGTAAGCGCTGTGTGGAGTAAAAAAGCAATTGTCCAGCGAAAATAATGGATTTACCGGTTCCCAGTTTTCCGTCTTCATAGGTTCTTCCTCGGGATCATCTAGCGCTGCCGCTACGATCCGCCGGTCTTTTAAAGCCTCATAAAGTGCTACGTTATCGATACATTTTCCCCGCGATACACCGACGAGATAACTGTCAGGCCTCATCAGCGCGATGGTATCCCGTCCTGCGATGTGATGGGTTTCCTTCGTGTAGGGACAGAGTACATTGATGACAGTGGAACTTTGGAATAACTCTTCGCAGGAAACCTTCTCCACCCCATAAGTAGCCATGAACTCTGCCGATACGTACGGATCATAGCTAACTGCCCGGAAGCCGAAGACCTGAAGCTTCCGAGCCAGATTCTGGGCGATTCGGCCAAAACCGATCAGGCCGTATACGGCCCCGCGAAATCTGGGGAGGGGAGCACGCCAGTCCTGCCAGCGGTAGCTTCCCTGATGAACCTTCCGGTCATAAAAAGGAAGGTTCCTCATGAGCATGAAGGAAAAGCTGATCGCGTGATCCGCCACTTCGTCGATACAGTAATCCGGCACATTGGTTACGATGATTCCGCGTTCTCTGCAGGCTGCTACATCCAAAATATCCACTCCAATTCCATAGCGGGCGATAATCCTGCAGTTGGTCAGCTGTTCGATAGTGGCCCGAGGAATTTTAGCGTACTGCTGTATAATCGCATCAGCGTCCGCTGCCTGTTCGGCCAGGTGTTCCCCTGTTTTACATTTCAGACCGATAACTTCTGCGCCTATAGGTTCCAGTATTTTCCTCTCGATTGAGATATCCGGATAGTCATAGTCGCTTATGTAGACCTTAAATTTTGTCAAAATACCTGCACTCCTTTCAAAATAAAATCAAATTGATAATACCAATATTAGAAGATGTGTTTTGAAAAGTCAAGATCGAACAATCCAAAAAGATAATACAAATTAAAACTAAAAATTGGCTAAAATGGCTAATTGTCAAAAAAATAACGAAATATATCAGAAAAATACACAAAAAACATCATATAAATTTTGCGATATTTACGGTTGAAAAGATAATACAAATTAAGTAAAATGCAAATAAGAGCAAAGCAAAAACGGATTATCAGATAAAAGATAATACCATTTTGCGAGAGATTGTTCAAAAGGGAAGGAGATCTACAGAATGTACAGAGTTACCATTGACACAGGTACGACGAATACGAGGGTAACTGTTTGGCAGGGCAAAAATGCCATACATACGGAAAAAAGAGAGGTAGGCGTACGGATGACTTCTATAGAAGGAAATAACCGGAAGTTAAAAGCCACAGTCCGCGAATGTCTGGAAGCGGCCCTCCATAGGTGCGGGATCAACGAACAAGAAGTAGAGATCATCATAGCCAGCGGAATGATCAGCTCCGAGCTGGGGCTGTGTGAGATCCCCAGAGCAACCGCTCCTGTCTCTGCTGAAAAGCTGGCGGGACAGTGCGTGAAAAAAGAGATTCCCGAGGTGAGTATGCTGCATCCGATTTTTTTTATTCCCGGGGTACAGAATTATACTCCTGGGGTGGAAGCTTGGAATTGCTCTTCCATGGATATTATGAGAGGAGAGGAGGTAGAGACGTTTGGGCTTCTAAGCCGGGAAAAAATAAAAGGTCCTGTGGTTTTAGTGTTGCCCGGTTCACATACGAAATATGTCTATGTGAATAAAAAGGATGAGATTCAAGGCTGTACCACTACAATGGCCGGGGAAATCCTGATGGAGCTGACCAGATCTTCCATCATATCTTCTTCGCTGCAGGCCGGATATGTGGAGGAGATTCAGGAGACCTGGCTCAGGGCAGGCGCTGCCGCTGCGGCTCGGGAAGGTCTGAACAGATGCGCATTCTCCGTACGAATACTGGATCTGTTCTCCGAGAGCACCCGCAGCCAGCGGGCCAACTATCTGCTGGGAGCCATTATAGAGACGGACCTGCAGGCGTTGTTCCACAGTCCGGTGTATGAGATGAAGCAGGACAGTATGGTTCTGATCGGAGGGGACTCTGCATACGCGAGGGGATTTGCGATACTTCTGCGGGAAAGAAAAGGATTTGAGGGGAACGTACGAATGGCAGAAAAGGTAAATCAGGAAAACGTAGCGGGATATGGAGCTATCGAAATAATGGAAAAGCGGATGAAGCAATAGCGGATGATGCGATGGAACAGGAGGGAATCAAATTTGGATGATGTATTGCGGGTGGAACACATAGTTAAGACCTACCCTGGAGTGAAGGCGGTAAGCGATGTCAGTTTCAGCCTGAAACGGGGAGAAGTCCTTGCCTTGCTGGGCGAGAATGGGGCCGGTAAATCCACCGTTACAAAGATTATATGCGGTGCGGTAAAACCGGATTCCGGCACCGTATATATAGAAGGAGAGCCCCAGGACTTCAGCTCACCCAGCGAAGCCATGGCCAAGGGAGTAGGAATGGTCTATCAGGAGCTGTCAATGGTGGGCAACATGTCGGTGGCTGAGAATATTTTTATGAACAGGCAGCCTGTCAGTAAGAGTGGGGCGATCCGATGGAAACAGCTCTACGCGGAAACGAATGAACTGCTGCGTAAATTCGAAATTGATGTGGACCCGGGTACACTGGTGAAAAACCTGTCCGTAGGCACCTGCCAGTTGCTGGAGATCCTGAAGGCCATCTCCATGAAACCAAGGGTCATTATCCTGGATGAACCCACCAGTTCTCTTACGGAGACAGAGACGGAGCTGATGTTCAAGACTGTGCGCATGTTAAAGAGAGAAGGGGTCTCCTTTATCTATATTTCTCACAAACTCTCCGAAATATTTGCGTTGGCGGACTGTGCGGTTGTTATGAGGGACGGGCAGTATATAGGCAGAAAGAATGTGGCGGAAACCACGGAAAATGAAATCGTCACCATGATGGTGGGCAGGGAAATCAAAGATGTATATGGAGAAGCCGGTAAACCTTTGGATACAAAGGAGCCCTTATACTTTGAGGTGAAAAATCTTACCTGCTCCGGTATGTATGAAAATGTATCCTTCGGTGTGCGCAAGGGTGAAATCTTAGGAATAAGTGGCCTGATCGGCGCAGGCCGTACAGAACTGGCTCTGGGGGTGATCGGAGCGCACAGAACGGACAAGGGAGAGGTGCTTTTAAACGGGAAAAAGATACAGATCCATTCCCCGAGCGACGCCATTGCAAATAAAATTGCATATCTGACAGAAGACCGAAAGGGGCTGGGACTGTATCTGAACTTGCCGATCAAGGCGAACCTGGTGGCGGCCATGTTAAGAAAGTTTGCCCCCAAAGGGCTTATGCGGGAGTCGCTGATCCAGAAAAATGCGAAACAGCAGAAGGAAAAATATTCCATTGCTACTCCGTCGGTACAGCAGACGGTTGGGAATCTTTCCGGAGGTAATCAGCAGAAGGTTCTGATCGCTATGTGGATGGGAATTGATCCGGATGTGATTATATTTGACGAACCCACTAGAGGGGTGGATGTAGGCGCCAAAGCGGAAATCTATCAAATCATCAAACAATATGCCCGGCAAGGGAAATGTGTCATCATAATATCATCGGAGATGCCGGAACTGATTGGTATGAGTGATGAGATTCTGATTATGCATAACGGCAGAGTCAACGGCCTGATCAAGAGAGCGGAGTTTAGCGAGGACAATATTATCAAATATGTAACCGGGATTCAAAAACAGGAGGAGTATAAAGAATGAAAATATTTAAAAAAATTTTTTCTCGCCGGGAACCGGCTCTGTTACTTATCATTATTGCTTTGTCACTGATCATATCTATATTTTCTCCCCACTTTTTGTCGGGAACGAATATCATATCGATGTTTGTAGCATTGACTGTAGAGGGGATCATTGTACTCGGCATGGTGCTGCTGCTGATTATCGCTGGCCTTGACCTGTCTGTGGGATCGGTAATGGCATTTACCGGCGTGGCGGTCGCTATGATGATCAATAAAGGGATACCTGTTTTCTTGTCCATTCTCGCGGCCCTGCTTTTGGCCTTGGCGATCGGGCTGCTAAATGGGTTTCTCATTTCTGAAATCGGTCTGAATTCATTTATCACAACACTGGGAATGATGATGGTAGTGAAAGGGCTGATGCTGGTCATCTCCCAGGGAAAGGCGGTGCTGAATATGCCGGCCTCTTTCAAGGCCATCGGTCAGGGGAAGATCGCGGGAATCCAGTATCCGATTCTTATCATGATCGTGCTGGTGATTGTGATGGACCTGTTAGTCCGTCATACCCGGTTCATGCGCCAGACTTATTACATTGGCAGCAGCGAGCTGGCTGCCAGGCTAAACGGGATTCATGTGAAAAAGATCAAAATGCTGATGTACTGCCTGTCCTCTTTTTTCGCCGGACTGGCCGGAGTTCTGATTACTGCCCGTTTTGGAAACGCCTCTGTTACGCTGGGAGACAACACCGCAATGAATGTAATCACGGCAGCCATTATCGGAGGGGCCAGTTTAAACGGCGGCCAGGGAACCGTATTGGGAGCATTTCTGGGAGCGGTATTCATGCAACTGATTTCAACTTCTTTGAATATGCTTAGTGTGAATATGTACTGGCAGAATTTTGTTACCGGAGCCATTTTGATCATTGCCATTCTCATCGATGCCATAAACGGCAAACGTAAGACGGGCAGAAAGGTAATTGCATAGAAGTGGCGTTTACCAAAAACTGAAATCAAGCGCAGGAGATACGCGCAATGGAGGAAATAATGAAGAAAACAATGAAAGCATATCGAGTTACCGCACCTTTGAAGATGGAACTTCAAGAAGTCCCGGTCCCGGTTTTGAACGATAATGAAGTGTTGGTACGGGTAAAGGCTATGGGAATCTGTACCACGGATATTGAACTGTACGACGGAAGCATGCCCTATTACCGGGAGGGCTTATCCCGCATGCCGCTTACCATCGGGCATGAGTGGTCGGGCTATGTGGCGGCCATGGGCAGCCAGGTGACAGGCTTCTCGGTCGGGGACCTGGTGGTCGGAGATATCAGCATCGGCTGCGGAAAATGCGAAAACTGTCTGCGGGGAATGTATCACCTGTGTTCTCAAAGAACGGAACTGGGTGTGATCCGCTATGACGGCAGCATGGCAGAATATCTGAAAACCGAAGGGAAAAATCTGTATAAAGTGCCGGAAGGGGTAACTTGGGAGGAAGCCGCGGTTACGGAACCTACAGCAACAGCGCTCTATGGAGTCAAAAAGACCGGGCTGAATCCGGGAGACAGGGTAGCTGTAATCGGTGATGGTTCCATCGGCATGCTGGCGGCCCAGATCGCCAACTGTTCGGGAGCAGGCCGGGTCTGTCTGGTGGCAAGAAAAGATATGCACCGGGAGAAAGTAAATGGCTGGGGAATAGATCTGGTAGTACATGGGCAGGAAGATCTTAAGGGGCAGGTGGAAACAGCGCTTGGTGGTCCGGCGGACGTCGTATTCGAAGCTTCCGGTAATGCCGCGGCATACGAAGATGCGATCCGTCTGGTCAGGCCCGGAGGTAAGATCTGCGCCATGAGTATCACAGGGAAGGAACAAATATCTATGGATATGGACTATATTGTTACCAGAGATATTACTGTGGTAGGCATGCTGGCCAGCCCGAACTCCTTTGCTCCGGCCCTGCGGCTGATAGCTGCAAAAAAGGTGGATGCGGCAGGCTGCATATCCCATAGATTTCTCTTTGATCAGTCCGTCGAGGCTTTGGAGTTTGTACGCATGAAAGCCGCACGCGATAAGATAAAAGTATTGATTGTTCATGATAATGAGAATGAGGGGAGAGTGGAAAAATAGGGCTAGTTCGGTATGAGCGGATTTCTATTGAATAAAAAAGTAGTCTCAAAAGGATTATAGTAAATGATACCCACAAATTTAATTGTAAAACGGAAAAGAAAAGGAGAAAAAATATGAAAAAAATAACAGCTGTCACTTTAACCGTATTTATGCTGATCACTATGCTGGCAGGCTGCTCCGGCAGCAAAGAAGCAGCCTCGGCCGCTGTGTCAGGCGACGGTACTCTCCAAAGCCAGATCGATACATCCGATGAATACATAGCAGTCTGCTGCCTGAACAACCTGGAATATTTTAACGCGCACAAATACGGTTGGGAGAAGGCTGGGGAGCTTTTCGGAGTGAAGACAAGCTGGGTCGGTCCCACGGATGACGATGTGAGCGCCATGGTCAGCGCCATGGATTCCGCTGTGGCAAAGAATCCGGCGGGAATTGCCGTGTGGGGATATGACCCTGCCCTGGAAGCCAGTATCAACAGCGCGTTAGAAAAAGGAATCAATATAGTAACCTTCTGCGGTGATGTATCCACCAGCGACAGGCTTAGTTATATCGGCTCTTCCCAGTATGACATGGGTTATGACGGCGGCCGGCTGTATGCGGAATCTGTCGGCGGGGAGGGTAAGATAGCGATTATGACGCTGCCGGGAAATACCATGTTCGAAGAACGGCAGGCAGGCTTCGAAGCGGCGTTCGCTGAATATCCCGGTATCGAGATCGTAGCCTATGGGGATACCAAAGCCGATACGGTGACTGCGGTTAGTGCCGCTACGGATATCATCAACAGCCACAGTGAGATCACCGGATTCGTCTGCACGGATTCCACAGGAGCGGCAGGGGCCTCGACCGCGGTACAAGAAGCGAATAAGGCAGGCCAGATCGACGTACTGGGGATGGACAGAAACTCAGATATTCTGAATCAGATCAAGGATGGGCTGATCACCGCATCTATCGTACAGAACGATGTGTCTATGGGATATTGGTCTATGGTATCCCTGATCACCGCCAAATACGGCGGGAACAACATCGCGCTTACCAGTGATGACGCGGCAGCAGGGGTTAAGACCGCACCTAATAATATCTATACATCTGTGAATCTTGTTACGGCTGAGACGGCTGATTACTATCTGGAAGCCAACGAGTGGTATGCCGGGAACAGTTTCTGAGAGGGGGGAGGGGCTTGAACAAAGCGGCTATGAGGACACTGGATATCCTGACTTATGTTAGCGGTTCCAGACGTCCGGTGACGCCAAAAGCCATAAGCGAGGCGCTTAATATTCCGCTTGCTGGTACCAACGACATCCTTGATACCATGGTACGGATGGAATATCTGATGCAGCCGGACAAAGGTGTCAGAGCGTTTGCCGTGGGAATCAGGGCTTTTGAAGCAGGAGCGGCCTACATACAGGGAGCGGACCTGCTGAAAGCGGCGAAACCGTATCTTAGAGAAATGTCCAGGGAAACCAAAGCTACGGCTTTCCTGGCGGTCAGAAATAAAGATAAGATTGTTTATCTGGATAAAGTGGAGGGGAGCGCAGCGGTGATCACTACCGCTCAGTTGGGCTCCAGCAAGGATATGTATAATACCGGTCTGGGAAAGGCGATTCTGGCTTCCATGCCGGTGGCGGAGGTGGAGCGCATATATGAAGGCCGGGAATTGATCCCCCAGACTTCCAATACCATTCGGGATATAGAGGGACTGAAAAAAGATCTCTTTCAGACGAGACAGAGAGGCTATGCGATTGATGACTGCGAGGGGGAAAACACAGTGTATTGTATCGCGGCCCCGATCCGGAATTATGAGGGAAATGTGATTGCCGCCGTAAGCATAGCGAACTTCAAGGAAAACGGCCGACAGGCGGAAAATGCGGAACATGTGCGGCTTCTGCTGGACAATGCCCGCCGGATATCCGGACAGATGGGGTATACGGGGAAGGATCTGTATTATAAGGAATAAAAAAATGAGCTGGTATGTTCATACGAAAATCGGATGGGCGCAGGCCGGCTTCGGCAGGCTGCGCCGTAAAAAGAAGGGATGAATGAAATGAAAAAAATAATAAATCCAAGACCTTTGATTGACGAAACGCTGATAAAGCCCTTTCGGGATATGGAGGATGTACTCTCTTTGTCCTGCGTGGTGGGGGATGCTATGGAACGGGACAATGTAATGCGCCCAGATATTAAACCCAGAAGTATCGAAAAGAAAATAATAGGACCGGCGATTACGGTAAAACTGACAGCAGGGGATATTGTAGACTGTCTGGGTGTGTTTGAGATTGCGAAGCCGGGGGATGTGGTTGTGATTGATGCGTTCGGTGAAACAGAGACATCTATCTGGGGCGGCCTTATGTCAGGTCTGGCCCGGAATGCCGGAGTGGCCGGTGCGATCATCGACGGAAGCTGCCGTGATACCGATGAGTCCAGAATGCTCGGATTTCCGATCTCTGCGAAGTCCGTAGGCCCCCGGGCTTCCCACACAGCGTATTCCGGACGGAAAGAACCGATTGAAATTAATACTCCCATTGTCTGCGGCGGCGTTATCGTCCGCCCCGGAGACCTGGTAGTGGCCGATGAGATCGGTGTGGCGGTAGTTCCCTGTGAACAACTGGCGGAAGTCTATCAAAGGGCCAGGGAACAGGCGGATAAGGAGATCGCCACAAGGGAAGAAATCTTAAGAGGGGCTTCGGTAGAAGAACTGCTGGCGAAGTTTGGCCGTATCTGATATGGAAAAGAGAGGAGACCTATGAAACACCCATTAGTTGATACTTTTAGAGAAAGTAAACTGATCGCCATTATCCGGGAAGTGGACAGAAGGGATATTGTGGAGACAGTGGCCGCACTGCTGGCTGGAGGGATATCCTGCGTGGAGGTCACCTTTGACCACACGGGAAGCGCGGGAATCAGGAATACCCTGGACTGCCTGGATGCAATCCGGGAACGTTTTGCAGAGCAGGTTATATTGGGAGCAGGGACGGTTCTGAGCCCCGGTGAAGTGGAACTGGCCGAAAAACATAACGCCAGGTTTATTATTTCGCCCAATACAGACCCAGCCGTCATACGGACAGCGAAGGAAGCAGGGATGTTATCCATGCCCGGCGCGCTGACGCCTTCGGAGATCACGTCCGCTTATGAGGCGGGAGCGGACATTGTGAAGCTTTATCCCATCGATATCCTGGGCGTCGGTTATGTGAAGGCGGTGAAAGGGCCTTTAAAACACATCCCTATGTCGGCTGTGGGAGGAATTACCCCTGGGAATGTCCGTGAATTTCTGGATAGCGGGGCGCTCTGCGTGGGCATAGGCGGGAATCTGGTCAATTGTCGTTTGACAGAAAATAAAAAATTCCTGGAAATACAGTTACAGGCAAAAGCCTTTTGTGATAAAATAAAACAAGCGTATTAGGAGGTTCCTATGAAAATATATGATTTGACGCTGCCGTTTTCGGTTAAAACCACGCAGGTATTCCCGGGGACACCGCCGATGGAGTATCGACTGTCCCACACTGTCGTGAAGGATAACTATAATTTGGGAATCGCATCCATCAACAGCCATGCAGGAACCCATACGGATGCCCCTAGACATTTTCTGGATTCCGGATGCTGTCTGGACCAGGTGGATATTGAAAAATATATAGGATATACGGTTATTGTGGACTGTACCCACCGGGGAGCCTTTGAAGAGATATCGGTGGAGGATGTCAGGCCTTACGAGGAACAGATCAGGAAACATAAGAAAGTGATCTTGAAGACGGGATGGTCCGGGTGTTTCCGAGAAGCGCGCTTTTTTACGGATTACCCGGTGATAACCGAGAAACTGGCGGAATATCTTGTAGAGTTGGGGGTTCATATGATAGGAGTGGAAGCGCCCTCCCTGAATCCCGATAAGGCGATGGAAGTTCATAAGATTTTTCTGAAATGTGGAGTAGCGGTAGTAGAAGCATTGACGAATCTGGAGCGGCTTCCGAGAGAAGTGATGTTCTTTAGCGGAGCGCCTGTTGGAATCGCGGAGGCGGACGGCTTCCCGATTCGTGCTGCAGTCATCGATTTTGAAGAGTGAGACGGACGGAAGAAATTAGGTAAAAATAGATAAGCGAGGGGTTTTCATGGCTTACACAACGAATGCAACAGAATTGGTTTATGATTTTATCTGCGATAAGATTCGTAATATGCAGTGGCAGGAGGGAGATAAGATCTGGACAGAGCAGAAGTTTTGCGAAGAGTTGGGCGTGAGCAGGGTGGCTGTGCGCCAGGCTATCGATAAGCTCGTCGCTACATCTACTCTGAAAAAGATTCAGGGTTCAGGAACTTATGTGCAGGAGAGCAATCCGATTGCTCTCATTGCCGTTCCCACCCATATCATTACAGATGAGGAACTGCTGGATATTATCCGGTTCCGGGTTTACTTTGACTCCACCAACGTGAAGCAGTTTTTAAAGTATGCAAGGGAAGAAGATTACTGGCATCTGGAGCAGGTTCATGAACGGCTTATGAATTGTGATCGTGCGTCGGACGATTTCTATAAATATGATTTTGAATTTCATCGGGCTATTGCTGACGGTACTGGTAATTTTTATGTAAAGCAGATCTATACCATGCTGATGGAAAGCCTGCTGAGCAATCAGGAGCGTCTGCACAAGATCATAGGTCCTGAGGTTGCGCTGGAATACCATCCGCAGATTATCAAATATATCCTGCGGAAAGACTGTGAGCTGGCTTCCATTATGATGCGCAGGCATCTGGAAGAGACGGTGCGCCAGGTGGAAGACTATATTGTTATGAAGAAAGAGAAAGCAAACGGTTATATATAATTCGTTTGCAGCCTATATCCTGAAGAGAGGTGAATGGATGGCAAACCTGAAATCAGAATATAAATGTGCTCTGCTTCTGACGATTGATCTCATAGGCGGTAAATGGAAGCTGCGGCTGCTTTGGCACATCATTCATGGCGACAACCGTTTTTCTCTGTTGCGGCGGGCGATTCCGGAGATCACGGAGAAGATGTTGACGACCCAGTTAAAAGAGCTGGAGAACAGCGGTATGATCGTGCGCTGGGTAGATCGCGGCCAGGTACCAGTCAAAGTGGAATACTCGGTGTCGGGGGAATACGATTCGATTATTCCCATTATAGACGACCTGTGTAATTTTACAAAAGAATTCGCTAAGAAAAATAAGATTTATATCCCATCGTGATCTCTAAAATAACGTACTTTTTTGTATGATACTTACAAAAAAGTACGTTATTTACTTTTTTCTTTGTCTCTTTTATACTAATATCACAGGATAGAACCGAAATGAAAATTCTTGCAAGAGTATTTCCGGGATACCGGGGAATTCGGAGTTAATCTGATCATAAGTATGGGTAAGGTGGAACAAGGAAAAGTTCACATATTCCTTTGTGTTGCATGGGGCGCAGGGAGTACACTATGGGTATAGGAGAGGTATGTATGAAAAAAATATGGAGTTTTATTCTAATGGGAGTTTTATGTTTGGGATTAATTGCGTGCGGATCGTCAGATAAGAGAGCAGAAAAGCCGGCTGAAACGGCGGCTGCCGGAGAAATAACGGAAGATGCAGCGGAAGTAGTAACCGGGACAGCAGTCCCTGTGGATGCAGAACAGGATGCCGAGTCCGGCGGATTTGAATACAAAAAGATTTATGAATATCCGGAACCGACTGTGTTGAATTCACAGGCTCCGGTTGATAATCTGAATTATGTGGAGGGGACTGTTCCAAAGATCGCCTTTATGCCCGCCGGACTGGAATATACTTATTATCAGGCTGTGGGCGTAGGCGTGGAGGCAGCCGCGAAGGAGCTGGGCGCAGAGGTGGTAACCCTGGCTCCCATGAGCGGCAGCGATATTAATACCCAGGTTGGCATGGTGCAGGATGCCATTACCATGGGTGTCAATGTTATTTTGCTAAATCCCCACGATGATGCCGCTCTTGCTCCTGTGATTACGGAAGCGATCAACGCGGGTGTGGCGGTATTTAACCTGAATTCGGACAGCTTGGATTTTGAAGTACCGCTAAGCGGAGTAGTGGGCTATGACCAGTACAATGGTAATCTGGAGCAGGGAAAGATGATCGCGGAGCAGTTCCAGGGAGAGGAGCTGAAGATTGGTATCATCGAAGGACTTCCTGGTTATCATACGGTACAGCGCTGCGGAGGCTTTGAGGAGGGAATCAAGGATCATCAGAATTATGAGATCGTGTCCCGGGTAAACGGCAGCTGGACGGTAGACGGCGGAAACACAGCCTGTATGGATATGGTCCAGGCGAATCCGGAGATCAATATGATCTACTGTGCCAATGACCAAGAGGCGGAGGGAGCTTATATGGCGCTTAAAATGCTGAACCGTACGGATATCATTTTAATTGCCAACGATGGGGATACCGAGTTTCTTGAGATGATCTACGACGGAAACGGATATTCTACCCTGAACACGGTTCCCTATGAAATGGGGCTGTACGCCTGCCAGGCAGCCGTGGATATCCTCTACGGAAAGTTTGAGGGAGGATGGGTGCAGACTCCGGGCTATGTCACTACCAAAGATAATGTTCTGGATTTCCTGCAGCAGCCCGAGCGGCTGAGTCCGCAGCCTTCCAAAGAGTATTAGACTAAAGTTTGCCGGCGGAACTGCCTGTATGAACCTAGGGAAGTTCCGCGGCGATGGGAGAAGCATATGAGTGAACGCGGCGAAGTGCTATGGGAAGTTAAGCATCTGACGAAAATATTCCCTGGAGTAAAAGCGCTGGATGATGTGTCCATGCAGTTTCACAGGGGAGAAATTCACGGACTGATCGGGGAGAATGGAAGTGGAAAATCCACACTGATAAAGTGTCTTTCCGGTGTATATCAACCTGAGGAGGGAGATATTTATCATCAGGGGAAATTGGTACACGTTTCGAGTCCTATCGCGGCCAGAAAGATGGGAGTGGCCACGATCTTCCAGGAATTTTCCCTGGTTCCCACCCTGAGTGTTGTGGAGAATATTTTCCTGGGCCGTTTATTATATAAGGAAAATAACCGGCTGATTGACTGGAAAAAGATGCGGAATGAAGCAGAGGAACTTTTGGACGGGCTGGATATCGATATCGATCCATCCGCGGTGGTAAAAAACCTGTCGGTGGCACAGCAGCAGCTGGTAGAGATCGCGAAGGCCCTCAGTATTCATGCCTCTTTGCTGATCATGGATGAGCCGACAGCGGCGTTGGGCCAGTCGGAAATCGAGCGCCTGCATCTGTTGACCCGCAAACTGAGAGATCAGGGGTATGCCATCATCTATATTTCTCACAGACTGGACGAGATGGAGAGCCTGGTGGATCGGGTAACCGTGCTGAAGGACGGTGTAGTGACCGGTGAATGTGGGCGGCAGGAGATCAGCGTGAGCGAGATCGTGCGTATCATGATCGGTTCTGATATCGAAAACCATTATCCCAAGGAACACAATGGAACAGAGGAAGTCATTCTGCAGGCTGAAAATCTGACCACCCGCCAGGGCGCGCGTCATGCGGGATTTGAACTTTACAAGGGTGAGGTGCTGGGCTTTGCGGGGCTCATCGGTTCCGGCCGGACGCAGATTGCCCGGGGAATATTCGGAGCAGATTCTCTTCTGGAAGGAAGTCTTAAGATTGACGGCAGGAAGGTGCGGATCAGGCGGCCGCAGGATGCCATTCGGGCCGGTGTTGCCTTTGTTACGGAGAACCGGAAATCCGACGGCCTGTTTATGAATTTTCATGCCGGGCCGAACATATCTGTCGTAAAGCTTGAAAAACTGCTGCAGGCCGGTCTGCTTAGCCTGAAAAAGGAGGAAAGCAGTAGCAGGGAATATGTACATAGGCTGAAAATTACTCCCACGGCACTGGAAAAATCAGTTCGGTTTCTGTCTGGTGGTAATCAGCAGAAGGTAGTAATCGCCCGATGGCTCTTTTCGCAGGCAGAGATATTTATTATGGATGAACCGACCCAGGGGATTGATGTGCAGGCCAAGGTGGAGGTATACCAGCTTATGAACCGGCTGACTGCCGCCGGGAAGGCGGTGATTCTCATCAGTTCGGACTTCCCGGAGCTGATCGCTATGAGTGACCGGCTGGCGATCGTGAGGGATGGAACAATCACGGAAACAGTTCCTGTGGGGAACATCACCCGAAAAGAACTGATGGAGATTACCATGGGGCGGCAAAATAGTCAAAAGAGCGGGAGAGTGAGATCCTAATATGAAAAAAATATTAAAATCGGAGATAATCGGGCCGTTTATCGCATTTTTGGTTGTTTTCCTGCTGGCATGTATCAGTACGGAACGCTTCCTCGTGCTGAGTAATCTGAGAAATCTGGTATTGCAGATCTGCGTCACTGCATTCCTGGCGGTAGGAGCCACATTTGTGATCCTGACGGGAGGAATCGATATCTCCTGCGGCAGTGCGGTGGCATTGCAGACAATGCTGTTTGCCACCATGATAAAGTCGTGGGGATTATCTGTATGGGCAGGAGTGGTACTGCTGGTGTTCGTGGGGGTAATCATGGGCGCATTCAATGGCTTTTTGGTATCTTACCTGAAGATTCCAGCCTTTATTGCCACTCTGTCATCCCAGAGCATGTTCCGGGGCCTATCCTACATGATCAACAACGGATCTGCCCTGCAGTCCTTATCAACAGATACGGAAAAGATCTTTTACACAACCGTTTTCGGGCTTCCGATAACCCTAATTTACATAGTTGTATTTTTTGCGCTGGCCCATATATTTCTGACTTACACCCGTAGCGGACGTAAAATTTATGCCGTCGGTGGAAATATGGAAGCGGCACAGCTGTCCGGCATTCATGTGAAGCATACACTGATGCTGACTTATTCTTTGGCGGGAATGTGCACAGGGATCGCGGCAGTGTTGTATGCCTGCAGACTGAATTCCGGGTCCCAGAATTTTGGCCCGGGTATGGAGATGAGCGCCATTGCGGCGGCGGTGATCGGTGGAACCAGCATGACCGGGGGAAAGGGAAAAGTAGTGGCTACCCTGATTGGTGCTGGAACGGTATTGATAGTTCAAAACGTACTGAATCTGAATTCGATCTCCACGGCGATACAGCAGGTGGTAAATGGAATGATGATCCTGCTTGCGGTATTGCTGGATGTGTGGAGGGCGCCCATCGGACGGATATTCGGACGGGGGATAGCGAAAGCCGGTATTAACCGGGCGAAGGAAGTCAGTAACTGAACACCTATTGTGGTATTACCGTATTCGAAGTGTGGAACTTAAACTGTTCCGCAGACAGGAAACAAACGGCAATCGCCGTTTAAAAAAATAATAAAGGAGAGATAATTATGTACCCAAAGGCTTTTTCACACATTGGTTTGTCTGTACCGGACCTGGACGCAGCGGTTAAATTCTATACGGAGGTTATGGGGTTGTATGTGATCATGCCGCCGTCGGTGATCGAGAGGGATGACTCGGATATCGGGGTCATGTGCGACGATGTGTTCGGAGAGGGGTGGGATAAGTTCCGCATTGCTCACCTGTCCACCTCGGATGGCATAGGATTTGAAATGTTCGAGTTTCCGCAGAATGAACCCCATGAGAAGGAGTTTAAATACTGGAGAACCTCCCTGTTCCATTTTGCCGTACAGGACCCGGACCTGGAGGGTTTTGTGGAAAATATCGTCAAGCACGGCGGAAAGCAGAGGATGCCTATTCGTTACTATTACAAGGACTCCAAGCCTTACCGGATGTGTTATGTGGAAGACCCGTTCGGGATCATCTTCGAGGTATACAGCCACAGCTATGAGCTGACCTATTCTTCAGGAGCATATGAGAATCCGGAATAGGAGTATCGTACAGTTATTCAAGGATATTTGAGTGTAGTGATGCGATCATTTTCTTGAATTTACCAAGCTGGTAAAAATTGCACGAACTCAGCTACCGGGTTAAACTTATAAACCGTTATTCCAAGCAGCGCCGAAAGGTGCTGCTTTTTTCTGTAGTTTTCCTTTGCTAATTTTTGGGCTCCCGGGAGCATTAGTCCTGGGACAGATCAAAGCTGCTTAAGGCGTCCAAGAATTCCAGAATAGTATTGGAAGGCTTTTTCGGGTACAGCAATCCATAAGGTATCGTATAGTTCCAGTCCACAGAAATGGAGACTAAAGAAGGATGGATATCTCTCCAGCATTCCAGATTTAATAAAAGCTGGTTTGTCTCTTCGCAGCGGTTAAACACATTGATATCATAAAAATGCGGCGTGTCCTCAATGTGTATCTGCGGATGATTCTTTTCCAGATCATCCCGGAGAAGATCATTGATTTCAGAATCTCCCCGCTTAACCATCATCAGGGTTTCGCCGTACAGATCCGTTATTTTCAGACGTTTCTTCTTTGCCAGACGGTGCGAGTGCGGCACCGCGATCATTTTCCTGAATTCTCCAAGCCGGTAGAAATTGCATAAATAAAGCCATTGGCTGGAATCACAGACGCCCACGATAAAATCAAAGGTTTGGCCGATCTGGCTGATTACGGATAAGATACCGTCATGATCGTCCTCAAATGGAATGACCTGTATTTTGAATTGAGAGAACTGATCACTGACCTGATACCACAGATCCATAAATACTTTACAGGGATTCAGCATGGAAGTTCCGACCCGCAGCGTTTTGCGTTCTGTCTGCGCAAGCTTCCCTGCTTTTTTTATGGCCTGTTCTGAATAGGCGATCATATATTTTGCGTCTTTATATATGGATTCTCCGGCTTTGGTCAGAGTGATCCCCTTCGCCGTACGGTTTAGCAAAATGAGATCCAGCTGTTTTTCCAGCGCATTGATCTGTTTCATAACGGCTGTAGGAGAGATAAAAAGCTGTTCGGCCGCTTTGTTAAAACTGCCGCAGTCAGCCACGCAGATGAAAGTGTCCAGATAACTGTTGTACATGGAAAATCCTCCGTTTTAACTTTTGGTTAATACGATATTAACACACCGGATATTCCTGGTCAATTCTCTTGTGGTTATAATGAATACACAAAGATAAAAGCTATAGGAATACACCATTGAGGAATGGAAGGAGGAATTTTTATGTCATCTATAATTCTCTATTTTTCACGTGCGGGGGAAAATTATGTCAGCGGCGCGATACGGAATCTTGCAAAAGGAAATACGGAAATCGCGGCGGAAATGATACAGAAGTTAACTGGGGCGGATCTGTTTAAAATAGAACCGTCAGTGGAGTATTCTTATCATTATAACGAATGTATTGAAGAAGCGCGGCAGGATCAGAAGCGGGATGCCAGGCCGGAGCTGGCGGCATACCCGCAACAGCTTGAGGGGTACGATGAGATTTACCTGGGATATCCGAATTATTGGGGAACTATGCCGATGCCGGTGTTTACCCTGCTGGACAAAATGGATTTTACCGGCAAAACGGTCCGGCCGTTTTGTACCCACGAGGGCAGCGGTATGGGGCGCAGTCTGCAGGATATCAAAAGGCTTTGTAAAGGCGCCGTCGTGGAGGAGGGCCTTGCCATCTGCGGCGCGAAGGTACAGACGGCGGAAACGGATATCAGGAAATGGCTGAATAAAAAATAGTAGCGCTCGAAAAAGCCTCGCTGACTATTTTTCATGTATCGCACATAAGCGGCTTAAAAACAGCCGCAAGTGCTCATAACTATAAAAAATAGCAATTGGAAAATGAGATGGAACAATAGAATTGGAGGAGTCGAAATGGAATATGTAACTTTAAATAACGGAGTGAAGATGCCAATCCTCGGATATGGTGTCTATCAGGTCGATCCGGCGGAATGTGAACGCTGCGTTCTGGATGCCATAAAGACCGGTTACCGTTCGATCGATACGGCACAGGCATACTACAATGAGGAAGGAGTAGGTCAAGCAATCAGTAAATGCGGTTTGCCCAGAGAGGAATTGTTTGTCACAACAAAGGTATGGATCTCTAACGCAGGCTATGAGAAAGCCAAGGTTTCCATTGAGGAATCCCTGCGTAAACTTAAGACAGATTATATAGATCTGCTGTTGATTCACCAGCCCTTCAATGACTATTACGGCACTTACCGCGCGATGGAAGAAGCGTACCGGGAAGGAAAAATACGTGCAATCGGGGTATCGAATTTTTATCCGGACCGGCTGATCGACCTGTGCCATTTTGTCGAAGTGGCTCCGGCGGTTAACCAGGTGGAAACCCATGTGTTTAACCAGCAGGCCGGAGCCCGCGAAACAATGGAAAAATACAAGGTACAGCATGAATCCTGGGGCCCCTTTGCAGAAGGCAGGAAAGATTTCTTTACCAATCAGACCTTGAATGAGATCGGCGCAAAATATGGTAAGACGGCGGCGCAGACAGCGCTGCGTTATATGATACAAAAGAATATTGTTGTAATACCGAAGTCCGTCCATATAGAGAGGATGGCCCAGAATTTCGATGTGTTTGATTTTGCCCTGGATCACTTTGATATGCAGAGGATCGCTGCACTGGATGAGCGGGAAAGCGCGTTCTTTTCCCATTATGATCCGGAGACCGTGGAGTTTTTAACAGGACTCGTGAAATAACAGAAACAAAGGAGGTTATGCATGATGGACTTGGAACAGATGAAAAAGGATTTGGGAGGAGGAGCGATATTCCCGATCGGAGAAGAAAACAGAGCGTATGCACAATATTTCACAGGCGAGTGTTATCTCAATATGCTGACTACCACCGGCGTTGGAATCGGCGTCGTCACATTCGCCCCGAAGACGATTAACGCATATCACATACACCATAAGGGAGGCCAGATCTTACTGGTGACCGGCGGCCGCGGCTGGTATCAGGAGGAAGGTCAGCCGGCCCGAGAACTGCGTGCCGGCGATGTGGTTAATATTCCGCCTGAGGTGAGACATTGGCATGGCGCGGCAAAGGACAGCTGGTTCCAGCATCTGGCCGTGGAGGTGCCGGCCAAGGGAGCCTCCAATGAATGGCTTTCATTCCTGAGCCGGGAAGAGTATGATAAGCTGGATTAAAATATTGTATCGTTCAGGCAGGAAACCCGTATATGTATTACATACAGGTATCCTGCCTGTTCTTTTTATAGCTATGAGCACTTAGTGCCTGCATTTTAGGCACTTACGTGCGATGCATAAAAAATAGTCAGCGAGGCTTTTTCGAGCGCTACTATTTTTGGGTATTACGGCGCCTCCTGCCCGTCCGATTTCGTATGAATGATCTCCATATCCTTCGCGGTAATGTTCAGATGGTTTTTCATCTCCTCCACCGCCTGCAGCGGAGCGCGGATCTGGAAGCACTGCAGAATTCGGGTATGGGGCTCCACCGCGTTGGCATATACGCTGGTGTTCATAAAGGAATCACCCCGGTATTTTCGGAAGCTGGCCAGCAGCTGTTTATTGATATTCATTAATAAGTTATTATCCGTGAATTCAATGATTTTTGAGTGATATAATTCATCCAGCATAATCATCTGCGGTCCGTCATGATTTTTTACCGCTTCCAGGAATGACTGGTTGATGCTCTCCAGTTCTCCCACCTGCTTCTCGGTAGCCCGCTCCACGGATAAGCGCACGGCCAGGGTCTCGATGGCCATACGGACTTCCATAAAGTCGTTAAAACGGGCATTTTCAATATCATACCAGTTGGAGTGATTGGGGATCTTCTGGTATTCCGCCACAAAGGCGCCTTTTCCCGGCAATATATCGACATATCCCAAAGCCTGCAGCATACGCATGGCCTCCCGGACGCTGGTACGGCTTACTTTCAGAGTTTCACAAAGATTCGATTCTGTCGGGAGCTTTTGGCCGGGTTCATATTCGCCGGAATCGATCAGTTCCTGAATCCTTTCCACGACGGTATCGGTAACCGATATCCTCCTTATTTCTTTCATAAGCAATTCCTCTCCCTCGATTTTTGTTTAAACTAGCGGAACTGTCTGATGTCATATTTGATCAAAACTGAAACCATACTTGTATGCTAGCATATTTTGGCAAAGATTTATAGTGAAAAATGTCCGAAAGCGAAATTCGCCGGACGTCAATACACAGCCGAAAAAATCAGGACGAATAATACGGACAGGATACCGGTGAGGACCAGGGACAGGCTGCTGACCGAGCCCTGGATTTCGCCCATTTCCATAGCCCTGGCCGTTCCGATGACATGGGATGACGTACCGAACCCTACGCCCTGACTGATGGGATCATCGATGCCGAATAGCCGGCAGACCCATTCTGCGGTCATATTCCCCAGTATTCCGGTGAGGATGATCACAACCGCCGTTATGGTAACGATACCGCCCAGCTCCTGTGAGACGCTGATTCCGATCGCTGTGGTTATGGACTTCGGCAGCAGGGTTACATATTGCTGATGGTTCAGCTTAAAAAGCGAGGAACACAAAAGCACGATCAGCATATTCGTCACGATCCCGCTCAGGACGCCGGCGATAATCGCCTTCAGGTTGTTCTTAAGCAACATAATTTTTTCATAAAGCGGAATGGCCAGACATATGGTGGCCGGCGTCAGCAGATAACTCAGATACCGGCTGCCCGCTTCATAGTCCGCATAATCCATATCCAGCGCTTTCAAACATATGATGACAAGGACAATGGCAATCAGCAGCGGGTTGCACAGCGCGATCCCGCATCTTTTTTTGATGATACAGCCGGTCTCATAGGCGGCGATACTGAGAAAAAGGCTCAAATAAACGGAATTGTGGAACAAGCTCATATCGTTCTTCGCTCCCTTCTGCGACGGATAAACCGGGTGGTCCCCGCGCTGACGGCGGTCACGGCCAGAGTGGATACAACCGTAATAACCGAGGCGGGAAGAAGCAGAGGAGCGAAAGCCTGCCAGTCTTTCATGAGACCTACCCCCGCAGGGATAAACATTAACGGCATGAGATCAATCAGCAGTTTTCCCGCATCCTGTATCTGCTCCGGTTTGAGTAGGTTACAAAACAAGAGAAAAAACAGGATGGCCAGTCCGTAGATACTGCCGGGTATGGGGAGGGGGATCACCGCCCTCAGTAGTTCTCCGGCAAGGGCGATTCCCAGGATGATAAGGATCTGGTTGACATATTTCATAGGGATCAAAGCGCCTCCGGTACCGCATTTTTAAGCCGGATGATTTCCGGTTCGGTGTTGATGTCAGAATCCGCAGCCAGGTGTTTTATTAAGAATTCCAGGCTTTCCGGGGAGGTATCGTATCCGATATCCCCAAGTGTCAGCGGCATATTCATACTGCGCATGATCGAGCGGACCTGTCCGATTTCGGATGAAGGGCACTGATTGAAGGCCATCTGTATGAGGAGCCCGACGGCGACCAGCTCGCCATGCAGGAAAGCGCCGCCCTTGAGCGTGTGATAATTCCGGATAAAGTCATAGGTGGCATGGGCGACGGCCAGCTGCCCGGAACCGTCCGCAAAGCCGCTGACGATGGATGTGTGCAGCAGATTTGTCAGAATCGCATCGTCAAATCGTCCGGAGGAACCGTTATTCCGATACAGATCCTCGTACTCGCCGGATAGAAACTCATAGATCCCTTTTGCGTTGATAATCTGTATGTATTCTTTCAGATCACAGCTTTGGTATCCGGTAACCTGTTTTTTGTGCAGGGACTCCGGATATTTTGCCATGGAATCCAGGATGCCTGCCGCCAGTGTGCGTTTGGGCGCGGTTGCGATCAAATCATGGTCGGCGATACAGACGTCGACTTCTTTTTTCAGATTGACGGCGGGAGCGCGCTGTCCCTTTTCATTATACATGATAGCTACCATGGAGGTAGCCGCGCAGGTAGCGATGGAGGAGGGAACGGTGATAACCGGAAGGCCGGAAAAGACGGAAGCACATTTCACATTGTCGATACATTTGCCTCCGCCCACTGCCACCAGTACGCTGCAGGCATTCTCTTTTGCAGTATGAACGAACTCCATCGCC
This sequence comes from Diplocloster agilis, assembly GCF_019042275.1. Classification (GTDB taxonomy): domain Bacteria; phylum Bacillota; class Clostridia; order Lachnospirales; family Lachnospiraceae; genus Diplocloster; species Diplocloster agilis. The sequence continues at coordinate 60,527 of NZ_JAHQCW010000021.1, forward strand.
CGGTCTGTAGTACAAGGGCCGGTGTGGGTGAATGAGGTATAGGGGACGCCGTCCGCCTGAAATAGGGAAGCAGCGCAGTCCCAAAAGCGTTCTAGAGATGTTTTGCCTCCGATAATCAACGCTTTACCTCCCAATCTGCGGATCTCTCCGGGGAGATACGAAAGGGCCCCTCTGCCATGAAAAAATTTACCGCATCCGACTTTCAGTGGTGATATTTCTGCTTTCATAATTTCCTCCAGTGGCGCATGTACTGCGCCATAAATTAAAGTATGGGTGAACATGTTGTTCAACCTTTTTACTTCTGTTTCTAATCTCTTTTCCTATATATGGTTGCTCTTTTTTTGTGACGCCGAACCTATTTCCTTAAGTGAACGAAACAGTCGGAATCGTTATAAATTGTGAAATAGTTACGACATCATACAATTGTGAATGGCTATTTATAGAATAATCTAGGAATATTATTTTGTCAAGCGAATAAAAAGATCACTTTTTCTTTTGCTATTTGAATATTGTATGATGGCAATCCTATACAAAGTGACGAGAATATTAATTAAAAGTAGTTCCATACAGCAATAATCACAATAATTAAATGACGATTCTGTATAAATATCACAATAAATGAAAAATTATAAAGATTATATTGACAACTTAGTGAGAGCGATATATGCTAGGAACATGAAATGACATCATACAATATTACGTGTGGCAATTTCAAACACATATTTCTGAAATAGTTATTGTTTCAGCGGCAACACACTATTTGCGGAAGAAAGGTAAGGAGAAAAAGAGTCTTATGGAAAAGAAATTTGAGGGAATCATTCCGCCGATTGTAACCCCGTTTGACGAGGACGGCGCTATTCATGAAACAATGCTCCGCAGCGAAATGAAGATCTGCATGGATGCGGGAGCGGACGGACTCAGTGTGGCGGGCAGCACCGGAGAGGGACCGACGATACGGGACGAAGAGTACGGGACACTTATAAGAGCTGCCAAAGATTACGTATCCGGGGAACAGCCGGTCGTCTGCGGAATCATGAGAACCTGCACCAGAGATGCGGTGAAGTCCGGTCTGGCAGCAAAAGAAGCAGGGGCGGATGCCATCATGGTCACTCCGCCTGCCTACAATGTACTGGTACCCAACGAAGAGGGAATGTATGAGTTTTACCGGACTATTTCCCGGGAAGTAAAGCTTCCCATTATCATTTATAATGTGATTCCCCAGAATACGATTCTGCCGGGGCTGTATAAGCGTCTGCTGGACACCACGGATTATGTGATGGGAATCAAACAGAGTGTGGGCGGAATACAGGCGTTATATGCGGATATCATGTCGACGGGACAAAAGGGCCGGGTGTATGCAGCCACGGACGATATGATTTTTTCCTGTTTTGAATTAGGGGCCGCGGGAGCCATCAGCGCGATTCTCTCCCTGTTCCCTGCAAAGTGCCGGCAGATGTGGGAATGCGCGCAGAGGAAAGAGCATGACAAAGGCCTGGCGATTCAGAACTCCTTGTATGACACCTGGCAGTGCATGGGAGGCAACCAGTTCCCAATCCGTTTGAAGTATGCGCTGCATGTGTTGGGCCGGGAAACCGGATACTGCAGAAGCCCGATTACATATTTGCCTGAAGATGAGAAAACAAGAATTCGGGAAGCTTTACTGAAATAAATCCAACTTACACGGATTTATCGATAAAAGACTAATTTTATTATGGAGGAGATTAAAAATGAACAAATTTGTAGAAAAATACGGACAGATTCTGCTTCCGCTGATTACCCCCTATGATGAGGAAGAAAATGTGAACTACGGGACCTATGCGCAGCTGATCGATTATGTGGTGGAGAACGATCTGTGCGATTCCCTGATCGTGACCGGAACGACTGGGGAGGCAAGCCTTCTGACCTTCGACGAACGGGTAAAACTGATGGAGACGGCAGTAAAAGCGGCGGACGGAAGAAAACCGGTCATCGCCGGAACCGGCTGCGCTTCCACGAAAGAGACCATCGCCCTGACCAAAGAAGCGCAGCGGCTGGGGATCAAGACCTGCCTGATCGTGTGTCCCTTCTATAATAAACCCACCCAGGCCGGGATCTATAACCATTTTGAAGAAGTGGCGAAGAACACCACCTGCGATATCATGTTATACAATATCCCGATCTTCGTCGGAGTTAACATGGAAGCGGAGACCGTAGCGCGTCTGGCTAAGATCCCCAATATTATCGGGATCAAGGATGAAGCGGGCATCAATCCCACGCAGGTCACAGACTTTTTCCTGGCGACGGAGAAGGAGGATCCGGATTTTGCCATCTACAACGGCGACGATGTTATGCTGCTTCCCACCATCGTGCAGGGAGCCATGGGGCTGGTCAGCGGCGGCGCGCATATTTTCGGTCATGAGATCCGCCGGATCTTTCAGGCGTTTGCCGAGGGAAAGAACGAGGAAGCAAAAGAGCTGTTCGTACCGATCTACCGGTTCTGTAAGACAACCGGGCAGAACGGAAGAATCCTTCCCAACTCTATCATGCGTCCGGCAATCGAGCTGGTAAGCGGTATCCATCTTGGGCCAGCCAGAAGCCCTCTGGCTCCCGCCACGAAGGAAGAAATGGATGTAACCGTGAACGTGTTAAAAGAGATCGGAAAAATTCAGTAATACTTGGATTTATAAGAGGTACATAAAATGGATGCAGCATATAAACTGGGAGCCGGACGGTATATCCAGATGCCGGGGGCGCTGAAACTGGCTGGTAAGGAGATTGGCAGATTTGGAACCAGGGTGTTTATCATCGGAGGGACGACTGCGTTATCCATCGTGGAAGATACGCTGCGAAAGAAGCTGGAAGAGAACCATCTTCAGTATGAATTCAGGACCTACAACGGCTATACGGACAGGGAGACAGCCGCCGCGCTGGCTCAGTATGTGAGAGAGCAGGGATATGAGGTGGTGGCAGGAGCGGGAGGCGGCCGGATCATGGATTTGGCGAAGGCTGTCGCGCACCTGGCCGGGACGCCGGTCATTACGATACCGACCAGCGCAGCCACCTGCGCGGCCTACACTCCCATGAGCGTGATGTACACGAAGGACGGAGCTGCTCTGGGCACGGCCGGCGGGAATTTCTACCATGAATATGAGGTGGACGCGGTTCTGGTGGATGAAGAGATTATGGTGCGGCAGCCTCCCAGATATGCCGCGGCCGGAATGTTGGACAGTATGGCAAAATATATCGAGATTCAGAACGGCCATGCGAAGATCGATGAGAATACGTTCAGCCTTGAGATGGATACCGCTTATACGCTGGCCGCCTATATTTACCGCATTCTGGAACGAAACTGCTTAAAGATCTATGGAGACATCCGGGATCACCGGCTGACCAGGGAAGTCCACGATTTCTTATATATTAATTTCGTACTGACCGGTTTCATCAGCGGCAGTTCCAAAGCGCTGGGACAGACGGCGCTGGCCCATGAGATGTATTACGCGGCCCGCATGTTTTTTACGGAAGAAGCGCAATCGTATCTCCACGGGGAGATTGTCGGCACATCCCTGATCCTGCAGCTTAGCTATAACCGGACAGAGGAACAGATCCCCGGATTCAAGGAGTTTATGAGACGCATGAAGATGCCGGTTTCCCTTGGAGAACTTGGAATTCCAGAAACGGCGGAGAACAAGCGGAAAATATACGAATATCTGGCAAGTACGGAGTTTGTGGATGATACCCCGGAAAATCACCTGTTTTTGAAACGGGCGGTAGAAGTAGTCTGCAGTGGAGGATGAAGCGAATGATGGATATGGAATCCCAATTAAAAAATCCTGCACGGGAATACCGCAGTGTTCCATTCTGGTCCTGGAATGATGAGCTGGAGCCAAAAGAGCTGGTCTGGCAGATACGGCAGATGAAGGAAAAAGGGATCGGCGGGTTTTTCATGCACGCCAGAGGCGGATTGAAAACCCCTTACATGAGCGAAAAGTGGATGGAATGCGTGCGCGTTTGTGTGGAAGAAGCAAAAAAATGCGGGATGGACCCGTGGCTGTACGATGAGGAGGGCTGGCCCAGCGGTTTCGCCGGTGGCGAGGTTACGAAACTGGGAGACGGCTATCACACCAGATGGATGGAATTGTATCAGTGCGCCCCCTCGGATATCGGCCGGGAGCTTTCGATCCTGGGGATATACGCTCCGGACGGACGCTATCTGTACGATTACCGGGAAGAAGAAACCGTCTATGTGGTATGCGAAAAGGCTAACCCCTATTATGTCGATGTGTTAAATCCGGATGTTATCCGGAAATTTCTGGAAGTTACCCATGAAAAATATAAAAAAGAATTTGCTGCGGAGTTAGGGACGGTCATTCCGGGTTTTTTCACCGATGAACCGCAGTTCTCGAAGCTTAAAATCCCGTATTCTTACCTGCTTCCCGAAGAGTTCAAGAAAGAAAACGGATACGAGCTTAAGGAACACCTTCCCGCTTTGTTCCTGGATCTGCCAGGCTGCGGACAGTACCGCTATGATTTCTGGAAAGTCGTATCCCGGATGTTCACGGAAGGATTCTGTAAAACGGTCTATAGCTGGTGTGAGGAAAACCATTGCCGGCTGACCGGACATCTGATGCGGGAGGATTCCCTGCTGATGCAGATGCAGGCCACGGCCGGAGTTATGCCGTCCTATGAATATATGCATGTGCCGGGAATCGACTGGCTGCGAAGACGGATATCCTCACCGCTGACGCCGAAACAGGCGGGAAGCGCGGCTGCCCAGCTGGGCAGAAAGTTCGTGCTGTCGGAGATGTTCGCGATGGCTGGCTGGGACTGCAGCCCGGAGGAGTTAAAGTGGATCGCCGAGTGGCAGTATGTGAACGGGGTAAACCGAATGTGCCAGCATCTGGAGGCTTACAGTATCCGGGGAATTCGAAAGAGAGATTTTCCGCCGTCGCTGTTCTACCAACAGCCCTGGTGGGAGGAGTACGGAGATTTTAATGAATATTTTGCCAGACTTGGCCTGCTGCTGACAAGCGGGCAGGTGGAAGTGGAACTGCTGCTGTTACATCCGATGCACAGCGGCTGGATGCTGTACGACGGGCAGGAGGAAGGAGAGATCGTTTCCTTTGGACAGCGGTTCGAGGATCTCTCGCAGCGGCTGGCCGACTGCCATATCGATCACCATTACGGGGATGAGACACTGATCGCCCGGCACGGAAAGGTAAAAGGGGACCGGTTTTACATAGGTAAGTGCGGCTACCGGGCCGTAGTCATTCCGGATATGCGCTGCATGGATCAGCCGACGGTAGAGTTATTGCTGCAGTTCGCGCAGAACAAGGGCCATATTTATCAAATGGGAGATTTCCCGGAATATACGAGTCCGAAAGCGCAGGAACCACTTTTGAAATTGGGGGATCTCGCGCGTCCGGTTGGAATCAGGGAATTAAAAAAAGACATTGACAGGCTGGCGGATTTCCCGGTTTCTATCACAGAAAACGGGCGGGAAATTCCCAATATCCACTATCAGCTTAGAAAAACAGATACCGGACGGATTCTCTACGTGGTGAATCTGGATACGGTGATGGAACGAAACGCCAGGTTCCGTCTTAGCGGCAGCTGGGAGATTACGGAATACGCTCCGTTGGATAACAGCCGGTATCCGGTGGATACGGATGAGGAGCAGCCGGGTCAGACTTCCTTTTGCATACGGATGGCGGCAAGAGAGAGCAAGGTGTTTTTTATCCGGGAGCTGAAAGCAGATCCTAAGGCAGCAGGCCGGGAAGCCAAAGCCCGGGATTCTGACCGGACCATAATTTTGAATCCTGGGGGAAGCTGGAAGATACGGCATGCGGATCTGAACGCTTTGACCCTGGACCGCTGCCGGTACCGGATCGACGGCAAGGAGTGGCGGGACGAGATCTACACGATCCAGCTGATGGACATTTTGCTGCAGGAGAAACGGCCGGTGCAGGCAGAACTCTTATTTTCCTTCCGGATGGATATGGCACCGGAGGAAACTAGGGAATTCTATCTGGCTGCGGAGATAGCGGACCGGCTGAACGCCCGTATCAATGGTATTGAAGTTGCGCTGTGTGAACGGGGCTGGTGGAGAGATAAAGGATTTCGCACCTATGATATCCGCCCCTATATCCGCAAAGGCGATAATGAAATCATTTTGAAAATAGATTTCAGGCAGCCGCAGAACGTGTATGAGGTACTGTTCGGGGAAAACGTGCTGGAGACCGAGAAAAACAAACTGACGCTGGAGACCGAAATCGAAAGCATTTATCTGCTGGGAGATTTCGGAGTGAAGAACCGCAATGGTTTTTCCTATTCCTGGAGAAAGGAACTGAGCTGCGATCCGGAATTCTCAATTGTTAAAATGCCTACGTCGGTATATGGAGATGATTTTACATCCCAGGGATTCTGCTTTTTCTCAGGGAAAATGGTGATCAGCCAGGATCTGATCCTCCATGAGTATGACGATTCGCTGGGGGTCAAGATTCAAAGCCTGAAAGGAAGGCGCATCCTCTACCGTTTTCAAAAACCGAACGCGGCGGTGGCAAAGCTTATCATCAATGGAAAGCCGGTTAAAAAATTTCTTTGGCAGCCTTACGAATGCGACATCACGGACTACCTGAAGTTTGGTGAAAATGAAATCGTCTGGGAACTGTATTCGTCCAACCGGAACCTGCTTGGACCTCACCACCACGTGGACGGAGAACTCTATGCTGTCTGGCCGGCGGACTTCACCGGGGAGCCGAGTCCTTTTAAAGCGGATCAGAGAAATGTATGGTCGGACGATTATCATTTTGTAAAGTTTGGCCTGTAGGGAGGAAATCGGATGAACAAAAAGAAAAAGTTTTCAAAGCTGGCATTTAGCGAGGCCGTGCGGGGATATCTGTTTATCCTGCCCGCTATCGTGCTGCTGGCCGGCTTGCTGTTTATACCCATGATAAATGGGTTCTGGTACAGCTTTACGGATTTTAACATCCTGAAAAGCTGGGATAAAAATTTTATCGCTCTGGACAATTTCAAAAAAGTGTTTTCCAGTGCGAATTTCGGGGAGATTCTCGGGAATGAGGCGCAGTTCGCCATATCGGTAACGGTGATCACCGTGGTCATCTCGATGCTGATCGCGCTTTTGCTAAACGGCGTAAAGCACTGTAAAAATCTGACCCGGGCACTGGTATTTATGCCGTGGGTATTGCCGGAAGTGGTGGTCGGCGCGATCTGGCGCTGGCTGTTAAATGGGGAGAAAGGCCTGATAAACGGTGTGCTGGTGGATTATCTGCACCTGCTGCCGGAACATATACAGTTCTTTTCAGAGGCATTGTCGCTGGTCTCGGTCTCCCTGGTATATATCTGGAGAACCTACCCCTACGTGACCATCATGCTGTCGGCCGGATTGCAGGGGATCGATAAGGAACAGTATGAAGCGGCGTCTATCGACGGATGCAACGGTATAAAAAAATTCTGGTATATTACTCTGCCGAATTTGAAATATGTACTTTCGATCTGTTCTTTGATGGCTATGATCTGGACGATGAACGGATTCGGAATCCTGAATATCCTGACTGCGGGAGGACCCGGCGTATCCAGCACGACCCTGCCGGTGATTATCTATAAGACCGCATTCCAGAAGTTCCGGTTTGGACTGGCCTCATCCTACTCGGTGATTCAGTTTATTATCATAATGATATTTGCCGTTGTCTATCTCAAACTGACGAAAGCAACGGACGAGGAGGGCGCATAACCATGAAAAGCAAATTATTATCCGTGCTGAGAGTCTTAGGCATCATCGTTGTTCTTTTTGTGGCTTTATTCCCGCTGGCCTGGATGGTGATTACCTCCTGCAAGAGTATGACGGAGCTGCTGAAAATTCCGGTGACGATTTTACCGGAGAATTTCACACTGAATTCCTACTACGAGGTCTGGGTACAGAAACCCTTTCCGCGCTACATATGGAATTCCCTGAAGATATCGGTGGTGGCCACGCTGCTGGGGATGATCGTGTCAAGCCTTGCGGCCTACGGATTTGCCAAATTCCGCTTTCCGTTTAAAAAGGGCCTGCTGATGTTTGTTCTGGTTGCCCAGATGTTCCCCGGAACCTCGGTGATTATACCATTATTTTCCACGTATAAGTCCTACGGACTTTATGATTCCCACTTCGGACTGATGCTGCTGTACGCCACCATAAGCCTGGCGTTCTCCATCTGGATGATGTACGGGTATTTCCGGTCGGTACCCTCGGAACTGGAGGAAGCGGCCCGCATCGACGGCTGCAGTGCCTTAAAAACTTTCGTCAACGTGATCCTGCCCATATCCAAGCCGGGAATCGCGGCCGTAGGGGTATACGCCTTCATGTGTTCCTGGAATGAATATCTATACAGCCTGATCCTTTTGACAACCGAAAGCAAATATACCATATCCCTTGGCCTCTCCAGTTTTATAACCGAATTCGGGACGTACTGGAATCAGATGGGGGCGGCGTCAATTATCGTAACGATCCCTACGCTTTTGATCTTTATCCTGCTGGGCAAAAACCTGATCGCGGGCCTGACGGCGGGAGCGGTCAAGGGATGAGTATGCCGGCAAAATGGCTGAGTACGAATGGGAAAGGGCCGTGGAAGCCGCAGGGGAGATCCTGAAAAGAAGTAGGCATTGGGAGATAGAGATTTACGAAACTTAACGGAACTATTTCCGGATATAGAGGCAAGAAAATCGAAAATCCGGAATTGATTCAAAATACATTTCTAATATTAAAGGAGGAAGTATTTCATGAAAAAGAAACTGATCTCATTGTTACTGGCCGGCGTCATGACCGTATCACTGTTAAGCGGGTGCGGAGGTTCCCCGGAAACGAAAGAACCGGCGGCCGCGGATCAGGGCGGCAGCTCTGCCGCCTCAGGTGAGGACAAAACGGCGGAAGGCACGGTGGAGATTGACATGTGGGTGTTCGGCGGCTTGTCCGCGGAACCGGTGGTGTTCCAGGAGATGGCGGAACAGTTTAACGCCTCCCAGGATAAGGTACATGTAACCGTTACCGCTCAGGAGTGGGGAAGCCGTCAGGAAAAAATAGTCACGGCTTATCAGGGCGGAAATGATACCGCTCCCGACCTGTATGCGTTTGGTCCCTGCATCGATGACTATGGCAAGAAATTAGGAATTATCTCTCCGCTGGAAGACGTGCTGCCGGATATCGCCGGTCAGGTAAAAGAGCTGATGCTTCCGGAAGTAGTGGAAGGAGTGGCTTCCCGTGACGGCAAACTGTGGACTATACCTGCCTGGGTCGACCTGTCCCCTTATATGATGTACAACATCGACGCTCTGAAAGCCATCGGCCGTGATGAGAATAATGTGCCGAAGACCTGGAGCGAGTTCAAAGAGGCCGCTATTGCCATGAAGGACGCGGGATATACCGGATATTCCGTTCCCTTGAGTATGGAGAATTACTCCGACGTAAACAATGAATTCAATTATTGGAACTGGCAGTTAGGCGGCGCGCCTATGAATGACGAAGCCACGGAAATGACCATGAACGACGAGCATGCGGTGACGACGGTGGAATTCCTCAAGTCCATGTATGACGCCGGAACCTTTTCAGATAATGCGGCCAACGAGACTTATATGGACAGACACGAGCAGTTCTTTGGCGGCGCTATCGCGACAAACATCGGCTATACTTATATCAACGGTATTCTGACCGACATGGAAGTACCGGAAGACTTCAACTACATTATGGCGGATATGCCGGTGCCGGATGACGGCATGAAGATTGACCAGGATAAGGCATTTTACCGCATGGTCAGCTCGAATATGGAGATCAGCATCTCCTCTATCACGGACAAAGCGGATGCCTGCGGCGTATTCCTGCAGTATCTGATCGACAACAACTTCTGGCATAAATGGGTAACGGATGTCAAAGCGAGAGCGCCTATCGATATCGCTTCCTATGAAGATGAAGCGCTGAAAGCGGAAACCATCGAAGTGCAGCCGGACCTGGTGAGAATGTATGAGGCTGGCACCCTGATGGAAGGTGTAAAGCCGAAACCCAGTTATGGCGGCGTGACCGAGATCCAGACCACTATGGCAGAATATCTGATCGGTATTATCCAGGGGAAATATCCTTCGGTGCAGGAGGGACTGGATGAATTAAACGAAGCGTGCCAGGAGCTGCTGGACGAATACAGCGAGGAATAGATCCGGCAGACGGTAAGGAAGGATAGAAGCGCCTGCCGTACGGGGCAGAGATCTGGAATGAGATATTTTCCTACGGATCTCTGCCTTTTTATTCGATGAAATAAGCAGGCGATCAAGAGAAATCAGGAGATAAGAGATAGTGAACGGCAAATTCATCAGTAAAAAAGATATTAGAAACGTGGGCGCCGGCGCAAAATACATAAGCCTGTTCTACGGAGGCCTTCTGCTGCTGTGTACCGGTGTGATTTACTCCTGGTCGATATTTGTCGCGCCGTTGGAGATTGAATTTGGCTGGAGCCGGTCGCAGACTTCCGCCGTTTTTGTGCTGTCCATGGCCGGCTACAATATCGGCAGTATTATCAGCGGAATCATGATCTGCAGGTATTCCCACCGGATTACGCTGTCCATATCCGCTCTTTTATTGCTGTTGGGCTTCCTGGGGGCATCCCGGCTCAGCTCATTGACGGAAATATATGTATTTTACGGATTGATGTGTGGCCTTGGAACCGGTATTGCCTATAATACGGTGGTGAGCACGGTGCTCGCTTGGTTCCCGGATGATACGGGTACGGTTTCCGGCCTTCTGCTGGCAGGCTACGGGATCAGCAGCTTCCTGCTGGGACCGGTAATCAACCGGATGCTGTATGAGGGGGCCGGCTGGCGGAGTACATTCAGCCGTATGGGCTGGGTATTCTGTGTCCTGATGCTGGGCGCCTGCATATGGATCCGGAAGCCTGAGACAGCCCATGGATGCGCTAAGCATGGGAGAGGGGAAGGGATAGAGGTATCTCCCGGGCAAATGCTGCGCAGGCCATCCTTCTATCTGTTTTTTTGGCTGGCTGATCTGTATCGGTTCCATCGGCCTTGGAGTAATTGGAAGCGGAGCGGTACTTCCGCTTGAGATGGGAGTATCCCCGGCAAAAGCAGCCTGGACCGCCGGGGTCCTGAGCGTGGGAAATGCAGGCGGAAGGATTTTGTACGGCAGACTGTGTGACCGGAAGGGAAGAAGTTTTGGAATGGGCACAGCCTCCGCCAGTGTCGGTATCGCGTCACTTGGCCTTTTATCCGCGCAGCTGCTGGGAAACGGCGTGATCCTGACGGGGGCCTACCTGTTTACCGGGCTGGCATACGGAAGCCTGCCGGTTTTGATCACTTATTTTTGTACCAGGCAGTACGGAACCCGTTACCGCAGCATTAACCTTGGAATACTCAATGCCAATGGAATGGTAACCAGTGTCCTGGGCTCTTGGGGCGGCGGCGTCATCTACGAGAGGAACGGTTCCTATACGGCCGCTTTTTATGTTATGATAGAAATAAGCGTATGTGCTCTGGTTTTGTGGAAAATGTTGAACCAGGGGCTGCAAAAGGAGATTAAATATGGAACAGACAAAGATACCCTATGATGGGAAAAAAATGACCGTGTTTCGAAATGGAATGATATACAGCAAAGAGGCGGAGGGTTTCCGGCTTCCCCGGGAGCAGAGAAAGTGGAAGGCGCAATGGATCTGGGCGCCGTCCGGGGCATATCCGGAGTACCAAAATTGTGATTATACCATGTTTCAACGAAAAGACGGTCCCTTTGCGGTTTTTGTGTTTCAGAAAAAAATGTGGTGCGGGGAAAAACCGGATCGGGCAGATTTGTATATAACGGCGGATTCTTCCTACAAAGTTTTTATAAATGGCCGGCCTGTGGGACGGGGGAGCGCGCAGCCGGGCGGGGATTACGCGAATTGTGAAAGCGTACCCTACAAATTTTATGAGAATTATAAGGTTCAGGATTTCCTTAGGGCAGGAGAAAATGTGATCACGGTTCGCGTGTGTCTGGGAGCGGTGGTACAGTCGGAGATCTCCTGCGGGCACGGCGGCCTGCTGGCTGAAATTACGGACGGCAGGGAGAATGTGCTGACCGCCACCGATGACACCTGGAAATGCGTCCGGGACAGGGCTTACACAGCCCGGTCCTCCTGGGACGGCACGTATACACTGGAAGAGGAGGATTGGGGATACCGGGACGAGACGTGGGATTGGGCGGAGGTGGTAAAGAAACAGGAACTATTTCCTCCTGTATACGCCACGCCGATACCGAATCTGATATATCTGGAGCAGAGGCCGGAAAAAGTGCTGAATCCTTTTGATCCCGGGGCTGAACGGGTTTTCTATAACACAGATGCGGACCGTATCCGGATTACAAAGGGGGCGCCTGTGACATTCTGGCTGGATTTCGGCAGGATCTGCGCTGCCTATTTTTTCTTAAATATCAAAGGCGGGAAAGGGACAAAAGCCGTGCTGCACATGCAGGAGTTTCCGGGAAAAGTAGAGCGGGACGGAACGACGGTGACACTGACTTTGGGGGATGAGCAGGCCGGTCTGGAAACACTCAGAATGCAGAGTATCCGATATGTGCAGATCACGCTTTCCAATGTCTGGCAGGACTGTGTGATCCATGCTGCGGGGATCAATATAAGCGCATACCCGTCCGAATTAAAGGGCAGCTTCCAGTGCAGCGATCCGCTGCTGGAGAAAATCTATCTGGCCGGCTGCAGGACGAATCAGATCTGCCGGCAGACCTACCATATGGACTCCCCGATCCACCAGGAGCCTTTGGGATGTATGGGGGATTATATGATTGAGAGCCTGATGAATTATGTCACTTTCGGCGATCCCTATCTGACCAGATTCGATATCCTGAAGATAGCCGCCTATCTGAAGGAGCGGGACTACCGGATGTTCCATCCCAGTTACTGCCTGTTGTATATCGGAATGATTCTGGACTACGCCATGTACTCGGGAGACTTGGAGCTGTTGTCCAAAACGGAAGAGACCATAGATGGAATTCTTCGCTTGTTCACCTCTTATCTGGGCGGGAACGGGCTGATAGAAAAGGCGCCTAACTATATGTTCATGGACTGGGTGGAGGACGGCGGTTTCAACAGGCATCACCCGCCGAAATGTATGGGGCAGGGGTATCTGACCGCTATGTTCGCCGGAGCTTTAGAGCGGGCGGTCTCGATTCTTCATTTGCTTGGCGGCAGGGAAGAGAAGATTAACGGGTATGAGAGATTGCGCCGCCAGGTTGCGGAGAGTATACACCGGGAACTGTGGGATGAGGAAAAACAGCTGTATGTGGACGGCCTGTATGACCCGGAGGCCCGGGAATCCACCAGATGGATGCCGGCGGATGTGGATCGGAGATTTTACAGTCAGCATATGAATACGCTTGCGGTACTTTACCATGTTATACCGAAGGAGAGAGAGCAGGAACTGATGGCGCGTGTGATGGAAGATCCCACGCTCAGCCAGGCGCAGCCTTATTTTATGCATTTTGTGTTTGAAGCGCTTCAGCAGACCGGGCTGTTTGAGACATACGGCCTAAAGCAGATCCGAAGGTGGGAAAGCCTGCTGGACGAAAATCCGGATGCCTTAAAAGAAGTGTGGTATGGATTTGACTGTGATTATTCCCATGCATGGGGAGGCACGCCGACGTATCAGCTGCCCACCCGGATTCTGGGGGTGGTTCCGGCGGAACCGGGATTTGGCAAGATCCGGTTTCAGCCCTGTCTGCCGCCTGAGCTTACCTACGCGCGTGGAAGTATTCCGACGCCGAAAGGAGAGATCAGCGTGGAGCTGACCCGGTTCGAATCGGAAGTGAAAGTGCGGCTGGACCTGCCCGAAGGAGTAGGTATAGCGGAGGGAAAATAGAGAGTATCCCTGAAACCGGCTGACAAGCGGTTCTTCCTCGAGTTTGGATATGGCCGCTGCTTTTGGCTGGAACCGGGACGGTATCTGGGGCCTCCGGCCGCCAGGAGCTTCGTATGTCCGCTGCTTACAGCTTGGAACCGCGGGCGGTATACGGGGACGCTCCGGACGGCCGGGATCTTTTGTATCTCCCTGGGAGTGCGGAGGGCTAGCTTCCGTCGACAATATTGCGGTCTAACATGTCCAGGTACTCCTTCTCCCTGTCACTTGTCTTAACGGTGTTGCAGACCATCGTTTTATATCCGTATTTATACAGGGCGATCTCCACCTGCCGGATAAAGGACGCATAGAAGGGAGTCTGGAAATCAGGGATAATCACTCCTATGATTCCTGATTTTTTCATGGAAAGATTCCTGGCGCGCTCATTAGGGATAAAATTCAGTTCCCGGATGGCCTCCTCGATTTTTTTCCTGGAATTTTCCGATACATAGCCTGTCCCGTTCATCATTCTGGATACGGTTGCTATCCCGACATCCGCTCTCTTAGCTACATCTTTTATCGTTGCCATAGCTGCAGACCTCCTTAGAGATATAGGCAATTTTATTATTTCTATCGTATCATATCTGATCCTCTTTGGGTATAAGTGAATGTATGAATCCGCAATTCCGAACCAGGATAAACCGGTATAGATAGTTATCCGAAAAATATGACAGAGCGGAAAGAAAGATTCAGCCTGTGAAATCTATTTCATACACGCAAAGCTGTTTTTGTGTGTTATAATAAAAAACGGCAATAGCTATTCTTGAGAAATTATAAGGAGACGCATAAGATGATGAAAAAAATAGGTAATTTTCTACTGGCCCTGGTACCGGCCGTGTCTATGATAGTTCTTGAACTGCTGGTGGAGGTAGTGGTGATCCTGGGTATCATGTTTATGGAATTGATATCTGCGAATGCAAAAGGGATGCCGATGTCATTGACTGATATATTGAATTCACTGCCACAGATGGTAATGGATCACTACATGCTGCTTTTGATTATGATACAGATCAGCTGGATGGTCGGGTTCGGGCTGTGGTACTATTTCGGATTTGTGCGGAAAAAAGAGCGGTTGAAGCTTGCGCAGGTTTTCAGCGTGAGATCTTTTTCGGCGGAGATCTGTCTGGCAGTCGGATTTTATTTTATCATTACACTTTATCTATCGTTTGCAGGATTCGCGTTTCCGAATTTAATGGAAGATTATAATTTATTGATGGAGCAGACCGGTATCGCTGACAGAACTGTTCTCTCAACCATCTCAACAATTGTATTTGCTCCGATCTGTGAGGAAGTGATATTTCGGGGTCTAACCTATAAGTTTGCCAGAAGAGCAGGTTTGAATTTCCTGCTGGCCAATATCTTACAGGCGCTGCTCTTTGGAATTATACATATGAATTGGATACAGGGGACGTATGCCTTCTGTCTGGGTTTGCTCTTGGGATTCGTCAACGAGCGTTATCATTCCCTGTACGCAGCGGTTTTGCTGCATGCGCTGTTCAACTTCTGTGGAACCTATCTTGCGGAGGCGCTTGGTTTCCTGCCGGATGTTCCTGGTGTGTATGCGGGAATGGCGACCGTAGGCGTTATTTTGGTCGGTATTTCCTGGTATCTGCTTAAAAAAGAGAAAAGCGTAAAGATGGAGAGAGCGGCAGCCGGGAGGATAACAGACGGCGATAATATGAATTTTTGAGTTTCGGTTTTGGAAGCGGAGGGAACTAGATAGTCCTGAGCAGGGGAGACTTGGACTTACTCATCATCTCCCTTAAACGAAAGCTTATGAGCTGGGCGTGGCCGTAGGGTAGAAATACCTTGCGGCTTATTTTTTCTGTTTTCAGCTATTCTATCATATGCTAAAATGAAAATGTTAGGAATGGAAAACAGTGTATTTAGATGATGATCCGGTATCGGAGAAATAAATGGATAAAAGAAGTAACCAGAGTATAATAGGAGGCCATAATGGAAAATGTGATTCAGATTTGTAACACAATTCTGCCGGTGATTTTGATGCTGGCCATCGGTATGATCTGCCGGCAGACCAAGCTGTTAAGCAGAGAAGGAATTCGCGCACTAAAAAGTGTGGTAGTAAATATTACTTTGCCGGCGGTTATGGTAAATGCTTTTGCTGCCATGGATTATTCTGGAAAAAATATTATTTTGACCCTGATGATGTTTGGAATTTGTATTTTAGCATGGGTACTGGGCAAGGTTTTTCAGACCGTGTTCCATATGGAGTCCCGGTTTATACCATTTTTAACTACAGGTTTTGAAGCAGGTATGCTGGGATATGCTCTGTTTATGCTGCTATATGGTTCCGACCGGATCAGTGATTTTGCCAGTATTGACTTAGGGCAGGTGCTTTTTGTATTTACCTTATATAAAATTTTATTGGGCATGAACGGTCAGGAACAGATCTCTGCAAAAAAGCTGGCGGCAGAAATGTTTCGGTCACCAACGGTAATTGCTATTTTGGCCGGGGTGCTCTTAGGAGCGACAGGGATATATGATCTGATGGCCGGGGCTGGAATTAGCAGTATGCTAGATGCCTGTACCAGCTTTGTCAGTGCGCCGACCAGCGCCATCATTTTGCTCACCATCGGGTACGACTTAGTATTAGACCATATTCCATGGCTGGCGGTAGGAAAAGTAACGGTAATCCGTATTGTGATTATGGCAGCGCTGAGGGTGCTGGCCGGATTTATGGTACGTCTTGCCGGAATGGGAGACAGTCTGGATATGGCGCTTAATGTGATGCTGATTTTACCGCCGCCTTATGTACTTCCGGTATTTGCAGATGATGAAAAACAAAGAGAATATGTTTCCTCCTCTTTATCCGTGATGACTTTAACGACCATTTTGGGCTTCATTGTATTAGCCATTTTTATGTAAAACAGCGTAACTGCAGGAATATTACGGTCTAAAAGTAAACGACGGCAAAAAAATAAGAAGATTCTATGGTTGAAAAGTATGTCATACCATAGAATCTTCTTAATTCATTTGGGAAGAAACTTAAAACCGGTATTAACCGGCAGCTTTTTAGATACACCCTAAGTGTGTTCTAGTGTTATGCCAATTTCAATGCGGCGATCTCGTTGTCGTGACGATTTAAACGGATACTGTGCATCTCAATCAAGCTTTCCGCATTTTGGGCGGTGCTGGTAGCCTGTATCATTTTCCGGTAAAGATCCAAATGACCTTCTGCCACTATCTGAATATTCCGATTCGTTTCGTTTTCCAGGGTCATCTTTAAAAGAGTGACATCACGGGAAAGTGTTTTCACATCGGTTTGAAGAGTGCAGAGGCTTTGGTCAATCTCAAAGACATTGTCATTGAGCACGGAGACGTTGGACTCCAGCCTGAAAACATTTGACTTAAGCTCGTTGACCTCAGACTTAAGCTCAGTGAACCCAGACTTAAGCTCGGTGACATCACACTTAAGCTCAGTGACATCAGTTTTCAGATCGGTAATTGCGGACAGAATCAAATCCAGTTTTTCGTTATCTGCTATTTTAGCCATCTCCTTTCTACATTCTCCAATCGCGTACTTTTATTATATAGGATTAGGGACTAAAAGTCTTGTACAAACTTTTTTTCTCTGTTTTGAACAAATAATTTCGGTTATTTCCAAATCCTAATAAGAGTTGGTGAAAGAAAACGTTGGTATAGAAAGGAGATTAAGCCTGGTAATTATTCCCAATACACTGTCTGCAATACAGATTTCATTTTTATTTTATGCCGATAATGTAATATAGAAGTACAGAGATTCTCTGGGACCTGTTATTTCGTCATAAAACCGAATTCTACTTCACTGGAACCCCATACGGCCCGAACCACATAAATATAACCGGCTTCCGCCTGAGAAATCAGATAGCTGCCATCTTCCACGGCCGACACTTCCACGTGCTCACCCTGCGGATTGCTCTCAATATAAGCCTGATCCTTGTAATGATCGGAAGTATAGCGGATTACAGTGACTTCGTCGGGTTTTTTGGTAAAGAGCAGTGTCAGATCCGTCGGGTCGGTAAGGGAAATATCTGCGAGGTCCGAATTAGCCAGCATGCTGGGGGCATCTGCCACGACAGACTGCGCTGCACCGTCCTTATCCTGATATTCCCAGCGGAACCCGCC
The DNA here is from genome assembly GCF_019042275.1 of Diplocloster agilis. GTDB lineage: Bacteria > Bacillota > Clostridia > Lachnospirales > Lachnospiraceae > Diplocloster > Diplocloster agilis. The sequence goes on from NZ_JAHQCW010000021.1 coordinate 78,563, forward strand.
TCGGGTGGTCATGGCCGTGACCACAGCCAGATCTGTCCGGTAGTTTACATCCAGACTGGGCGGTTCGGCCGGATCCGGTTCCTGATAGATCATGTCGATAATATCCTGATAGCGATCCGCATCGGAAGGGGAGCCCTGCTCCACAACTTTGATCTTGGTGACTCCCGGGTACTGGCCGGGATAGGACTCAAGCATGATTCCATTTCCGTAGATTTTTAAGATATTGCCCTTCACCAATTGATCCTGAGTGATCTTTTTCCCGCTGATGTCGTAGATATCCTCCGGAAAATGAACCGTAAATACACCGCTTTCATCACTGGCCATAATATAAGAATCTTCCCCGTAGGGTATGTACATAGCCTGAATGGCGGCCTTTTCCTCCTTATTCTTACGGACGGCAAAGAGGACAGCCAGGGCGATCAGAATGAGTATCACGGCAGATACCAAAATTAAAATAATATGCTTTTTTTTCATAATACAATACTCCTTATATGTTTTTCGTATAATACCTAATTCGGAATTAGTAATCTTCAGGAATCGGATTGATGACCGCGCCCAATTATATTCCGGGTATATAACTCTAGTGTCACATTATAAAGGAAATGTTGCAGGATGTAAAAGAAAAATATTCTGTTGACAAATAAATCGATATACTATATTATACATAGTATGTAATGCATAGCATTGTATAGCGTAGTATTAAAATCATAATTTGGGAAGAGGTGGAAAATGGATACCCAGAGAAAAAAGGGAGTATTGGATGTGTGTGTCCTGTCTGTTTTAAAGAGAGGACCTTCCTATGGCTATATGATTATAGGAGAGGTGTCCCAATGTATAGCGATATCGGAGTCAACCCTTTATCCTATTCTGAAGCGGCTGGAGAGCGCCGGTTTCGTGACCACCTATAAGCAGGAATACAACGGGAGAACCAGAAAATACTATGAGATCACAGAAACGGGAATCGGGAAAATTAATGAATTTTTGGGTGAATGGGAAGAAATGAAGCAGATTTATAATTTTGTGGAAAAAAACAGCCAGGAGGGTAAATCATGAAAAAAGACGAATTTCTGAGCCGATTGACAGAGCAGCTTCCCCAGTTGAAGCAAAGTGAGATAGACCAATTGAGAGAGTATTACCAGGAACTGATCTGCGATGGATTGGAGCAGGGAAGAACGGAAGAAAACATTATCGAAGGGTTTGGAAAACCGGAGGACATCGCCGTTCAAATAAAAAACGAATACAAAGAATATGCGCAGATTCTTATGCCTCGACAAACAGAACAAAACCAGCAGGACTATACAACCCGCTCGCCCATCACAAAAGTCTTGGTTGAGGCGCAGAATTTAAGAGTTGAGATCCGTCAGGTTCCGGCAGGAACCGTCCGGGTATTGTTCCAGCCCCGGGAAGGCGTGGATGAGGTCATTCACACAGTAGACAACGGAGAATTTATCTTCCGGCACCGGATGCGGATATTTCCGTTAAATATTGTAAACTGGTTCCGTTTTCCCCAGCGTTTGATCTTGGAGATTCCCGAGAACTTCCGCGGAAGCATGAGAGTCAAGACGTCCAACAGTCAAATTAATGCCGCCTCCCTGCCGGGGATGGCGGATATCCAGCTGATCACCAGCAATGCGAAGATCACGGCGGAAAATATGTCTGCCGGCACCATGCTGCTGCAATCCAGCAATGGAGGACTTCTTCTCCGAGATTTAAAAGGGAGGAGGCTGGAAGCGATTACCAGCAATGAGAAGGTTCGCGCCGCCAACTGCAGCTTTCCCGATACGCTGCTGCTGTCTACAAAGAACGGCTCCATCTTTCTGCAGGACATCATCGGGGATAACATCGTGCTGACCACCTCGAACGCTTCTATTACCGGTAATATCCTGGGGGATATGAGGGATTACGGAATCGAGAGCAAGACCAGCAATGCATCGAACAATCTTCCGAATTACCAGTATCCGGATCAGCGGAAACATCTGAAGGCCAGGACCAGCAACGGCAAAATTATGGTGGAGTTTCGCATCGTATAGGGACAGAAGAAAAAGGAAGTTAAGGTGATCCCGTTTAAGTCCCCATACAGAGGGATAATCTGACATTCCGGTTCTTAGCGGCTGCTGCGGGACCGGTCGGATTCGCAGCCGGAAAGGGTGGCCAAAAGCCCCTTCCACGTCCTTGACAAAACATGTCTAATGCAGTAGACTAAATATGTCTAATGCATTAGACATGTTTGCGCTTGGGGGTGTGATATATGGAAATACCAAAGATTTTTGACAGTGAATACCGGCTGGCCTGTATCGTATGGGACCGGGAGCCGGTTACGACCAGTGAATTGGTGAAGCTGTGCGCTGAGAAACTGGAATGGAAACGTACGACGACTTATACGGTGCTGAAAAGGCTGTGTGACAGAGGAATCTTCCAAGTGGAAAATTCGGTGGTGACTTCCAGGATTCCGAAGGAGGAGATACAAAGGCAGGAGAGCGAGCAGTTTGTGAAAAGGACTTTTGGGGGTTCGCTGCCTTTGTTTTTAGCGGCTTTTTTAAAGGACCGGCCCTTGTCTGAGGAGGAGGTACGGGAGATCCGGAAGCTGATCGAGGATAAGAACGGGGGGCGGGCCGATGAAACCTGAGCTTTTATTCCTGACGGTGCTTCGCATGAGCATTGTGTCGGGCTATGTGATTATCTGTATGGTGGTTATCCGATTGCTGATGAGGAGGCTGCCGAAGATGTTCTGCAGCCTGCTGTGGGGGATCGTGCTGATCCGCCTGGTCTGCCCGGTGGCATTTGAAAGTCCGTTCAGTCTGGTTCCCGGCGGCAGGTTGGATCCGGTGCGGCTCCTGGAAGAGGAGGAAGCGCATCTGCAGGGAAACTTGGGCGGGAATCAGAGCCAGGAGGGAAACGCGGCCGGGGAAACAGCGGCACAGACGGAGGAAGCGCTTGAAAATATTGCAGGGACAGGCAGCGTTTTTCCTGACGCTTCCGCAGACATGGATGCCGGGGCAGCAGGGCTGCCGACTGGGAAGCGGCAGACAAGCGGCGCCGAACGGGCGGAGATACTTCAGATCCCGGACGCAGGAGAACCCACGGTGTCCGGAGCGAATGCCGCCCCGGATATTCCAAATGCCTTGGCGGGTGCGGGCTGTGTGATTTGGGGAAGCGGTATCGTTTTGCTGCTCCTGTATAGCTTATGCAGTTATATCGGCTTGAAAAGAAGATTAGGGACAGCCATACCGGACGGGGAAGGCTGTTACATCAGCGACGGGATCAGAACCCCTTTCGTTCTGGGAATGTTTCGGACGAAGATTTATCTGCCTGCGGATCTGTCGCCGGAGGAGAAGGAACATGTACTGCTGCATGAACGGATGCACATCCGGAGAGGAGATACGGTTTTCAAACCGGTATTTTATCTGGCCCTGGTGATCCATTGGTTTAATCCGCTGGTATGGCTCTCTTACCGTCTGATGGAAAAAGACATGGAGATGGCCTGTGACGAAGCGGTAATGGCAAGACTGGGAGAGAATAAGGGAGGAGACTATTGCCGTTCCCTGTTAAATCTGGCGCTTCGGGGACAGAACCGGACAGTCCGTCCGCTGGCTTTTGGAGAGAGCAATACAAAGCAGCGGGTGAAAAATATATTGCGTTACAGAAGGCCAAGCACCTGGGTGAAAGCAGCGGCCGTCATTCTGGGCGCGGCAGCCGCGTTTTTCTTCCTGGCAGATCCGCTGTCCGCAAACCGGGGAGGAATACCCGCCGATCTGACTCAGGATGGCAAAGAGGAAACCATACTGGCAGAGATACCGGAAAATACACAGGAAAACAGTATGGCTGCGCTGCAGGTGAAAAACAGGCGGGGAGACGAGCTTTGGGAGTCACAGTTTCCACTTTCGGGACAGACCGGCATTTCCTATTATTTATATCAGACGGACGAGGAAGATCTTCTGTTGAGATATACAGCGCGGCTGCAGCCGGGAGAAGGGATGATGTCCTACCAGCTGTTCTCCTTAGATGAGACCGGTCAACAGCAGGTCAGGGAAGAAAACGAGATAAACTATATGGCGGAGAAGGACAGGTATCTGTTTGACGCAGAAGCGGTACGGCAGTTTCTGCAAGCCCTTAACGGCTATCTGGAACACAGTATTCTCCTGTTAGAGACCAGGAACGGACAGGCGTTTTACAGTACAGTGGAGCAGCCGATCAGGCAGACGGAAGAGTTCCGGTGGATGGATCAGCAGTACGAGTCAATATTTGGGAAAAGCGGCAGCCTCGATGAACGCTTAGATAAGCTCCAGGCACATCTGTTAAAAATAGCCAACCAGGAATGGGCTTTGGAAAATGGGTCCGGGAGATCGGAAGCCGAGGATCAGGAACAGTTAATGGCCAGACTGAATGCGGTCACGGCCGGGCAGCTGGAGCTGATTCAAAACCGGTATGACGGATCGGAAACCGGGGAGATTGTGATACTGGCAGAACTGCCGGAAGATCAAATCACTCTATATGGATACAACGACGCTGAATATTCCGGCCGGGGAGTCCTCCTTCGGAACGGTGAGGGGATCAGCCGTTTTGACATAACATATGGGACTTCGCCGCGGGCCCTCCTGCCTGAGATCTACTGGGACTCCGGCAAAGAGCAGCTGCAGATGAAGATACTTGGGGCATCCGGAACCGGGCTGAACATCTGGAATCTATACCTGTTTGAGAGAACCCGGGACGGCCTGTTGAAAGAAACCATGTTCCAGCCGGACGATTATATGAGCCAGCTGGAACAGAAGATATCCTATGATTACGATCCTGTTGGACAAAGCCTGACCTTGTATGCCCAGGGACGCGAAATCAGAACGATAGACACCTCCTGGGCGGAAGAACCAGTCATGGATATCTACTGGGGAACCATCGTAGATTTTGAACTGGGTGAGACGATCCATATGCTGTTCACTCCTGCCCTGCAGATCGGGAACTGGCCCGCGCCCCAATACGCGGAAGAAGCGGACCTGACCGCTGTTGTTGAATACGGACAGGATTTTACGATCACGCAGATACAGTAAAAGAACGATCACGCAGATACAGTAAAAGAACGATCACGAAGATACAGTAAAAGAAAAAAGTCAGCTCCGGTGATGCCGAATGTCCGGATCTGGGGGCCTTCTGAGCCTGGATAAAACGGAAACGGCAAAGAACATCAGCACCGGGAAGAGGGTCGCGCACAGCAGCCCTGTTTTCAATCCGGCTTCGGTTGAGGTTAAATTGCCAAATAATAGATTCGGCAGGGAACCGTCCCGGCTGGCCACAGAATTGGAGATGACGCCCACCATACCCGGCCCCAAAGAACAGCCGATATCGCCGGCCAGAGCCAGCAGCGCGAACATGCCCGTTCCGCCTGCCGGACAGTATTCCGCAGCCAGGGAAAAGGAACCCGGCCACATGATTCCAACGGACAGACCGCACAGGGCGCAGCCGGCCAGAGAGAGAAGCGGAATCGGGGACAGGGTCGCAAGCAGGTAACTGATCATGCAGAGGATGCTGCTGGCCAGGATGAATTTTTTCAGATCAATTCCAGAACCTTTTTTGCCGTAAAAGGTTCTGGACAGTCCCATACAGACGGCAAAAGCGCAGGGGCCGAGAAGATCCCCCATAGTTTTGGATACATTCAGGCCGGATTCAGCGAACAGGGAAGCCCACTGCGCCATAGCCTGCTCGGATGCGGCGGAGCAGATCATCAGGATCAGGAAAAGCCAGAAGATCTTCATGGAAAATAGCTTCCGCAGCGGCATGACGCTGTGCTCCTCGGTCAGCGTAAGCAGCGGCACCTTTGCATAGAAAAAGGTGTTAAAGAACGGGAGAACAGCCCATATAAGCGGAAGATAGTACCAGCGGGAAAGGCCGATCGTGACAAAATACAGTGTGGAGAGCAGAACGACTGTGACATGTCCCCAGCAGTAGAAGGAGTGCAGCATGCTCATGGCGCTGGCTTTTTCATCTCCGGGCAGGGCCTGGACGATGGGGCTTACCAGCACTTCGATCAGCCCGCCGCCGATGGCGTTGATGACCACGGCGATCATAAGGCCCAGGTAGGGGCTTGGCAGGAACTTGGGAAACAGGCCCAGTCCCACCAGGCCCACCGTACTGCAGATATGTGCGGCCACGATACAGACGCGGTACCCGATCCGGTCGACGAACTTGGCGGAGATGAGATCCACCAGCATCTGGACGCCAAAGTTCAGGGATACTAAAAATCCCAATTCGCTCAATGAGATTCCCATGGTTTTCTGAAAGGTGATAAACAGCAGGGGCGGCAGGTTGTTGACGATAGCCTGGGTGATGTATCCTAAGTAGCTTGCATATACCGTATGTTTATATTGTAGTTTCATTTTGTGATGTCCTCTTGTCTGTTTGTAATATCGATAAAGATCAGCTCAGCCGGATTAAAGATACGAAGATTGACCGTATGGGAGCCGAGCCCCCGGCTGACGATCAGGGAGCGGCCCTGTTCTTCAAAATATCCTGCGTCGTATTTCGGAAAAAGTTTGGCCTGGGGAGTGATCAGGCCACCGATTCCCGGTATACGGATAATGCCGCCGTGAAGATGGCCGGAGACGGTCAGATCCGCGCCCCATTTGGCATACTGTGGAAAATAGACCGGATTGTGGGCGATGAGGATGTTATAGTGTCCCGGATCAGGAGTTCCCAGTGCGTCCGTCAGACACGTGACAGCAAAGGGTTTGCGGGTAAACCTCTTATAATAGCTGAAATCCAGTTCAAATCCATAGATAGTAACCAAAGCTCCGCCGATTTGCTGCGTCAGATGCCCGTTGACCAGTGTGTGAATGCCGCAGCTTCGCAGCATCCGGATATAGGAATCATATTCCCCGGCAAAGGAATCGGGAAATTCCCGCATCCGGTGTTCATGGTTCCCGTTTCCCAGATAGACCGGATATTCCGCCGCCAGAGCGATTAAAAGCTGATAAGCCGCATCTTTGTGGACTTCCTGTTTTTTCCGGTCCGAGATGATCAAATCGCCGGCGATGAGAATTCCATCCGGATGATTTTTTCGTATTTCTTCCAGGAGAAGACGGTTATCCGGCCCGTAGCTTTTGTTGTGCAGATCAGCCAGCAGAGCCAGCCGCCACGGCCGTTTGAGACCCGGGATTTTTCCTGTTTCTATAGTATAAAAAGTCGTTTTAAATTTCGACATGCACGATAATCCTTTTCATTTCCTATGAAAGACATATTTTGTTAAAATATATCTTGATTTCTCTTTACAATGGAACAACAAAACATTTATACTATCTTACTATATTCACATTACCGCGTCAAAATAAACTTTGAAAAAAGAAAGAATACCGCAGAATCCTGCGGCGTCGGAGGAAAGAATGAGTTTTAATAAATCCCAGGCTCAGGCGATCCGTCATAAGGAAGGCCCCATGCTAGTCCTGGCCGGACCGGGTTCGGGAAAAACCCTTGTGATAACCCAGAGGACAAAATACCTGATTGAAGAATACGGAGTGGACCCCTCCGGTATCCTGGTGATAACTTTTACAAGAGCTGCGGCCAGGGAAATGCAGGAACGGTTTCAAAAGCTGATGGCAGGTACGGCCCGTGTAACCTTCGGTACTTTTCACGCCGTATTTTTCTCGATTCTGAAACATGCTTATGGGTATACCGCGGCGGACATTTTAAGGGAAGAGCAGAAGTATGCATATCTTAGGGAGATCCTGGAACACATCGAGCTGGAGATCGATGACGAAGCCGATTTTCTCGCCGGAATCCTCTCGGAAATCAGCAGCGTGAAAAACGAGAGGATAGCCCTGGAATCCTATCATGCCCGGAACTGCCCGGATCAGGTGTTTCAAAAGATCTATCAAACCTATGAGCAGAAACTGCAAAAGGCAAGGCAGCTGGATTTCGACGATATGATGGTGTATTGCCTGGAGTTGTTTGAGAGCCGGCCGGATATTCTGAAAGCCTGGCAGAACAAATACCGGTATATCCTCATAGACGAGTGCCAGGATATCAATCAGATTCAGTATGATATCGTGCGGCTTCTGGCGGCGCCGGAGGATAATCTGTTTATCGTGGGAGATGACGATCAGTCTATCTACCGGTTCCGGGGAGCAAAGCCGGAGATTATGCTGAACTTCAGAGAGGATTATCCAAAGGCCCAAAGAGTGCTGCTGGACACCAACTACCGGTCCACGCCGGACATCGTCGAAGGCGCCCTGCGCATCATTGCCAATAATAAGGCCCGTTTTCCAAAACAGATCAATACGGTCCGTAAAAAAGGCAGGGATATTAAGTTTGCGGAATGTGCCAATCCACAGGAGGAATATCGGGAAGTCATCCGGCAATTAAAATACTATCGCGAGCAGGGCATAGAATGGAATCAGATGGCCATTCTTTTCCGCACCAACACCCAGCCGGGCCGCCTGATGGAAAGGCTGCTGGAATATAATATCCCCTTCCGGGCCAAAGACCGGATTCCCAATCTGTACGACCACTGGATTACCCGCGATATCTTAGCCTATATCCGTTTAGCGGTAAAAGAACTGTCCCGTCAGGATTTTTTTCAGATCATGAACCGTCCCAAACGATACTTCAGCCGGGAAGCGTTTGACAAGCCGGTCGTGGAATTTCAGAGCTTACGAAACTTCTATGAGGGGAAAAACTGGATGCAGGAGCGCATCGACAAGATGGAATATGATCTCAAGCTCCTTAAAAATATGCCGCCTTATTCCGCGGTTAATTATATCCGTCACGGTATCGGATATGAAGAATATCTAAAAGAATATGCGGATTTCCGGCGGCTGTCGGCGGAAGACCTCTATGATACCCTGAACCAGCTTCAGGAAAGCGCGCGTCCTTATCAGAACTATGAAGAGTGGTTCCGGCATATGGAAGAGTATACCCGGGAACTAAGAGAGCAGGCCGCCGCCCGCATCCAAGTACCGGACGGGGTCACCCTTTCCACGATGCATGCCTCGAAAGGGCTGGAATACCAGCTGGTGATCCTGATCGATGTGAACGAGGGGATCACCCCTTACCGGAAGGCGGTACTGGAAGCGGACCTGGAAGAAGAACGCCGCATGTTCTATGTGGCTATGACCAGGGCCAAAACTTATCTGCATATCTATTCTTTGCAGGAACAGTACGGAAAAAAGCTGTCACCGTCCCGCTTTATCGGAGAATACTATCTGGATCGGGCCGGACTGGTAAAAGGAGCGCCGGTCAACCATAAGAAATACGGGGATGGAGTGATACGGGAGGTGCAGGAAAACAAAGTAAAGATCTATTTTCCCGGACCTGGCAAGGAACTGCTGCTGGATATCCATTACTGCATGTCAAACCAACTGCTCAGATTAGGGGTTTCCAAAGGATAAAACAGGCAGCGGGACTCAAAAAGAAATTTAAGATTATAATAAATACCGGGTTATAACAAATACCAGGATATACCAGTTGCCTAATCAATAAGTTGCTGTTATAATTGCCCCGAGGCATTAATAAGCTATGCTAATAAAACATCAGTATAATTGGTAATATTTGTAAAAAAATTGGGCGTTTACGGGGGTAACCTGTAGACGCTTAAATTTATTTGTAGTAAAATGAGGGCGAAGTCAGGGTGGACACAAAAGGTTATGAATGAAGTCTCTGCCGAGACCTCATTTATAATAAAAACAACATTAGGAGGAACGTTATGAAAAAGAAAGTATTAGGTGTTCTGTTGTGTGTAGCGATGACAGCGGCTATGATGACAGGCTGCGGCAGCAAAGAAGAACCCGCGGCAAATGAAGCTCCGGCAGCATCCGAAGCTCCCGAAACGGCGGACGAGACAGCCGCTCCCGCGCAGGAATCCGCAGCTCCCGCAGATGCAGCCGCAGGGGAAGGGATCTTCAAGGCAATCCCCAAAGAAGAGATCAAAGTAGGCGTTATACATATCACAGATCCGGCGGAAGGTTCCGGATATACCTACACCCATGACCTGGGAATCCAGGGAATGCAGAAAACTATCGGACTCGAAGACAGCCAGATCATCCGTAAGAACAAGATCCCGGATACGGATCCGACTGCGACCGAGAACGCGATCAGAGAGTGTATCGAAGAAGGATGCAACGTCATATTTGCAACCAGCTTTAACTATATGGACACCTGCGAGAAACTGGCAGCCGAATATCCGGACATCATTTTCTCCCATGGTACCGGTTATAAGAGCAACGGAACGAACTTCAACAACTATTTTGGAAGAATCTACCAGTCCAGATATTTATCCGGTATCGCAGCCGGTTTGAAGACCGAATCCAATAAGATCGGTTATGTGGCGGCGATGGATAAAGAAAATACAGAGGTTACCGGAGGCCTGGATGCCTTTGCCATGGGAATCTATTCTGTGAATCCGGATGCGGAAGTTTATGTAAAGGTAACCAACAGCTGGTATGATCCCGAAGGCGAGAAGCAGGCTGCAGAAGCGTTGATCGCCAAGGGCTGCGATGTGATCGGACAGCACTGTGACACCCCGAACCCTCAGCTGGCTGCGGAAGAAGCTGGCGTATGGGGCGTTGGATATAACTCTGATATGAGCAAGGACGCTCCCGATGCGGTACTGTGCTCCGTTATGTGGGATTGGAGTAAATATTATACCACGGCGGTTCAGTCTGTCATCGACGGAACCTGGACCGGTGAAAACTACTACGGCGGAATGAAGGAAGGATTGGTAACGCTTTCCGAGCTTTCCGGCCTGAATGATCCGGAAGCGAAAGCGAAGATCGAAGAGGCGGAAGCGAAGATGTTAGACGGTTCCTTCAATGTATTTGACGGAGTGATCGAGACCAACGACGGTTCCACCGTTGGAACCGAGGGCGGCACACTGGACGACGCGACGATTACCGGCGACATCCATTGGTACTTCAAGAACGTAGTGGAAGAATAAGAGTCTAATTGAAAACAGATATGGGTACGGGCGACCGTTAGGTCGCCCATACTTGCATTCAGGACATAAAATATATTGCAAAGCTGCAAGCGTGAGTCTTGGGTTTTGCAATGTTTTTTAACAACCAAACGAGAGGTGATTCTATGGCTCAGTCAGAAGAAAAATACGCCATCGAGCTTAAGGGGATATCTAAATCCTTCGGCACGGTGAAAGCAAATGACGGAATTAATCTGAACCTGAAATACGGGGAAATCCTGGCTCTGCTGGGAGAAAACGGTTCCGGCAAGACGACGCTGATGAACATGCTGTCCGGCATTTATCACCCGGACGAGGGGACGATCCGGGTGGCCGGCAAAGAAGCCCTGATTAATTCCCCCACGGACGCCGCGTCCCTTGGAATCGGAATGATCCATCAGCATTTCAAGCTGGTGAACGTATTCAGCGCGATGGATAATATTGTGCTGGGAACGCAGGAAAAATTGTTGAAAGCGAAAGTGCTACGGGAAAAGGTGGAGGAAATCAGCCGGAATTTCGGCCTGGAGATCGACCCGGAGAAAAAAGTATATAACATGTCGGTCAGTGAAAAGCAGACGGTGGAGATTATGAAAGTCCTTTACCGGGGAGCGGATATCCTGATACTGGATGAACCCACGGCTGTGCTCACTCCCCAGGAGACGGAAAAGCTGTTTGCTATCCTGCGGGAAATGAAGGCCCAGGGCCGGGCGATCATAATCATCACCCACAAACTCAACGAAGTGCTCGCGATCAGCGACCGGGTGACGATCCTGCGCAGGGGGAAGAGTATCGATACGGTTATGACCGCCCAGACCGATGAAAAGAAGCTGACAGAGCTGATGGTGGGCCGTCCGGTCGAGTTGTCGATCAGCCGCCCGAAGGTGGAGGAAAAAAAGAGCGTGCTTGAGGTCCGGGACCTGAATGTGGTTCGGGCGGATAAGACGAAGGCCTTGAAAAATATAAGCTTTGATATGAAGTCCGGTGAGATCCTGGGTGTTGTGGGTATCGCCGGGAGCGGGCAGAAGGAACTGTGCGAGACGCTGGCCGGACTGATCCGTCCGGTAAGCGGAGAATTAAGCTACCGGCAGGAAAGTATAATAGGAAAAACTCCGGGGCAGATTCAGGAGATGGGAATCCGAATGGGATTCGTACCGGAAGACCGGCTGGGAATGGGCCTGGTATCCACCATGGGTATGACAGATAACATGCTGCTTAAGACATACCGGAAGAAAAAAGGGATGTTCGTAGACCGCAGGCCCGCGAAGGAACTGGCGGAACAGCTGGTGCAGGAGCTGGAGATCATGACTCCGAATGTAGAGACGCCGGTGCGGATGCTCTCCGGAGGAAATGTGCAGAAGGTGCTGCTGGGCAGGGAAATCGGCTCCGGGCCAAATGTTCTGATCACGGCTTATCCGGTCCGGGGATTAGATATCAACTCTTCCTATCTGATCTACGATCTGCTCAACGAACAGAAGAAGAAACAGGTGGCGGTGCTGCTGGTCGGGGAGGATCTGGATGTCATGTTGGAACTGACGGACCGGATTCTGGTATTGTGCCATGGGGAGATTACCGGGATCGTGGATTCTGAAAATACGACCAAAGAACAGCTGGGACTTATGATGACAGGGATGACAAAGGAGGTGGCCGTAGGTGAGTAGCCAGACGGGAATAAGCAAGACCGAACCGCTGATCCGCACGGTGAAGCGGGCCGAGCTGTCAAAAAACAGGATATTTCTGCTCAGGATCGTGGCGCTGGTTCTGGCCATCGTGGCCGGCGGCCTGTTCCTGCTATGTATCGGTTATAATCCTTTTCAAGTGTACGGGACAATTATCTACGGGGCCTTCCGGAGCGGGATGGCGATACAGGCCACGGTGAAGATCATGATACCGCTGCTGATCACTTCCCTGGGCGTGGCCCTGGCATTTAAAATGCAGTTTTGGAACATCGGCGCGGAAGGGCAGATTATTATGGGAGCCATATTTGCTACCTATTTCGCCCTGTTTCATGCGGACTGGCCTCACTGGCTGCTGCTTGCCGTCATGTTTTTGGCGGGTATGGCGGGCGGCGGGCTATGGGCGCTGCTTCCGGCGGTCTTTAAAGTGAAATTTAATACCAATGAGACCTTATTTACCCTAATGTTAAATTATATCGCGTTGAATCTGATCGTTTTCTTCCGGGACGGCCCATGGGCAGATCCCCAGTCCGGCGGTTTTCCGAAGATCGCCACCTTCGATGCAAATGCGCAGCTGAACAAAGTGTTCGGAGTGCAGGCCGGCTGGATCATCGGATTGGTCCTGGTGGTGGTCGTCTATATTTATCTGCGCTATACCAAACAGGGCTATGAGATCAGTGTGGTGGGGATCAGCAAACCGACCGCCCGTTATGCGGGTATGAACGTGAAAAAAATCGTGCTGAGGACGATGTTCGCCAGCGGCGCTATCTGCGGTATCGCAGGTATGGTACAGGCGGCCGGTTCGGACGCCACGCTGGCTACCGGCGTGGCCGGAGGGGTGGGCTTCACCGCGATCATCGTGGCATGGCTTGGACAGTTGAATCCGGTATCCATCCTGGTCGTCACCGCGCTGTTCAGCATACTGGAAAAGGGAAGCAGCGTGGTGGAATCCTCCATGGGACTTTCCGCGGACTGTTCCGATGTCCTGCAGGGGATCATCCTGTTCTTTGTGCTGGGCTGTGAATTTTTCATACGGTACCGGTTTGTAACCCGGAAAAAAGGAGGTGCGAACAAGTGAATATCATAAATTTTCTCGTAGCGGCCGTACTGGCCGGGACACCGCTTCTGTTCGGAACGATCGGAGAGATTCTCCACGAACGGGTAGGACATCTTAATCTGGGCGTAGAGGGAATGATGTCCATCGGAGCCTGCTCAGGATTCATGGTCGGCTATATGACGGATAATTTCTGGATCGCCATGCTGGCCGCGTTCGCAGGCGGCGCTTTCGGCGCGTTGATCTACGCGGTTTTAACGGTCACTTTTATGGCGAACCAGAACGTAACGGGGCTTACGCTTACGATCTTCGGCATCGGCCTTGCCAATTTTATCGGATTCTATATGCTGGGCAAATCGGAGACCGGGACTTTAAAGCTGCCGGAACAGATCACGGCTCAGATGCGGGGGGCAAAGATCCCCGGTCTTGGCTCCATCCCGGTACTGGGAGACCTGCTGTTTTCCTATAACCCTTTTGTCTATCTGGGAATCATTCTTGCGATAATTTTAAGTATTTACCTGTTCCGCACCAAGACGGGTCTCAATGTCCGAAGTATCGGAGAAAATCCTGCGGCTGCGGACGCGGCCGGAATCAAGGTCACAAAATGGAAATACATCAACATGATTATTGGCGGCGGTATCTGTGGAATCGGCGGCGCCTATACGATCATGATTACCAACGGCGGCGTGTGGATCACCAACTGTGTGGGGGGCTTGGGCTGGATCGCGGTGGCTTTGGTTATCTTCGCCAACTGGAAGCCGGTATACGCCATATATGGCTCCTTTGTATTCGGGGCGTTCCGCATTCTGAAATACTATGTTCCGAAAAGCTTTCCGATTCCCAACGCCTTCTATGATATGCTTCCGTTCCTGGTGACGGCGGTTGTGCTCGTGGTGAATTCCATCCGGGAGAAGAAGGAAAATGCCCAGCCCGAGAGCTGCGGCGTGAATTATTTCCGGGAAGAACGCTAGAAAAGTCAAGGTATCCGGGACACTTCCGGTTCTTCCTCGGGTTTGGGTATGCCCGCTGCTTAGGGCTTGGAACCGCGGGCGCTATCCGGGGACGCTCCGGGCGGCCGGGTTCTTTTGTATCTCCCTGGGAGCGCGGAGGGCTAGCGCTGGAATCCGCTAAGTGAAATCGAAAAGCCGGGTTCAGGAATCGAGCCTATTCACCAGGAACACGTGATGTGTTCCCGGTTCAGAGGCTCTTGCCCGTCGGACGTGAAGTCCGCCGTGCATCCTGAACCCGGCTTTTCGATTTCACTAAGCGTATTCACAGCCGCCCTATGCGCCCCCAGGGAGATACAAAAGAACCCGTCCGCCCGGAGCGTCCCCGGATAGCGCCCGCGGTTCCAAGCCCTAAGCAGCGGGCATACCCAAACCCGAGGAAGAACCGCACTTCCATCAGCCGCCCTTTTAAGTTTTAAATAGCTTGCGCAAGGGGGTGGGGACAGGTATAATTGCATTATGTAAGACTATACCAACGAATGATGGAGGTTCTGTGTGAAAAAGTTTTTTCAGAAGGGTATTTTTGAAGTGGCGACGGTGGTCGAGACCGTTATTGGCGCATTTATACTGGTGGTAGTGGCAGTGCTGGCTGTAAGGCTGGTTGGGGAGGTCGGAGCCAGCATCAATGTTCTGGAGAATAACGGAAGCTTTAATAATTTTCTTGCCTGGACGATGAACCTGGTGATTGGGGTCGAGTTTGTGAAGATGCTATGCAAGCATACGCCCGGCACCGTCATCGAAGTGCTCCTGTTCGCCACGGCGCGGCAGATGATTGTGGAACATCTGAACGCGTGGGAAATTCTGGCCGGAGCGATCGCTATCGCTCTGTTATTTGCCACCCGGAAGTTTTTGTTCAGTAGTTTTGATGAGATTGAGAGGACGGTGTATCGGGGAAACCAGAAGGTACGTGTGGTCAATGCGGTGAATCATATACATATTCCCTGTGAGAAAGATGAGACGCTGGAGCAGCTGGTGCGCAGGATGCTCGAAGAGAGCGGGGAACAGATCGGCACGGGAGCCTGTGTCTATTTCCAGGGATATGCGCTTCGGATCGCCAAGATCAAAGAGGATGTTATCACCAGGGTGGAACTGATCCAGTCCGGACAGCATCTGGATTAGAGGGCGGCGCACGCAGCCGCGGGTCTTGTATGAAACAGCGCAGTTTCAAAAGGGAGGAATTTTATGGAAAAGATCGAGCTGAAATATCTGAAAAGTATCGCCAAGCAGTATCCGACCATCGCGTCGGCAGCTACCGAAATTGTCAACCTTCAGGCCATATTAAACCTGCCCAAGGGCACGGAACATTTTGTCTCGGATGTCCACGGGGCGTATGAGCAGTTCAGCCATGTACTGCGCAATGGTTCCGGTGCAGTCAAACGGAAAATTGACGATGAGTTCGGTAAGACGTTAAGCAAGCGGGATAAGCAGAGCCTGGCTACCTTAATCTATTATCCGGAACAGAAGCTGGAACTGGTGATGAAGCAGGAAGGGGACGAGGAGAGCCTGGAGGACTGGTATAAGGTCACCATGCACCGTTTGATCCAGATCGCCAGGAGAGTATCCTCCAAATATACCAGATCAAAGGTACGTAAAGCCCTCCCAAAGGACTTCGTCTATATCATCGAGGAATTGCTGCATGAGAAAGAAGAAGTGCTGGACAAGGAAGCTTATTATAATGAAATTATTCAGACCATTATCCGGATCGGGCGGGCGAAAGAGACCATCGTGACGCTCTCCAATCTGATCCAGCGCCTGGTGGTGGATCATCTGCATGTGGTGGGGGATATCTACGACCGGGGAGCCGGAGCGGTCCAGGTGATGGATACGCTGATGAATTATCATTCCGTGGATGTGCAGTGGGGTAACCACGACGCGGTCTGGATGGGAGCAGCGTCCGGCCATCTGGCCTGTATCGCCAATGTGGTACGCCTGTGCGCCAAGTATGGGAATCTGGACACGCTGGAAGAAGACTACGGGATCAATCTGCTGCCTCTGGCCACCTTTGCATTGGAAACCTACGGAGAAGATGAATGCGACTGCTTCCAGGTGACGGACCATCCGGGACTGACCGGCGTAAAATCAGCGAAGCTGGAGCGCAAGATGCATAAAGCCATAACCATCATTCAGCTGAAGCTGGAAGGCCAGCTAATCAAGAGAAGGCCGGAATTCCATATGGAGAGCCGTAGGCTGCTGGACAAGATCGACCAGGCGGAGGGGAGCGTCTTCATCGAAGGGCAGACCTGTAAGCTTAAGGACCACTCCTTCCCCACCATACATAAGGAAGATCCATACGCGCTGACTCCGGAGGAGAAGATGGTGATGGAGCGTCTGCAGACGGCGTTTTTAAACTGCGACAAGCTGCAGAAGCACGTGCGGTTCCTGATGAACAACGGAAGCCTGTATCTGGTATATAATTCCAATCTGCTGTATCATGGCTGCGTTCCGTTAAATGAGGACGGAAGCTTCCGGCAGGTGGAGATTCACGGCAAGATGTACAGCGGGAAAGCCCTCTATGATATTCTGGAGCAGTACGCCAGGAAGGGATATTACCTGCGGTGGGAACCGGAGTCTATGGAGGAGAAGTTCTATGGCCAGGATATCCTCTGGTTTATCTGGACGAACGAGAACTCTCCGGTATTCGGAAAAGAAAAGATGGCAACCTTCGAGCGGTATTTTCTGGATGATGAAAAGCTGCGAAGTGAAAAGAAAAATAATTACTATATGCTGATCGAACAGGAGGAAGTGGTAAACCGGATTCTGACGGAGTTCGGTCTGTCCACGGAAGACTCGCATATTATCAACGGCCATGTGCCGGTCCGCTCCAAGCGAGGGGAGTCCCCGGTAAAATGCGGCGGAAAGCTGCTGATTATCGACGGGGGCTTCTGTAAGGCCTACCAGAGCCAGACCGGGATCGCAGGGTATACGCTGATCTACAATTCCTACGGGCTGCGCCTGGTGTCCCATGAGCCTTTTAAGTCGGTGGAGGATGCCGTTCTCAATGAGAGCGATATTTTCTCTGAGGCGGTGGTAGTCGAATATGCGAACCGGCGCAGACAAGTGGCGGATACGGATATCGGCCGGAATCTGAAGGATTCCATTCAGGATTTGGAGAAACTGCTGCGGGCCTACCGGTCCGGTCTGATCAGGGAAACCGGAGTAAACGATGTATAATGAGGAAAACGATTGGAAGCTGGAACACTGGGATGAAAATACGTACCGGGAGTTCCTGGAATACCTGAAGGGGCAGGCGGACAGCGGATACCGGGAGTTCCATTCCGGCCTGGTTCCGGGAAAAGAGCAGGAACTGATCCTGGGTATCCGGATGCCGAAGCTGCGGGAGATTGGCCGGGAAGTCGCCAAAGGTAACTGGAGAGAATATCTGGGGGAAAATACCCATCGCTATTACGAGGAATCCATGCTGCACGGAATCGTGCTGGGCCTTGGACGGATGGGGTATGAGGAATGGATCAGCCGGATCGGGGAGTTTCTGCCCTATGTGGATAACTGGGCGGTCTGCGACTGCTTCTGCAGCGGGTTAAAGCAGGTAAAAAAGAACCAGGAGCCGTTCTGGCAGCAGATAGACACCTATTTAAGCAGCGAAGAACCCTGGACTATCCGGGTCGGGCTAGTCCTGATGCTGGATCACTATCTTCTGGACGGTTATGTGGAGCAGGTGCTGGAAAGATGTGACCGGGTGTGCAGCCCCCATTATTATGTGCGTATGGCCCAGGCCTGGCTGGTGTCCACAGCCTATGCAAAATACCCGGAACTGACTCATGAATATCTGCTGCGATGCCGTCTGGATGACTGGACTTATAATAAGGCCCTGCAAAAGGCCAGGGAATCTTACCGGGTCAGTGCGAAGAGGAAGGAACTATTAAAGCAGATGAAGCGATGACCGGATTGCTTATTTTTTGTATCCGCTTGTAAAGTCAACCTCGTTTCTAAGTTCTTTGTGATTCATAAAGCGCATCAGGTTCTCTGCAGAGATCCGTACGATCTTGTTCAGGGTTTCCGGCAGATGATACTGGCCGGAAGTATGAGGCGTAATCACCACATTCCGGAATTTCCACAGACGGTGGTCGGGCGGCAGAGGTTCCGGTTCCGTCACATCCAGGGCAGCCCCGTACAGCTGTCCTTTTTCCAGCGCGTCGCAGAGCGCTTCGGTGTCTACTACGGTACCGCGGCCAACGTTGAGTAAAATAGCGGATTCTTTCATCAACTTGATTCGTTTGGCATTGAACAGATGGCGGGTCTGCTCCGTACCGGGAAGGCACAGCGCCACAATATCCGCCTCCGGCAGAAGTTTATCCAGATCTTTCAGAAGATATAATTCTTCAATATACTCCGGTTTGTCGGAAGGGCGGCGCTTAACTGCGTTGACATGGCTTCCAAGCGCGTCCATTTTCCGGGCAAATTCGTTTCCAATATCGCCAAGCCCCACGACCAGTGTGCGGGAGTCCTGAATCGAGGTCACATGTCCCTCATCCTTCCAGAGACGCTGATTCTGGTTGTCCCGGTAATAATGCAGCTTTTTTATAAGTTCCAGCACGACGCCGATCATATACTCGGAGATAGCCAGCCCATAGGCGCCGGTAGCGTTTGTGAGTTTCGTTCCTGACGGCAGGACCCCGGGATCCAGATACCCGTTCGTGCCTGCGGAATCCAGCTGAAGCCATTCCAATTTGGAGGCGCCAACCAGCTGCGAGGGATTGACATTGCCGATGATGATATTGGCGTTGTGCACATCTTCTGTAGTTACTTCTTCCCTTGGACGGTAGAGGAAGTGGGAACCGGGTGCGTACATTTCCAGACTGTGTTTTTGTTTGTCCGTCACTGGAAAGGTAACCAATATGTTCTTTTGCTCCATAATCGTTCCTCCTCGGTACTTACTTTATCATTTGTGTTTGAATCATACTGCGGATTGCTTCATATAAATAGGGTTTATATTCCTCGATTGCCATTGGTTCCTTATATAGGATCGCATTATAACAGCTGCCGCTGACCAGTTCCACGATCATGAAGAGCATTACTTCCGGATTGTGGAATTCGTGGGGACTGTCCTCGATCATCTTCAGATACAGGGCATAAAAATCCAGATTGGTTTCCTCTTCCTGCTGAACCAGAGCGGACTTGAAAACTCCCCAGCTCAGATTTTTGGCGATGAAACTTAGCAGCTTGCTGTCCTTCGTCAGCTGATCGATGATGTCATTGATGATAAAGAGCAGCCGCTCCGTAAAATCGGTCAGTTCGGTCCGCTCCAGGGCGTAATACGCATTCTCGAATACTTTACCGGCTTTGTTGGTGATCAGCCGGTTGCGGATGTCATATTTGTCTTTGAAATACAGATAAAAGGTCCCTTTGGCCACGCCGGCTTTTTCCACGATATCTGCGATGGATGTCTTGGAGAAACCTTTGGTGGTGAATAAATCAAAGGATGTGTGGAACAGAGCTTCTTTTTTCTGCTTTTTCTTATCTTCGATCTTGCCCATGCGGCATGCCTCCGACTGAATATTGGTCAATCTTTAATCCGTTTTCATATTAGCATATTCTGGAGAAAAGAACAAGGGAGCTTCTGTGAGGGGCGGAGGAGCGGGAGCATGGAGGCCGGTTGGTTCTGCGGGGAAGAAACCGTTCCATCCGCAGAACCACCCGGC
>NZ_JAHQCW010000022.1 GCF_019042275.1 Diplocloster agilis
CATCCTGAATCCGGCTTTCCGATTTCACTAAGCGTATTCACAGCCGCCCTATGCGTCCCCAGGGAGATACAAAAGAACCCGGCCGCCCGGAGCGTCCCCGGATACCGCCTGCGGTTCCAAGCCATATGCAGCGGCCATACGATGCCTCCGGGAAGAATGCTAAGTGAGTGCGGCAGCCCCGGCGAACAGGCTCGGTTCCTGAATCCATCCTTCGGATTTCACTAAGCAGCAGCTCAGCCGCCCTATGCCTGCAGAGGACAGACCATCCTCCCCTCATCCCCGGCAGAGCCGCGGCCGTCCCTATCCGCAAGCCCGCAATCCCCCCGCCCGGACGGGCAGGCCCGCAGCCAGACCATCCTCTCCACAACCTCTTCGGTCAGCAGTCCCTGCTTTGGTATTTGCCGGGAGGAAGTTTCGTGTTTTTGGGGGAGTTTTTGTGGTTGTTTACGATTGGTTGTGGAGATTGTTGTTAATAATATGGAGAGGATAATAGGTCTGTCTAGGGATGAGCGTTTGGCAGTATATGGTCCATATGGTCTACGAAGAAGCTTTTCTGTATCATTTATGATCGGAGTTGTTATTGGGGTAAGTTGGTAAATAGTATAATTATGGAGTGACAGATAAAATGATGAGTAATGAATAGGCGATTTATAGGTATTAGTAAGTAGAAGATATGATGAGCATAGTAGACAGTGAATACGCGTGCTGATTGACAATTGCAGTGGAAAGTGTTAAAGTATGACATGTAGTATTAATTACTATGTAATGTGGTTCGTAATAAAAAATATATCGAAATAGAAATTTAGGAAACATAGGGAGAAATATTTAATGATTTTTGGACATAAAAATACACTGTGGAATAGGGTTATAGGTACATGAAATGAATATTGTATATAAAAATTCAAAGCACTTGGTGGACAAGAAGTAACCTTTGATTTTACGGAAGAGAGTTCGTGGAGATAATTTTCAGGGAGAGAAAGGAAGGATGATTGAATGGAGAAGGATAGGAAGAGTAAGGCGGCAAAATTTGTGAGGACGGTAACGGTAGCACCGATTATGGCGTTTGCTACGTTAATTTTACTGTATGTGGTCAGACCGGTGATTTTTGGAGGGATATTTCAGCTTTTGATGGCGGTTTTATTTTTGACGGTGCTGCCTTTGCTGGCTTATCCGCTGCAAAAAGCGCTGCCCGGATTCCGGGACCAGGGGAGGGATGGGCAGAGAAAGCTAGCGTTTATCATGGCGGTAGTGGGATATATCTGTGGTACGGTATTCGCCTTTGCAGCAGGCGCGCCGAAAGGGGTCCGACAGATCTATCTGACCTATCTGATATCCGGCGTAATCCTTTCCATCTTAAACAAAATAGTGAAAATCAAAGCCAGCGGTCATGCCTGCGGCGTAGCGGGGCCTGTGGCTTTACTGGTACATTTCTGCGGACTCAACGGATACTGGGCCTTATTGATTCTGCCGGTCGTATACTGGGCGTGTCTGGTAATGAAGCGGCATACACCGTCGCAGCTTCTTCTGGGAACCATAACACCTCTCATATCCCTGGTGCTGGTCCTGCTAATATACTAAACAGCAAAAAGTACCAACACGAGATTTCCCAACCAGACAACCATTGCAGCCACCTGCACCCGCAAACATGACGCGGAAAACCATTTCAAAGCATGAATTAAAGTAGGAGCTGGAGGGAGCAAGGGGCGCCGGCAGCGGAGGGCGTCAAGGAACGGGGGCCGTATCGCTTGAGGCCGTACCTTAGAACGGGTTACGCAGAAGAGGACGAAACCTCGCAGGACCCGGGGCACTGTTTGAGCCGTATTTTGGCGAGTTTGCCCCGGGTCCTGCTAATCAGAGGTTTCGCCCTCTTCGGAGTTACCCGTTCTTAGGTACGGCCGAAGCGATACGGCCCCCGTTCCTTGACGCCCTCCGCTGCCGGCGCCCCTTGCTCCCTCCAGCTCCGGCCCCTTATCAACTCCCAAAAACTTATCCCGCTAATTTCTTGCATTCCGATGGATTTCTTAGTACAATAACAGGAGTGAAAGGAAGAGGGACATGGGTATACCGGTTAAGTTACAGGCATTTGAGGGTCCTTTGGACCTGCTGCTGCATTTGATTGATAAGAATAAAGTGAATATTTATGATATACCGATTGTGGAGATTACGAACCAGTATCTGGAATATATAGAGGAAATGCACCGGCAGGATTTGAATGTGATGAGTGAATTTCTGGTGATGGCGGCCACTTTGATCGATATCAAGTCCCGGATGCTGCTGCCCAAAGAAGTCAACGAGGCGGGCGAAGAGGAAGATCCCAGACAGGAACTGGTGGAACAGCTGCTGGAATATAAGATGTATAAGTATATGTCTTACGAGCTGCGGGACAGGCAGATCGATGCGGGAAAAGCGCTTTATAAGGCGCCGACTCTGCCGGATGAAGTGAAAGAGTATGTGGAACCTGTGGATTTGACAGAGCTGATGGGGGATATGACCTTGTCGAAGCTGCATTACATTTTCAAATCCGTGATTAAGAAACAGGTGGACAAGATTGACCCGGTGCGCAGTAAGTTCGGGAAAATAGAGAAGGAAGAAGTCAGCCTGACCGATAAGATCGCCTATGTGGAGCAATACGCTATGGAACATCCGGATTTCAGCTTCCGGGAGCTGCTGGAGAAGCAGGCGGGGAAGATGCAGGTGATCGTTACGTTCCTGGCGGTTCTGGAGCTTATGAAGATGGGCAGGATTCGGATCATGCAGGAACATATTTTTGATGATATACAGATCAGTGCGGCATAGGACAGAGGAGTAAGAAGTGGAACTTATGAAAATCGAAGCGACAATCGAAGCGATTTTATTTACCATGGGAGAGTCCGTGGAACTTAAAAAGATCGCTGTGGCTATCGGCCATGATGAAGAGACAACCAGAAAAATTATACATAATATGATGGACAAATATAAAACGGAGGACCGGGGAATCCAGATTATCGAGCTGGAGGACTCTTTCCAGATGAGCACGAAACCGGAGATGTACGAAGCGCTGATCCGGATAGCCAAACAGCCCAGGAAATATGTATTGACCGACGTGCTGCTGGAGACGCTCAGTATTATCGCCTATAAGCAGCCGGTGACGCGGCTGGATATCGAGAAGATCCGGGGAGTGAAGTCCGATCACGCGGTGAATAAGCTGATCGAATATAATCTGGTCTGTGAGGTGGGACGGCTGGACGCTCCGGGCAGACCGATCCTGTTTGGGACGACGGAGGATTTTTTAAGGGCGTTCGGAGTGCATTCCATCGAGGACCTGCCCAGTGTGAATCCGGAACAGATGGAGGATTTTAAAGCCCAGGCGGAGGAAGAGGCGCAGCTGAAACTGGAGGTATGAGCAATGAAATTAAGTGTGATTCTGCTGGCCGCCGGCAGCGCCAGGCGCTATGGCGGGAACAAACTGTTAACAGTGGTGAACGGCAAACCAATGTATCGGAATATCCTGGACCGGATTCCGGAGATTGGTTTTTCTTTTTACCGGAAAATTATCGTTACCCAGTATGAGGAGATCGGGCGGCAGCTGTGCCGGTCCGATTGGGTGGTGGTACGCAATGATCAGCCGGAGCTAGGTATTTCCCATTCCATACGCCTGGGGCTTGAACAGGCAGGGGATTCCGATGCTTTTCTGTTCGCAGTCTGTGACCAGCCGTATCTGCAGGCGGTTACTATGAAACGGCTCATTGCGGAATATGAAAGATCAGACAAAGGGATCGCGTTTGTAAGAAACGGTAAGGAACCGGGAAATCCGGTGGTCTTCTCCGCGGCCTATCTGGAGGAACTGAGATGCCTGAATGGGGACAGGGGAGGCAAGGCCGTGGTGCGAAGGCACATGGAGGATTGTACCTGGGTTGAAGCAGAGGAGGACAGAGAACTTAGGGATATCGACCGTCCTTATGGAGTGTCTCTTTTGGAAGAATTGCGTATCGATCTAAAGCGGGACAGAATATTTTCAATCGTAGGGGCGGGTGGGAAGACGACTACGATGCATCGGCTGGCAGAGGAACTGGGTGAGCTGGGAGCGCGTGTCTTGATGACGACTACCACCCATCTGTGGTGTCCGGCGGAACGGTTTGTAGAGGTTAAGGATAAAAAGGATCTGGAGCGTGTAAGCGATATGCTCGGGTCGGAACGGCGCCTGACTGTGGGTAGACGCGTTTCTGGAAATAAAATTACCGGCATCGGGGAAGGGTTATATCCGGAACTTGCCCGAATACCGGATTATCTGATCGTGGAGGCTGACGGGGCAAAAGGACTTCCTCTGAAAGCTCCGGCGGAACATGAGCCGGTTATTTTCCCCGGGAGTGATGTAGTGATCGGAGTTATAGGGCTGGACAGCCTGAACCGGCCGGTCAGGGAAGTCTGCCACCGCCCGGAACTGGTTTCCGGTCTTCTGGGGGTTGGAGAAGGACATTTAATTACCATGGAAGATCTGAATAAGATCGCCAGAAGCCCTCAGGGGCTTCGAAAAGATGTAAGCAGTGAAAAATACCGGGTGATCTTTAATAAGGCTGATTTGCTGGATTCTGAGGCCGGACAGGATTATTGGGTGGCACAGGATATTGAATAGAAGGAAAAGCAGCCTGAAAAGACAGGCGGAAAGAGTAAAATAAATGGAAAAATCCCCCAAAAGTGGTGAAGCTTTTGGGGGATTTTTCGTTCATGATTATTTGGAAGAGTAATTAGATAAAGGCTTTGTTATTCTTCCGCTCCTCCTTATGCACGGGATTTCCGTTTCAGGAAGCAGAAGATACCTGCGCCCGAACCGATCAGAAGAATAACGATCGGGATAATCGGTGACGTGTCACCGGTGGAAGGCGCATTGGTTGTACTGTCCGAACCGCTGTTGCCGGAACCGGAGTTATTGCCGTTGTTGCCGGAACCGTTGTCACCGCCAGGAGCCGGAGTGGGTTTGCCGGGGTCCGGAGTCGGAGTGGGTTTGCCAGGGTCCGGAGTCGGGGTCGGTTTACCGGGATCCGGAGTCGGCGTAGGTTTGCCGGGGTCGGGAGTCGGTGTCGGCTCTTCCCCTTCTTTGACAAACACAGCAGATACTTTATAATCCTGCCGGATATTGGTCAGATCATAGGAAGTGATGGCTCCCAATGATTTTCCATTTAAGGTTACGTCTTTTAATGTGTATCCTTTCTCTGTAGTGACGGTAAAGTTGGATGAACCGCCGAAAGCAACTTTTTCCTTTTGAATTTTAATTTTTCCGCCGTCGGACTTGCCCGCCGTTACGGTGTAGGACGGAAGGTCGGGGGAGTTGTTCCAAATCGGGTTCCCGCCTTTTACATAGGGCAGATAATTCATATTGTGGTTTACTTTCAGCCAGCTGTAATAGGTGCTGTTGTCCTGTCCTGCGCTTGCGAAGTCCACAAGTTTTACCGGGATACCATTCACGGTCTTGGTCTCAAAGAAGAGCCAGCAGCCCTTGCCGCTTCCGTCGGAGACGGTCATCTTCTTAAGATCTGTGGTCTGGAATCTCGCAGCGTCCCTTGCAAG
Source organism: Diplocloster agilis (assembly GCF_019042275.1). GTDB lineage: Bacteria > Bacillota > Clostridia > Lachnospirales > Lachnospiraceae > Diplocloster > Diplocloster agilis. The sequence continues at coordinate 5,545 of NZ_JAHQCW010000022.1, forward strand.
GTCACTGTAGTTGGAATCCAGGGCCAACAGGATGGGGCCGTAGTATACGGAAGAATAACCTTTGTAATTCTTCTCGCCCAGCCAGTAATGAACGCTCATTTCCAGGTCCAGTTCGATGACATCGCCGTTTTTCCATTCCCGGTTGATGCTGTAATATTCGCCGGGAACTACATTCTTCATTTCCTCTCCGTTGACCTTTACCGTGTTGGTGTAGGACCATACCGGAATACGTAAGTTAAAGTTGAACGCTTCATTTTTCACCATATCCAGGGTGATTTTAATCGCGCCGTCCTTCGGATATTCGGTCTCCTGCTTAATGGTAATGGCATTTCCGCCGGGAGTCAGCGTGTTGGCTGCGGAAGGACCGTAGTAATTCAGGTATAGATCTGTGTCATTCCCGATCACGCCCCACTGGGAAAGCTCGCCCAGACCGCGGCTGAGATTCGCCTGGCAGCAGTTAAAGTCAGGAGAGCCGCTGTTGTACTGGAAGGCAATGTCGACCTGAGAGGCCACTTTTCTGCCGTCCATCGGAGTATTGTAGGTTACATATTTGTCATCTTCCAACAGGGCGCCTAACATTCCGTTGAAATAGGAGAGCTCTAACTCGTCAGCTACATAAGAGTTCTTGGAAAGCTGGAGGTATTCCGTTCCAAGAGCCATCCAGGAAACGGTACAGCAGGTCTCGATTGCGCCTGTGTTATAAGGATCTCCCACAGCCTGCTCGCCGCTGGTAAATCCGCCGTCGTTGTGGCGGTCTGTCTTGGCGATACTCCACCAGATATCCTCCAGCGCGTTATAGTATATCGGATCTCCCTCAATCTCATATAATAAGCCAAGTGTGATTATCGTATGTAATGCTTCCCATCTTGGCAGTTTGGACTCATAATATTCTTTCCCGGCCTGGGCGTTATTCAACCAGTCGCCGGATTTTGGCCAGTCTTCCACGATGATCTGTTTGGCCGCATTCAGATATCTGGTGTCGCCGGTAAATTGATACAGCAGTGCAAACACGTGGCTGATGCCAAGATTCATGGTCTGGCTGCCTGCGGAATCAAAGGTCTTTCCGCCTTCTACGAAATAATCATAGACGTAATCGGCTGCCTTAATGGCCGTTTTCAATGCGGTTTCATTGCCGGTCAGGCGGTACCAGTCATAGAGGCCGTAGATGCAGTGATAATGGTTCCACACATCCCAGTTGGCTCCGTTGCCGCCCATGCGTGCGCTGCCGGTGTAGATACCAAGGTATCCGTCCTCCCCCTGCGCGTTGGCTAATTCTGCTACCAGTTCCTCGCCGGCCGCCAGGAGGGCGGGATCGTCGGATAAGCGGTAGGTATAGGCCATTCCCGTTAAGAGTTTTCCGGGAAATTCACTGTACCAGGGGACTAATGCGCCTGTATAGCTGTTTCCGCCTTCGCGGATATTTTCCAGATCCCATACGGTTTTGAAGGTATCACCGCCGGACATGGGAGCCGGGGAGTCCGCGGAACCGCCTACATCTCCTACGATAGAGAAGTTATCAAAGTAGAAGCTCTTGCCTAAGGTATGGTCAGTTCCTTTGATATGCATCTGGAACTGGTGAACGTCTTTCAGGTCGATTACATCGTTAGATCCTTTTTCAGACCAGTATATTTCGAAGGAATCGGCGCTGAAGGGAATATTTACCCAGCCGCTGAAGCCTGCGGGTACGGAAAAAGTGCGGTCTGCATTAACGGTAATATCTGTCCAGTTTGTTCCGTCCGCACACAGGCGGATGGTCCGGCCCTCTTTTAACTGCCAGGATTCCCGGCCGTTATCCGTAGAGGTGTTGCTCTCCTCGAAAGCAAAACGTACATCCAGAGTGCCTTCTGTCAATTCGGAGGCGTCTAACTGGAACCATAACTCTTTTGCTCCGCTCCAGTCCGTGACTGCCTTCGGATCACTGCCGAACCGGAGATCCACGTCATTGTAAGAACTATTTTTCTTATTGTGGGTCCATTTGATCGTGTGGCCGTCTCCGCCGGTAGTACCTACTGCAATTTGGTAGATATTGCCGCTTACCATAGCATAAACATCACCCATCAAAGATGCCAGGGTCGGGTTTTGATTCGAAGTTCCGGTGCTTATGATTTGTTCAATGATATTTGGGTTGTCTTCTAAAGCATGCAGCAGCCAGTTATCAATACTTCCCTGGATATTTCCGCCTACATAACCTTCCAGATTCATGTCGGTCAAATGGCTGGAAGCACGTTTGGTATCAGGCGCCATCAGCGGAGGATTCATAGGGATCTCATCATCCGCCGGATACTCAGGCTCCGTAGGATCGATCACTTCACCCTGGTCCGGATCGGTCTCTTCACTGACGGTTACATTCAGGACCAAAGAAGCAGTCCGGAATACATTATCCGTGGCACTGATGATAAAGCTGTCAGGGCCGGAATAACCGGAATTAGGCGTATATACCAGGGTTCCGCTGGACGGGTTGATGAATGCTTGTCCATTCTGCGGTGCGGAAGCGATGCGATAGCTGACGGAGCTGCCGTTTGCACTGGCTGCGCTGCAGTCTATAATGGAAGTTGCGCTGTTTTTGTAGCAACTCAGATTCGGGTCTCCTGTAATTACGCCGTTGAATACGGGAACATCAGCCGGGTTATCCGTAGACTTTACGGGAAGCTCGGAACCGCCAACATCACCGACGAAGGAGAAAGCATCGAGGTAGACCGCTGTATTGATATTCGCGTCGCTGCCGTTCACACGCATATTTAACTGGTTCACATTATGTAAGTATATATTACCGTCATCTTCACCGTGGGTATTAAAGTACTGAGACCATGTCCTGTTATTCAAAGGAATGCGTACCCAGCCGCTGAACCCGGGATCCAGAACGAGCAGGTGTCTGTCATCGACTGTTTTCGTCTGCCAGGAATCACCATTCTGCACATGGAAGACCACTCCGGACTTCAGTTCCATAGCATGGAGCACATCATTGTGGGTGCCTTCCTGGAACGCGAAATGAATTTCTGCGGAATCTCCAAACTCTGACGCATCTACATAAAACCAGGCTTCAGAAGCGCCGCTCCAGTCCATAACCGCTCCGGGCGCCGCGGTAAGTTTAAAATCAAGATCGCCATACCAGTCCCGGGTGTTCAGGCTTGACCATGCAAGCGCGTTAGAACCATCCACGCCTCTGCCTTCACCTACGGATATGCCACAGGTAGGGGCATCTGCGTTTAACATACCGGAGTAATCTCCAAGCATACCGCCTTCAGCCGTAGTCAGTATGGAATTATCCATATCTTCAATGCTCCAGGCCTGCCGGATCGTGGGCGCTGCATCGGTGGGAAGAGAAGTTCCGTCTTCGAAATTACCCACCACACCAAAGCTGTCGATCATAGCGGTTTTATTCTGTGTGGTTCCGTTGCCATTTATATGCATATTCAACTGATTTACGTTTTTGAGATACAGTGTGTCATCGCCCATCCAGTAAGCGCTGAAGGTAGAACTGTCCAGAGGTATTCTGACCCATCCCCGGAAACCGGGCTCCAGATTTACACAACTGTTGCTGACGGTACCGCTTTTCCAGCCGCCGCCGTCATTGGTCCCATAGGTGGCCCCATCTCGTAAAGCGAGCGCGTGGAGACCGTTGCCGCTGCCGTCTGATTTAAATATTTCTTCCTGAAATGCAAACCGGATCTGGCTAGACTCAGAACCGAAACTACCCATATCGGCATAAAACCATAATTCCTGAGCGCCGCTCCAGTCTGTGTTTTTGGTACCTTCCGGTAACATATGATAGCGAAGATCACAATCGCTGTATGCTCCTTCTCCAGCCAGGTCTGTAAAGGCCAGAGCATTGCTCCCGTTTACGCCGCCCCCTTCACCGAGAGACCAGGAGTATTTTCCGCCGCCCAGCATTCCAAACGGGTCTGCGATCGAATTTGATAAATCCTCACCTGATATACCATCCAATCCCCAGACTTCCTTAAACGTTAAATCTGCCGAGGGTTCCGCCTTAGCCGTTAAGACCGGTGGTCAGAAGCGACGGCAATAATACGGCGGCGGACAGTAAGATACTGATACTCTTCCGTAACATTCGGTTCATAAAAAACCTCCTCATAAGTTATAAAATTGTTACGCTGTTAAAAAATGTTAAAGAAATGATTACTTTTGAATCCGTAAAAATGATCACCCTCCGTCGTGAAAAAATTGATTTATAAGTTACATCGATGTAATTTAACAAAATTAGAAATAAAACTATTGTAAAACAATTACAAAAAAGTTTTAAAAGTCTCTTAATAATTTGTTTATATTTAAAAATTTAGTGGATAACAGGGGAAAAGTCAATGCGAGAGCGGCAGTATGAGAAATGCTTACTAACGATCAAAAAACGATCACGTAACGATTAGAAATGATCATAAAAGTGAAAAAATAGTAGCACCTAAAAAACAGGTGCTAAGTGCTCATAGCGATAAAAAATAGTAGCGCTCGAAAAAACCTCGCTGACTATTTTTCATGCATCGCACGTAAGCACCTAAAAAACAGGTGCTAAGTGCTCATAGCGATAAAAAAACAGCCTCTATAAAAAATAGAAGCTATTTGATCAGAGAATAGATTACACATCATCCTCCGGATAGATAATCTGGCAATTCTGTTTTTCAAACAACTCGGCATAAGCGGGCGGAGGCTTTACATCCGTCACCAGATAATCGATTTGGTCAAAACCGCAGGTCCTGCTGAAATAACGGCTGCCGAATTTTGAACTGTCACACAACAGAATGCGGGTCTGGGAGTTTTCCAGCATGGCCAGCTTATAGCGGGACTGATCAACGCTGGCTTCTGTAATTCCGTCGGGGATCAGCCCGGTGCAGGATATGATAGCAAAATCCGCATAGAAATGAGATAATGCCAATATCGTGTCGCTCCCGGTGGTACTTCCCATCTGGCTCTCTACCTTACCGGACGGGAAAAAGATATCCCAATCCGTCTGTTGGGATAAAAACTGCGCGCAACTCAATCCATTGGTGACTACCGTAAGCTTTTGCATCTGCGTCAGACTCATGGCGGCGTAGTAAACCGTTGTGCTGCAGTCCAGAAAGACCGTGCTGTAATCTTTTACCAGCACACTGGCTAAATCACCAATTCTTTTCTTTACCGTGATGTTCTTGGTCTGGCGGATCGATGAGGCAGGTTCCGTATTTCCGCTTTCATATAGGATAGCCCCACCGTGCACCCGATGTATCAAATGGTATTTTTCTAATGTAGTTAAATCCCGTCTGATGGTTGCCGGACTGGCATATAATTCCTTACAGAGCTGTTGCACCGTTACAGCCTTTTTTTCCTGAATATATTCCAGTATTTGGCAATATCGTTCTGTCAATACCACTTGATATTCCTCCCATGCTATCACTAGAAAGATATTCCTTTTGTCTTCACAAAAAATGTTATATAAATTGTTATAAAATGTCAATGAATGATTCATTGGATGACAAAAACTTACAATTAGTGATAAAACGATCAGGCAGGCATCAAGTTTTAATCAATTATGAAATTTTTCGATGAGTTTATAGCGGCTGTATTTTATCCGCTTACGCGTGATGCATGAAAATTGTCGGCAAGGTTTTTTAAGAGCCGCTGTTTTTACTCGGCCAACTCTTCCCAGCTTATCATTAGTTTTTCTAACTGTCCTGCGATATCCGTTTTTTCCTTATTTAATAAGATACATTGTTCCACATCCGTGTAGATTTCTTCCAAAGTAAGCATCTGGTCGATCTGCGCATCCCTGGTTTCCAGTTCCGTGATCTGTTCCTCTAACTTACGCAGATCATTTTCGCGTTTTCGGATTCTGGCCTGTTCTTCTTTTTGCTGCTGCCAGGTAAGCTTGTTTTCCGAAACCGGATTTGCGTCCTCGTCTGCGGTGGTTTCGCCGGCATAAATCTGTGTTAACTCTTCCCGCTTTGACAAATAATAATCATAGTTGCCAATATAGTTGACCAGTGTCTGGCCGGTCAAATCCAGAATCCGGGTGGCAGTCTCATTGATAAAATACCGGTCGTGGGAAACATAAAACACGGTGCCGGTATACTGGTTCAAAGCGTTTTCCAGAATTTCCTTGGAAGCGATATCCAAATGGTTGGTGGGCTCATCCAGAATCAGAAAATTGGCTTCGGAAAGCATCAGCTTCGCTAAGGACACTCGGCCCCGCTCACCGCCGCTCAGATCGCCAATCCTCTTAAACACATCATCGCCGGTAAACAAAAATGCCGCCAGCACATTCCGGATCTGGGTGTTATTCAAATCCGGATAGGTGTCCGACAATTCCTCAAACAGAGTCTTCTCCATATGCAGGACATGATGCTCCTGATCATAATAGCCGATCTGCACATTCGTCCCCAGTATAATGTCCCCTTCGTCCGCCGGCAGCAGCCCGTTAATAATCTTTAGAATCGTCGTCTTTCCGGTGCCGTTATTACCAATAAGCGCGACCCGTTCCCCACGCTTGATATCAAAATGAATCCCGCGGAACAGTATAAGGGGCGGGAAAGACTTCGAAAGATTCTCAACCGCCAGCACATCATTTCCGCTGGTAATGCGGGGCTCCAGATGAATCCGCATCTGCGCGGCATCCTCAGCCGGTTTTTCCATCAGCTCCATCTTATTCAGCAGCTTTTCCCGGCTTTCCGCTCTGCGGATGGATTTTTCCCGGTTAAAAGAACGAAGCTTCGCAATCACATCTTCCTGATGCCTGCGTTCCCGCTGCTGGTTCAGATACTGTTTCACCAGCGCGTCCCGAAGCATCGCCTTCTTCCGGGCAAAATCCGTATAGTTTCCCTGATAGACCGTGGCTTTGGTCCGTTCCAGCTCCACCACCTTCGTTACGATCCGGTTTAGAAAATAACGGTCATGGGCCACCAGGATCACTGCCCCGGGATACCCTTTCAGATATGTCTCAAGCCAGGAGATGGACTGCATATCCAGATGGTTGGTGGGCTCATCTAACAGCAGGATATCTGGATTGGACAACAGGAGCCTGCCAAGAGACACCCGGGTCTTTTGGCCGCCCGATAAGGTGTCCACCGCTTTTTCAAAGTCCTCCTCGTCAAACCCGAGTCCTTTTAAAACCCCTGTGATCTCACTCTTATAGGCATATCCGTTCTTCAATTCAAACTCATGGGTGAGCCTGGTATAAGCCGCCATCAGCTCATCCAGCGCCTCTCCCTCCACCGACTTCATATCCACCTCAATCTGCCGGATCCGCTGCTCCATGTCCAGAATATCCTGTTTTACCGACAAAAGCTCCTCATAAATGCTGCGCCCGCTGATAAGCTCCTGATGCTGTGCCAGATACCCAAGTGTCTTCCCCTTGGCCATCACCACTTCACCGGAATCCGCCGTCAGCTCCCCCACAATAATTTTAAGCAGCGTGGATTTCCCGACGCCGTTATTTCCCACGATCGCCGCTTTTTCTTTTTCTTCTATATGAAAAGAAATATCCGAAAGAATCGTTTCTTCTCCAAATGCCTTATGTATACTCTGGCAAGCTAATATCATACCTACCCATTCCTTTCGTTCGTACTCTGCATTTTGCACATACAGTTGAACCCATTATACCCTAGCCCCCTGTTTGAATTCAATAGTTTCTTGTTCCATAGAAATGTCCATAGGAAAGCGATCCCGCCAAATAAAAATCCCGTCCTTATTAATGGGAAAAAGTGCACAACTTTCCCCAATAAGGTTTGACAATAATTTGGCAGATATTATATAATGGAAACATGATATGAGCTAGGAGGAAGTACCGTGGAAGAGAAGGAAATTTCAAAGGCGGTTATTCGCAGGCTGCCAAGATATTATCGTTATCTGGGAGAATTGATGGAAAGCGGCGTGGAGCGGATTTCTTCCAATGAACTGAGCGAACGGATGAGGGTGACGGCGTCGCAGATACGCCAGGATTTGAATAATTTCGGTGGTTTTGGCCAGCAGGGATATGGGTATAATGTCAAATATTTGTATGATGAGATCGGACGCCTGCTGGGTCTGGATAAGAAACATAATGTCATCATTATCGGAGGAGGAAATCTGGGTCAGGCGCTGGCTAATTATCCGGCATTTGAAAAACGCGGATTCATTGTAAAAGGGATTTTCGATATTAATCCGAAGCTGTCCGGGAGAACGGTCCGGGGAATACCGATTATGCCTATGGAGCAGATGGAGGAATTTATCCGGGAGAATGATATTCAGATCGCGACATTGACCCTTCCTAAGACGAGCGCAACGGAAGTGGCCGACCAGTTGATTTCTTACGGAGTCCGCGCGATCTGGAATTTTGCGCATACGGATCTGAATGTTCCCGAAGGCGTGATGGTGGAAAATGTACATCTCTCCGAAAGCATTATGCGTCTGTCTTATAACCTGACCAGATACGAAGAAGAGCATAAGTCGGGTAAAAAGGAGAAGAAATAATTGAAGTATGTATTGAACTCTCAGGAAATGAAATGCTGTGACAACTATACGATTGAAAAAGTAGGGCTGCCCTCCATGGTACTGATGGAGCGGGCAGCTCTAGCTGTAGTCCGGGAGGCCTTGTCCTGCGGCTGTGATCTTAAGCGGGTACTGGTGGTGTGCGGCACCGGAAATAACGGGGGAGACGGCATGGCGGTGGCCAGGCTTCTCTACGAAAAGGGGATACCGGTGGACGTGTATCTGGCCGGCGAGGAAGAGAAATGTTCTGCCCAGGCGGCTGCGCAGTTGGGAATTTTGCGTGCGATTGGGCTGGAACCGGTAAGCAAAATGCCTTCGTCGGAATATACTATGATAGTGGATGCTATTTTTGGCATCGGACTTACCAGAGAAGTAACGGGGGACTATGCACAGTGCATCCGGATGGTTAATGAGTCGGAGGCCTTTGTCCTGTCTGTGGATGTGCCCTCCGGTATAAACGCCGATGACGGCCGGATCATGGGCGTGGCCGTAAAAGCGGATGTAACCGTGACGTTTGCTTATGAAAAAATAGGACTGCTGCTGTATCCGGGAGCCGGATATGCAGGCAGGGTGTCGGTACAGGATATCGGAATTAACTGCCGGGGACTTGAAACCCCTCCCCCCGTGTATACGTACGGGAAGGAAGATCTGGAGAGATTGCCGGAACGTCCGGCATATTCGAATAAGGGATCTTTCGGAAAGGTTCTTCTGGTGGCCGGAGCAGCGAATATGGCCGGAGCGGCCTATCTTTCGGCAAAGGCTGCGTATCGGATGGGCGCCGGGCTGGTCCGGATCTATACCGGGGAGACAAACCGCCACATCCTGCAGAATCTGATTCCGGAAGCGGTACTTACTACTTATAAGGAAGAGGAAGCTTCACTAGAAGCTCTGAAGGAGAGCCTTAAGTGGGCGGATGTGGCTGCGATAGGGCCTGGTCTTGGTAAAAGCTTTACGGCGCTGCGGGTTTTGGAGTACGTCTTGAAAAATGCGCAGATCCCGCTGATAATCGATGCAGACGGGCTGAATCTGCTGGCTGGGCACCCGGAATGGCTGAAGGAGCATAAGCAGCAGGTAATCATAACGCCTCACCTGGGAGAGATGAGCCGGCTGACGGGAAAAGAGATATCGGATATCTCATCGGATCTTTTGCACACAGCCGCAGAGTTTGCAAGGGAGAATGAGCTGACCTGTGTGCTGAAAGATGCCAGGACGGTTGTGGCCACACCGGATCAGAGAATCTATATCAATCGGACCGGCAATAACGGAATGGCCACCGGGGGATCCGGGGATGTACTGACTGGGGTGATCACAGGCCTGATCGCCCAGCATATGCCGGTGGAGGAGGCCGCGGCTTTCGGGGTATTTCTGCATGGAAGGGCAGGAGACGCTGCCGCAAAGAGGTGCGGAATGTACGGCCTGATGGCGCATGACCTGGTGGACAGTATTTCGGAAATATTAAAGCCGCAGTGAATGCGGCACTGGAGGAAATGGTTACACCTGAATTTTAGCCGCTGTAAATGCGGCACTGGAGGAAATGGTTACACCATACCTGGATTTAGCCGCAGTAAATGCGGCACTGGAGGAAAACATGAAGACTTACAGCAGGGTGTTTGCAGAAGTGAATTTGGATGCGATAGCATATAATATGGAACAGATGCACAGTAATTTATCACCGGGAACGTCTGTGATTGCAGTTGTGAAAACGGACGGTTACGGTCACGGAGCGGTACCGGTCGCCCGTCTGGTGGAAGGGTATGACTATGTGTGGGGGTTCGCGGTGGCGACCGCGGAGGAGGCCCTGATTTTGAGAAATCATGGGATTACGAAACCAATCCTGATTCTGGGGTATGTGTTTCCGGAACATTATCAGGTGCTTCTGGATCAGGGTATCCGGCCGACGGTTTTCCGTATGGACACGGCCGCGCAGCTGTCGGAGGAAGCGGTAAAATCCAATGAGCCTGTGAAGATCCATGTGAAAGTGGATACCGGGATGAGCCGGATCGGTTTCCCGGATACAAAAGAGAGCATTGAGAAAATAAAGCAGATCGCGGCTATGCCCAATCTGATCATCGAAGGGATCTTTACCCACTTCGCCAGGGCGGATGAAAAGGAGAAGGAACCGGCTCATGAGCAGATACGCCGGTTTTCGGATTTTACGCGGCAGCTTGAGGAAGCGGGGGTTGCCATACCGCTTAAACATTGCTCCAACAGCGCCGGTATCATTGAACTGCCGGAAGCAAATATGGACGCGGTCAGGGCGGGGATATCCATCTATGGCCTGTACCCTTCTGAGGAAGTGGAAAAGACTACCGTGCGGTTAAAACCGGCGTTGTCCCTGTACAGCCGGGTGGTTTATGTAAAGGAGCTGCCGGCGGGGGTGGGGATCAGTTATGGTTCCACTTTTGTCACAGAGCGAAAGACGGTGGTGGCCACGGTTCCGGTCGGCTATGGTGACGGTTATCCGCGGACCCTGTCCAATAAAGGAGAGGTCCTGATACGCGGCAGACGCGCGAAGATTCTGGGCAGAATCTGTATGGATCAGTTCATGGTGGATGTCACCGGGATCGAAGGGGTTACCCAGGGAGACCTGGTTACCATGATCGGAACCGACGGCGGAGAAGAAATAGGCGTAGGGGAGCTGTCCGGGCTCTCAGGACGGTTTCACTATGAGTTCGTATGTGATCTGGGGAAACGGATTCCCAGGGTGTATAAGGAGCATGGCAGAACTGTGGAGACCAGGGATAATTTTGAGGAATAAAACCGTGTAAGAACATGTCGGCAGAAAAATCACGGATACATAGTATACACGCAAAAGATCAGGCAATACTATAGGAAACGGCCGGTATTCGGCCACAGGCCTATAGGATGACAGGGAAAGAATAAAGCGGAGTGTGAATGTAGTGATTATTAAAAGAGGCGACATATTTTATGCGGATCTGCGGCCGGTGATCGGCAGCGAACAGGGCGGTATCCGTCCCGTATTGATTATACAAAATGACGTAGGAAACAAACACAGCCCCACAGTGATCTGTGCGGCGATTACATCGAAAATGAATAAGCCCAAGCTGCCCACCCATGTGGCACTGGATGCACACAAGTACGGAGTGGTGAAGGATTCCGTGATCCTGTTGGAACAGCTGCGCACAATCGATAAGAAACGGTTAAAGGATAAGGTATGCCATCTGGATCAGGAAATCCTGGAGAAGGTGGATAAGGCCCTGCTCATCAGTTTGGATTTGGATACATAAGACGGGGACGTACCTTGACGCAGTACAGGCATCATGATATAGTTTAAAAAATAAGGAAATGGTTACACCATACCTGAATTTAGCTGCAGTAGATGCAGCAGCACTGAATGAAATGGATTACACCATACCTGAATTAAGCCGCAGCAAATGCGGCGCTTATTGAAAAGGAGTTTGAGAGAAGAATGGAAGATGGCGGCAGTCCCAGTATAGGGATTCTGGTTTTCCTGGTATTTGTCCTGATCGACGCCCTGTTTTACGGGTTCGGAGCGGCACTGCAGGCGATTAATAACAAGCAGGTCGAGGAACGGGCCCAGACAGGCGATAAGAAGGCAATGAAACTGAAGGCGATGATGGACAACCCGATTCCCTTTATCAATGCGAACCAGTTATCCGTGACATTGATGGCGATTATCATTGGGTTCTATGAAGTCCGGATCTGTTCCATAACGATTTACCGCTGGATGGTTTCCGACGCCTGGCCGGAGCTGACGTATAGAATCCCGCCAGTAGTGCTGGAGAGAGGCGTACTGGTAATTATAACAGCCGTATTTGTATACCTTCTGTTGAGTTTCGGGGTTCTGGCTCCGAAAAAAATAGCGGAACGAAGGCCCGAGAGTTTTGCATACGGGCTGGTAGGTCTGATGAACGCTGTGACAACGATGCTTTATCCGCTTACATATTTGATCACGAAGACTTCGAATTTCTGTGTACGGATACTGGGGATGGACCCGCATTCGGGACCGGGAGTGACGGAGGATGAGATCATTTCCATGGTGCATGAAGGGCATGAACAGGGTGTCCTGGAAGCCAGCGAAGCGGAAATGATCACAAATATTGTGGAGTTCGGAGAGAAAGAAGCCAAAGATATTATGACCCACCGGAAAAATATCGTGGCGATGGAGAACAGCCAGACCCTGGAGGAGGCTTACCGCTTTGTGGTGGAGCAGAACAAATCCAGATTTCCTGTTTACGAAGAGGACATTGATAATATAACAGGAATCCTGCACCTTAAGGATGTCATGGTTTGTTACCAGAAGGAAGAACAGCGCGGTCTTCCGATCAGCCAGGTGGAAGGCCTGGTCCGTCCGGTGGTGTTTATCCCTGAGACCAGAAATATCGATCTGTTGTTTAAGAGCATGCAGTCCATGAAAATGCATATGGTAATCGTGGTGGACGAATACGGCCAGACCGAAGGGCTGGTAGCCATGGAAGATATTCTGGAAGAAATTGTGGGAAGCATTCTGGATGAATATGATGAGGATGAGGAGCAGATCGAAGAGCAGGCGGACGGTACCTACCGGATGGAGGGGATGACCGAACTTGAGGATATCGAGGAACTGCTTGGAATCGAATTTGCGGAAGAATACGAGACTTTGAACGGCTTTCTGATATCACTTTTGGACCGGATACCCAAGGACGGGGAAGCCTTTACCGTGGAATACGGGGGCTATCTCTTCCACGTGCTGTCCGTGGAGAATAAGATGATTCAGGAAGTAAGCGTAGAGAAAATTCCGGAGACGGAAACGACTGGGGAAGATGAGTAAATGGATTTGCTAATGGTGATCGAAAAAATGATCTCGCTGTTCCTGATGATATTAATCGGGTATGCGGCGAACAAAGCGGGAATACTGGACGGCACGGGCAATCAGAAATTATCGGCACTGATACTGAATATCTGCTGCCCGCTGCTGATCGTATCCGCCGTGGCGGGCGGAAATGCGAATGGCAGCAAATCGGAAGCTTTTATGGTGCTGGGGCTGGCATTTCTGCTCTATATTGCTTTGGGAGTCATAAGCCTTATGGTTCCCAGGCTTTTTCATGTAAAAGACAATCAAAAGGGCCTGTTTCAGTTTATGACCATCTTTCCCAACGTGGGATTCATGGGATTTCCTGTGGCGCAGGTAATATTCGGAACGGAATCCCTGTTCTATGCGTCCATGTTTAACCTGGCTTTTAACCTGCTGGCCTTTACGCTTGGGGTCTATCTGATCCAGAAGGATGTATCCGACGGCGCAGCGGGGAAGATCAACTGGAAAAAAATCTGCAATATGGGGACCCTGATGGCAGTGCTGGCGATGCTGATCTATCTGCTGGATTTGAAGCTGCCGGATGTGATCGCGGATACCTGTTCCATCGTTGGAAACGCGACAACGCCGCTGTCTATGATCGTGATCGGTTCGACCATGGCGGGAATCCCCCTGAAGTCTGTCTTCACAGACGGTAAAGCCTATCTGTTCAGTATCATGAAGGTGGTACTGATACCGGCGCTGTTCTGGCTGGTGGGCCGCCTGTTTATCGAGAACCCCATCGTGCTGGGACTTCTGGTCATCATTGCCGGTATGCCCTGCGCCAGCATCACCGCCATGTTTGCCATTGAATATAACAGTGACGCCAACACCGCGTCCAGATATGTGTTCCTGACCACGCTCATGTCATTTTTGTCTATACCGGTTCTGGCTTGGCTGTTGTCGATGTAAAGGCCCTGCTGATGGCAATGTAATTGTATCTTGTCATTTAAAACAAAGGATGTTAAAATACAAAATGGATATTTTTGTAGAAAGAAGAGGAGAATAGTTATGTCCGGACATTCGAAATTTGCTAATATCAAACATAAAAAAGAGCGGAACGACGCGGCTAAAGGAAAAGTATTTACGATAATCGGAAGAGAAATTGCCGTTGCGGTCAAAGAAGGCGGCGCAGATCCCGCCAATAACAGCAGATTGCGGGACGTAATTGCCAAAGCGAAAGCCAATAATATGCCCAACGATACCATCGACCGGGGAATTAAAAAGGCGGCCGGAGACGCGAATTCCGTAAATTACGAATATGTCTCCTATGAGGGATACGGCCCCTGCGGAATCGCGGTGATCGTGGATGCGCTGACTGATAATAAGAACCGTACCGCGGCCAATGTGCGCAGCGCGTTTACAAAAGGAAACGGCAATATCGGAACACCCGGCTGCGTGTCTTTTATGTTTGACAAAAAAGGCCAGATCATCATCGACAAAGAAGAGTGCGATATGGACGCGGATGATATCATGATGACGGCGCTGGATGCGGGAGCGGAAGATTTTTCCGAAGAAGAGGACAGCTACGAAATTATCACAGATCCGGATGATTTCAGCAGCGTGCGGGAAAAATTAGAAGAGGCGAAAATCCCCATGGCCAACGCGGAAGTGACCATGATCCCCCAGACCTGGGTGGAAACGATCAGCGACGAAGACCGGAAATGGTTCCAGAAAACGCTGGATCTGTTGGATGAAGATGATGACGTGCAAAATGTATATCACAATCTGGACGAATAAAAAATAGCAGCGGGAAGTATCTTGTGCCGGCGGAAATGGTTACACCATACCTGAAATTAAGCCGCAGTGAATGCGGCACAGGTAGAAATCAATTTTACGGAGGAAAGCTCATGGAATTTATCGAAGGAAAATGCCCGAAGTGCCAGGGAGTACTGCAGATTCCCAGGGATCGTGACAAAATCATCTGTATGTACTGTGGCGAGGAAATCGAAACGGCTGCCGCGGTAAAGCAGGAAGAATCGCAAAAACAGGCCGAGGCGGAAAAAAAGAAAAAAGACGAAAGAGCCTATGAGCGGGATTATCAGATGGCCATGGAGGGAATTCCCCAGATCCTCTTCAATATGGATCAGCCGTTGGTAAACTTTAAGAAAGGCCTGTACGAGGGAGCTTTCCGGAAGCATTATATGCAGCACATCGTAACATTGGAAGCGATTGAAAGTGTCTATCAGATGGCAGAGGACAAAGACAGCGTGTTAAACGACCTGTCTGCGGCTGTGGTGGATAAGGCGCGCAAAGAGCTGGAGCCTATCACCAGAAAAGGTCCCCGGAGCCAGAAAATCATGGATTTCAATATGGGGCTGGTCGTTTTTGCCATACCCACCATTCTGGAATATAAAGGGGAGTCCTCCGACCCGTTAGCGGACCGGATTCTGGAATTATGGAATCAGGAGTTTCCGCAGCACCATGTGGGAAAAGCTTCCTTTGCGGACATCAACGGTGGATTCCGAAGAAAATTCTGTTATATTACTACGGCAGTCTGTGAGAGCCTGGGAAAACCGGATGACTGCTATGAATTGACCCTCCTGCGTAATTACAGAGATCAATATCTGGCCAATCAGGACGGCGGCGATGCGATTATCAAAGAGTATTATGATATCGCGCCGACGATTGTCAAAAGGATCAATAAACGCACGGACCGCAGAGAAGTTTATGAAAGTATTTGGGAGCAATATCTGTCTCCCTGCATAAAACTAATAGAAGAAGATAAAAACACAGAGTGCCAGGAGATTTATTCCAAGATGGTAAGAGAATTACAGAAAGAATATCTTTTCTAAGCTGTCCCATGTGTTTTGACTGAAGGAGGATACAATGAGCAAAGAATATCGATTGGAGACAAAGTGCATCCAATCCGGATGGAAACCGAAAAAAGGAGAACCCAGAGTCCTACCGATCTATCAGAGTACCACATTTAAATATGACACCACCGAAGAGATGGGAAGACTGTTCGACCTGGAGGATTCCGGTTATTTCTATACCCGTCTTCAAAATCCCACCAACGATTACGTGGCGTCCAAGATCGCGGATATGGAAGGCGGAGTGGCGGCGATGCTGACCTCTTCCGGGCAGGCGGCTAATTTTTACGCGGTGGCCAATATCTGCCAGGCCGGGGACCACATCGTGTGTTCCAGCACCGTATACGGCGGAACCTTTAACTTGTACGGGGCGACCCTGAAGAAGATGGGAATCGATTGTACCTTTGTGAATCCGGATGCGGATGTCGAAGAGTTAAACCAGGCCTTTTGTGAAAACACCAAGGCAGTCGTGGCGGAGTCCGTAGCCAATCCGGCCTTAGTGGTTCTGGATATAGAAAAATTCGCCGGAATCGCCCATGCCCATGGAGTTCCGTTAATCATCGACAATACGTTTCCTACCCCGGTTAACTGCCGTCCCTTCGAATGGGGAGCGGACATTGTAACCCATTCCACCACAAAATACATGGACGGCCATGCTATGTGCGTAGGCGGCTGCATCGTGGACAGCGGTAACTTTGACTGGGAAGCTCACGCGGATAAATTCCCGGGACTGACCACTCCGGATCCTACATACCACGGTATCGTATATACGCAGAAATTCGGAAAAGGCGCTTATATTACCAAGGCTACGGTTCAGCTGATGCGAGACCTTGGTTCCATCCAGTCCCCTCAGAACGCGTTTCTTCTGAACGTCGGATTGGAGACGCTGGCTCTTCGTATGGAACGCCACTGCTATAATGCGGGCAGGGCGGCGGAATACCTGGTTGCCCATGAAAAAGTAGATTTTGTCAACTATGCGGGGCTGCCCGGCGACAAATATCACGCGCTGGCGCAGAAATATATGCCAAAAGGAACCTGCGGCGTCATCTCCTTCGGCCTGAAGGGCGGCAGGGAAGCCGCGATCCGCTTTATGGATCACTTGGAACTGGCGGCGATCGTCACCCATGTGGCCGATGCCAGAACCAGCGTGCTCCATCCGGCCAGCCATACCCATCGCCAGCTGAACGATGAACAACTGCTGGAAGCCGGTGTGACGCCGGGAATGATACGGTTCTCTGTTGGAATAGAAAATATTGACGATATCCTGGAAGACCTGGAGCAGGCTTTGAAGTTTGCTTGATGAGATCTGGGGGATTTAAAGGGGCCGGGCCTGAAAGCACCGGGACTCCGGGAAATGCACCAGCCTGGCCTGCGCTGGGTTTGGGATGCCGGGAAAAATTCTTATAGCGCAAAAAGCAACCGGATAAGCAGCTCCGGGAGCCTCTGAAAACAGCGGGGATGCTGGCGTGTGAGCCGACATCCCCGTTTGAGTCTCCCTCCGCTATCCGGCCATGCTTTTTGCGCTATAAGAATTTTTCCCCGGCATCCCAAACCCAGCGCAGGCCAGGCTGGTACATTTCCCGGAGTCCCGGCGTTTTCAGGCCCTGCTTTAATTCGGGCGGAGGATGGATTAAAAGCAGGGGGAATGATGAAAACTAAGAGGATTCGTTGTATAGAATGGTGGAATTTCCATATACTATTCAAAAAAGAACCATGGTAAAAAGTGGTTCTTTTTGTTTAGAATGGGAGGTTTCCACATGGAAGAATTACTTATGGCAAATTGGGATAGCAGAGGATCAGAAAGTATTATGGTTCAACAAAATGGGGAGCGGATGGATGCGGCTCCGGAAAATAAGCAGGGCGGACAGGATGAAAACCATGACGAGAAAAAAGACCAGGAATTAAAAAAGGAGCAGGATCAGGAACAGCTGATCCGGGAAGCGGGACAGATGACTTTGGATGAAAATGCCAAAAACTATAAAATTCATCTGTTGAGTATAATTGGTGAGATCGAGGGGCACGAGTGCCTGCCGGCCAACACGAAAACGACCAAATATGAGCATGTGCTTCCCCAGCTGGCTGCTATCGAGGACAGTCAGGAGATCGAAGGACTGCTGGTTCTCATTAATACTGTGGGTGGAGATGTGGAAAGCGGCCTGGCAATCGCAGAAATGATCGCATCCTTGAGCAAACCATCCGTATCCCTGGTTCTCGGCGGGAGCCACTCCATAGGAGTCCCGCTGGCGGTAGCCACCGAATACTCTTTTATCGTCCCCACCGGCACGATGATCATTCATCCGGTGCGTATGACCGGAATGGTAATCGGGGTACCTCAGACCTACGATTATTTTAAAAAGATCCAGGACCGCATCGTCGGGTTCATCGCCTCTCACTGTAATACCACAGAAGACCGGCTGGAACAGCTCATGATGGAAACCGGAATCCTCACCAAGGATGTGGGAACGATCCTGGTAGGCTCCCAGAGCGTGGATGAGGGTATCATCAATGAAGTCGGAGGAATTAAGGAAGCAATGGCAAAATTATATGCCATGATAGAGGAGAGAAGGGGCAATTAATATCCCCATAGGATAAAATCCGCCAATTACCGGAGCGTTATCAATCGTATGCTCTCTTTCAGGCAGACAGGCAAAAGAATAAAGCTTGCCGTCCGGAAGGGGGCATATCCTATATCAAGCTGTCTTCATAGGATAAAAACAAAATATAGGAATAATACGGATAATTTGACAATAACATCAGCCAATACTAAAATAAAAGAAAAATGTTTCACGTAAATACTCGATATTACTAAAGTTAAAAAAAGTAAACCCATTTATACAAATATAAAGAGGTGAAATACAATGCAAAAAATATACTTAGATATGATGGAACAAACAGACTGCATAGGAATATATAAAAAGGATACAAAAGTAAT
This sequence comes from Diplocloster agilis, assembly GCF_019042275.1. Taxonomy (GTDB): domain Bacteria; phylum Bacillota; class Clostridia; order Lachnospirales; family Lachnospiraceae; genus Diplocloster; species Diplocloster agilis. Next base: position 24,554 of record NZ_JAHQCW010000022.1, read on the forward strand.
TCCGGCGGGGACAACCATCTATTCCATGCCAAGCAAAGATAAAAACGCAGAATATCAAAAATTTGCTGATGAATACGACATACACTTTATATTTGAAGATAACCTGCCCGATATAGACTTCTACACCATCCCGCGCATAGATATAATGGCAGCAGACAGCCACGGCGGATACATAGGAACGATTGGGGAAACCTGTGATTTAGAAAGCGATGCGCCAATATGTTACATAGACAAAAACAAAACCTGTCACCTAATCGCAGAGAACGGTAAAACTTTTTTAAAAACGGTACATTCATGGAAAACACAATTAAAACCGTGCGAAGGAATCGAATTCTTCCCATCAAAAGAAGAAGCAAAAAAACGCCATGAATTTCTGGATATCAATATAGAGGCAGCTATAAAAGACGATATAGTAAAATCTATAAAAGATGATATAGAATCCCCTATAGAAGCCGAATAAAACAGCATCGATTAAAAATATCCAAATCATAAAGCCGAGGAAACAGCAATATTAGCACTAAGCCGGAATTAAAGTAGGCCAAGGGAGGGGGCGCAGCCTGGGTTTGCCGGGGTGTGGGGGGATGCGTGCCGGTTTCTGGCGGCGGAGGGATCGTTGTGTCGGGAGGCGAAAGCTTTGAGGCCGGTTCGTTGGATGTATGAGCAGCGGGAGAAAAAGATGCCCACTTTTTGGAGCTTGTCTGAGCGCAGCGAGTTAGCGGAAAAAAGTGTAATAAAGCATCTTTTTCTTCCGCTGCCATACATCCCGAACCGGCCGATAGCTTTCGCCTCCCGACACAACGATCCCTCCGCCGCCAGAAACCGGCACGCATCCCCCCACACCCCGGCAAACCCAGGCTGCGCCCCCTCCCTTGGCCGGCCCCTAAATCCCCCTCAACAAATTATTCCGTGACAGCCGCCCCGTTCGATGCTATAATTAGTGTATATGCGAAAGTGAAGGTACACAGGAGGAGAGAACATGACATTATGGCAGTCGCTGCTTTTGGGCCTGGTTCAGGGGTTGACTGAATTCCTGCCCGTCAGCAGTTCTGGTCATCTGGCCATCTTGAAAAACTTACTGGGATTAAAGCTGGAAACAGGGTTGTTGTTCGATGTCATTTTGCATCTGGGCACCCTTCTCGCCGTATTTATCGCGTTTTTTAAGGATATCCGGAAACTCATCGCGGAAGGCTGCGGCATCGTGGCGGACCTGGTGAGAAACCTGATCATTTTTTTTCGGAATATCGGCGGAGCCAACCGAAGCTACATAAGGATCGTGCGGACGAATTACCGGAAGTTTGTAGTGCTGGTGATCGTGGCTACGATACCGACAGGAGTTATAGGCTATGTATCGCGGGACCTGGTGGAGATCGTCGGGGCCGGGCTTTTGGTGCCCGGGATCTGTCTGATGATTACCGGGGTACTGCTCCTGATCGCTGACGCCACCGGCGGGGGAAGAAAAGTACCGAAGGACGTAAGCTATACGAATGGGTTTTTAATCGGAATCTGCCAGGGGATTGCCGTCCTTCCCGGAATTTCACGGTCCGGGACCACGATTTCGGCATGTCTGCTGAGTGGATTTGACCGCAAGTTCGCGGTGAAGTTCTCATTTATCATGTCCATTCCGGCCATCCTGGGTGCTGCCGTGCTGGAAATAAAAGATCTGGATAAAACCATGTTTCAGTCACAGGATCTGATCAACTACGCAGTAGGAGCGCTTGTGGCCGCTGTGGTGGGATACATCTGCATAAAGACCATGCTGGTCGTGGTCCGGAATAAAAAATTTAAGTATTTCTCCATTTACTGCTTCGCCGTAGGGCTGATCGCAGTGATCGGAGCGCGTTTTATAGTATAGGAGGAACCTGACAATGGCTTCACAATCGAGCAGAAAGCGCAGCACGTCGCGGTCAAAGGCGAATACGAAAAAGAAACGTGCTGCGAAACGACAGAATAAAAATAGCCCGATCGGAATGGAAGTGGCCGTTTTATTTTCTCTGGCGGTTGCCATATTTCTAATGATAAGCAATTTTGGAGTGGGCGGTTTTGTAGGTAAGACAGTCAGCTCCTTTTTCTTCGGATTATTCGGCTGGATGGAATATATATTTCCGGTCATTCTGTTTTTGGTTATCGCATTCTGTATTTCCAACAAAGACAACGGTATCGCGAAGTTAAAGGCGGGAGCGGGCGTACTGCTGTTCCTGCTTTTATGCGCGTTCATTCAGCAGGTATCCGTAGGCTATTCCAAAGATACGCCCTTTAAAGAGATCTATCAGCATGCGTCTGAGCGCGCGGCGTCCGGAGGACTTACGGGAGGTTTGATTGTCAATCTGTTAAGTCCTGCCCTTGGGACTGCCGGCGTGTATATTTTCCTGGTCATCTTAATGATTATCTGTCTGGTGGTCATCACGGAGCGTTCTTTCCTGGGCGGTGTAAAAAAAGGCGGTAAGAAAGTCTACGACTCCGCGAAGGAGGATGTGGCACGCAGAAAAGAGCGCGCCGCTGAAAAGCGCGAAGAGCGGGAGAAACGGATGGATAAAAAGGTATCCGGGGTCTCTTTGAATACGAAACTTGATAAGAAGGAACAAAAAAAGAAGAAAGAAGAAAGTACGCTAAGAGAGCTGACCATGGAAGACGTCAAAGAGGCAGAGCTCTTGGATCAGTTTGATTTTCATATTTTCGAGCAGGAACAGATGCCTGTCCAGGGCATGGAACCGGAGCCGGAACTGACGGCGTTCCCGGAGACAGCGGCAGAGATCGAGGAAGAACAGCCGATGCCGTCGGTACCTGTGAAAAAAACGAAACGGAATGTGGAAGAACACTTCAAAGATGCGTCCCGTGCCCAGGAAACCATGCGTGCGCAGGATACCATGCGGAATCCGTCTTCGGGCCGGACGGCGGCACAGCCGGATCAGGCAGACGGGGAGATCCGGGGAGAAAATGTGGCGATGCAGACAGAGAAGGAACTGGATCAGGCGTCGGCTGCGTTCCAGGTGGAGTATGTATATCCTCCGTTCCGACTTTTGAAGAAGGGCAACGGGGGCAGATTCGGCGATTCGGAACGGACGCTCAAAGAGACTGCTTTAAAGCTGCAGCAGACGCTGCACAATTTCGGCGTCAATGTGACGGTGACGAATGTCAGCTGCGGACCGGCGGTTACCAGATATGAGCTGCAGCCGGAGCAGGGAGTAAAGGTCAGCCGGATCGTAAATCTGGCGGATGATATTAAGCTTAATCTGGCGGCGGCGGATATCCGGATCGAAGCGCCGATTCCCGGAAAAGCGGCGGTGGGGATCGAAGTTCCGAACAAGGAAAATAATCCCGTTATGTTAAGAGATCTGCTGGAAACCGAAGATTTTCAGAAACATCCCTCCAAAATCGCGTTCGCGGTCGGAAAGGATATCTCCGGGCAGACGGTAGTTACAGATATCGCCAAAATGCCGCATCTGCTGATCGCCGGCGCTACCGGGTCCGGTAAGTCGGTGTGTATTAATACGTTGATTATGAGTATTCTCTATAAGGCCGGGCCTGAGGATGTGAAACTGATCATGATCGATCCGAAGGTGGTGGAGTTAAGCGTTTACAATGGGATTCCCCACCTGTTTATACCGGTGGTTACCGATCCGAAAAAGGCGGCGGGAGCGCTTCATTGGGCGGTGGCGGAGATGGAAGACCGCTACCAGAAGTTCGCCGAGCTGAACGTGCGGGATATCAAGGGATATAATGCAAAGATCGCATCCATCGAAGACATCGAGGATGAAAATAAGCCCCAGAAGCTGCCGCAGATCGTGATAATCGTGGACGAGCTGGCGGACCTGATGATGGTTTCCCCGGGTGAGGTGGAAGAATCGATCTGCCGTCTGGCCCAGCTGGCGAGGGCGGCGGGCCTGCATCTGATCCTGGCGACCCAGCGGCCAAGCGTAAATGTCATCACAGGCCTGATCAAGGCGAACATGCCGTCCAGAATCGCATTTTCCGTGACCTCCGGCGTAGACTCCAGGACCATTATCGATATGAACGGCGCGGAGAAGCTGCTGGGAAAAGGAGACATGCTCTTTTATCCCACCGGATATCAAAAGCCGATCCGGGTGCAGGGCGCATTCGTATCCGACCGGGAAGTGGGAGATGTGGTGGAATTCCTCAAGAAGCAAAATACCGCTTCGGCCTACGATCCCAATATTGAGAGCCGGATCAACAGCGCGTCGTCCGGCGGGGCAGGAGGCGCTTCGGCCCAGGATTCGGGCAGCGCGCGGGACGTATATTTTGAGGAGGCCGGCAAATTTATCATAGACAAAGACAAGGCGTCCATCGGGATGCTGCAAAGACAGTTTAAAATAGGCTTCAACCGGGCGGCCAGGATTATGGACCAGCTGGCGGATGCCGGAGTAGTGGGAGAGGAAGAGGGGACCAAACCCAGAAAGATTCTCATGTCGATGGAAGAGTTTGCAACTTACATAGAAGAATATGTATAAATCATGGAAAATGATGTCAAAGGAGGCAGTAATTATGAAAACGGATATTCAGATCGCACAGGAAGCCAGTATGGAGCCCATTCAGAAGGTGGCGGCCGCGCTGGGAATCGAAGAAGAGGACCTGGAATTTTACGGAAAGTACAAGGCAAAGCTCTCCGATGAACTTTGGGAGAAGGTGAAAGACCGGCCCGACGGAAAGCTGATCCTGGTAACGGCAATCAATCCCACCCCTGCGGGCGAGGGAAAGACAACCACGACGGTAGGTCTTGGAGAGGCATTCGGAAGGCTGGGAAAGAAAGCGGTGATCGCTCTTAGAGAGCCCTCATTAGGGCCCTGCTTTGGCATCAAGGGAGGCGCGGCCGGAGGCGGATATGCCCAGGTAGTGCCGATGGAGGATCTGAACCTTCATTTTACCGGGGATTTCCACGCCATCACTTCCGCCAATAATCTGCTGGCGGCTCTGCTGGACAATCATATTCAGCAGGGAAATGCGCTGGGAATCGACACCAGGCAGGTGGTCTGGAAACGCTGTCTGGATATGAACGACCGGGTCTTGAGAAACGTGGTCGTGGGACTTGGCAGCAAGGGAGACGGCGTGGTCCGGGAAGACCATTTCGTCATCACCGTTGCGTCGGAGATCATGGCCGTGCTGTGCCTTTCCAACGACATGGAGGATCTGAAACGGCGTCTGGGCCGCATGATCGTCGCTTACACGAGAGAGGGCAAGCCGGTAACGGCGGAGGAACTGCATGCCACCGGGGCTATGGCCGCTCTGTTAAAGGATGCGCTGAAACCGAATCTGATCCAGACGTTAGAGCATACCCCGGCGCTGGTCCATGGAGGGCCGTTTGCGAATATTGCCCACGGCTGTAACAGTGTGAGAGCGACCAAGACCGCCCTGAAGCTGGCGGATTATGTCGTTACGGAGGCAGGCTTCGGAGCAGATCTGGGCGCGGAAAAATTCTTTGACATCAAATGCAGGAAAGCCGGACTTAAGCCGGATGCCGTCGTGCTTGTGGCTACGGTCCGCGCGTTAAAATATAACGGAGGCGTCCCCAAAGACCAGTTAAGCAGCGAAAACCTGGAGGCATTGGAAAAAGGGATCGTCAACCTGGAAAAACACATTGAAAATCTTCAGAAATATGGAGTTCCCGTAGTAGTAACCCTGAATTCCTTTATTACCGATACAAAAGCGGAAATCTCGTTTGTAGAAAAATTCTGTAAAGACAGAGGCTGTGAATTCGCCATCTCCGAGGTATGGGAAAAAGGAGGAGAGGGCGGCATCGCCCTTGCGGAAAAGGTTCTGGAAACCCTGTCCACAAAAGAAAGCCGATTTAAGGTGCTCTATGATGACCAGCAGCCTTTGGCGGCAAAGATTGAGACCATAGCCAAAGAAATCTACGGCGCCGACGGCGTGGTATTTACCGCCGCGGTGGCAAAAGAACTGAAGCATTTAACGGAGCTGGGCTTTGGAAATCTTCCGGTCTGTATGGCGAAAACCCAGTACTCCCTGTCGGATGACGCTGCCCTGTTAGGAAGGCCGGAACATTTCACAGTCAATGTGAGAGAGGTATATATATCAGCGGGGGCCGGTTTTGTGGTAGCGATTACCGGTGCGATCATGACGATGCCGGGGCTGCCGAAGAAACCGGCGGCGGACAGCATAGACGTAGAGGAAAACGGTAAGATAACGGGATTATTCTAGGAGAAAAAGGAGTGTATGGGAATGGCACGTATTATAGACGGAAAAATGATCTCCCAGCAGATCAAGGATGAGTGTAAAGAAGAGGTAGCGGTTTTAACGGAGCAGGGAAAGCATATCTGCCTCGCCGTAGTACAGGTGGGCGCCGATCCGGCCTCCTCCATCTATGTGAATAACAAGAAAAAAGCATGCGCCTATATCGGGATCGAGTCGCTAGCCTACGAACTGCCGGAGGAGACTACACAGGAGGAACTGCTGGCTCTGGTGGAAGAGCTCAATGAGCGGGAGGATGTGAACGGAATCCTGGTGCAGCTACCGCTGCCCGCGCACATCGATGAGGATAAAGTGATCCAAACGATCTCGCCTCTAAAAGACGTGGATGGCTTTCATCCGGCCAGTGTCGGAGCCATGTGTATCGGCCAGCCAGGCTTTTTGTCCTGTACGCCGGCCGGGATTATCCAGCTTCTGAAGCGCTCCGACGTGGAGATCGAAGGCAAGGAGTGCGTGGTGATCGGGCGCAGTAATATTGTCGGTAAGCCCATGGCTTTACTGCTCCTGCGGGAAAATGGAACCGTCACAGTCTGCCATTCAAGGACCAGGAATTTAAAAGAGGTGGCAAAGCGGGCGGATATCCTGATCGCAGCCATCGGAAAACCCAGAATGATCAATCATGAATATATCAAAGAAGGAGCCGTCGTCATAGACGTTGGCATACACAGGGAAAATGGTAAGATGTGCGGAGATGTGGACTTTGATGATGTGGTGGATCATGTCAGCGCGATTACTCCCGTTCCGGGCGGCGTAGGACCGATGACGATCGCCATGCTGATGCGTAACTGCGTGGAATCAGCGAAAAGATAGAAGGAACAGGCGGTAATGACCATGCTTTGTAAAAAATGCGGGGCTAAGCTGAAAGATGGACATGTGTACTGCGAGAAGTGCGGAGAACCGGTACAGATCGTACCGGATTTTAATCCGTTAGATGAAGCGGTACTGGAAAATGTGGCCGGTATGATGAATCCGGAGGAAAAATCCACCTCAGACCGGAGAACGGTACAGGCGCCGCCTGTACACACCCATACAAAGCCACAGGCCGAGAAGCTGACCCTGCGAAGAAAATTATGGATCCTGGGTATTGCGGCGGTCTTACTGATTGCAGGAGGCGGCGTGGGATTTCTCACCTACAGGAGTAATTCCTACATCTATCAAATCCAGAAAGCGCAGGAATACAGGGATAAGCAGAACACAGACAGGGCGGTCGTATATCTGGAAAAGGCGGTGGAATTAAAGCCTGAGGATCCGGCAGCCTATGAAACGCTGGTAGAGATCTATACAGAGCAGCATAAGGATGAAGAGGCTGTCGCAGTGCTTGAGCATATGATAGACCAAGAGCTGGCGACGGTGGAAGAGTACGAAGAACTCATTGGGTTTTATAAAAAGGCTGAGCGTATGAGCGACATTCCCGATCTGATACTAAACTGTACGGATCAGAATATCAGAAAAGCACTTTCCGACTACACGGTGCCCGCTCCCGACGCCGATCTCGCCCCCGGAATCTATTATAAAAATGTGGAGATCGAACTGCTGGCGGACATAGGGGAGATCTATTATACCTTTGACGGCTCGCAGCCCACCCATAAGAGCCATCTGTATGTCAGGCCCATCATGCTGCGGGAAGGAAAAAATATCATCCGGGCGGTGGCGGTCAACGGGGACGGCTATTATAGCCAGGATATAACACTGGAATATGAGATAAAACTGGATCAGTAAAAGAAGTTCATCAAGCATTTCCGGTATACGGTTTACCTGGAATCATATAGAGCGCTATAGCATATAGATCGCTATAGAATGAAAAAACACGGGCCAAATCATGGCCCGTATTTCTATTGGTTTCATAAGCTCTTTAAATAACTATCATAACAGTATTCCACTAATACATGCCCTATGGGCGGATTCGCAGCGTACGCTGCTTAATATTGTATATTTAACAGTATCCCATGAATACATGCCCTGCGGACAGATTTGCAGCGTTCGCTGTCCAATAATGTACAAAATATGTAACTACTCGTGAATAAATTCGATCAGGTCCACATCCATTTTACCTATTCGGGCCAGGGAATAGACATCCAATCCCTGCTCCTCCAGTTTCTGCCTTCCGGGCTGGAAGGATTTCTCAATCAGGATGCCGATACCGGCGATCGTAGCATGCGCTTTTCGGATTAAACGAACCGCGCCCGTGGCAGCTTCCCCATTAGCCAGAAAATCGTCCACAATTAGGATGTGGTCATTTTCCGATATGTAATTCTTGGCCATGGTAAGCTCGTAATCCACTCCCTTGGTAAAAGAGGTGACTTGTGTCTGCCACACATCTGTTTTCAGAGTCTTGGAAACCTGTTTTTTCAGGATAACCATGGGAACCCCTAATTCCTGTGCAGCATAGACCGCCGGAGCAATACCGGAACTTTCGATGGTGAATACTTTGGTAACACCTTGTCCGCGAAAATGATCCGCGATATCCTTTCCCATTTCATACATCAACTGTGGGTCGACCTGATGATTAATAAAGCTGTCCACTTTCAGTATTGATTCATTTAACGCGTGTCCTTCTGCCAGAATTTTTTCTTCCAGTAATTTCACGATATTCACCTCTTAATTTTATGTTGTTTCCATCATATCACAGATTAAATAAAAAAGGAATCCATAAGAATATGATCCGAATCAGGAAAAATATTTCTCCTTAATCAAGGATACCGGCATGTCCTGTCCGGTCCAGATACGGAAGGCCTCCGCCCCCTGATACAGCAGCATATACAGACCATTAAAGACCTGGCAGCCACGTTCCCGGGCCATCTGCAGCAATCTGGTCTCCCTGGGATTATAGATCACATCCGAGACGATCAGATCCGGGCGCAGCATGCCGGAATCCGATATTATGCACCCATCCACATGAGGGCTCATACCCACCGACGTGCCATTCGTCAGGATCGCGCTCTCGGAGATACTCTTTGCAAGCATCCGGTCATCCGGCAGTTCATACAGCGACACCTGACAGGACGTCTGGGCATTCAGCTTATCGACCAGATTCTGTGCCCGGGGCCAGAACTGATCCTTGATGCTGAACAGGTCGATCTGCGCCACGCCGTCCAGCGCCGCCTGCACGCAGACTGCGGTGGCTGCGCCGCCGGCTCCCAGCAGAGTCATTTTTTTTCCAATAATATCATGACCAGCATCTCTTACAGCGCACATATATCCCACGCCGTCCGTATTATGTCCGGTGAGCACCCCATCCTCATGAACAACCGTATTCACCGCGCCGATCATCTCTGCCGCGGGGGAAAGGCGGTCCGCCAGTTCGCACATCCGGTTCTTATCCGGCATCGTCAGATTAAAGCCCCTGACATTCAAAACCTTCAGGCCTTCCACGGCGGTTTTCAAATCCTCACAGCCCACATCGAACGCCAGATAAACATAGTCCAGCCCCAGCTGCGCAAAAGATTCGTTATGCATCATGGGAGAAATACTATGTGCAACCGGACTGCCCAATAAACCGGTTAACCGGGTATGCCCGGTAATCTGTTTTTCCATGTTTTTCTACTCCTTTTCCAGAATTATATTCATCTTAACCAAATCCCATCTTTATGTCAATGGGGAGCTGCTAAGGGACGGGCAATCGCTTCGGCCTGGCTTTTGAACAGGAATATTGGAAGGCGGCGAAAACCGCTGGATACCTGGAACGGCTCTTTCACGGGTTTGGACAGGTCTGCCGCTTAAGGCCGGGGTGGGGGCGGTATCCGGGGGACGCTTCAAGTGGCCGGGTTCTTTTGTATCTCCCTGGGAGCGCGGAGGGCTTGCGCTGGAATACGCTAAGTGAAATCGAAAAGCCGGGTTCAGGAACCGAGCCTATTCACCAGGAACACGTGATGCGTTCCCGGTTCAGAGGCTCTTGCCCGTCGGACGTGAAGTCCGCCGTGCATCCTGACCCCGGCTTTCCGAATTCACTAAGCGTATTCGCAGCCGCCCTATGCGCTCCCAGGGAGATACAAAAGAACCCGGCCACCCGGAGCCTCCCCGGATACCGCCCCCACCCCGGCCTTAAGCGTCAGACCTCCCTGCCCCTGCACATTTCTGCATACTTTGATATTACCTTAGAAGCATGACCGGTTATTATTAGTAAAAAGGAAAAGATACAATAAGACATAAAGACGTATGAAACAAAATATGAAAGTATATGAGAAATAAAAAAGAAAAAAGATAAAGCAGATACAGAATAAGATACAGAAAAACATATATTATACAGCTGGCAGAATAGCCTATAAAACGGCCAACATTTGAGCAAGATATGTATGTATCATTCGTACTTCTTTGATTAAGCTCAGAATATCCGAATCTAAATATCATATAGAGAGATCTATGCCATTACCAGAGTAGGAGAGGACAGGAGCGGGGTTCGGGGCCGGGCGCGGAGGCGGATTGCGGCGGGGGCGCTCTCTGTCCGGGGTAAAATCGCTTGAGGCCGGGCCTTAGAACAGGTTACGCAGATGGTGGGAGAACCTCGCAGGGCCTGGAACACTGTCCGAGCCGATTTTTGGCGAGTTTGTTCCGGGCCCTGCTAATAAGAGGTTCTCCCGCCATCGGAGTTACCTGTTCTTAGGCCCGGCCGAAGCGATTTTACCCCGGACAGAGAGCGCCCCCGCCGCAATCCGCCTCCGCGCCCGGCCCCGAACCCCGCTCCTGTCCTCCCCGGCCCCTAATTTCAAATATAAATGCAAATATAACTTGCAACCGGAGGCATGAAAGGTTATAATTAGGCTTTGTAAAGTACCGGACCAGAGCATGAGATGTGCAAAATAGAACCGTGTTTCGGTGAGCAGAGGAAGATCATGTTAATCAGTTTAAAGAAGTTTATGCAGAGACTCCAAATGAATACAACCAGGACGATAGCGTTCGGATTTTTGTCAGCGATTGTGATAGGAGGAGTTATTCTGATGCTGCCGGTTTCCTCGGCAGACGGGACCTGGACAAACCCCATAGACGCCCTGTTTATGTCCACGACGAGTATTTGCGTGACGGGACTGGTCACCTTTGTGACGGCCAGCCATTGGAGCATATTCGGTAAGATTATTATCTTGATCTTAATCCAGCTGGGCGGGCTGGGAGTCATCACGATGGTGATGAGTGTGTTTATTATCGTTGGAAAGCGGATCACCCTCAGGGACCGGATGCTGATTCAGGAGACTTATAACCTGGATACGCTGTCGGGGCTGGTGAAGCTGGTGAAGAAGATCCTGGCGGGGACGCTGGTGGTGGAACTGGCCGGAGCTGTTTTATATAGTTTTCAGTTTATACCGGAATTTGGGTTTGTAAGGGGCGTGGGCTATTCGATCTTTCATGCGGTATCCGCATTTTGTAACGCGGGGATTGATTTGATCGGGGAAGCCAGTTTCATCCCTTATATGACGAATCCGTTGATCAATATTACGACGATGCTCTTGATTGTGCTCGGAGGCCTGGGATTCATTGTCTGGTGGGATGTGGTCCGGGTATTTAAGGAATCCAGAAAGAAGGACGTAAAAAATTATAAACCGTTTCAGAATCTGGCGCTGCACTCCAAGCTGGTTCTGGTGATTACGGGCATTTTGATCGCTTTCGGAACGCTTGTGTATTTTGTGTTGGAATTTAATAATCCGGGAACTATAGGAAATTTGAATGTTTTTCAGAAATTCATGGCTTCGATGTTCCAGTCTGTGACGACCAGGACTGCAGGGTTTGCTTCTTTTCCGCAGGAGAATATGCGGGAAGGTTCCACTTTGGTTACCTTGCTTTTGATGATCGTAGGCGGCTCGCCGGCCGGTACGGCAGGCGGTATGAAAACGACTACTGTGGGAATGGTAGTATTAACCGTTTTGGCAGTAGTGCGCGGTAAGACGAATACGGAAGTGTTCGAGCGCAAGATTGCCCAGGAAAGTCTTCGGACGGCACTGGCGGTGGTGGTGATCAGCATCGGGGTTGTTTTGTCCGCTTCCCTGCTTATTTGTGCTGTGGAGGATATTTCTCTGGTAGATACCCTGTTTGAGGTCGTATCCGCGATCGGAACGGTTGGCTTGTCCCGGGGTGTGACCGCGGATTTGTGTATGTTCAGCAAGATTATATTGATTATTACAATGTATATAGGCAGAATCGGACCGATCACCATGGCAGTTGCTTTTTCTGTCCGCCATTCCAAAAAGGATACGATGCGGGAACTGCCGGAACGTCGGATTATTATTGGATAAATAAAAGGAGAATTGGTCATGGCCAAGAAAGAGTTTGCAGTATTCGGGTTGGGAGAGTTTGGACGCAGCGTGGCTCTTACGCTGGCAAAGAACGGCTGTCAGGTGCTTGCGGTGGACTGGAAAGTGGAAAAGGTGCAGGATATCGCGGATTATGTGACGCATGCCTTCCGGGCGGATGTGTCGGATGCGGAGGCTTTGCGCTCTTTGGGACTTCATAATCTGGATGGTGCGATTATCGCCATCGGTGAAAATCTGGAAGCCAGTATTATGGCGACGATTGTCACAAAGGAATGCGGGGTTCCGTATGTCCTTGCGAAAGCACACAACGATATTCATGGGATGGTATTGCAGAAAGTGGGCGCGGATAAGGTTATCTTCCCGGAACGCGCCATGGGAGTGCGGACAGCCCGCAATATTATATCCGGTAATTTTATAGACACGATGGAATTATCCAACTCGTTCAGCATGGTTGAGGTGGTTACGCCCCAGAACTGGATCGGAAAGTCTTTGCGGCAGCTGGATCTGCGCAGCTTTGGCCTGAATGTAATTGCCAGAAAAGATGGAGAACGGATTATCCCGACTCCCGACCCTGACCGCAGTGCCCAGGTTGACGATACCTATATTATTCTGGGCGAAAATGAGGCGTTGGAAAAGCTGTACAGTAATTAAGAGTGAAATAGCATAAAAAATAAGATGAAAATTTAGTATGACAATATTCATATGAAAACGCCACGAAGTCAGGAACGGCCCTCGTGGCGTTTGTTATGTGATTGAAAGACGATAGGAATGTCCTCCAGTTAATGGGAGAAAGATTTTTGCAATTCAGATAAATTTGTCGTTCATACGATTTAAAGTTTGATTCAACGTACAGACAGTCTGATACAGATACGTATTATCTGCTTGCAAACGGAGGATTTCCTTCTCTTTTTCTTTCAGCGCTTCTTGCAGATCTGTTGTTGACATGATTTCCCCTCCCCGATCATGGTATCAAATTTTACGGTGCAGATTTGATTTTAGATAGAAGCGAAGAAAAAGTCAAGCACTTACCCCGTTTTGAAGCATTGAAAATGTCGCATTTTACGACAAAGAAAAGTTCAAATTTTTAGATAAACAAGTTAGTATCCGAAGTCTCCGCAGCTCCCAGAAAAGTGGCTACGCCGCCGATTTCCACACCGTCTATAAGCTCTTCTTTGCGGATTCCCATGAGATCCATAGACATCTGGCAGGCTACGATTCGTACGCCGTTTTGCTGAGCGGATGCGATGAGTTCTTCCAGGGAAGCTACATTTTTGTCTTTCATGAGTTTGCGAATCAAGCGGGCGCCGATTCCCCCCATTTGCATATGAGACAGCTTCAATTTTTGACTTCCTCTGGGCATCATTCCTGAGAACATTTTTTCCATAAAAGTTTTTTTGAGGGATACTTTTCGGGGCTTCCGAAGAATATTCAATCCCCAGAAGGTGAAAAACATGGTTACTCGCCGGTCCATAGCCGCCGCGCCGTTGGCGATAATAAAGGAAGCGATGGCCTTATCCAGATCCTGGCTGAAAATGACCATGGTTTTATCATTCCCTGCAGACGGGAGATCGCATTGGGCGGCGTGCAGGGCGGTATCCCCCTTTTGGAGCACAACTTGATAGATTCCCTTTTCACAGGATGTATGAATCAAACAGTTACCAGTCCTCTGACACCAGACGCCGATATCAGAAGCAAAAGCGGGGTCCGTAGCCTGAACACATAACTGTTCTCCCTCTTTTAATGTCTTCATGTTTTCCGACACTTTCATGATCGGTCCCGGACACTGAAGTCCACAGGCATCCACGGTCAAAAGTTTCATAGGCGGAACAGGGTTTCCGGCCGCACCGGCATTTGGTTTGGCTGCGTCAGGCACAGCCGGATGAGGAGGGACGCTTTGAAGCCTTTGTGATTCTGCCGGGGCCGGTGCCGTATATGGGCCGGTCAGCGAATAAGTCCGGTAGCCGCCGCTTAAGTTATAAGCGCGGAAGCCGTTTTGCAGTAAGATCCGGGTGGCCAGATATCCGCGCAGCCCTACCCGGCAGGTGACATAAACGGGTTTATCAGGGTCCAGACGGTTTAAGTTTTCCCGCAATGTATCAAGCGGTATGCTCCGGAAGCCGGGAATGGTACCCATCAGGATTTCATCCGGGGTGCTAACATCTAACAGGGTTGCTGTTTGCGGATCCAGAGAGGAGACCTCTTCCGCGTAGAAGACCGGCATATCCCCATTCAGAATATTAACAGCGGTATAACCCAGCATATTGACCGGGTCCTTGGCGGAAGAATAAGGCGGTGCGTAACACAATTCCAGCTGTTCCAGATCGTATACGGTTCCGCCCAGACGGATTACCGCAGCCAGAACGTCGATGCGCTTCTCTACTCCCTTTGCGCCGACGGCCTGAGCGCCTAATATGCGCCCGTCGTCCCCAAAGAGCATTTTCATGGAAATCGGAGACGCTCCCGGGTAATAAGACGCGTGGGACTGGGGATGTACATATGTTTTTTTGTAGGGAATGCCCATTTGACGCAGCTGTTTTTCATTTAATCCCGTTGAGGCGGCTGTCAGATCAAATACTTTGAGCACGGAACTGCTCTGTACCGGGCTTCCCTTTACCTTGCGGCCCATCAGAGCATTTTCAGCGGCGGTGCGGCCCTGTTTGTTGGCGGGGCCTGCCAGAGGAACCAGCGTTTTCGTCTGTCCGACCAGATGGGTTACGCTGATCGCATCACCCACTGCGTAAATATCCGGATCGGAGGTTTCATAATATTCGTTAACTTCGATACTGCCGTTTACCCCCAGATCAAGACCGGCTTCCTTTGCCAGATGAGAGTCCGGAGCCACACCCATACAGAGAAGGACCAAACCGGCGTCCACCTCTTCGCCGGAGGTGAGGCCGGCGTGAAGCCCCTTAGAATCACGGGATATTCCGGTGATTCCGGTTCCCAGCATTAAGTTTACCCCGTGCTCCGACAGATGCCGGTGCAGGATATTAGCCATCTCCGGATCCAGAGATGCGATCACCTGATCTGCGTATTCCACAAGGGTTACCGAAAGGCCGCGGTCCACAAGATTTTCAGCCATCTCCACACCGATAAAGCCGCCGCCTACCACCACAGCGGTCTTAGGTGTGTTTTCCAGCAGATAATCATCGATCCGGTAAGTATCCGTGACGTTGCGAAGGGTGAATACACCGTCGGAATGCATACCCGGAAGCGGCGGCACTTTTGGTCCGGCGCCCGGGGACAGAATCAATTTGTCATAAGATTCCTCATAGTCGGTTCCACTCTTTAAATCCCGCACTACTATTTTTTTCTCCTGCCGGTTGATACGTATCACTTCATTCCGGGTCCTCACATCCACCCGAAAGCGTTTACATAACAACTCCGGCTTGGTAACAATCAAAGAGTCCCGCTGCCGGATCGTCCCACCCAGATAGTAAGGCAGTCCGCAGTTTGCATACGAGATATGCTCACCTTTTTCAAACAATACAATTTCCGCTTTTTCATCCAGACGTCTGAGCCTGGTAGCGGCGCTGGCGCCTCCGGCTACTCCGCCCACTATACATATTTTCATGCCTGCGCATCTCCTTTTTCAATTGATACCGTTATTATAGCGTTTGCCGGAAAGAACTTATGTGACTAAGTTACATAAGACGGCTGCCGGGAATTATTGGATTGAGATAATGGGCGGAGTAAATGGGAACGAGAAAATTGAGCGGAGAAAATTTTATAAAGTGCTTGCCATGGATGGAAGTTTATGCTAAAATAAATTTCGGTTCACATAGTTGGTAAGCGCTGTGTGATAATATAAGCGGATGTGGCGGAATGGCAGACGCAGCAGACTCAAAATCTGCCGCTCGCAAGGGCGTGAGGGTTCAAGTCCCTCCATCCGCATGAGTCAAAAAGACTGATTGCTCAAAGGCAATCAGTCTTTTTGTTTTGTATAAGTAATTTTATGGAACAAAGAATTTGGATCTAACTTATTGATCCGTGGCCTCCGGCGCAACGATGATGGATTTCGCATGTATTTTAGCCAGCTCATCTTCAGGAGCGTTCCAGTCCGTGATTAGATAGTCCACCTGAGGCCAGGACAGATAGCTGGCCATGCCTCCGGCAGAGAACTTGGTATGATCACACAGAACCGTACAGAAATCACTATTCTGGGCCACGATGGACTTATAGTTGGTTTCGGAGTGTTCACTCACGGTCGGGCCGTTGTGAAAGCGGATACCGGAAGTGCCGAAGATAGCACAGGAAAATCGAAAGTCTTTAATTACCTGCTCCATGTTATAGTTTGTCAGCATTTCGCCGACCTGTATGATATAACCGCCGGTCAGAAAGATTTTGTGCTGCGGCATCCCTTTCATCAAATTGGCAGCCAGAAGGGAAGGGGTGACAACAGTCAGACCCGGATGCTCCCCTAACATAGAGGCAAAGATTCCGGCAGAACTCCCGCCGTCTACGTAGATAATCGTTTCCGTATCAGGTATCAGGGCCAGCGCCTCCCGTGCAATGGCTTTTTTTTCGTCGGACATGTTTTCGACGCTTGGAATGTACAGATTTTCCAGGGCTGTCGTGGTCATGACGGCTCCTCCATGGGTCTTATTGATCAATCCCATCTGATCCAGATGATGCAGGTCTTTTCGGATGGTCTCTCTTGAGACCTGGAAGCGCTCCATAAGCTGTGAACTTGTAAAAGACCCGTATTCCTGAATGAGTCTTGCTATTTCACTTCTTCTTTTTTCTGTTTTTGTGGACATGATTTCTCCCCTTATTTCCAATTCAGAACATCAAAATATTGTTTTTGTTTTGTTGAGATATTACTAATATACACGCATTTCTTGCTTTTTGCAATAAAATGCCAACTTTTAATTGGAGAAAAAGCAAGTTCTGTTAGAATTAAACAAATTAGTTGGTTTTAAGTTGTGAAAATACACGAAAAAACTTGCAAGTGCAAGAAAAAGCTTGCGGATAAGTTGCGGAAATGCTAATATCAACCCATAAGCACTTCGAAAAAAGTGCAAATGCAATTGAAAAAATGGGAAAGGAGCACAATTTATGAAATCCATACTAATCGTGGGAGCCGGCAGACAGGGAAAGGGATTTCTCGGAGAAGTTTTCGAAGCTGCGGGTTGGGAAGTGAATTTCCTGGACTGCGATATCAAGGTGATCGATTCGCTCAGGGCCGGCCCGTACAAAGTGAAACTTTACAGAAAGGAGGGGATGACGGAACGGATTGTAGAAAAATACAATGTTTTTCCGTGTGACGAGGAGTACAGCTGTCTGGAGGCTGTCTTACATGCGGATCTGATCGCTTTAAGCTTGTATCCGGAACAGATCAGGGAGGCCGCCGGATATCTGGGCAGAGGGCTTGTAGAGAGAGCGCGCGGGCATTACGGGAAGGTGACGATCCTAAGCTGTACCAATATCAATCACCTGATTCCTGATATTCAGGAGATGTTCGAGCGTCAAATGGAGGATGAAGCTTCACTGGAATGGTTTCGGGAAAATGCGGTGATCCGGGATGTCATCGTACGGCGTTCCACAGATGCCGAGTCTAACTCCAGCCGTGAGCTGGTATCTCTGGCTGTGATGTCCATGCTGATCCAGAAACCGATCACAGTAGATATCGAGGATGTGGAGTTCATGGAATTAAAAGACCAGGTAGAGGAATTAAAGGATATCAAACTCTACACCTATAACGCCCCTCACGCCACTTGCGCGTACGCCGGACATCTAAAAGGCTACCGTATGATAAATGAGTCTGAGGACGACCCTGAGATCGCCAAGCTGATGGGTGAGGTGCTGGAGGAGGCCATACAGGGACTGAGCAAAGAGTTCCGGATCCCTGCCGAAGAAATCCGTGATTTCTGCAATATACCGCAGACGAAAGATAAGATGGACGATTCTATATACAGAGTGGCGAAGGATCCGATGCGAAAGCTGGGGAGGGATGACCGGCTGACAGGAAACGCGATGTTCTGTTATAAATATGGCATTTATCCCAAAGCGCTCATTCGCTCTATCGCCAATGGCATGGCTTATGATGAGGCAAAAGATGAGAAGGCGGTTGAGATTCAGCAGCTGATCCGCTCACAGGGAATTGAAAAAGCAGTATCTCAGGTAACCGGAGTTCCGTTAGAGCATGATCTGGTCAAACAGGTGTCAGCGGTATACCGGGAGATCTCAAACGAAAGAACAGGAAACAATAGCAAATAATGTTTATGGAGGGAAGATATGAAAAAAATTATTGCAGTTATTTTAAGCTTAGTATGCATCCTTAACCTGACGGCGTGTGGAAGCAGCCCCAAACAGGAAGCCGGCACAGATGAAAAACCCGCGGCAGAAGCGCCGGCAGGGGACTCTTTGGATAACAGCAAGGAGAAGGTCAGAATGGCAATGATCATGCCTTTGGCAACCCAGGATTTCTTTAATTTTATTGCCGCACAGTTACAATACGAAGCGGATCAGGCGAATGTGGATCTGACCATGTGGGATATCAACGGAGATGTGTCCAAGATTGGTGATCTTGTGGAGATGGCCAAGGAACAGGAATATGATCTGATGTTTGTGATCGATCCGACAGGTTCAGCCAAATCCGCAATGGAGGAGGTGCAGGGAGATATCGTTTTGATCGGTTTTGACGCCGTTGTAAACCCGGAGCTGCAAAGCGCCTGGATTTCCACTGATAACGTGGCGATGGGAAGACTGTTAGCGGAGCATATGATCGATGATATGAGAGCGGCAGGGAAAGACAGCTACAATGTAATACTGACGTTCACGCCCACGGTACAATCCGAGATTGACCGGAAGGATGGAATGATAGAAGCGATCGAAGCGGTGGATGACATGGAGATTCATGTGGAGGAAGCTTCCAACAGCAAAGTGGATCTGGCGGGAAAGGTAAGTCTCTGGGACGATCTGCTGGTCCGCAAGGCCGAAGGCGAGATCGATTATGTGCTGGGGACGAATTCCTACAACGCCCTTGGATGTGTTTCAGCGGCCGAGGCGGCCGGACGCTATGACTTTAAGGTAATGGGAATCGACGATGAGGAGGATCAGCTGGCGGCGCTTCAAAAGGAAGGGGAACATCTGTACTATGCCACGATAGCGCAGAATCCGTTCCAGATCGGGAAAGAAATGATGCGGGCGGCCCTTGCGGCCCTGAACGGGGAAGAATTGGGAACGATTGGCGTGGACGGCGTCCTTGTCACAAGTGATAACGTGGACGGATACCTGGCCGAGCGGAGCAAAAACATCGAAGCGCTTTCGGATTACATATCCATCATCTCGCAGTTAAACTAATCGTTGAAAGGGAGGATTGCGATGTCAGAAGAGCTTTTGAAGCTTGAACATATATCCAAAGCGTTTTCCGGGGTTGTGGTGCTTGAAGATATCAGTCTGTCTATCCCCCGGGGGCAGGTAATCTCCATCGTCGGAGAAAACGGGGCCGGAAAAAGTACGCTTGCGAACATTATCTCCGGCAGCTTAAAGCCAAGCAGCGGAAAGCTGTATTTTGAGGGAAAGATCTGTGAGGAGCTGTCGATCCGCCAGGCGAGGGAGTACGGAATCAGTATGGTGCATCAGGAACTGATGGTTCTTCCGGAGCTGGATATCACTGCCAATATCTTCATAGGGACGGAATATCAGAAGAGAGGGGTCCTGTTTCAGAAAAAAATGAGGGAGAAGGCGGCCGCTATCCTGAAGACGCTGGGAATGTCCATAAGTCCGGACACCCTGGTGAAGGACATCGATATATCGGGCAGGCAGATGATAGAGATCGCCAGGGCGATATCAGGCAGGGCA
The DNA here is from genome assembly GCF_019042275.1 of Diplocloster agilis. GTDB lineage: Bacteria > Bacillota > Clostridia > Lachnospirales > Lachnospiraceae > Diplocloster > Diplocloster agilis. The sequence continues at coordinate 44,818 of NZ_JAHQCW010000022.1, forward strand.
AGTATTATCCTGCTGGACGAACCCACGTCCTCCCTGTCAGATACGGAGATACAGAAACTCTTTCAGGTAGTGCAGTCCCTGAAACAGCAGGGGATCTCCTTCATCTTCGTGTCGCACCGTCTCAAGGAGGTACTTGAGATATCCGATTACATCTATGTGCTCAAGGACGGCCGTCTGGTAACCGGACTGGAGCCTGAGAAAACAGATGAAGATGAGATTATTGTTCAAATGGTGGGCCGCAGTTTTGATGATTTTTATGACCGGAAGAGAACTTATTTCGGCAAAGAGGCCCTGCGGCTTGAAAATTTCTCCGGGATCGAGGATAAGAATCTGTCCCGCAACGCACATATTCCCAGGAATGTAAATCTGCATGTGGAAGAAGGGGAAGTGCTGGGCATCTCAGGCCTTGTGGGGGCCGGAAGGACCGAACTGGCCAGGCTGATCTTCGGGGAAGACCGAAAAGAGAGCGGGGAACTGTATCTCTTCGGAGAACCGGTGAAGTTGGGCTGCTGCCGGGAAGCATATGAAAAAGGGCTGGCCTGGGTAACCGAAGACCGGAAAAACGAAGGGCTGATTCTGGATTTTGATATCAAACGCAACATGGTGCTGCCGATCCAGCGGCGGCTGGCCAGAGGGGCCTTTGTAAACAAACAGGCGGAGAATGCCGTGGTGGAAAAATATATCGGCAGACTAAACGTTAAGACGACCGGCAGCGGGCAGCTGACCAGATATCTGTCCGGTGGAAATCAGCAAAAGGTAGTTCTGGCCAAATGGCTGGCCAGTGAGCCTAAGGTACTGGTACTGGACGAACCGACCAAGGGAATCGATGTAAATGCCAAGCATGAGATCTATACGCTGATCAATGAATTAACCGCACAGGGCATGGCCATTATCCTGATCTCCTCGGAGCTCATGGAGGTGATCGGGATGAGTGACCGGATTATGGTAATGCATGACGGCAGAATCAGCGGGGAGTTTGAGCGGGAAGAATTTACCGAGGAAGCGATTATGGCTTGTGCGGTAGGAAAGGAAAAGATATGAGAGGACAAATAAAATTCAAATCACCGAATCTGTTGAGAAAGTATTCCATTTTAATTATTATCGCCGGACTGATTGTGTTCTTTTCCCTGATGGAACACCGCTTTATCTCGGCCGCGAATATCACCAACATTATCCGCCAGTCGGCAGTTATGATTATCGTCGCCAGCGGCGCCACTTTTGTAATGATTGCCGGGGACATCGATATTTCCATAGGCGGGGTGGCATGTATGACATCCGTGATCGCCGGATTACTGATCGTGAAGGGCTTTCCCATCGCTGTGGCGGTGCTGGTGGCGGTTTTCTTCGGAGGTGTATGCGGTATCATTTCCGGAGCGTTGATTGCCAGGTTTGATTTCCCATCCATGGTGGCGACGCTGGCCATGATGAACCTGACAACCGGTATTGCCAATCTGCTCACGGACGGCACCGCGATCTCTAACCTGCCGGCATCTTTCCAGGTCATGGGGAGGGGATATCTGGGGCCGGTTCCGATTCAGGTTCTGGCAATGCTCGTAATCGTGGTAGTTGCATCCCTCGTCCTGACAGGCACCACCTATGGACGTTATATCTACGCCATCGGCGGCAATGCCAATGTGGCGAAACTGTCCGGTATTAATGTAAAGAAAATGAAACTGGTGTATTATATGATCAGCGGGTTCTGCGCCGCTTTTGGCGGTATCCTGATAACCAGCCGTATGGGGTCCGCACAGCCGACCCTGGGAGTATCCTGGCCGATGGATATCTTATCTGCCATCGTCATAGGCGGCGTCAGTTTCAAGGGTGGCAGCGGGACGATCTTAAATGCTGTGTTCGGTATTATTTTGATGACGCTTTTGACAAATGGACTGACCCTTCTGGGAATTAATACATTTTGGCAGGCTGTCGTCACTGCGATATTGCTGATGGTTACGATTATAGTAAATTATCTGCAGGACTCCCGCAAAAAAAGAGATTAAAGGAGAGATAACATGCTGGACATTACTGCGATTGGTGAGATTGTCATTGATTTTACCCCCGCCGGTTTTTCGGAAGTGGGAAACACACTCTATGAGCGTCATCCGGGAGGAGGGCCGGCGAATATGCTGGTAGCCGCCGCCAAAAACCAGATGACAGGCGCTCTGCTGACGAAAGTGGGGAAGGACCCGTTCGGAACTTATCTGGCCGGTGTCCTTAAGAAGAATGGCCTGGAATCCTGCGGGCTTCGTTACTCGCAGAACAAACCAACCATAACCGCTTGGGTGGATCTGGATGAGAACAAAGAGAGAAGTTTTTTCAGCATTCAGACAGATATGTCGCTGACGGATTATTCCGTGGAGGATATTGATTATTCCCTGATCGACGAGTGCGGTATTCTGCATATCGCAGGCTCCATGATGTGCTGGGAAAAACCGATGGATGCGGTGAAAAAGGCATTTGCATATGCGAAGAAAAATCATAAGCTCACCAGCTGCGACATGAACTGGAGGCCGGTGCTCAGTGACAGGGAATATGCGGTGCGCGAAATGGCGCCGTTTGTGCGGCAGTTTGATATCCTGAAACTGTCCGATGAAGAATTTGAGCTGTGTACCGGAACGACGGATCTGGAGACGGGAAGCCGGATGCTGCTGGATGGCGGGGTTAAGTTCCTGGCGGTGACTATGGGAGCCAGAGGCTGTTATTACCGGTATGCAAATGGCGGCGCGCTTGTAACGGCTTATGAGATTCAGGCGGTTGACAGCAATGGGGCCGGGGATGCTTTTACAGGATACCTCTTAGCGGGTCTTTGGAAGCAATTGAAAGAAGGGAAAGAGATCGGGGAGATCCCGCCGGAGGAGATCGGGGAGATCGTAGACCGCGCCAATGCCGCGGGAGCGCTGTGCACCACCAAAAGCGGGTCGCTTATGGCCATCCCGGACGCAGACGAGGTCGAGCGGTTCAGGAACGCTCACAGATGACTCCTGAAGATACGAAGCGAATATATAGACAGGAAAGAGAGATTCCATAAAAAAGAAGGAGGCAGCAGTATGTTAAAGAGAGGATTATTGAACGCGCAGGGTAAATATTTGTTGGCACGCTTAGGGCATTTGGATTATCTGGCGATTACGGACGCCGGATTTAATATCCCGGAGGGAGTCGAAGTGGTGGATCTGGCGGTAAAGCCGAATCTGCCGGATCTGATGACCGTGCTGGATCTGGTAATGAAGGAGATCGAGATTGAAAAGATCTATTTATGTGAGCCGATTAAGCAGTATGCCCCGGAATTCTTAAAGGAATATGAAAAGAGATTCCCGCCGGAAAAAATCGTATTCATACCGGATGTGGATGGCAGCGCTTTCCGCGCAAAAGTAAAGGAATGCAAGGGAGCCATACGTACCGGCCAGTATTGGCTGCATTGTCCGAACGTGGTGATACAGGCGGGATGTACCTATGTAGAAAAATCATACGAGGAATAAGGCGAAACGGTGACAGTAAAAATTTCTCACCGGTAACGATACGGGTAAAAACGTACACATGGAGGGTCATATGAAATTTCAATTGGCGTTAGACGCTGTGGAACTGCAGCAGGCAAAGGCAATCGTTGGAAAGATACACCGGGAACTGGACATTGTGGAGCTGGGGACACCTTTTCTATGGAGGTATCCCCTGGATGTCATCCGTGAATTCAAAAATGAGTTCCCGGATGTGGAGATACTGGCAGACTTAAAGATCATGGACGGAGGCGCATACTGTGCCAATATGGCATTTGATGCAGGCGCGGATATCGTAACTGTGTCCGCGTTGTCTCTGGACGAAAATATAAAAGGCGCCGTCGCGGCGGCCAGGGAAAAGAACCGGAAGGTACTGGCCGATCTGATGGCTGTTCCTGTGGATGAGATTGCAAAGACTGCCCTGAGAGTAGAACAGATAGGGGTGGATTATGTGTGCATACACAGAGGAATCGGGATTAAAACCAGTCCGCTTGCGGGCCTTAAGATATTAAAGGAAACCTTGACAACCGCAGGAGCCGCGATCGCGGGAGGGATTGATGCGGTGACTCTTGGGGAAATAGCGCCCTATAATCCGGATCTTGTAATCATGGGAAGCGTTCTGACCGGTGCGCCGAATCCTTTGGCGGTACTTACCGAACTGAAAGAAATCGGCAGGTCTAAGGAGCACAAAAAGCAGGAAAGAACGGAGGAAACACATGGGACTGAATGCCGTTAGTTATTCCATCGAGGCAGTGGATGAGATAAGAGAAGTATTAAAGGGCGCCGATCCGGCACAGACAGAAAAATTGGAGAGTGAAGTTCTAAAGGCGAAAAAAATACTGGTGGGCGGGGCAGGCCGCAGCCTGTTATCGATGAAATTCTTTGCCATGCGGCTGATGCAGTTTGGATTTCCCACCTATCTGGTCGGGGAAGTATGTACCCCCAGTATCCGTGAAGGGGACCTGCTGATCCTGGGAAGCATCTCCGGCTCCACTCCGGTGATACTGGCTATGGCGCAGAAGGCTAAGGCAGCAGGCGCGCGGATCGCCGTCATCACAATGAACGAGCAGGGAACCATTTCGCAGATGGCGGACTGTGTGGTTAAGGTGGGAAATGACATGATCAGGGAAGGGGCAGGAGATCCGGACGGGTGGAACGGTGAGGAATTTAACAGTATCCGTCCTTCCGGAAACATTCTGGAAATAGCCATGGCGGTTCTTCTGGACTGCGTAATCTGCAGACTTATGGCAAAGACCCGACAGGCCCTGGATGTCCTGAGCCGCAACCACGCGAATCTGGAATGAAAGGTTGAGGGTTACATGGATAGGGACGAACAAGACAATAGAGGCATAGACGTAATCTCCATGGGGGATCTGATGATCGACTTTACCTCTCTGGGAATCAATGCGGATGGGAAAATGCTGTTTGAACGCAACCCCGGCGGCGCGCCAGCCAACGTGGCGGCCCAGGTCTGCAGGCTGGGAGGGAGAAGCGCTTTTATGGGAACGGTAGGGACGGATGAACACGGGGAATATCTCTGCCGCGTAATGCGGGATCTGGGAGTCTTAACCGACGGGCTGATTCAGACAGAGAAATGTTCCACAAGGATTACCTTTGTTTATTTGAATGAGGAACACGAACGGTTCTTTTCCAGCTACCGTTCCCCGCGGGCGGAGATTGTATTTTCTCCGGCAGACATACGCTATGACCTGTTGGACAGCGCTAAGATTCTTCACATTCCTTCCAGCATTTTGTATGATGAACCTGTGAAGGATGCGGTGGAGGCGGCTGTCACATACGCCAGAGGAAAGGGAAAACTGATTTCTTATGATCCCAACTGGAATAAGGTGCTTGGGTATAATTCAGAACAGACGCGGATCATGCTGGACTTTATCCGACATGTGGACGTCCTGAAAATCTCCGGTGAGGAGTTTAAGTATCTCTTTGACGGACGGCCTCTTGAGCAGGTGACTGCGAAGCTGGTTGAATCAGGGGTCCAACTGGTGGCGGTTACGTTTGGAAAAAGGGGTTGCTATTACCGGACCAAACAGGCGGCCGGACATCTGCCGGCATACCAGACCAGGGTGGTTGACACGACGGGGGCAGGGGATTCCTTCATGGGAGGCTTGCTGTACGGATTGAGCCGCGTCTCAAAAAAACCGGAGGAACTGTCGGAGAAGGAACTCCGGGAGCGAATCGATTTTGCCAACGCGTGCGGATCTGCCTGCGCGGCAAAAAGAGGGTCGCTGCTGGTAATGCCCACTATGGAAGAAGTGGAGCAGACCCGCAGAAACGGCACTTCGGCTCGGCTCCTATGCTCCGATTGAGGAAGAGGCGCTTATTGATTGGCAAAAGTATATGATAAATAAAAAACCGGCGGTCCTTTTGGCTCCATACAGCCAGAAGGGACCGCCGGTTTTTGGTGAATGGTTACTTCCGGCCTGTTTTGTGCCGGCCTTTTTTACGGATTCGGAGGTTGACGGACAGGGAACAATTCCTAATGGGATTCTATTTTTGAACTTTCTGTGGGAAATTCTTTTTCCAAAAGAGGTTTAAAAATAGCCGTATTTAGTGTATAGTATTATAGGGCAAGCCTCAGGGAGCGCCTCGGCACAAGCAGGACAACCGGGATAGACACAAGCGGTTCGGGTGAATTAGCCGGAACAAAGGGTTCCCCTAAGCCTGAATAAATGACGCAGTAAATGCGTCACCGGAGGAACGGCTGAACAAAAAAATGTTCATCCATACCTGATTATATGACGCAGCAAGTGCGTCACTGGAGGAAAATATGAGCGAAAAGATTGTATTGATAGATGGGCACAGCATCCTGAACCGGGCCTTTTTCGGGGTGCCGGATCTGACGAACTCAGACGGGCTGCATACGAATGCGATTTATGGATTTCTAAATATCATGTTTAAAATTCTGGAGGAGGAGCAGGCGGATTATCTGACCGTGGCGTTTGACGTACATGCTCCCACCTTCCGGCATGAGATGTTTGGGGAATATAAGGGAACCAGGAAACCGATGGCGGATGAACTGCACCAGCAGGTGCCGGTGATGAAGGAAGTGCTGGGCGCCATGGGGATTCAGGTGATCGAGCAGGCAGGGTATGAGGCGGACGACCTGCTGGGCACCGTATCCAAACACTGCGAGGAGCTGGGGTTGGACGTATCGGTGGTGTCCGGAGACAGGGATTTATTGCAGTTAGCTACGGACAAGGTAAAGATCCGGATTCCCAAGACAAAGCGGGGAACCACGGAGGTCGAGGATTATTACGCGGAGGATGTATGCAAGCGTTACCAGGTGACGCCCACCCAGTTTATCGATGTCAAGGCATTGATGGGCGACGCTTCGGATAATATCCCGGGGGTTCCGGGAATCGGGGAAAAGACGGCGACAAAGATCATCGTGGACTATGGCAGTATCGAAAACGCTTATGAACATGTGGAGGAGATCAAGCCGAACCGGGCGAAAGAAGCGCTGCGGGATCATTATGATATGGCTCAGATGAGTAAAACCCTGGCCACGATCTGCGTGGACTGCGATGTTCCGTTTTCGTTAGACAAGGCAAAGCTTGGCGAATTGTATACGCCGGAGGCGTATAATCTGTTTAAACAGCTGGAATTTAAAAACATGCTGAGCCGGTTCCATGTGGAAGTGCCCGCGCAAAAAGTAGAGGGACATTTTCGGAAAGTCACGCTGCTGCAGGATGTGGAGGAAGTGTTTCAGAATATTCAAAAGATTCTGGAGGCGGATTCGGAAAAGAAAGACAGCCGGATCGGCTTCGTGTGGATCGGGGAGGAGGAGCCTCTCGGGCTTGCTCTCGCCTGCGGGGATAAGGAGATCTGTTATATCCCGGCGGAAGGTTTCGTGACGGAAGAGTATCTGAAGGAACAGCTGGGAAATCTGATAGCAAAAGCGGATGCGGCTGCGACGCTGGATCTGAAAAGCCAGCTGGGGCGGATCACCCTGACAGATGCAGGGAAGGAGCGGCTGTTTGACTGTAATATTGCCGCGTATCTGCTGAATCCGCTTAAGGACAGCTATTCTTATGATGATCTTGCGAAGGAATATCTGGGACTGATGATTCCGTCCCGGATGGATCTGCTGGGCAAATCAGGGTGGACGGCCGCGCAGGAAGAAAAACCCCAGGAATTTCTGACCTGTGTCTGTTATATGGCTTATACCGCCTGGAGGGCTGCAAAAGAACTGATGGAGGGCCTGAAGGACACGGACATGCTCCGCCTTTTTCAAACGGTGGAGATGCCGCTCGTGTATACCCTTTACGATATGGAACAGGCCGGCATCCTGGTGCAGTCGGAAGAGCTTAAGATCTACGGGGAAGAGTTAGGAGTCAGGATCGCGCAGCTGGAACAGAGCATCTATCAGATGGCCGGAGAGGAGTTTAACATCAATTCTCCAAAACAGCTGGGCGTGGTGCTGTTTGAACATCTGAAGCTTCCCGGAGGAAAGAAGACGAAGACCGGATTCTCCACAGCGGCGGATGTGTTAGAAAAGCTGGCCCCGGAAAATGAGATCGTGTCGCTGATTCTGGAATACCGCCAGCTGACAAAATTAAAATCCACTTATGCCGATGGGCTTGCGGCCTACATCGCGGCGGACGGAAGAATCCACAGCACATTTAACCAGACGATTACGGCTACCGGCAGAATCAGCAGCACGGAGCCGAATCTTCAAAATATACCGATCCGGATGGAACTGGGCCGGCTGATTCGAAAAGTGTTCATACCTGCGCCCGGCTGTGTCTTTATCGACGCGGACTACTCCCAGATCGAGCTGAGAGTGCTGGCGCATATGTCCGAGGATGAGAATCTGATTCACGCGTACCGAGAAGCGGCGGATATCCACCGGATGACCGCTTCCCAGGTGTTCCACACTCCTTTTGATGAGGTCAGCCCGCAGCAGAGGAGCAACGCCAAAGCGGTGAATTTTGGGATCGTCTATGGGATCAGCTCCTTCGGGTTAAGCCAGGGCCTTAGCATTACCCGAAAGGAAGCGGCGGATTATATCGGGAAATACTTTGAAACCTATCCGGGTGTGAAGAAGTTTCTGGATAACCTGGTAGTCCACGCAAAAGAAGAGGGATATGTGACCACCATGTTCGGCCGCAGGCGGCCGGTGCCGGAATTAAAATCCAGCAATTTTATGCAGCGCTCTTTCGGAGAGCGGGTGGCTATGAATTCGCCGATCCAGGGAACGGCGGCGGATATTATCAAGATCGCTATGATCCATGTGAACGAGCGGTTAAAAAAGGAAAAGTTAAAGTCCCGGTTGATCCTGCAGGTGCATGATGAGCTGCTGATCGAGGCGGACAGAAGCGAAGTGGAAGAAGTGCAGAAGATTCTGTCGGAGGAGATGCACCGGGCGGCGGACTTAAGCGTGCCGTTGGAAATCGATATGCACGAAGGGGAAAACTGGTACGAAGCGAAGTAGGGGCGGAGCATATGAAAGTGATTGGAATTACCGGAGGTGTCGGTTCCGGGAAAAGTACGATATTGGAGTATATAGGAAGAGTCTATAACGCCCGGGTGATCCAGGCCGATAAAGTGGGCCACCTGATGATGGAGACAGGGCAGCCGGGCTATTATCAGGTGGTGGAGACCTTCGGAAGCGGCATCCTGAACGGGGATCAGACCGTCAATCGGGCGAAGCTGTCGGCGTTGGTATTCGAAAAGCCGGAACTGCTGGCGAAGCTTGAGAAGATTATCCATCCGGCGGTGAAAGCCTATATTGTGGAAGAGATCGATAAGGAGCGGACCGCGGGAAAGCTTTCACTGGTGCTGGTAGAAGCGGCGCTGCTGATTGAAGACAATTACCGCGTGCTCTGCGATGAATTCTGGTATATTTACGCGGCGGATGAGATACGCAGGGAACGGCTGAAACGCTGGCGGGGCTACAGCGATGAAAAGGTGGACCGGATCATGGCCCATCAGATGTCGGCCGAGGAATACCGCAGGCATTGTGAGGAAGAGATTGACAATAACGGGGAGCTTTCGGATGTATATGGCCAGATTGATCAGATAATGAAAAAGCGCGGTATCCATAAGAGACAGAAAATGTAAAACAGGATCAGAAAGGAAGAACAGCATGAATTTATGCAGTATAGCCAGCGGCAGCAGCGGGAACTGTATCTATGTGGGCAGTGAAAAAACGCATTTGCTGGTGGACGCGGGAATCAGCGGTAAACGGATCGAACAGGGATTGAACGAACTGGATTTGACCACAGGGGATATGAAAGGGATTTTGATTACCCATGAACATATCGATCACGTGCAGGGCCTGGGAGTGCTGGCCAGAAGGTACGGACTGCCGATCTATGGGACAGCGGCCACCTTTGAGGCGGTGAAGCGGATGAATTCCGTGGGAAAGATACCGGATGAGCTGTTTTGTCCGATTTGTCCGGACGAAGTGTTTGAAATCGAGGATTTGCAGATCCGTCCGTTTTCCATTTCCCATGACGCCGCCGACCCGGTGGCTTACCGGCTGGAATGCGGGGCGAAGGCGGTTGGAGTGGCCACGGATATGGGAATTTATACGGATTATATCGTGGAGAACCTGCAGGGATTAGATGCTCTTTTGCTGGAGGCGAACCATGACATACATATGCTGGAGGTGGGCGCTTACCCCTATCCGCTGAAACGGCGGATTCTGGGAGAGCGGGGCCATCTGTCCAATGAGGCCAGCGGTCAGCTGCTTTGCAGGCTGTTGCATGATAAATTAAAATCGATCGTACTGGGTCATCTGAGCAAGGAGAATAACTATGCGGAACTGGCCTATGAGACGGTAAAGCTGGAAATTGACCTGGATAATTGCCCGTATCAGTCCGGGGATTTTAAAATCCAGGTGGCCAAAAGGGACTGTGTATCGGAATTGATCGCAGTTTGAAAAAATGATTTGAGAAATAGAATAAAAGGAGAACCTGAGGATGAAAAAGACAATCATTACCGTTGTAGGAAAGGATACCGTGGGTATCATCGGAAAAGTGTGCACGTACCTGGCAAATAACAATATTAATATAGAAGACATTTCTCAGACGATCGTGCAGGAATTTTTTAACATGATGATGATCGTGGATACGAACCAATCCCCCAAGCCGTTTGCGGATCTGTGCAAGGAGCTGGACCAGATCGGAGATGAGATCGGGGTAACCATCAAATGCCAGCATGAAGATATTTTTGACAAAATGCACCGGATTTAACGAGAGGAAGGCACAGGGATAACAGGATGATTAATATATTTGAAGTAAATGAAACCAACCGGATGATCGAGCAGGCGAATTTGGATGTGCGTACGATTACGCTTGGCATCAGCCTGCTGGACTGTGCAGACGCGGATCTGCAGAAAGTAAATGAGAATATTTACCGTAAAATAACAACTCTGGCGGAAAAGCTGGTGGCTACCGGAAAAGAGATCGAGCGGGAATTCGGGGTTCCCATCGTCAATAAAAGGATTTCCGTGACTCCCATCGCCCTGGTGGGAGCGGCGGCCTGCAAATGCCCGGAGGATTTCGTGGAGATCGCAAAGACGTTGGACCGGGCGGCTAAGACCGTAGGGGTCAACTTCATCGGCGGATATTCCGCGCTGGTCTCCAAAGGGATGACGGCGGCGGACGAGTATCTGATCCGCTCGATTCCCGCTGCGCTTTCCGTCACCGACCGGGTGTGCAGTTCCGTGAATGTGGGTTCTACAAAATGTGGGATCAATATGGATGCTGTGAAGCTTTTGGGAGAAACTGTATTAAAGACGGCGGAATATACAAAGGAGCAGGATTCCCTGGGCTGCGCGAAGCTGGTGGTATTCTGCAACGCGCCGGATGACAATCCGTTTATGGCGGGAGCCTTTCACGGGGTTACGGAAGCGGATGCCATAATTAATGTGGGGGTCAGCGGTCCCGGCGTTGTGAAGCAGGCGCTGGAACAGGTACGGGGGGAAAACTTCGAGGTTCTCTGCGAGACTATTAAAAAGACCGCCTTTAAGGTAACCAGAGTGGGCCAGCTGGTGGCCCAGGAAGCGTCAAAACGCATGGGCATTCCCTTCGGAATCGTGGACCTGTCATTGGCGCCCACGCCTGCCATCGGGGACTCGGTAGCGGAAATTCTTCAGGAGATCGGCCTGGAATATCCGGGAGCGCCCGGTACCACAGCGGCGTTAGCCCTGCTCAATGATCAGGTGAAAAAAGGCGGCGTGATGGCGTCCTCCTATGTGGGAGGCTTAAGCGGCGCGTTTATACCGGTCAGCGAAGACCAGGGAATGATCGACGCGGTGGAAGCAGGGGCGCTGACCCTGGAAAAATTGGAAGCCATGACCTGTGTCTGCTCCGTGGGCCTGGACATGATTGCGGTGCCGGGAGACACGAAGGCATCCACGATCTCCGGTATTATCGCGGATGAGATGGCCATCGGCATGGTGAACCAGAAGACAACGGCGGTCCGGCTGATTCCTGTGATCGGGAAAACCGTGGGGGATACGGTGGAGTTCGGCGGCCTGCTGGGTTATGCGCCGGTGATGCCGGTAAATGGTTTTTCCTGCGAGAGGTTTGTGAACCGGGGAGGCCGGATTCCCGCGCCGATCCACAGCTTCAAAAACTAAACGGACGCGGGGAACTTAAAGGGGTTATTTTGTTATGAATAAAGATATGACAGTGGGGAAACCCGGGAAGACGCTGTTCTTCTTCGCGGTACCCATGGTGCTGGGCAATCTGTTCCAGCAGCTTTATAATATCGTCGATTCGATGATCGTGGGAAATTTTGTAGGCTCGGATGCGCTGGCGGCTGTCGGCGCGTCTGCGTCTATTACTTTTTTATTTGTGGCTATAGCCACCGGTATGAGCGTGGGTTCGTCCGTAGTGATCTCCCAGTTCTTCGGAGCCAGGCAGATGGGGAAGGTCAAGACCTGTATCTACACGATCCTTCTGTTCGCCGCTGTGTTAAGCGCCGTGCTTACGGTGGTCGGCGTGGGCGGAAGCGGTGTGATTCTGCGCCTGATGAATACCCCGGATAACGTGTTTGCGGACGCTTCCACATATCTGAAGATCTATTTCGCGGGTATGTTCTTTCTTTTTACCTACAATACCCTCACCTCCATCTTTAACGCGCTGGGTGATTCCAGATCTCCGCTCGTATTCCTTGCATTTTCGTCTATTACGAATATAGTGCTGGACCTGGTCTTTGTCATACGCTTCGGGATGGGCGTGGCCGGCGTGGCCTATGCCACCTTGATTTCCCAGGGGATCTCTGCGGTACTATCTTTTATCTGGCTGATGATCCGCCTTCGCAGAATGCAGATCCGGGAAGAATTTTCCTATTTTGATTACCGCACCCTTAAGACGATCTGGAAGATCGCGATTCCTTCCACCATTCAGCAGTCCATCGTGTCCATCGGTTTCGTGCTGGTACAGGCGCTTGTAAACCGTTATGGTTCCGTGGTGATGGCGGGTTACGCGGCAGCCGGCAAGATAGACAGTATAGCGATCCTGCCAATGGTGAATGTGGGAAATGCCATGTCCACCTTTACCGCCCAGAATATAGGGGCCGGTAAGCCGGAGCGGGTGACCAAAGGGCTGCGGGCCGGCTGGGTCATGAGCGGGGTAATCGGGCTGATCGTCACGGTTATCCTATTCCTCTGGGGCGATGTGTTCGTGGGCGCGTTTGTGGATACGGCCAGTAACCTGGAAGTAATCGGCGTCGGTGTGGAATATTTAAGAGTGGTCAGTACCTTCTATGTGGTCATGGGAGTTATGAATACGGCAAACGGAGTGTTAAGGGGCGCCGGAGATATCAAGGTGTTCCTGGTCAGCGCCCTTTGCAATCTGGGCAGCCGGGTGATTTTAGCATACGCTCTGGCCTATGTGATCGGAAAATCCGCGATCTGGTGGGCGATCCCGATCGGCTGGTCCATCGGGCTTGTCATCTCCCTGATCCGGTTAAAGAGCGGAAAATGGAAAGGAAAATCACTGGTAGATACAACGCCTTTACCCGAAGATTAGCGGGAGACAGGAGGGGTTAGATGAATATCGCGCATTTACGGTATGCGGTAGAGATTGCCAAGACAGGTTCCATTACACAGGCGGCGGATAATCTGTATATGGGCCAGCCGAATATGAGCAAGGCGGTAAAAGAACTGGAATCCACGCTGGGGATCGTGATTTTCAAGCGGACGCCCAGGGGAGTGGTGCCCACGCAAAAGGGAAAGGAATTCCTGGCTTATGCCCGGAATATCCTGGCCCAGATCGATAATCTGGAATCCCATTACAAGCAGCAGGAGGAAGACAATCAGAGCTTTTCCGCATTTGTTCCGCGGGGCAGTTACATTGCCACCGCGTTCACGCGGTTTGTAAATGAGCTGGATTTTGACCGGGCGCTGGAACTGAACTTCAAAGAGACCAACACGATGGCCATTATGAACGGTGTGCTGGAGTACGAATGCAATCTGGGGATTATCCGTTACCAGGCTTCCTACGAAGATTACTTTCAGAACATGATCAAAGACCGGGGCTTAAAAAGCCGGCCGGTACTGGAATATGAGTACAAGGCCCTGATGTCCAAAGACCACCCTCTGGCCGGAAAAGAACAGGTAAACGATCAGCAGATCTGCGGGTACACAGAAATCATGCACGGCGACCTGGCTGTTCCGTTCCTGCCGGTGACGAATCCGACTGAGAGCGGGTGCGAAAAGATGACAAAGCGGCGCATCTACGTGTATGAGCGGGGAAGTCAGTTTGACCTGCTGGTCAACGTGCCCGGCACCTACATGTGGGTTTCGCCCATGCCCAGGGAGGTGTTGGACCGGTATGGCCTGGTGCAGAAATCCTGCAAAGTATCCGGCCATCGCTATCGGGACGTTCTGATCTATCACCGGGACTATCATTTTACCGAGCTGGATAAGCTGTTTTTAGAAAAATTAGAAACCGTCAAAACAGAATTGGGGACATGTCCAAATTGACTCAATCAATTTGGACATGTCCCTTTTGGCAATTTTGGCGGAACGGGACAAGCTGCCCTCATGTGTTGGCTTACATATCGGTATTCCATTTTTATATTACCCATATTCCCGGAAGTTTGTTAAAATAATAACAGAAATTCGTTAAATAAATAACATACAAGGGAAAGGATGAGTATAACATGGCAAGATTTACATTACCCAGAGACGTATATTATGGAAAAGGCACACTGGAGGTGCTGAAAACCTTAAAGGGAAAGAAAGCGATCGTTGTAGTCGGCGGCGGCTCTATGAAACGCTTCGGTTTCCTGGATAAAGCAGTGGATTACCTGAAAGATGCAGGTATGGAAGTGCAGTTGTTTGAAAATGTAGAGCCGGACCCTTCCGTAGAGACAGTTATGCGCGGAGCGAAGGCTATGCAGGAGTTTGAGCCGGACTGGATCGTAGCGATGGGCGGCGGTTCTCCTATTGATGCCGCGAAAGCAATGTGGGCGTTCTATGAATACCCGGAGACTACGTTTGAAGATCTGATTACACCCTTTAATTTCCCGGAACTGCGTCAGAAAGCAAAATTTGCGGCGATCCCTTCCACATCCGGAACGGCAACCGAAGTAACCGCTTTCTCTGTTATCACAGATTACGAAAAGGGTATCAAATATCCGCTGGCTGACTTTAACATTACACCGGACGTGGCTATCGTGGATCCGGTTATCGCGGAGACTATGCCTGAGAAGCTGACGGCTCATACCGGAATGGATGCGCTGACTCATGCGATTGAAGCCTATGTATCCACTTTGAACAGCCCGTTTACAGATCCTCTGGCGATTAAAGCGATCCAGATGGTATTTGAATATCTGCCGGCATCCTATCAGAAGGATATGAGCGCAAGAGAGCAGATGCACTACGCGCAGTGCCTGGCCGGAATGGCATTCTCAAACGCCCTGCTTGGAATCGTACATTCTATGGCTCACAAGACGGGGGCAGCGTTCTCTACCGGACATATTCCTCACGGATGCGCCAATGCTATCTACCTTCCTTATGTAATTCAGTACAATGCGAAGGATGAGACCGCTAAGAAACGTTACGCCGACATTGCAAAAGAAGTCGGATTAACCGGAGCAAATGATGACGAACTGGTGAAAGCACTCTGCGATAAGATCGATGCCTACAATGTAAAACTCAGTATTCCGAAGACCTTAAAAGAATTCGGGATCGAGGAAAAGGAATTCAAAGAGAAAGTGGCAGCGATCGCCGAACTGGCTGTAGGAGATGCCTGCACAGGTTCCAACCCGAGAGCAATCACCCCGGCTGAGATGGAAAAATTATTAAACTGCACTTACTACGGAACGGAAGTTGATTTCTAATAAATTCTTATAGAAGTCACAGAAGCATATTTCTAATGTTGGTTTGCTGAAGACGGCACTCTTTAGTTTTACCATATATAGTGAACGATACGGAAGATAGAATATGGAAGGGGAGATTTACCGGATAACCGCTGATCTGGCTCCCGGACCGTATTCTATTTTCTGTGTGATTTTATGATCAAGTGTTGCCATTTTTTTCGATTTGGCTTATAGTAAAAAGGACGTACCTATTTGCAAAGCTAAGGGGAGCAAATAGTAAGTTTGAGGAGGAATAGCATGTACAAAATACGCAAGGCAGAAAAATTGGCAGAAAATATTTTTCTGATGGACGTGGAAGCGCCCAGAATCGCAAAGTCCTGTGAGCCAGGACAGTTTCTCATCGTTAAAATGGATGAGAAAGGGGAACGGATTCCGCTGACGATCTGTGATTATCATCGTGAAGACGGCACTGTTACCATCGTATTTCAGATTGTCGGAGCGTCTACGAAGAAGATGGCCGAACTTCAGGCGGGAGACAGCTTCCGCGATGTGATCGGGCCGCTTGGCCAGGCGTCGGAATTCATACACGAGCCGGCCGCAGAGCTGAAAGAGAAAAAATATCTGTTCGTAGCCGGCGGTGTCGGAACCGCTCCTGTATATCCGCAGGTAAAATGGATGAAAGAAAACGGCATTGCCGTGGATGTGATAGTCGGAGCTAAGACGAAAGACCTGCTGATTCTGGAAGACGAGATGAGGGCAGTGGCTGGAAATCTGTATATCACCACGGATGACGGCTCTTATGAGCGCAAAGGCATGGTAACGGAAGTGATTAAGGATCTGGTTCAGAACCAGGGAAAACATTATGATCAGGTGGTTGCGATCGGACCGATGATCATGATGAAGTTTGTCTGTCTTCTGACCAAGGAACTGGGACTTCCCACCATTGTTAGTTTAAATCCCATTATGGTTGACGGAACCGGTATGTGCGGCGCCTGCCGTGTCACCGTAGGAGATCAGGTGAAATTTGCCTGTGTGGACGGTCCTGAATTCGACGGCCATCTGGTGAATTTTGATGAGGCGATGAAACGTCAGACGATCTACAAGACTCAGGAAGGCAGAGCGATGTTGAAATTGCAGGAAGGCGATACGCATCATGGCGGCTGTGGACATTGCGGAGGTGACGAGTAATGGGTGATGTATTGAAGAAGGTTCCCGTCCGGGAACAGGATGCGAAAGTGCGTGCCACCAATTTCGAGGAGGTATGCTATGGATATAATCAGGAAGAAGCCATGGAAGAAGCGGCGCGGTGCATTAACTGTAAAAACGCAAAATGCATCACCGGCTGCCCGGTGGCTATCAATATTCCGGGCTTCATCCACGAGGTGAAGGAAGGCAATATCGAGGAAGCCTACAAGGTAATCGGTAAATCGTCGGCGTTGCCCGCCGTATGCGGACGTGTCTGCCCTCAGGAAAGCCAGTGTGAAGGCGTATGTATCCGGGGAATCAAAGGAGAACCGGTTTCCATCGGAAAGCTGGAGCGTTTTGTAGCCGACTGGGCCAGGGAACACGGCATTTCCCCTGAAAAGCCCGCCAGCACCAATGGCAAAAAGGTAGCCGTAATCGGCAGCGGCCCCGCAGGCTTAACCTGCGCCGGAGATCTGGCAAAGATGGGATATGAAGTGACGATCTTTGAAGCCCTTCATGAGCCCGGCGGCGTGCTGGTCTACGGAATTCCTGAGTTCCGTCTGCCTAAGAAGGGCGTAGTGGCTCCGGAAATCGAAAATGTGAAAAAACTGGGTGTAAAAATAGAGACCAACGTAGTCATCGGAAAATCCGTAACCATCGATGAGCTTCTGAATGACGAAGGCTTTGACGCGGTATTCATCGGTTCCGGCGCCGGACTCCCCAAATTCATGGGTATTCCGGGAGAAAATGCCAACGGCGTATTCTCCGCCAACGAGTATCTGACCAGAAGCAATCTGATGAAGGCCTTTGACGAAAACTACGATACCCCGATCATGATCGGCAAAAAAGTAGCGGTAGTGGGCGGCGGAAACGTAGCGATGGACGCGGCGAGAACAGCTCTGCGTCTGGGTGCGGAAGTGCATATCGTATACCGGAGAAGCGAGGCGGAACTTCCGGCCAGAGTGGAAGAAGTACACCACGCAAAACAGGAAGGCATCATCTTTGACCTGCTGACGAATCCCCTTGAGATTCTGGTGGATGACAACGGCTGGGTCCGCGGTATGAGCTGCATTAAAATGGAACTGGGCGAACCGGACGAATCCGGCAGACGCAGGCCGGTAGAAATAAAAGGTTCTGAGTTCGAGATCGAGCTGGATACTGTGATCATGTCCCTGGGAACCTCCCCGAACCCTCTGATCTCTTCCACCACGAAGGGACTGGAGACGAACCGGAGAAAATGTATCGTAGCCCAGGAAGAAAACGGCGCGACTACAAAAGAAGGCGTATATGCCGGCGGTGACGCGGTCACCGGAGCGGCTACGGTTATCCTGGCCATGGGGGCCGGAAAATCCGCAGCTCAGGGAATCGATGAATTCCTGAACGGGAAATAAATATTAGAAACAGGCCGGAGCGGGCCGGAACAGAGCTGCCTCAGAGAGGGGCGGCCCCTTGATCCGGCCCGCTTTTTCTTTATTCCATAGGAAAGTGCGCCTATGGAATAAAAGCCCTCCGGGGGATCGCACTGCGGCGGAAAGGAAGAAGCCGCTTACGCGGCCCGCCGCAGGCGGAGAGTTTCGCAAGCGAAACTCTTTTTATATATGGTTTATTATTACAGTCCTTCTCCCTGATGCTGTATCCGGTATTCCGATGGGGACATGGAGGTAATCTGTTTGAACGCCTTGCTAAAGTAGAACTGGTTGGAGTAGCCGCACAGTTCCGCAACCTCCCGCACGGTGAGCTGGGAATGGGCGAAGTAATCACAGGCCTGGCTGATCCGGTAACTGGTCAGATATTCGATAGGGCGCACATCGGAATGTTTTTTGAACAGCCGGCTTAAGTATGCCGGGGTTATGGAGAAGTGGACCGCGATATCGTTTATATTAATGTCCCTTCCGTAATTGTTACGAATATATTCCTTTACTTCCGTGACCAGGGACTCCGGATTGACGGAGGACGCCAGATTGAGGACTCTTTGGCGGAATAGCTGTTCGAACAGCAGGTGAAGAGAGAGCTTTAGTTCCGCGTATGTTTTGGAATTTGACAGATACTCATCGATTTCCAGTTCCCGGCTGCTTAATTGCCTGCCGCCGGTATCGTCGTAGCATACAAGGAGCAGCAGTTTCAGGCAGTTGCCAAGCTGCTTCTGGGTGGTACGTTTGTGATCGCAGTGATCCAGAAAATGATCCAGATGTTCCAACAGGCCGTCCAGATTCTGGGTGTGGATGCAAAAACGGAAGTTTTCCAGCTGCTGGTCCTGCAAAGTGACGGCCGGGTCCTGGGAGTTTTCCAGGAAATCTCTGCTGTGCAGAATGGCAGAATGGGCGAATATCAGCTGGTTGGTCAACTGCGTTTTGGACAGCTTGTATTCAGCGGCAAGATCGTTGACGCTGTATACAGATTTGGAGATACAGATGGTGACGGCATCCGTAAGCTTCATGATCTGTCTTTGCAGCTCCAGCGCCATCATGTCTATTTTTTCCGGAGGAGTTTTATGCAGGAAAAATACCAGGAGCTTTTGATTGTAGGTATTTCCGCCGCAAAGCCGTACGGTCTCCCCTTTTTTTAAGTATTTGTTTACTACAGGACCTTTCAGGATATCTTCCAGCTCGTTTTCGTAGGGCAGCCAGTCCTGGAAAGAGAAGGTGGCGCAGGAATTCAGATTGATCAACATCAACTGACATATGTTATAACTTATGGCGTTCAGGAGATAGCCGGGAATCGGCGTGCCGGAATTCAGCATCCGGTACAGCGCATGCTGGTAGCTGTAATTTTGTTCGGAAATGATCTTTTCTTCCAATGTGTCCAGCACATATCTTAGGTCCTCCACGCTGACCGGTTTCAGCAGATATTCATCCACACCCAGCTGAATGGCCTCTTTCGCGTATTCAAAATCCCTGTAGCCGCTTAAAATAACGGTTTTTATGGAGATGGCTTCTTCTTTCAGCCTTCGGATCAGCTCCAGCCCGGTCTGTATGGGCATTCGGATATCGGTGATCAGAATATCCGGATGAAGAGCCAGAATTTTTTCATAGGCATCCTGGCCGTTCATAGCGGTACCTGCAATCTCTACGTTTTTTTCTGTTTTTTCTATTTTTCTACAGATATCTTTTTGAATTAATACCTGATCCTCTGCGACCAGTACCTTAATCATGCTTAAAAGCTCCTTTCAGTGTGATACGGCATCCCCGGGAGAGATTCTCCACTTTGTAAGAAAACTGTTCCCCAAAATACAGGGATAATCTGGAAAAGGTGTTGTTCAGGCCCAGACCGTTGATCTCCAGTTCCGTGGCCTCCATGGGTTCCTCCGAAATATGGGAGAGGGCGTCCTGACTGAATCCGCCGCCGTTGTCCGTGATTTCTATTTCCCATCCGTCCGGGGCCGCGCGGCAGACCAGGGATAGATGCCAGGGCGGCAGTGTATTTTTGAAGCCGTGCCGGAAACTGTTTTCTGCAAATGGCTGGATGGACAGCCTGGGAATCAGAAGGTCATAAAGCTCCCTTGGAGCGTCGATGATATAGTCAAAGTTTGTGTCATTTGAGATTTTCATAAATTCCAGATAGTTTTTCGTATGCGTCAGTTCCTCAATCAGCGGCACTTCTGTCTTTTTTGAGGTTACATAGCGCATCATGGAGGAGAGGTCCTGGCACATGACGGTGGTCACATCGCTGCCGTACACTTCGCTGGCTGCGCTGATGCTGTTCAGCGCATTATATAGAAAGTGCGGGTCTACCTGTGCCTGCAGCGCCGCCAGATTCGCGTTGCTTTCACGGATCTCCAGTTCGTATATTTCCTGTATGGAAGCCTTTAATTTGACGACCATCTGATTTAAAGAGGTATTCAGGATCTCGAACTCGTTGAAGGTGTCCGACGGCAGGGTCAGTTTGGTGTCTGAATCCAGGCTGAGTTTGTTGACCTGGTAGATCAGCTGGTTCAGCGGCCGGGTAAACTGGGTGATCAGCGTGAAGATAATACCAAGGGTCAGGATCAGGGTGAGCAGTACCGTAATTACCGTGGTGAATATGTAGGTGCGGGTCTGCCTGTGGACCGTTTCGTTGTTGGAAATGAGTACCACAGTAAATCCGGTAGTGTCACTTTGGCGGGCATAGTAAGCGTAATCATAGGAATAATAACGGTTTTCCCCGGCTCTGATCTGAGACTGGATTTTGGCTACGGAATCAACGGGAAGGGTTGTAATGCCGCGGTCGTAGGGATATACCATACGGCCGTCGGAGTCGAAGATCAGAATCTCCTTCTCATCCCGGAAGGTATCCTGGGTACACAGGTCCTTCAGACGCTGGCTTGATACCTGAATCTCCACGATGGTGTCCTGCGTGGTAGCCGCGTCCGCGAAGTTACGCAGGACAGAGAGCACCATGCGCTCATCCAGCGTCCAGGGGCTTTGAGCGGGCGCCCGGTAGATGACCGAATCGGTGTTAAAAGATTCGGCGGCCCGGTCTGTTGAGAGTACCTGATCGACATAATCCATATCATCGTAATAGGTACCGGTGTAATAAAAATAGTTTTTCTCCCGATTATAAAGAATAACGTTGGAGATAATTGGCGAGAACATCATGTTGCCGAGGGCGGTCTGAATGGTCCTTTCCTGCTGGAGCTGCGAGATATACGCCTGAGCAGTTTCGCTCTCCGAAGTGTTCAGATTCAGAACAATGGAACGAAGGGAAGGATTCTTGGTAATGGAAGTAGCTGCAATATTCATCTGCTCGTATAGGGAGTCGATCTGGGTAGAGATGCGTTCCAGGATGATGTCGGAGGATGTCCGTTCGTTTGTGATCGTATTCTGAATGGAGGTTCTGGAGAACAAAAGGGAGACGATCAGGGTTAGTGTCAGAAAAAGAATGCCTACACTTAGAAAAAGTTTTGTCTTAAACGGGATATTTTGTATTTTCAGCCGGCTCATAGCAGTCCCCCTTGTATATGTAAAAAATTCTTTGGTAATAAAGCTTCTTCATTATATCGAATAATGAAAAAAATTGACAGATAAGAAAAAAAGAAAATAGGGGCATATCAACCCAAGGTCAAAAAAATACATAACGAAAGGAAAAAAATCACATTCTTTTTTTGTGGTATTACCGATAAAATGGAGCCATCAAATGAACGGAGGGAAAAATTATGAAATTGAAAACAGTACTTAAACATGCTGCAGCCATAAGCCTTGTGCTGGCTATCGCCATGACGGGGATCGGCTGCGGAAAAGGCAGCGATGCGGCCAGCGCAACCACTGATAATACGGAAAGCGACGCCGGCAGCAATACCGAAACGGCAGATCAGGCTGCACCGGAGAACACGGATGACAAAAAAGGCGGCGTAACCATTACGGTGGGACTGAAAGCTTCTCATGTGGAAATCTCCAATATTAACACCTATAAAGACGCATGGGAAAAAGAAACCGGAAACAAAGTTGACGTACAGGCCATCGATGACGACCAGTTTGATTCCCTGTTACAAACAAAGATGTCAACCAGCGGTATGTGGGATATCTTCATCGGGGATACCGGAACACAGGCGACCTCCTACCAGCATGAGAAGAATCTGGTAGATCTGTCCGCGGAACCGTGGGTAGAGAAACTGACCGACACCGGAAAAGAATTTGTGACACATTCCGACGGAAAAATCTACTGTTTCCCAAATGGCGGCGTCAACTCCTTTGGTATCGTATACAACAAGGATGTGTTTGAGCAGAACAACATCGAAATTCCGAAAACTTTTGAAGAGTTCGACGCGGTATGCGAGCAGCTGAAGAGCGCCGGAATCACGCCTCTGTACGTATCCATGGCGGATGCCTGGACCGTGAACCAGATCATGAACGGTGAGTGGCCGAATATCTTAAGCGCAAACCCGGACTGTCTGGAAAAACTGAACACGAATGAGATCCGCTGGGATTCCCTGCCGGAGTTCAACGAGATGTTTGTACGCCTGAAGAGCTATGTGGATAAGGGATATATCAACTCGGATATGGCTACCGCTAAATATGAGATGGCACAGAAAGCAATCGGAACCGGAGAAGCTGCCATGATGTATATGGGCGACTGGGCTGATCCTGAGTACGCGAAAGTTGCACCGGAAGCGGCGGGCAAGATCGGTATGTTTGCGGCTCCCACCAAAGACGGTAACAGCAAACTGGCCATCGCCGGACCCGGAGGATACTACATATCCAACCAGTGTAAAAATGTGGACGCTGCGAAAGACTTCCTGAACTTCATGGCACAGGAAGATAACATCAAGCTGAACCTTGAGACCAGAGCCTGTACCTCCGTATGGAAAGACATCGAAGCTACCAATCTCAGCAGCACATTGGCCGATACGCAGACCTATGTGGATGCCGGCAATACCGAGATCCACTACAACCAGACCTATGTAATCACACCTTCCGACGATGCTAACAGTGCATTCCTGTCCGTACTTCTGGGCCAGAAGGAGCCTGAAGAGTGCGCCAAGATCTGGAGCGACTCTGTGATTACGGTTGGAAAACAGCTCGGATTCGACGGATTCAAGTAAATCTCACAGACCGGATTGAGAAAGGAGTGTTACAGAATTTCAGCAGGGCTGGATTTTGTGACACCCCTTTTTTATGCGATAGGAAAACAGGCGGGAGTTTTGCTTGCGAAACTCTGGTGACAGAATCCTATTATATAGAAATGGAGGAATAACGTGAAGCGAAATAATGTCAGCAAACTGGAACGAAAATATTATCCGCTCCAATTTGCCGTTCCCGGACTTATCATCTTTACCGTGTTTTATGTCTGCTCTATCGTTGGCGGATTTATCTTTTCGTTCACAGACTGGAGCATTTACAATTTTGAATCCCCCGGGTTCGTGGGCTTAAGCAATTTCAAAGACCTGTTCGCGTCCCAGAGCTTTCTACCTGCGCTGGGACATACCTTCCTGTTTGCGCTGGTAACGACGGTCCTGAAGGTAGGATTGGGACTGGTCTTCGCACTGCTTTTGAACCGGGCGTTCCGGGGAAGGAATTTTTTCCGGGCGGTGATTTTCTTACCCTGCACCATTGGCGCGCTGGTCATCGGTTATGTATTTACCTTTATCCTGCAGCCGGATACCGGAATCTTAAACGAGGCGCTCCGCAGCATCGGGCTTGGCGGCCTGGCCCTTAACTGGCTGGGGGATACCAACATTGTGCTGTATGTGGTGTGCGCGGTGGAATCCTGGATGTGGGTCGGCTTTAACACGGCTATCATCCTGGCAGGGCTGCAGTCCATATCCACGGATGTGTATGAGGCTGCGAGAATCGACGGAGCCAGTGCATGGCAGACGACCAGAGCGATTACGCTGCCGCTGGTCACCCCGTCCATCAACACGACGATTACGCTCTGTGTGATCGGCGGATTTAACATTTTTGATATAGTCATGTCTATGACCAACGGCGGTCCCAACGGGGCCACGCAGGTGATCAGCAAGCTGTCTTATGACGCCATGCGTGTGGGAACGCTGGGCTATGCGTCAGCCATTAACCTGATACAATTCCTGCTGATCGTCATTGTAATTTCGCCGCTGCTGAATTTCCTGAGAAGAAGGGAGCCGGATATCTGATGAATTATAAGACAAAAAAAGCAATGTCACATACCGCGGTTTATATCATCTGCCTGGTGATGACCTTTCTGGTGCTCTTTCCATTCTTCCTGGTAATCCTGACTTCCTTTAAGTCGGTGGAGGAAGCGGCGATTGTGAATCTGACGATGCCGAAGAAGTTCCTGTGGGAAAATTTCTCCTACGTGATCGAGCAGGGAAAACTGCTGCGCGCGTTTAAAAACAGTTTGATTATAACGGGCTGTTCCGTATTGCTGACCGTGCTGGTCTCATCGGTTACCGCCTTTACCCTCACGAGAAGAAGCGACAAACTGAGCGGCCTGTTGTCCAACTACTTCCTGATCGGTATGATCGCGCCGCTTTCCCTGATCCCGGAAGTTATCATTGTGAAGACGCTTGGATTAAGCGGTACCTATCTCTCGATCATCCTGATTCATGTGGCATCCAGGATGCCGCTGAGTATCATGATCTATTCCGGCGTCATCAAAGGTATCCCCAGGTCGCTGGATGAGTCGGCTATGTTAGAAGGCTGTGGTTTCAGCCGTATGTTTTTCCAGGTGATATTCCCACTGTTAAAACCCGCGGTGTTTACGAATATCATTATCGTATTCATGGGCGTCTGGAATGATTTCCAGATCTCCTTGTACTTTGTCACGGATGTGGCTAAGAATACGATACCTCTGAGTATCTACAGTTTCGTGGGCTATATGACGTACAAGTGGAACTATGTCTGCGCCTTCATCGTCTTGTCGATACTTCCGATTCTGATCGTGTACATCTGTGCGCAGAAATATATCGTCGACGGTATGATCGCCGGAGCGGTCAAAAGCTGACTTTGGATCACGGATGTTTCAAAAAAGGGAAATGAAAGGATAAAGGAGACACAAGTATTTATGGATAAATTTATACTGAATATTATACACCGTCCCGAAATGGTGCCGGAGTATGCAGAAAAAGTGACGGGGCATGGAAAGGAGGAAGACCTGGGCCGGGAGACCCTGCTGACGGAATCCCTGGATATATTCCGGACGCAGCAGGAGATCGCCCACAGAAACGGTTTTAAAACGACGATACAGATGACCTACGCGAGTCTCTTTAATGAAGAGGCGGTGTCCCTTGCGAAGGAACACCACGACAAATATGGAGATGAGATATCACTGACCCTGCTGGGACTGCCCTGCGAGGAATTCCGGGAAAAATACAAGACCAAAGATTTCTGCATCTGGATGTTCTCCTTGGAAGATAAGAAAACCATTGTCCGGGATGTGTTCGAAAAATTCCATGACTGCTTCGGGTTTTACCCGGAATCTACCGGTTCCTACTATATGGACGCGGAGCTGACCAACTATATAAAGGCGGAATATCCAACCGTCAAGTGCGCGGTGGCCACCTGCTGGGAAGAAGGACCGAAGGCCTACCACACCTGCAACAATTCCTGGTATACCCTGTTTGACGGCGGTCCCTGGAATCCCTGGATTCCGTCGAAACAGAATACGCATGCGCCGGCGGAAAATGAGGAACAGGATTCCGGTATCGTCGCGATCCCGCATCTGTCCAGAGACCTGATCGCCTGCTTTGACGGCAATGGTTCCAACTTCGGCACCCATCCCCAGAACGTGCTGCGCGGCATGATATACAAGGACGGACAGTATCCGTATCTGTACAACCTGATCGACCAGTACCGTTCCCTGAAAAAGTATAACCGGGGATACGCTTATAACATGATGTTTGTGGGCCCGGGCTGGATGAACAAAATGGGCCGCTGGGAGGCGCCGTATGAGTTACTGCTGAAAAGCTATGAGGACGGGATGGCCTACTATGCGAAACTGCGGGATGAGGGCGGGCTGGAAGCCATGACAATGGCGGAATTCGCGGACTTTTACCGTGCGAATAAGACCTATAGCCAGCCGGAATGCGCACTCTGGAGAGATATTTTGTACGGATCGGAAAAACAGCTGTTCTGGTACGCGGACCCCTATATGCGTACCTGTGTGGACATGAACCAGGGCGGCGCGCTGGTGGATCTGCGGCCCTATGCCGCCAAGATTGACTGGCCGGTGGGAATTGGCACCCGGCATGTGCAGGATGCTTCCTATCCGTTTCTGATCCAGGAGAAATACCGTGCCGGATACTTTACTCATTACGCGGGGGAAGGCACCATCAAGAGCTGCAAGATCGTGTACAAGGGGGAAGAGGTAGATATGTGCCTGTGCAGAACCAAGGCGCATTTCAGCGAGGATGATGATACGCGGATTCTGACCCTGGAACCGGTGGAAATAGAATTTTATGACCTGACGGTCAAGATGCAGACCACATTTTATTTCGTGGAGGGAAGCTCTGAGATCCGAATAAAAAGGGAGATCCTGAAAATGAGCAATCCGGGCGCAGAGGTGGAAATCCAGGAATATTTTACAGGCTGCTACGGCACTACGGAGTATCCCGAGGATATGAGCGATATCATCTTAAGCGTAACGGGCCCCGAAGAGGAGCAGAGTATCCGTTACGCGTATAAATGCCGGGAAGC
Organism: Diplocloster agilis; assembly: GCF_019042275.1. GTDB lineage: Bacteria > Bacillota > Clostridia > Lachnospirales > Lachnospiraceae > Diplocloster > Diplocloster agilis. Next base: position 71,882 of record NZ_JAHQCW010000022.1, read on the forward strand.
GGAAGCAGAGCATGCCCAAAAAGCGGAGGTGCTGATTCCGGATATTAACACCAAAGCAAGCGTGGGAGCAAAAGAGGATGTCACCGGTTATATCCGCGAAGGCTACGCATTTTCCCCGATGTATACACTGGGGCTTAAGAAAAGGATGAAAGAAGGGGAGGTGCTGAACTCATGGCTCAAAGTGGAAAAGGCAGATTGAATTACAGATGTCCCTCCTGCTTCATGAGGGACCTGGATATCGATATGTTCTACGATAAGGAGAAAGAGGAATACTATTGTATCCGCTGCCAGTACACGGGAAGTGAAGAGGATGTGCTGGAGAAAAATGAAATGGCGAGATTTCGCTATCGTAGAATGTTAGACCGTATTACAAATTTTGATGATGAATAAACCGGGGGTAAATATGAGAAAAAAATTTAAGAGTATACTTTCAGGCATATTATCCGCTGTGCTGATATTCGGAACGGGAGGAACCGCAGCTGCCTCGGGTACGCAGCAGGCGATGCCCCGCGCTGCCGGCGGAAATATCGTGGTGGATTATAATACGAGCATCGGAAGCGGTACGCCGGAATTATTCGGCGGGGTGGGGACGCCCGCGAAGGATCAGGGGGATGCCTGGACGAAACTGGCCGGCACCATGGGAATCAAGCTGGTCAAGGTAGATGTGGACCTGAATGCACTGTTCCCGGACGATGCGGACACGATGAACACGGAAGCATATGAAAATTACGCGCATGTGGCCGGAAGCATCCTGACCAGCGTACGGGGTTCCGGCATGAAGGCCATGTTGGAGTTTACCAATCTCCCCTCCTGGCTGGACGCGGATGGGAACGGCATGTATGATTCCGGCAAAGCAGAGGACTACAAAAAAATGATTCGTAAGTTCCTGGGCGATGCCAAAGGGGGATACGAAGATATCATCAGCCATGTGGAGATCGCACCGCCCACAGGCCTGTCCGACGCCGATTTTACCGATATGTATTATACGACGGCGCGGGAAGTGCGGGCCGTACTTCCGTCGGTAACCATCGGCGGGTTCGGTTATTCCCTGTCAAATAAAAACGATACGCTGCCCACGAACGTGAAGGCAGCGCTGAGCCACAATAAGGAGGAGGCCGACCAGACGCTTCTTCAGTATGTGTCGGTGAGAGGATACAGCGCGGAACCCACGGACGGGAATTCCAATCAGGATATATTCGGGGAATTCAAGGCCGGCCGCAAGGCGATCCGCAGCGCATTGTCCAACCAGGATATGCCGCTTTATATGACCGGGTGGTCTACGGCCGCCAAGAATGCCGCTGCCGCAGATAGTAAGATCACAGGCACGGACGGTATCAAGTACCATACCAGCGCGTTGTTTAAAGCGATGCGGGACGGGTGGGACGTCGTTCTGTTTGACGGGACGGTTTCCTCCGCGGATCAGGCGGGAAGCTATACTTATACGCTGGATGCGGATAAGAACGCTACCTTGAACCCGTTTGCCAAGGTGTACAACCTGCTGGGCAACAAGCTGGGGTTAAACGCGGGAGATTTTAAGGTGGTATCCACGGATATGGGCAGCAGCTGGCCGGTGGATGATTCCATTGCCATGGTGAATAATCAGAATGAGGCAATCATGCTGCTGACCAACTTTTCTTCCGCCAAGAGTAATGTGGGAATTGAGCTTAAGAATGTGCCCTATGAGGACGGCGCGGTTGAACTGGAGCTGTATGTGGCGTCCGCGGATGACGACGGTTCCAGCCCCCGGCAGACGGTCAGCGCGCAGGTGACCAACGGAATCATATCGGCCGTCATCCCGTCCATTCCCGCCGACTGTGCCATGGGCCTGGTCGTGAAGGGCGGGAACCAGAAGAATCTGCCGGCCCAGACCATGTACGAATTCGAGAGCCAGGACAACCATTTTGGCGGTAACATGGAGATCGGCTGGACCACAGGAGCTTCCTTTAACCGGACAGTCTCAGGTTTCGGAGGAGAAGATAACTTTGTCACGCTGCGCAAGGTGGCCGCGGACGGAGCGGGGACCTATACCGCCCACTTATATGCCGCCAGCGGAAACAGCAATATTATGGTATCCGTAAACGGAAATACGGCTTTCCAGGTTGACGGCTCCGGCGCCTCGCTGACACAGCCTGTGGATTTCGAAGTTACGCTGGAGGCCGGCAGCGGTAATACCATTCAGTTCTATACCACCGGCGGCGAATTAAAACCGGACAAGTTAGTGCTGGAGGCGAAAGATGTCCAGTTATCCATTGGATTGCAGAATCTGTACCAATTGGAAAAGCTGGAGGACGGCAGCTATGTCCTTCCGCTGAAAAAAACAGATTTTACGGTGGATGCCAGGATATTCCCGGAATCCTCTGCCGTGGGCAGACAGATCAGCTTTGAGTCTTCTGACTCCGCGGTGGTTGAGGTAAATGCGGATTCAGGCCTCCTGACCCCGAAAAAGATCGGAAAGTGTACGATCACGGCAAAGATTGCCGGAACTAATCCCGCCGTGACGAATTCTTTTGATGTGACGGTAAAAAATGCGGTTTCATCGGTTACGGTGACTCCGGGCACGCTGAACCTAAAACAGGGAAATACCGCTTCACTGGCGGCGGAGATCTCACCGGCAGATGCGGAGAATAAGAATATTACCTGGACGAGCTCGAATCCGTCGATTGTCAAGATTACGGCTCAGGATAACGTAAGCGCGACCATAGAGGCGGTTGCAGAGAGCGGTACGGCGACAATCACCGCTACCACAGAGGATGGCAAGAAGACCTCGAACTGTACGGTCACCATCGTAAAACCGGTATCGGGCGGAAGCGTCAATGTCGATTATGGTAATACCATATCGACCGGACATCCTGGTATATTCGGCGTTACCCATTATCCCAGCGTCAATAAGAATGACAGCGACGTCGGGGATCATTCTCAGGTATGGCCGATGCTGACAGAGCAGGCGGGAGTGCGGTTTATGAGAGCGGATGCCAGGCTTCAGGAGATCCTCCCGATCTGGACGAAAACACCGGATACCAACTGGCAAAGGCCTTCTTCCTATAATCCGGATCAGCCGGACTATGTAAAATCGGACTATTATTATGTGACGGGACCGGATGGCCAGGCGAGAAAATTCACTTTGGATGGCTACAAGGCGGACATGGAATATTACCAGGAGAATGGGGTATACCTGAACGGCCTCTCTAATCCGGAAAACTGGAATACCGACAGACTGATGAGCTGGGTAGACGCGGCAAACGCGCAGAACTACGAGGTTATGGTCATGACCTTCCAGATACCGGAGTGGCTGTCGGCCGGAGAAGTCGTATCAGGTGATCCGCACACGAAGAAAGTGTGTAACGGGGCGCCTAAAGACTGGGCGGTTTACAGGGATATTGTGAAAAAAGTTTACTTAATGCTGCGGGATAAGATTGATTATTATGAATTCCTGAACGAACCACACTGGTATATCCCTACTCACGGCAATCAGATAGATCCGAACGGTACGGCGTACAGCGGCGGGAATATCGTGAATGATATTGCGGCGGACCAGTTCTACCAGGCGATCGACGCAATCTACGAGGCGGAAGCCGAGCTTACCGGGGATCCCAATGCGAAGCCGAAGGTGAAGCTGGGCGGCGGCGCGGATGACAGCTGGGGCGGTGACTACGGCGTCCTGGGCACGATCCTTTCCGATAAGTTCAGTAACTGGATTGACCGGATCGATTTTATTTCCATACATAAATACGGGGACCGGCCGGCGAACCAGGATGACAGCAACGGCGGCGCCAACAGCCGGAATCTGAAATATTGGCTCAGACAGAAGACCGGAAAGGATATTCCGCTCTTCCTGAATGAATATAATATCAGCACAGGCCAGCCGACGGATGAAACATATGGCTACAAAAGTGTGGGCTGGCATGCCAAGAACCTGATTGACATGATGATCGACGGTTACACGGGAGGCGGTTACTATACCTGTTATCCGGCGGATGTGCCCATGGATGATTACGAGGCCAGCTCAGGATGGATCGAGCGCGGAAAAGGCATGTATACCTGGAATAGCGGCGACCCGTATCTGGCCAATTTCACCAGGACCTGGGGAATGCTCTCGGTAAAACTGGGGCTGGGAGACGGAGATTACGCCGTGAAATCCACGGACATCAACGGTTCTATGTCACAAGCCATCGGAGCGGTAAATATGGCCGGTGACGCGGTGGTATTTATCAATAATTATTCCGCCAAATCCTATGATAATGTGGGCGTTAATATGAAAAATGTCCCTTACGCGGCAGGCAGCCAGGTTACAGCCACCATCTACCGGACGACCTACGACACGGAGCAGACGCCTCTGACTGTGGAGGCGGCTGTCGCAGCGGACGGCTCGGTAACTGTGGAAATTCCTGAGATTACCTCCTGGTCGATTGCAGGGATCGTATTAAGCGGGACACAGGAACAAAAAGAAGACAAGACGTATGAATTCGAATCTTACCTGAACACCTTGAGCGGTACGGCAAAGATCAACAAAGAAAGCAACGCGTCCAATGGCCGCCTGGTTAGCGGAGCTGCCGGGGAGGCAAACAGCGTAACGGTTCCCGTAGGCAAGGAGAGCACGGGAATGACGAAGCTGGAGGTGAACTATGCGGCAAATACCGACAGCACTCTTACTTATATAATAGGGGATCAGTCCAAGACGGTGGCTCTGCCGGCATCACAGACAAAAGCGGAGATCATGGAAACGTTGCAGGCGGGCAAGACTCCGATCCGTTTCTATGTGTCGGAAGGAGAAGCAACTCTGGACAGTGTGGTACGCTATGACATTGATAAGAAAGCGCTGCAGGCTCTGGTGGACCGGCCGTTTACAGAAGACGGGTATACCGATCAATCCTGGGCGGATTACGCGCAGGCCAAGTCGGTGGCTGAGAGCGTCCTCATTAACGACGAAGCAACAGCACAGGAGGTGCAGGATGCTTACGAAGCGCTTTCCAATGCCATTGACAACCTGGTATTGATGGTCAATCTGGAAGAACTGGTGACCGCGATGGAGGGAAAATTGTCCGAAATCGGTGATTATTCGACTGCCAGTTGGACAGCGTTTGCGGTAGCGCTTAAACGGGCGCAAAACGTATTGGCGGATGGCGGGGCTTCTCAGGAAGCGCAGATCGAAGCTTACCGGAATCTGGAAACGGCGGCGGCCGGCCTGGTGGCAGTTTCCCAGGATACAAACAAGAGTCTGATCGAAGGAAAAATGCCTGCCTCCAATACAAGCGTTACCAGACCGGAGAAAGCCACGGATGGCAATACGGATACTTCGGATGAGCATGAAGAATTTACCCAGATGTCCGCAGGGGAGGAGACCGGCGGAAGTGACAATGGCTACAGCAATTGGGAGAATGTATACCTGCAGTATGATTTCGGGGCAGAGTATCTGGTTAGCACGGTAAATGTGTACCGGACCATATATTATAACGGAGGCTATATCCGTTGGAAAAACTGTAAAATCGAGCTGTCCACGGATGCTGATTTCTCAGAAGGAACGGTTACGGTACTGGCTGATGATGAGACGCTTCAGACGGAGGCCGGGCAGACCGCTCCACAGACGATTACACTGAACAACCCGGTAAAAGCCAGGTACATCAGAGTCAGCGGAAGGGGACATCAGGGTTCCTGGGGTGGTTTCAGCAACAAAGTGAATTTCTCCGAGATCCAGGTGACCGGAACCTTCATCCCCACAAAGGATGAACTGAGCACATCGCTTGCGGAGGCGAAGGATCTTAACCCGGATGACTACACAAAAGATACGTGGAATATCCTAACGGCACTGTTCTCCGATATCGAAGATGTGATAGGCAGGGACGACGCCACCCAGGCTGACATCAATACAGCAGCCGCCAACCTGGCGGTCGCCGTGGACGGATTGAGAAGAAAGGCGAATACCAAGGCGTTGAAGGAACAGATACAGAATCTGTCGGATAAGATGGCGCTAGAGAGCTGGAATCTGCTCACCGCAGAACAACAGCAGAAATATAATGATCTGCTGACAAATGCCACGGATCTTTCAAACAATGAGGAAGCCCTTCAGTCCGTTGTGGATGACATGAAGACAAAGGTTGAAAATGCGGTAACTGAGCTTGCGGAGCTGTACAGGCAGGCAGAGGAGGAAGCGGCGAGGGAAGCGCAGCGCAAGGTTCTCTCCGACTATATAAGCGAGGTCGGCGGAACAGATCTCTCCGTATATACACAGGAATCCGCGCAGAGATTCAGTACAGCCCTGCAGGCGGCAAAAGACACGCTGGACGCGGGTACGACGAAAGAGGAATACCGGACGGCCTATGAGAACCTGAAAGCGGCCTATGACGCGCTGGCGAAACCCGAACCGGAAGACCCGGACCGGCAGACAGAATTGGATTCCCTGAGAATCGAGATCGCCGAGGCACAGAACAAAGATCTTATGGGCTATTCCGAAGAGAGCGTGCAGGCATTAAAGAATGCGTTAGTTTTGGTACAAGGCGTGCTGAATGATCCGGCTTCCAGTACGCAAGATCTTATAACTGCACGCGGAAAGCTAAGTGCGGCAGTTGCGGCTCTGATTAAGACAGGGCCGAACCGCAGCGAATATAAGAAAACCATCGCAGATGAGATCGCAGCAGCGGAGGCGAAAGATCTGAAGGGATATACGACCCAGAGCGTACAGGCTTTCCAGGATGCACTGATCTACGCAAAAGCCGTACTGAATAATCAGGAGGCTTCTGAGGCTGATTACAAGGAAGCCCTTGCGAAACTAAAGGATGCGGCGGAAGCGCTTCGAAAAGATGATCCGAAAAACCCGGACAAAGATACGGATAAGAACAATTCGGACAAAGATACAAATCAGAATAAGGATTCAGGCGACGGGAACGCGAATACCGTCAGCGGCGGGGCGAATACCGGGGATTCGGCGCAGCCGGCGGCTTTGGCAGTATTAATGCTGCTCAGCCTGACAGCGGGTATCGTGTTACTTTTAAGAAAGAGAAGGCAGGTTTAGCAGGATTATGAATAGACGGGCTTATGAATTTGCCGTAGCAAAAAACGTGGGAAATTTAACAATTTCCCACGAGATAACGGAAGACGGCGGTATCACCTACATTCAGATTCATGTAGAAAGCGGGGGAAAACAGATTTTCCAGCCTGTGGCGTGTACAGTGACCGTTTCGTCCTGTGAAGTACATGAGATATGGAATCCTAAGATACACCTGATCAAGGCGCTGAACCAGGACTGGTTTGAATATTTAAAAAAGACAAACGGATTTACCGGCGCGCCGGTGCAGGCCCTGATCGGCATGAACAATCAAAACTGCGCGGCGCTTGGCCTGTCCGACACCCTGAATACGTTTGGGTTCCAGGTGGTTCCGGTGGAGGAAACCGGGGAGTACGCGTTTACCGTGGAAATGTTCGGCGAGGAACACACCGCCAGGTCATCATACGATGTAACCCTGCGGCTGGATCAGCGTGAAATCCCGTATTATGACGTCCTGCGGGGAATGGCGCTTTGGTGGGAAGAGGACGGGCGGAACAGGCCGGCTTTTGTCCCAAGACCAGCCAGAGAACCTATGTACTCCACCTGGTACAGTTACCATCAGATGATCGGGGAGGAGGCGCTGCTGACCCAATGCCGTCTCTGCCAAGAACTGGGCTGCAAAGCGATTCTGTTGGACGACGGGTGGCAGACGGATGACAGCAGCCGGGGCTATGCTTACTGCGGGGACTGGGAACCCGCGCCATCCAAGATTCCGGATATGGCGGCTTTTGTAAAAAAAGTCCACAGTCTGGGGATGAAGGTGATTCCCTGGTACTCCCTGCCGTTTATCGGCGAAAAGTCTAAGAATTTCCAAAGGTTTGCGGATATGCTGATCGATCCGGACGCGGACCGGGATTGGCATGTGCTGGACCCCAGATATCCCCAGGTCCGGGAGTTTATCATCTCGCTGTTTGAGAATGCCCTGTTGGACTGGGATGTGGACGGGTTTAAGATGGATTTTGTGGATGAATTCGTTGTTACTCCGTTCAGCGGGAGAGAAACCGATGAGAGAAGAGATACCGTATCCTTCCATGATGCGGCGGACCGGCTGATGACGGATTGCATCGCCAGACTCAAAGAACGGAAACCGGATATATTGCTGGAATTCCGGCAGACTTACAATGGGCCGCTGATGAGAAGCTACGGAAATATTTTCCGTGCGGTGGACTGCCCCTTTGACGCGGTGGAAAATCATGTAAGGGTGACGGATATCAGGCTCCTTTGCGGGGACAGCGCGGTGCATTCGGATATGATCATGTGGCATCCGCAGGATACGGCAGAGAGCGCGGCGCTGCAGATCATCAATATCCTGTTCAGCGTTCCGCAGATCTCCATGCGGCTTAACGAATTGCCGGAGGATCACCGGAGGATGCTCAGATTTTACTGCGGCCTATGGAAAAAATACCGGGATGCGTTTATCGGAGGAACCTTTCAACCGCTGAATCCCATCGCCAGATATAATGTGGTGCAGGGAAGTTTTAAAGAACAGTTTGTGTGCACCTGGCATACCCGTGAGGTGATTCTTATGGAAACTCTGTATGACGACATGGTATTTGTGAATGGGTCGGCTGGAGATAAGCTGTATCTGGAATATAGAGGTGCGGATCAAAGGGAGCGTATGGCAGGGAAGACCGGCGCCGTTGGAGATATTAATCCGAAATACCTGGCGACGGTATATGACTGCTGCGGCGAGGTGAAGCGGGAAGCGGAAATAGAGATCAAACCGGGAGTCCATGTGATCGACGTTACGCCCAGTGGGACGGTTGTGATGACACGTCTATAGGAATCCGTAAAAAGAACGTTAGGTCATGGAAAGTGCATATTAGAAGGAGTATAGGGGATGGTATGCAGGTAATGTAATTGGATAACAAGATGCTGTGATGAGGTAATAAAACTTAAGATAGAGAAAGGCGTCCGTACCCGGAATAAATTTTTGGCAGTTTTCCGTGCGGCGCCTTTTTTTGATAGTCACGGCCTAAACGTGACATATCCTTGAAAATAACTGTTACTACATTTCCCGCTTCAATGTCCGGGGGAGGGGGATTTTTAGATAATTGTTGACAAAACGAACCGTTACTGATATTATAATTCTATTCCTAACTGTAATTAAAGCAATTACAGATTGAAACCAAAAAAATAATACAGATATAAGGATCAGGCATAGCACATAAACACATAAGCTGGCTGTTAAAAAATGTGAAATAAAAGATTCTGGCAGAGAATGAAATGATTTCGGAAGATGTAAGAATGATTTTCGTGATTAAAAGGAATAATTCCAACAGATAAGAGAAATGATTTCAGCGGATAAAAAAATGTCTGCCCGAAAGTTTTTGTCTGACAGTTTTTGCCTGACAGGAAAGATGAGGTGACGGTGAATGGGATTTAATATTAATGTGGGAGTTTCAGCGTTGACGGTATTTTTACAGGGAATCGTGAGTTTTTTCTCCCCCTGTGTTTTGCCATTGGTTCCCCTGTATATAGGGTATCTGGCCGGCGGTACGAAGAGTGTGGATGAAAACGGACGGATATTTTATAAGAAAGGAAAGGTTCTGCTCAATACATTATTCTTCGTGATCGGTATCAGTTTTGCTTTCTTCCTGCTGGGATTCGGCTTTACGGCCGCGGGGCAGTTCTTTTCCGAATACCGGGTGCTGATCGCTCGGGTGGGCGGGGCGCTTATCGTATTGTTCGGACTGTTCCAGCTGGGCCTGTTCGGGGGCCTGGGAATGGAGCGGGAACACCGGCTGCCGATCCGCCTGGACCGGTTTGCCATGAACCCGTTGGTTGCCCTGGTATTGGGATTTACGTTCAGTTTTGCCTGGACGCCCTGTGTCGGGCCGGCTTTGGCCAGCGTGCTGTTGATGGCATCCTCGGCTTCAAGCTCTGCAGCAGCATTTGGATTAATCGGCGTATATACGCTGGGGTTCGTTCTTCCGTTCCTGGCGGTAGGACTGTTCACAGGTACGGTCCTGGACTTCTTCCGAAAACACCAGAAAATTGTGAAGTATACGGTAAAAATTGGCGGAGTTCTGATGATTTTTATAGGAGTCATGATGTTTACCGGATGGATGAATGGGGTTACCGGATATCTTTCTGACAGCAAGATTACGGATACCGCTTCTGCATCGGAAAATGGATCTGCATCGGATCACGCGGATGGCGCGGATAATCCGGATGCGCAGTCAGAGGAGGTGAATTACGCCCCGGACTTTACGCTGACGGATCAATTCGGGGAAGAGCATACGTTGTCGGATTATCGGGGTAAGGTAGTATTTCTGAACTTCTGGGCGACCTGGTGCGGACCCTGCAAGAAAGAGATGCCGGATATCCAGGCTTTGTATGAGGAATCGGGAGGAAACAAAGAGGATCTGATTGTTCTTGGAGTGGCAAATCCGAAAACGGCAGAGAATCCGAGAAATCAGGACGGTACGGTGGAAGAAGTGAGCGCTTTCCTGGAAGAGGGAGGTTACGATTATCCGGTAGTAATGGACACCACAGGGGAGGTGTTTGCGGCTTATGGCATCCAGGCGTTCCCGACCACCTTTATGATCGGCGCAAACGGACAGGTGTTCGGTTATGTGCGTGGGACACTGACCAGAAGTATTATGGACAATATCGTCCAGCAAACGAAGGACGGTGGAGCGTGACAAGTCAGGGTTAGCATTCAATGCCGGAGTGCCGGTGAACATGAGCGAAAGCTCCCCAAATGAGAAGACGGATTCTTATTTGGGGAGCTTCGGTATCTATGCCATAACGGCAAGGTATTGATAAATGAGGATAAAATGGCAGAGGCTTCCGCCCATTACGAACAGATGAAAGATCTCATGGGAGCCGAAATTCTCATGCCGGGAATTGAAAAGCGGCAATTTTAAGGCGTAGATGATTCCGCCCACCGTGTAAATGATACCGCCGGCCAGAAGCCAGCCAAAAGCTGCGGCAGTCAGCGTATGGAAGATCTGGCTAAACGCCAGGACACAAACCCAGCCCATGGCGATATAAATAACGGAGGAGAACCATTTCGGACAGGTGATCCAGCAGGCTTTGACTATCATGCCGGCCAGGGCAATGCCCCATACGAAAGCCAGCATGCCGTATCCGGTCGCTCCTTTTAATACGATGACGCAGATAGGGGTGTAAGTACCGGCGATCAGGACGAAGATCATCATATGATCCATTTTGCGGAGAATGCGGTTCGCCCGGTCGGTAGACAGATCCAGGGAGTGGTAGGTGGCGCTGGCGCCATATAAGAGCACCATACTGATGATAAAGACGGCCAGTGAAAGTTCATGATATGGATTCGGATTCCCGGCTCCCCGGATTAAAAGGGGGATGGCTCCGGCCAGGGCCAGCACCATACCGATAAAATGCGTGATTGCACTGCCGGGCTCTTTTGATTTTCGTATATCTTTTGTTTTTTGTATTTCTTTTGTTCGTTCGGGTAACGCAGTAGCAGTCATTGTGCTCATATAAAAACCTCCTGATAATGAAATGATATCACGACATATAGTTTTAAAAACTACATATGGCATATACTAATACTATACCCATCTTTCAAAAAAATCAATAATTTTTTGTGAAATTTCCGATATTTAACATAGAAGTATCAAGAGATATATGTGAAAGCATAAAAGGATATTCTTTGTGCAGACCTTTCATTTTATATTTCGCGCGCAAAGGGGATCTGAAGTTCCGTGACAAATTCAGATTGATTATTGGTAAGCCCGGAGTCGATCAGGGTGACTTCAACCGAACTGCCTGTAATCCGAAGATTTTCCCTTTCCATATAATCCAGCAGGAGGTTATAAGAGTCATCGGATTTTGCATGGGTTCCAGAAAAACGGATAGTGAGATAGTCCTGTTCCTTTAGAAAGTCCAGTTTTCCTTCATAGCGGTCTTCATCCTCCACAAAGACAAAGATTTCGCAAAAGCGGTCGAATTTCCGGAGCAGCAGATCGGCGGAAGAGATCGATACCCCGACTTTTCCAAGAAACATGGCCGGACTTAACTCATTGAGCCGCTCCAGCTCCCGGATTGGATATTCCAGATCCGTATCCCGGGAAATTTCCCTACGCAGGCTTAAGACCGCCCGCTTTTTCATACGGCGTATTTCAATACGGTTCATGCTGGAACATACGGCATCCTGGATTTGGGTGAGCCGGTTGTCTATTTTCTGGCTGATAATCTGAAGATCGGCGATTTTACGGCAGATATCCTCCTGCTGTCCCCGCAGAAGATCCACCATTGTTTCCGTGTCTTTATTGTCAAAAAAATGAGCGATTTTTTCAATAGGCATATTAAGCGCCCGAAGATACTTAATCGTATTCAGACGCTCAAACTGCCTGGTAGAGTAATAACGGTAACCGGTTTTGCTGTCCGTTTTTTCCGGTTTCAGGATACCGGCCTGGTCATAATAACGGAGCGTCCGGATGTTCATGGAAAATAATTTCGATAGTTCCCCCACGGTGAACAATTCTTTCATAATGTATCCCCTCTTCAATATTTCCGTATGATTCATCTGCCTGTTTATCAACATTACCAGTATAACACAAATGACAACCGCTATGCCTGTCTGTTTTACCGCCGGGAACCATTGCCCGGAACGGATCTCAAAATCAGTTGCCAAAAAAGCGGAGGATGTAATATAATGAAAGGAAAAATAATATCATAATTGCAAAACATTACAAAACCGGTACGGTTTTGCAGGATGTGAGCGCCTGTCTGCAGCGCGGGCACGCCTTGCACGGATACATAAGAAAGTTGGAAGTACATGTCGAAGGCATTATACATAGCGGAAAAACCCAGTGTGGCCCAGGAATTTGCCAAAGCGTTGAATCTTAGAACGGTGAGGCATGATGGGTATGTGGAATCAGAGGAAGCGGTCGTCACCTGGTGCGTGGGGCACCTGGTAACCATGAGCTATCCCGAGGTATATGATATCAAGTTCAAAAGATGGAGTCTGGAAACCCTGCCGTTTCTGCCGAAGGAATTCAAATATGAGGTAATTCCGTCGGTAGCAAAGCAGTTCCAGATCGTCAGCGGGCTGTTAAACCGGCAGGATGTGGATACGATCTATGTCTGTACCGACTCCGGGCGGGAAGGAGAATACATCTACCGGCTGGTGGAACAGATGGCACAGGTACACGGCAAGAAGCGCCGGAGGGTCTGGATCGATTCCCAGACGGAGGAAGAGATCCGCAAGGGAATCGAGACGGCGAAGGACCTGTCGGAATATGATAATCTGTCGGCGTCCGCCTATCTGCGGGCCAAGGAAGATTATCTGATGGGGATTAATTTTTCCAGACTGCTGACCTTAAAATACGGGAATTCCATAGCGAATTATCTGCGGGTAAACCGCACCGTGGTATCCGTAGGCCGGGTGATGACCTGCGTGCTGGGGATGGTGGTAAGACGGGAACGGGAGATCCGTGAGTTTGTAAAAACGCCGTTTTACCGGGTAGTCGGAACCTATGACCACGAAGGAAAACCCTTTGAGGGTGAATGGAAAGCGGTAGAGGGCACGCGTTACTTTGGCTCCCGGGACCTGTATAAGGAAAATGGGTTCAAAGAGCGGGAAAAGGCTGAAGAGCTGATCCGCTTCCTGAGTGAACAAGAGCCTATTACGGCGGTCGTAGATAAGATTGAGAAAAAGAAAGAAAATAAGAATCCGCCCCTGCTCTTTAACCTGGCGGAGCTGCAAAACGACTGTTCCCGGCTGTTCAAGTTAAGCCCCGATGAGACTCTGCGCATCACCCAGGAATTATACGAGAAAAAACTGGTAACCTATCCAAGAACTGACGCCCGGGTGCTGTCCACAGCGGTGGCTAAAGTAATTCAGAAGAATCTGTATGGGCTTAAAAACTATGCCAGGACAGGAGCCTTCGCGGCTGAGATCTTAGAGAACGGCTCCTATAAGAATCTGGCCAAGACCCGCTATGTCAATGACAAGCAGATCACGGATCACTATGCGATCATACCGACAGGCCAGGGATTTGGCGCGCTTGGGTCTTTGCACGCCAACGCGGCTAAAGTCTATGAGCTGATCGTGCGCCGGTTCCTCAGTATTTTCTATCCGGCGGCTGTATATCAGAAGGTTCAGCTGACTGCGGATATCCGGGGAGAAAAATTTTTCTCCAATTTCCGGGTCCTGTTATCGGAAGGATATCTGAAGGTGGCTGGCCGGCCGCAGCAAAAGAAAAAGGCCGAGGAGGACGGCACGGAGGAAGAAAACCTAAGCGATGAGGAACTGCTGGCGATTCTTCACGCGCTGAAAAAAGGCGCCCGCTTGCCGGTGAGCAGCCTGGACATCAAGGAAGGGGAGACGTCCCCGCCGAAGCGCTACAATTCCGGCTCCATGATATTGGCCATGGAAAATGCGGGCCAGCTGATCGAGGACGAAGAACTGCGTGCCCAGATCAAAGGAAGCGGCATCGGAACCAGCGCGACCAGAGCGGAGATACTGAAAAAACTGGTCAATATCGAATATCTGGGGCTGAATAAAAAAACACAGATCATCACGCCCACACAATTGGGAGAAATGATTTACGATGTGGTGAACGCCTCCATACGCTCCCTGCTGAACCCGGAGCTGACGGCCAGCTGGGAAAAGGGATTAACTTACGTGGCGGAGGGAACCATAACACCGGATGAGTACATGGAGAAGCTGGATAAATTTATCCGATCCAGAACCCAGGGCGTGCTGGGGCTGCAGAACCAGTATGCGCTGCGGGGCAATTACGACAGAATCGCCGCCTTCTATAAGCAGAGCGCCACCCGCCAAACCGGCAAGACAAAAGCCAAAGATCCAAAAAGTGCGGACCAGAAGGACACAAACGGGGCGAAAAAAGCCGGAACAGCCAACACAGCCCCGCCCGAAATGAAACCGAAAATGGAAACGTCTAATACATGAGGTAACAATCACACCGAAAAATCAAACATCGGAAAGGAAACCATAAAATGGAAGCAATGAAAATCAAGAATCTCTATGACTTAACCCAGACCCAGGCAGCCTCACTGCTGGAAAAAGCCGAATATCCGTGGGAAGTACTGTCAGAAATCGGAGCATTTATAAAAGAGCTGGGAGAAACACTGCCGGAAGAGGAATACGAAAAAAGGGGAGAAAACATCTGGGTAGCCCGTTCGGCAAAAGTAGCGCCCACCGCATCATTAAACGGCCCCGTCATCATTGGTAAAAATACGGAAGTGCGGCACTGCGCCTTCATCCGGGGCAATGCTCTGGTAGGCGAAGGCTGTGTAGTCGGCAATTCAACAGAATTAAAAAATGTAATCCTGTTTAACAACGTACAAGTACCCCACTACAACTACGTAGGCGATTCCATCCTAGGCTACAAATCCCACATGGGCGCAGGTTCCATTACATCAAATGTAAAATCCGATAAAACCCTGGTAGTCCTTCACACCGAAGACGGCGACATTGCCACAGGACTAAAAAAATTCGGCGCCATGGTAGGCGACTATGTAGAAGTGGGATGTAATTCCGTCCTAAATCCCGGAACAGTAATCGGAAGACATAGCAACATATATCCGCTCTCCATGGTCCGAGGATTCATTCCAAGCAATTCAATCTACAAAAAACAAGGAGAAATTGCCGAAAAGCGGTAAATGGGGAATTTGCCGGAATTCGGCTCTGACAGTACCCCGGGACGGTTCTTCCTCAGGGCGGGTATGCCCGTTTCTTAAGGCTGGGGACAGCGGCGGTATCCGGGGAGGCTTTGTATGTCCGCTGCTTACGGCTTGGAACCGCGGGCGGTATTTGGGGACGCTCCGGGCGGCCGGGTTCTTTTGTATCTCCCTGGAAGCGCAGAGGGCTAGCGCTGGAATACGCTAAGTGAAATCGAAAAGCCGGGTTCAGGAACCGAGCCTATTCACCAGGAACACGTGATGTGTTCCCGGTTCAGAGGCTCTTGCCCGTCGGACGTGAAGTCCGCCGTGCATCCTGAACCCGGCCTTTCGATTCCACTAAGCGTATTCACAGCCGCCCTATGCGCTCCCAGGGAGATACAAAAGAACCCGGCCGCCCGGAGCGTCCCCAAATACCGCCTGCGGTTCCAAGCCGTAAGCAGCGGACAAACAAAGCCTCCCCGAATACCGCCGCTGTCCCCAGCCTTAAGAAGCGGGCATACCCGCCCCCTGAGGAAGAACCGTCCCGGGGTACTGTCAGAGCCGAATTCCGGCAACTTAGTCCGGTTCATGCCAAGTAAAAACCCCACTATTTTTGGATAACCCTTTCAAAATCCCGGCCTCAAATACTTTGGCCCACAAGTCTTGTAGTAGAAGTATCACCAACGTAGGAGGGGGCCGGCACGAGGGCGGTCTTGCGGGGGCGTCAAAAGCTGCGGGAGCCAAATCGCTTGAGGCCGGGTCTTAGAACGGGTTACGGAGAAGAGATCGAAACCGGGCAGAACCCGGGGCACTGTTTGAGCCGCATTTTGGCGAGTTTGCCCCGGGTTCTGCTAATCGGAGGTTTCGGTCTCTTCGCAGTTACCCGTTCTTAGACCCGGCCGAAGCGATTTGGCTCCCGCAGCTTTTGACGCCCTCCGCAAGACTGCCCTCGTGCCGGCCCCCTCCGGCCCTCGTGCTCCCGCCCCAGCGCTTTGTGAAATAAAATCTTGACAAATAACTTGAGGGTATGTATTATTGTATTAAAGGATTAGTACAATAATACATGGGCAATTATGAGAGGAGCAGTTGCTATGCTGGAAATACAGGATTTGACAAAGAGATATGGGAAAAATCTGGCGGTGGATCATGTCAGTTTCACGGTACCGAATGGGAAAGTGGGAATATTGCTGGGGCCCAATGGGGCGGGAAAATCTACTATTATTAAGAGCATTGCCGGTCTGCTCCGCTTCGAGGGCGGTGTGGGGATACAGGGAATCTCCAATCGGGAACTGGAGGCAAAAAAACAGTTCGGGTATGTGCCGGAGATTCCGGCCATGTTCGACGCGCTGACCGTCCGGGAACATTTGGAGTATATACACAGAGCTTACGGAGTATCGGTGAGCGAGCAGGAGATCATGGATCTGCTGACCCGCTTTGAGCTGGAGGATAAACAGGATAAGCTGGGGAACGAGCTCTCCAAAGGGATGATGCAGAAGGTCAGTATCTGCTGCGCCCTCTTGATTCGTCCCCAGGTATTGATGCTGGATGAACCTATGGTGGGACTGGACCCCAGAGCCATTAAGGAGTTAAAACAGGTGATCCTGGAGCAGAGGGAGCAGGGCGTGACGATTCTGATCAGCACCCATATGCTTGAGATGGTAAAAGAACTCTGGGATGTCATGTTTGTCATGGAAAAAGGGAAGATCATCGGGCAGTATACCAAAGAGGAAGCAAAAGATCAGGACATTGAAGATCTGTTCTTCGATATTACGGGCGGTGATGAAGGTTGAGTAAATGCTTGTACACTGATGGGGATGCCTATATGTGCGGGATGACGCACGCGTGGAGGATACAATGAAATCATTAATTTATCTTTGGAAAAGAACGATGGTGAACCGGATCCGAAAGGCTTTGAGCAAACCGGTGACCTATATTTATATCATTCTGGGGATTGCCTATGTGGCCATGATTCTGACCGGCATCGGCAGCTTGGTTATGGCCAATAACTGGAATACACCCATCTATCTGGTCTATGCGCTGTCGGCGTTGGTATTTTTAAGCATTCCCTCCAGCCTGCTGCAGTACGCCAAGAGAAAAGGG
Source organism: Diplocloster agilis (assembly GCF_019042275.1). Taxonomy (GTDB): domain Bacteria; phylum Bacillota; class Clostridia; order Lachnospirales; family Lachnospiraceae; genus Diplocloster; species Diplocloster agilis. The sequence continues at coordinate 89,640 of NZ_JAHQCW010000022.1, forward strand.
CTTCTGTTCCGGCAAAGCGAGGTGCATTTCCTCTTCTCCGCGCCGATATCTCCGAAGCTGATTCTCCTGTATGAACAGATGAAATCCAATATGATGAATCTGGTGTTAACACTGGTGGTTACAGTGCTTGGATGTACGCTGTTTGGGATACCGGTCTGGAAAATGCTGCTGTATTTTGTCCTGGCCTATGTGGTGGAAAATGTGTTGGAAGCCGGCCTGGTGGTTGTGTTATATGGAAATGAACGGCTGAAAGAGAGGACAGTGCGCCTGCTGTGCCGGGCGGTGTGGCTGGTCGTGGCGGTGCTGGTGCTGTTCGCCGCCTATATGTTCTTTACGCAGGAAGCATCGTGGAACGTGCTGCCGCTGGTTCTGGACCACCCGTTCCTGCAGTGCATTCCGATTATCGGATGGAATATTGCGTTTATCCGGCTGTTGATTCTGGGGCCTACGGTGCTGAATGTGGTATGTACGCTTCTGTATGTGGTATTCGCCCTTCTGCTGTTAGTGATTTCAATTCGGATGCGGTGTGCGGGCGACTACTATGAGGATGCTATGAAATTCGCCGATGATTACCAGGAAATTATGCAGAAGAAGAAAAAGGGCGAAACCTCAGGCGTGTCCATCGGGAAAAAGAAAAAATACGGAAAAGCCCAGGTGGAGTACAAAGGGAGCGGAGCGAAAGCGATTTTTTACAGACAGCTGCTGGAATATAAGAAAAATAAAACATTTATTTTTGGGATATTTACGCTGATATCCCTGGCCCTTGGTGTTGGAATTGCAATTTTTGCATATTTGAATCATTTGTCAGCCAGCCCTTATCGGTTTTTTATCGTTCCCGGCGTTATGGCCTATATGGTGTTTATCTTCACCAGCTATGCCACAAAATGGTCTAAAGAGTTAGAGAATCCCTATACGTATTTAATCCCGGACAGTACTATACGAAAAGTCTGGTACGCTACTCTGATCGAACACATGCGTTCGCTGGTTGACGGCTGCCTGATAACGATACCTGCGGCGGTTGTACTGCGCCTGACACCGGTCCAGGCGGTGCTTACCGTGCTGATCTATGTGTGCTTGCAGGCGACGAAGCTGTATTTCAATGTGCTCAGTGAAGCCTTGCTGGGTAATATCCTTGGAAATTTCGGCAAGCAGATGATGCGTCTGCTGGGCGAAGGGATTGTTATTATGATAGCGGTACTGGCCTGTGTGGCCGGGACACTTTTGGTAAATGTGGAGTTTGGTTTTTTTGCATTGATCTTAAGTTCCGTGATATTGACCGGGCTTGTGGCCTGGGGCGGTTCCATTGCGTTCTCGAAGATGGAGTCGCTGCAATAACGTTAGGACGCTTAGGGTGGCAGAGAATATGCTTAGTGAAATTGGAAAGCCGGATTCAGGATAGCAGGATGTGTCAGGGCTTCAAAAACAGCTGCAAAAGTTCCTGCTTCAGACCATCAGCTCTCACGACGCGGCCAGCGAGAGCTTTTATCATGGGATGGTCATAGGGCTATGTGCCATAATGAACAACATGTACTATGTCAGTTCCAATCGAGAGTCCGGTGCAGGGCGGTATGATGTGCAGCTGCTCCCGCATAATAAGGTTCTCCCTGGTATCTTGATCGAACTGAAGGTATTGCGCGAAACTGTGCCGGAAACTGAAATTTCCGAAAGGCTAAAAAAATTGTGCCACGCTGCGCTCCAGCAGATCGAGACAAAAAACTATGCGGTCTCTATGCGGGAGCAAGGTGTACAGCAGATAATGAAATTTGGAATTGCTTTTTACAAAAAACGAGTGGAGATTGTCTGTCGGATGGGTGATGAACCAGGAAGAAAGGATTAATTGTAACTCAAATCAATTTTTCTGTAAACGGAGAAAGATGGCTAACGACACCATCTTTCTCCGTTATTATTATCAAGAAAGAACTAGCAAGTTTATATTTTTCAATTAAAAAAACTATTGACAGATTGTATATATTGTGTATAATAATGTATATAAACGATATATACATTTCGATAAGAGGTGAGCAAGTGAATATTATAATCAGCAATTCCAGCGGAAAGCCCATTTATGAACAGATCACATCACAGATCAAGAATATGATCGTGGCTGGGGAATTGAAACCGGGGGAAGCGCTTCCGTCCATGAGACTTCTGGCGAAAGAACTCAGAATCAGTGTGATTACCACTAAGAGGGCGTATGAAGATCTGGAGCGGGACGGATATATATATTCCGTGGTGGGAAAAGGCAGTTTTGTAGCGGACGCCAATATGGAACTGATGAAGGAAGAACATTTACGCAGGATTGAAGAAAACCTGCAAAATGCGGTAGAAGCGGCAAGGATCAGCCATATCGAATTGCAGGAGCTGCAGGATATTTTGAAAATGTTATATGAAGACGAAGGATAATCTTGCAGGAATACCAAGGATACTAGAACACCGGGCGCAGGAAATAAGGATGAAATGCCGGAAGAATGAGTGACCGGAAATATGAGTGGCCGGAAGAATGTGGTAAACACGATCATTTGAAAATAAATAATTGGAGGAAACCAGTATGGACTACGCGATTGAATTACAAAATGTGTGTAAAAATTATGATAATTTTAAACTGGACCATGTGACAATGAATGTGCCGAAGGGCAGTGTGGTCGGGTTCGTAGGGGAAAACGGAGCCGGAAAGACGACCACGATCAAAGCCATATTAAATCTGATCACTGTGGACAGCGGCAAGATTCAGGTGTTTGGACAGGATCATGTGGAGCAGGAACAAGCCATAAAGGAACAGATCGGAGTCGTGTTTGACGAGAGCTGCTTCCACGAACAACTGACCGCCCCGGAGATCGGTAAAGTAATGTCAAAGATTTATAAGGAATGGCAGCCAAGGGAGTTTGACGAGTTTCTGAGACGCTTTCAGCTGCCGGCACAGAAGAAGATCAAGGAATACTCCCGGGGTATGAAAATGAAACTATCCATCGCGGTTGCTATGTCACACAAGGCGAAACTGCTGATACTGGATGAGGCTACCAGCGGGCTGGACCCGATCGTGCGGGATGAGATACTGGAACTGTTCCTGGACTTTATACAGGACGAGGAACATACCATTCTGGTATCCTCCCATATTATCAGCGATCTGGAGAAGATAGCGGATTATATCATTTTCATTCACGGCGGAAAAATCCTGTTTCAGAAAAACAAAGATGAGTTGCTCTATGAATACGGGATTATCCGATGCAGCGAGGAACAGTTCCGAAAACTGGATCCCAAGCTTTGTATTTCCTATCGGAAGAATCAGTTCGGCTATGAGGTGCTGACCGGTAAACGCAAAGAGATCGGGAAGATATACCGTGACCTGGTGATCGATCAGGCGGATATTGAAAATATTATTTTATTCTATGTGAAAGGTGTGAGATTATGAGTGCCCTGTTATTAAAAGATTTTTACAGCCTGAGACCGTATTTCAAATCTTTCGGAATCATGTATTTGATTTTTATAGTCTGCTTTCTGAAAACACCGGAAGTCTTAAGCAGCGTGATGGCGGTCATGAGCCCCATGGCTGTGATCAATACGATGTCCTATGACGACTACTATCATTGGAACCGGTATGCAAAAGCCTTGCCCATGGGCTCCCGCACCATTGTAAAATCCAAGTATATCCTGTTGGTGCTGCTCTCCGCCGCCATGTCGGCGGTGGCCGGAGTCGTCGGTTCTGTGATGAGTATCGTTCAGAACATGGCCGCGGAAAAATTACCGGTGATCTGGGGAGGCGCTCTGGGATCGGTTGGAATCGCCATTCTGCTCTATAGTTTTGTGCTGCCGCTGCTTTACAAATTTGGCGTGGAAAAGGGCAGATTTATTATGATCGGCCTGATCGGCGTTTTGACCGCATCGATCTATCTGCTATTGAGCCTGAAGGATAAACTGACCGGATTTATTCCGTCAGAGGGGCAGTTAAAGCTGCTTTTATACATGAGCCCGCTGATCATTTTACTCATTGTATGGGCTTCTTATCAGATATCCTGTAAAATATTTGAAAAGCAGGGGGCGGATTGATATGATGGGTTTACTGACCAAGGATCTGATGGTGATCAGGACATATTTCAAACAATTACTGGCTGCCATGGTGATTTTCATCCCATTGAGCTTTGCTTCGCCTGGGATCATGGGCAGCATGCTGGCCATTCTGCTTCCCATGACCGTGCTCACATCCATGTCTTATGATGATTACTATCACTGGCATCAGTATACCAGGGTTATGCCTTTGAAACCGCACACAGCAGTAAAGGAAAAGTATGTGATGCTGATACTCTTTGAATGCATAGCCGTTTTTTTAGGATGCGCGGCGGCCTTAATATTTTTGCTGGTCCGGCATCAGCCCTTAGCGGAGATCCTGGTTACCTGGAAGAGCCAGACGGTGGTAGCAGGCGTTTCTATCATACTATACAGCATCGCGCTTCCGGTAATATTCAAGCTGGGTGTGGAAAAGGGACGGTTGGCATTAATCGCGATCTTTGTAGTGCCCTCCTTTCTGATGGTGAGATCTGGCAATTGGCTGAAAAAGCTATATGCGCTAATAAGCGGATGGAGCGGGCAGAAATGGATCTTCCCTGCTGCCTTGGCGCTGCTGGCTGCGGGGGTGGCATGCTCTTATCTGATTTCCTGCCGGATATATAGGGGAAAAGAAATATAGGTTCCGTGGCGGAACTCATTCGTGTCATATATTTCAATACAAACGGATTCATCTGTGCTATAATGATACGCAGACCGATAAGACGTAATACGGTATATCGGACGATAGGGAGGAACCGCTTTATGGAACTTATAAAAATAACACACGAAAATCTTGAACAGGAGCATATCTGTTGTGCGATATCAAACAACAAAGACGTTCAGGTCATGACAAAAAAGGCATGGATTCAAGAAAGACTTGACGAGGGGCTTGTATTTTTAAAAGGGAATGTGCGTGGAAAGTGCTTTATTGAATATATTCCGGCGGAGTATGCCTGGGTTCCGATCGAGGCAGACGGATACATGTATATAGACTGCCTGTGGGTTTCCGGACAATTCAAGGGACAGGGTTATTCAACCCTTTTGCTGGAGGAATGTATCAGAGACAGTAAGGCGAAGGGGAAAAAAGGACTTGTCATCTTATCCTCACAAAAGAAAAGGGGCTTCCTTTCGGACCCAAAATACATGAAATATAAAGGATTTGAAAGAGCTGACGCGGCGGCGCCGTATTTTGAACTGCTGTATCTTCCGTTTGCCCAAAATGCGGATCAGCCGTGTTTTAAAAAGGTTGTAAAAACGCAGAACAGTCTGCCGGAGGGCTTCGTCCTGTATTACACAGACCAATGCCCTTTTACAGCAAAGTATGTGCCCCTTCTTGAAAAAATGGCCCAAGAAAGACAGGCGAAGCTTCAAACCGTGCATATCCGGACAAAAGAAGACGCGCAAAACGTCCCGTCGCCATTTACAACATTTTCTCTGTTCTATAATGGGGAGCTTGTAACCCATGAGATACTATCGGAAAAGAAATTTGATAAAATCCTTGCAGATAAAGGATTGTAACCTGCCGTTTATAAATTATGTGGCTGTCGCACTAACTTAGCGTTCTTCTCCGGGGCTTCCTATGTCCGTTACTCAGGGCTTGGAACCGTGGGCGGTATACGGGGACGCTCCGGACGGCCGGGTTCTTTTGCATCTCCCTGGGGGCGCGGAGGGCTTGCGCTGGTCTCCGCTAAGTGGAATCGGAATGCCGGATTCAGGAACCGAGCCTATTCACCAGGAACACCTGATGTGTTCCCGGTTCAGAGGCTCTTGCCCGTCGGACGTGAAGTCCGCCGTGCATCCTGAATCCGGCATTTCGATTCCACTAAGCGGAGACGCAGCCGCCCTATGCGCCCCCAGGGAGATACAAAAGAACCCGCCGCCCGGAGCGTCCCCGTATACCGCCCACGGTTTCAGGCTCTGAGTAACGGGCATTGGAAGCCACGGAGAAGAACGCAAAGTTAGTGCGACAGCCCATAACTTGTAATTTTAAGAGAAATATGGTAGTATTTCAGTACAAATCAAGATAGTTCTGATCACTTTTCTTACAGAGCCCCACCATGGATAAGAAATAGAATAGAGGACAAAGGAGGCTGTCAATTGGAGCAGTTCAGTACGAAGTATGGAAAAAAATACGAGTTGTTAAAACAGTATTTTGGATACACGGAGTTTCGGGAAGGGCAGGAGATGCTGATCGACAGCCTTTTAAAAGGGCAGGATACCCTGGGAATTATGCCGACCGGCGCCGGGAAATCCATCTGTTATCAGATTCCCGCCCTGATGCTTCCGGGAATTACGCTGGTCATCTCTCCGCTGATTTCCCTGATGAAGGATCAGGTCAGTAGCTTGAACCAGGCGGGGATTCATGCGGCATATCTGAACAGCTCCCTGACTGTGAACCAGTACCGGATGGCCATGCAGTACGCGGCGCAGGGGAGATATAAGATTATCTATGTGGCTCCGGAGCGTCTGGAGACGGAAGAGTTCCGGATGTTTGCGTCCCGGGCGCAGATCTCCATGGTATGCGTGGACGAGGCCCACTGCGTATCCCAGTGGGGACAGGATTTCAGGCCCAGTTATCTGAAAATATCCAGATTCGTGGATACGCTGGATATAAGACCGGTCCTCGGCGCTTTTACGGCTACCGCCACGAAGGAAGTGCGGGATGATATTATCTGTATGCTGAAACTCTGGAATCCTACGGTTTTAGTCAGCGGATTCGACCGGAAGAACCTGTATTTCGGCGTACAAACGCCCAAGAATAAATTCGACGCTTTGAAGGAATATGTCGTGGGACACGAAGATCAGAGCGGGATTATATACTGCCTGACCAGGAAAGATGTGGAAGAGGTATGTGAGAAGCTAAGGGCGGCCGGTGTGGCCGCGACCAGATATCATGCGGGGCTTGGCGACCGGGAAAGACAGGAGAACCAGGATGATTTTATCTATGACCGCAGTCCCGTTATGGTCGCGACGAATGCTTTCGGAATGGGGATCGATAAATCCAATGTCCGCTATGTGATCCATTATAATATGCCGAAGAATATCGAAAGCTATTACCAGGAGGCGGGACGTGCCGGGCGGGACGGCGAGCCGTCGGAGTGTATCTTATACTACAGCGGCCAGGACGTGCGGATTCATGAATTTATGATGGATCAGGAGCCGGAAAATGAGGCGCTTTCCCAGGATGAGCGGGAGCTGGTGCAGGAACAGGACAGAATCCGGCTCCGAAAAATGACCTATTACTGTTTTACCAACGATTGTCTGAGAGATTACATACTGCGGTATTTCGGGGAGGCGGGCAGCGGGTACTGCGGCAACTGCTCCAACTGCCTGACGGATTATGAGGAAACCGATATGACGGATGCCGCGGCGGATGTGATTACCTGTATCCGGGAGTGCCGGCAGCGCTATGGCATCAATGTGATCGTCGGCGTGCTGAGGGGGGAGAACCGGGCCAAGCTGCGCTCCTACGGTCTTACCGGCCTGGCCAGTTTCGGCCTGCGACGGGGCATGGACGAATCAAAGCTTAAGAGCCTAATCAATCAGATGCTGATGGACGAGATCCTTCTGGTGACGCGGGATAAATATATGCTGTTGAAATTAACCGGCAAAGCGAAAGAGATCCTGGACGGTGAACGAAAAGTAACCATGAAGTATAAGCCCAGGCAGGAAGAGCCAGCGTCAGCGGACGGCACGCGGCAGAAGAGAAGAAAACAGCGGATATCCGATATACTGAATTCCAGGGGATTGGAGCTGTTCGATCGGCTGCGGGAAAAACGTCTGGAGATCGCCCGCCAGGAAGGTATGCCCCCTTATATTATTTTTTCAGATAAGACCCTGACGGACATGTGTGTCAAGGTGCCGTTAAACCGGGAGGAAATGTTAAATGTAACCGGTGTGGGGCAAAATAAATATGAACGCTACGGAGAACAATTTATCGAGTTCATCCGGGAGTTCACCGGCGGGGTGCATCAGGTCTTTTATTTTGAGGAAGAAGATGGGAAGGCCCCTTCGGTAGAGAGTTATCAAAAGGGTGCGCAGGCAAAAGCGGTGATAGTGGAGACGAAGAGTGATAGCGGCTTAGCGTCAGAAGACGACCAGGATTCCGGCAAAAAACCGGGACGCCGCTTAAAGGCCGAGTTCATGATGAGTGAACGAATCGCTTCACAGATATATTATTCCGAAAAGTGCACGCTGTCCGAGCTGGTACAGCAGATGAACGATCAGCGGGACGCCAGCGTGATGAAACAAATAAAAAATAAGACGATCATGGACCGCCTGATCGGCGGGGGATATGTGCAGGAAACGGTAATCAATGATATCCAGCGCAAAATAATTACGGAAAAAGGCGCAGGTCTGGGTATATTTATGGAAAAGAAAGTAAGCCGTGAGGGCAATGAATACGAGGTGCTGTATTATAACGAATCCGCCCAGAGAGCGATCGTGGATAAGCTGCTGGATGAATGGCGCCTGCCGCTATCCGAGGATTAAGATCCGAACTGATACGGAAACTGCCGGGGGCTGTCGCACTCACTTAGTGATAGCGTCCTTCCTGGGGGCTTCGTATGCCCGCTGCTTAGGGCTTGGAACCGCGGGCGGTATACGGGGGCGCTCCGGGCGGCCGGGTTCTTTTGTATCTCCCTGGGAGCGCGGAGGGCTTGCGCTGGAATACGCTAAGTGAAATCGAAAAGCCGGGTTCAGGAACCGA
>NZ_JAHQCW010000023.1 GCF_019042275.1 Diplocloster agilis
CGCTTAGTGGAATCGGAAAGCCGGGTTCAGGATGCACGGCGGACTTCACGTCCGACGGGCAAGAGCCTCTGAACCGGGAACACATCACGTGTTCCTGGTTCAGAGGCTCGGTTCCTGAACCCGGCTTTTCGATTCCACTTAGCGGGTGTAAACGTAAGCCCTCCGCGCTCCCGGGGAGACACAAAGGAATCCGGCTGCCCGGAGCATCCCGGGACATTGACACGCACCCCAGCCTTAAGCAGCGGGCATACCCAAACCCGAGGAAGAACCGCAGTTTAAGGTTCCGGATGATTCTGTTTTTTTGTCAAGGGGCTTTATTTTTTATATTTTTTGTATTGTCGTATATTTCAACTTTAATGTGAGAATTCTTCTTAATAGAAAATAGTTTCAAGGAGGATTCTGGGTTATGGCTCTTAATAAGGTTGAGATCTGCGGAGTAAATACATCTAAGCTTCCACTGCTCAAGAATGACGAGAAGGAAGCTCTTTTTGCGCGTATAAAAGAGGGCGATACGGAGGCCAGGGAAACTTATATTAAGGGTAATCTGCGGTTGGTTTTAAGTGTGATAAAAAGATTTTCGAACAGCAACGAAAATGTGGATGATTTATTTCAGATCGGCTGTATCGGATTAATTAAAGCGATCGATAATTTTGATTCCACTTTGGATGTGAAGTTTTCTACTTATGCGGTACCCATGATTATCGGGGAAATCCGGAGGTATCTGCGGGACAACAATGCGATCCGGGTAAGCCGTTCCCTGAGGGATACGGCCTATAAGGCGATCTACGCGAAAGAGAATCTGATGAAAAAGAATCTAAAGGAGCCCACCGTAAACGAGATCGCAGATGAGATCGGAATCTCCAAGGAGGATATCGTCTTCGCCCTGGACGCGATTCAGAGTCCGGTGAGCCTGTATGAACCCGTGTATACGGAGGGCGGCGACGCGCTGTATGTCATGGATCAGATCAGCGATAAGAAGAATAAGGAAGAGCGCTGGATCGAGGAACTGTCTCTGAGCGAAGCGATGAAAAAGCTGGGGGAACGGGAACGATATATTATACAGCTGCGGTTCTTTGAGGGAAAAACACAGATGGAAGTGGCGGAGGAGATACACATCTCCCAGGCACAGGTCAGCAGGCTTGAGAAGAACGCGCTGCACAATATGAGAAATTATCTGATAGAGAAATGACGGCGTATGCGCACGTAAGTCCCAGGATTCCAGAGGCTTACGTGCGTTACTATTTTACTCTACAATATCCGGGATCGAACGCATGGCCAAAATCACGCGCTGGATCAGATCGTTCAGATCTAAGCCCAGCATGTCGGCCCCCTTCTGGATGATTTCCCTGGAACAGCCGGCGGCGAAGCTTGGAGTTTTGAATTTTTTCTTAACCGACTTTACTTCCAGATCCTGAACGCTCTTGGAAGGGCGCATCACGGCCACGGCGCCGATCAGGCCGGTCAGTTCGTCTACCGCGTACAGCACCTTCTCCATTTCATGTTCCGGGGCGATATCCACGGTGATGCCGTAGCCATGGCAGGCGGTTGCGTGGATGATTTCATCCGACAGCCCTCTGTCCCGCATTATCTCCTGGCTTTTGATACAATGCTGCTCAGGATAACGCTCAAAATCAAGATCATGGAGCAGGCCTGCCTGGCCCCAAAAATCGATGTCCGCTTCGTATCCCAGCTCTTTTGCGAAATACTTCATGACGCCTTCCAAAATCAGCGCATGCTTTAAATGAAAAGCCTCCTGATTATATTCGTTCAGAAGCTTCCAGGCATCCTCCCTCGTAATGTTACTGTTCATTTTACCGCTACCTTTCTTTTGAAATTTTAGCCATCCGGAAGTGGCTTGCGCAAAAACTAACAATGTATACTTTACAGTATCCCATTAATGCATGCCCTTCGGGCGGGTTCGCAGCCTTCGCTGCTCAATAATGTATAACTAAAAGAATTATAAACAAATCGGGAATAGAATACAAGAGCAGACAGTTTTGTTATTTTTTAAACGAAGCCTGCGTGGACGCTTTAAATAGGTGTAAGACGCTATAAACAGGTGTAGGACGTTTTTAACAGGATGCTTGCGTAAAAGTGCGAAACGTAGTAAATTCTATAGTAGGACAAAATTCATGAATCGTGCGGTTAAAGGAGCGGTAAGAATGAAGTTAAGTGAAAATATAACGGGGGTTGGGCATCTGGGAATTCCTACGGCGGATCTGGCCGGATCGGCGGCATGGTATGAACAGAAGCTGGGATTCCGGAAATTTTATGAAAAGACAGTCTGGAACGACGGAAAATTAAACGTAGTATTCCTCGAATTAAAGGATCTGGTGATCGAGCTTTGTGAGCAGGCGCAAGCCGGCCGGGATATGCAAATGCGCGGGGACGGTATCCTGGATCATTTCGCCATAGACGCGCCGGATTTTGAGAATTGCTGTCGGAGGGTGGAAGATCAAGGTTTGAAATATCACGCTTCTACGCCGAAAGGGGCGGTTCTATACGAAAATATCGGCCCCAAGGGTGTGCGGGGGGCTAATTATGTGGGACCCAATCAGGAAGTGATCGAGCTTTGCCACAACTGTTCCGTAAATTACGGCTATCGGACAGGGCTGCAGGGATGGTCTCATCTGGCCGTAAAAGTGAGCGATCTTCAGGCTTCCGTATCCTTCTATGAAATCCTGGGCTTTACCAAGGTGGGAGAAGGTTATCTGGACACTCCGGACGGCAGACTGTACATAGGATTCGTCGATAATCACGGTTTCCAGCTGGAACTCATCCAAATGACAGGAGCGGGGCTTCAGGAGCTTAAGAGCCGGGGAGCCGGCCATATTGACCATATAGCCCTGAATGTAAAAGACGCAAAAGAGGCTTTCTATGAGGCTAGAAAAGCAGGATGCCGTGTCTCTGATCTGGTTCTGAAAGAGCTTCCTTTCTTTGAACATGGGATTCGCTATTTCATGATTCTGGGTCCGGACGGCGAAAAAATTGAAATAAACCAGAGACTATCCTGGTGAAAAAATTCTGTTTTTATCTTCCAACGGCAGTAATAAAGCGGGTTCCGTACGCCTAAAAAAATATTTGAAAAATTTGTAAAAAAAGTATTGACTTTTAGTCGAACTCAATAGTATAATAGCAAAGCGGGTCAGCGGTAAGACAGGCCCACAGGAAATGGGATCTTAGCTCAGCTGGGAGAGCATCTGCCTTACAAGCAGAGGGTCACAGGTTCGAGCCCTGTAGGTCCCATCCTTTAAAAAATTATATTGATATGGCGGGATAGCTCAGTTGGCTAGAGCACGCGGTTCATACCCGCGGTGTCGGGGGTTCAAATCCCTTTCCCGCTACTAAAAAATCCGGATACTTTATCCGGATTTTTTGTGCGTAATTTTGTGCGTTATAAGGGAGGCGGGACTCCATTCACAGAGGCCGATCCCCATGCACAGCGGAACAGTTCATCCGCTGTGTACCTGGGACAGAATTTTGCAGAGCTGTTTGATATCAAGAGGCTTGCTGATATGGGCGTCCATCCCGGCGGCCAATACCGCAGACACGTCTTCCTGAAACGCATTGGCGGTAGTGGCGATAATCGGGATGCTCCCGGCGTCCCGCCGTCTGCAGGCGCGGATCTGTCTCGCCGCCTCACAGCCGTCCATAACCGGCATCTGGACATCCATTAGGATGGCGTCGAAATAACCGGGTTCCGTCTTTGAAAAGCGCTCTAACGCCTCCTGGCCGTTCGCTGCGCTTTCTACTTTGGCGCCGTTCATCTCAAGCAGCGTCACGGCGATTTCCATATTCAGCTCATTATCTTCAGCCAGCAATAGCCTCATGCCCTGGAGAGAGTTTCCTGTGTTCTCTTCTTTTGACCGGGACATTCCAAACGCGCCGTTGGTGACACTGACCAGGGCATTATATAGGGAAGACTGGAACAGCGGCTTCGTAATAAACGCATCGGCGCCTGCCGCCCGGGCCTCCTCTTCAATATCAGACCAGTCATAGGCCGATATGATGATGATCGGGGTGTCCCGTCCCACCTTTGCCCGAATGCGCCGGGTGGTTTCCAAACCATCAATATCAGGCATCTTCCAATCAATAAAGCAGACATCAAAGGCATGCCCTTCCTCCTGGGCTGCGGCCACCTTCTCAACCGCCTCGATACCATTTAGTACCCACTCCGCCTGGATTTTCAGTCTTTCCAGCAGCAGGGTCGTATGCTCACAGATGTCCTGTTCGTCATCTGCTACCAGAACCTTAAGCGATTCCAGGACACCCTCGTGATAGGGCTGCAGATCAACATCGCTGTGTTCAAACGGAAGCTCCACTGTGAATGTGGTTCCTTCGTCGGGTTTGCTCTTGACATCAATGAATCCGCCCATCAGGGATACCAGGTTTTGGGTGATGGACATGCCAAGCCCTGTTCCGCCATATTTTTGTGAGATCGATGCGTCCGCTTGTTCAAACGGCGTATAGAGACGCTCAAGGGCATCCTCATTCATCCCGATCCCGGTGTCCGAAACGACAAACCGGATCCAGCTATTATTACCGCGGGGCGGTAAATGAAAGACTTCCAGTCGCACCGTTCCGCCCCGCGGTGTAAACTTAATCGCGTTGGAGGTCAGATTTAAAAGGATTTGGTTCAGACGGAGGGAATCGCCCAGATAAGTGGTATGCTCCGAAAACCCGATCGATTTTTCGGAGAAGTTCAATCCTTTGCTGCTGGCCTGGGGATATACCACGGAAACAAAATTATTGAGAAACTGATATAATTCAAAGGGTTCCTTGTTAAGCTTTACCCGGTTACTGTCAATTCGGGACATGTCCAAAACATCGTTGATCAGCATAAGCAGATGCTTGGAGGAATAGCCTATCTTATCCAGACAGTCTTCCACCCGGCTCCGGTTATTGATCGAGGCGGCCGCGATGGTCACCATTCCGATAATTGCGTTCATCGGTGTCCGGATTTCATGGCTCATGCGGGACAGAAAATCTCTTTTGGCGTTATTGGCGTTTTGGGCGCTGACCAGCGCATCCTGCAGGGCCTGGGCGGACCGGCGCTCCTCCGTGCAGTCGGTCATCGTAAGAATGTATTTCGTGTCTGTGTTTTCCGTTATGCGGTAGGAATGCAGCTGCAGCCACCGAGGTTCCGGGTACTGGGGATGCTGATATTCGATCATGGTATCCAGAGAGGTTTTGGCATCGGAGTACAGCTCGTTATGTATCTGTTCCGCAGTTGCGGCGTTCATATGCTGATAGATCAGAAGCCGGTCCTCTTTTAGACTGCCGGCGGGTAATCCCAATACCCGTTCGGCGCTGCCGGACACAAAATCACAGCGCCCCGGATCATTTCCAAAAATAAGGAAGGCTTCATCCACGGTATCGGATAGGAGTTCGAATTGACGGTTTTTTTCATAAAGCCGCAGGCTCATCTTCCGGATCGCGTACTGGAAAAAGAATAAGCCTAACGTCACAGCAATGAGGATAATAATAGACCATACCAGAGAGGATTTACCCAAGTGATCTGCAGATGTGAATATATTTTGCTGGGTATTTCGAACATAGGATAAAATATGCTGCGCGTTTTGTTCTAATTTCTCATACAGGTGGTAAAGCTGTTCTTCTTCATAGGCTGCGATTACATCGGTTGTGGAGCTGGGAAGCGCCGCGAATGCGAGAAGATCTTCCTGTGCGTTGCGGATTTCGTGAAAAGACAACCGCAGCGCGTCCATATCATCATCCGGACCCAAATACAGATCGTCGATTTCGTCCAGCAGCGCTTCCATGCTGACATAGATTTCGTCCAGCGCTTCCTTCACCTTCGCCACGTCTTCGGGCTGGTTATAAGATTGCAGCCGCTCTGCCCGCAGTCTCATCAGCGCCAGATTGGTCTTGACGTCGCTGATATCTCCGTTTACGGTAAACGGGTGTTCCGCGATTAATTTTACCTGCGAGGTCAATTTACTGGTGCTGAAAATGGTTACGAGCAAAAAAAGTGAGAGCAAAATGAGAAGCGAAACCATGCCGATCCAGGTGGTTTTTTTGATCATTGCGTCTTCCTGTGTGACGTTTAATTTTTTCATAAATGTTTCCGTCCTTATAGTCTTATGTTGAAATTCAGTGAGGTCCCGCACATGCATCTATTGCCCTGTAAAAACGTCACGCCTGCATAGTCGCTCACATACCACATTTAAATTGAGTATAGCAAAGGAACTTGAAAATAGCAACGACTTGGTGGAATTTGTAGAAATCTGAAGTAGGAAATGTTATAATTTTTTTCTACCATCCTAATTTAGAGAGGAGAGTTCAATTTGGGCGGCGAGATGGAATTGAAACAGGCTGTTTATACATCGTTGCTTACTCAGATTCAATTTGGCTTATATAAATATGGAGAAAGTCTTCCTGGAATGGAAGAGATATGCAGACAGACCCACATATCGGTGGATACGGTGAAAGCGGCATATCACCGCCTGCGCCAGGAAGGATATATCTCACTGTCTCAAAGAAGCGGGGCAAAAGTAGCAGTCAGGTACAGTCCCGAAGAAAGGAACCGGCTGATTCAGGATTTTTTTGCACAGAGGAAAACTGCGCTGATTGATTTGAGCCGGTCTATCTGGCCGCTGTTCGGCTGGGCCGGATGGCTGTCGCTTAAGCATACGCCGCCGGACGTGATCGGTCAGCTCGCTCATATGGATATACAGTCGCCGAATGCCATGTATCAGTATCTGGAACAAAAGTTTGACGCATTGGGAAATGGACTTTTAAGCCGGCTGATCCGGCAGATTTACCTGTTCTTCCAAGGCCCCTTTTATAGTGTTAAGGAAAATGAGGAGGAGCTTCAAAGAGGCATGTATTGGCTTAAAGAAGTGACTTCCAAAAGCCGAAGCGGGGAATGGGACGCGTTGGCAAGCGTTTTAAAAACTGCCCAGGACGAACTGGCTCAGTCTGTCGCTCAATTCTACGATAAGAGAATTACCGGTGCGCAGACAAAAGAAGAGACGGTATTTGGCTGGAGCGTATATAAGAAATCCTCCCAGCTTCGCTATTCCCTCGCGATCGAAATCCTGACCGGTATCAGCCGCGGCGTTTATCCGGAAGGAAGCTATCTGCCGCCGGCTGAGAAGCTTTCCAGGGAAAAAGGCGTATCTGTCAGTACGATCCGCCGGACGGTCTCCCTGCTAAACAGTATCGGAGCGGTGAAATCATCCAGGACCCTTGGCGCGCGCGTGCTTTCCCCGTTGCAGAGCACCAGGAACTGCGACTTTACGCATCCGGATATTCAGGTCCGGCTTCTGGAGGTGGCGGAAAGCCTGCAGATATACGCGCTGTCCTCCAGGGCAGTATCAAAAATCACGCTGGACTCGGTGGACAAAGGTTCGCTCCTGCAGTGGAAACAGCGCCTGTCCGGTTTACAGAACAGCCGGCGTTATGAGATGACCACCTATTATTCACTGGAGCTGATCGCCAGGTTTGCTCCTTACCGGACCATCAGAGTCATTTATTCGGAGCTTTTAAAACTTCTCTTTTGGGGCAATCCGCTTCGGGGATTGCGGGGAGATACCGAAAAAATGAACCAGTATTTTGAGCCCGCCTTCCGGACTATGGTCAGGGCGCTGGAAGAACAGGATTTTGCCTCCTTTTCCGCCGTCCTGGAGGAATTATTGCTCTATGAACTGCGCATTATGGAAGAACAGCTGAGACAGCTGGGAATCATGGAGTCAGACGCCATTCTGCTCCCCGGCGAAAGTGAGGTCTGGGAGTGTGGAAGATAAGATTATACTGTGATAAAATACATATTGTATGGAAAAAACAGGATACTAGTGAACAGAAAGGGTGATTATCATGAGAGTTGGTCTGGGTTATGATGTTCATAAATTAGTTGAGGGAAGAGATTTGATTCTGGGCGGAGTTTCGGTTCCGTTTGAGAAAGGGCTGCTGGGCCATTCGGATGCCGATGTGGTGGTACACGCGATCATGGACGCCCTGCTGGGGGCCGCCGCCTTGGGAGATATCGGAAAGCATTTCCCGGACACAGATCCGGCTTATAAAGGGGCTTCCAGCATCGCGCTGCTAAAAAAGGTAGGCCGGCTGCTGGAGCAGGAATGTTATGTGATTGAAAATATAGACGCCACGATCATCGCGCAGCGGCCGAAACTCAGGCCCTATATAGAAGAGATGGAGAAAAATGTGGCCGCGGCCCTGATGCTTGCAAAAGACCAGGTGAATATTAAAGCTACCACAGAGGAAGGACTTGGTTTTACCGGCACGGGTCAGGGGATATCCGCGCAGGCTATATGCAGCCTGACTACCCCGGCGAATATGGCGGGTTCGGATCCGATGGCCCAGCGGTCCTGCGAAGGCTGCGGCGGATGCGCCAGGAGGAGTGAAAAGGATGCGGACCAGATATCTTGATCAAAAAGAAAAAGAAGCCACCAGAACGCTGTATGAAAGCGCTTTCCCATCCGACGGGAAAGGATTTGTAGATTATTATTATCAGGAAAAGATGCGGGACAACCGGGTTCTGATCCTGGAGGAGGAAGGAACGGTCCGCTCCATGCTGCATTTAAACCCGTATACGGTGTCGGTGAGGGGACAGCGTTACCCGTCGGAATACATCGTGGCGGTGGCGACGGATGCGGCTTACCGGCACCGGGGATATATGCGCCGCCTGCTGGAACGCGCCCTTTTGGATATGAATCGGGAAGGAAAGCCCTTTGTCTATCTGATGCCCGCGGCCGAGGCGATCTACCTGCCGTTTGGATTCCGGACGGTTTCATCCCAGATCAGTTGCGAGCCTGTGAAGAACGGGGAAAGCGCGGTATGCTCACGGCCTGCTGGGGCGGATGATGCGGCCCGGCTGGCTGCATTTGATGAGAAATACCTGCAGCCCAGCTATGATATTGTGACGGTACGGGATGCCGCCTATTACCGAAGGCTCCTTGCCGAGCAGCAAAGTGAGGGAGGCTGTATCCGGGTCTTTGAGCGGGATAGCGAGTTCGTGGGACACGTCCTCTGTGACCGGGAAGAAGGGGAGGACGGCCGCAAATGTAAGGAGACATACCGGGATCCGGTGCTTATGCCGGATTGTGGGGGGATTCTAAGAGCGGTTGAAAAGGAAACTCCTCCGCTTATTATGATCCGTATTGCCAGCCTGGAACGGATGGCGGAACCGGTCACATCGGACGAACCGGTGGAGCTGGTTATAGAAGTGGACGATCCGATCGTGCCCGATAACGCGGGGATTTTCCGGTGGAGCCTGAATTCCGGCGGAAGCGTAGTGCGGGCTTGCAAGGAGCAGCCGGAGTGGAAGGTTAAGATCGACGAATTGGGAGAATTCCTGTTCGGGGTGAAGACGGCGCAGGAGTGGAGATCGGAACCGGTATTTCGCAAACTGCAGGCCATCCGGCCGTTTCGCAGCGTATCGATACAGGAGATTGTTTAGCGGGTAATGATTCCTTGTTTTAAGGTTATTGACAAAACCAGGGTTATTACATACACTATATAAGATAAGGCTTTCACGCGGATTCCCTGTTTTTCGGAACTCTTGACAGCAAACAGAAAAGGTTGAAGGAAATGGGTATTATACGGTATATTAAAGAAGAAATAGAAGTAATCAGGGAGCGGGACCCTGCCATCAAGAGCGGTGTGGAAGTCCTGCTGTATCCCAGTTTTAAGGTAATCCTGCACTATCGGCTGGCGCACAAGCTGTATCTGTCGGGCCATTATTTTCTGGCCAGATGGATCTCCCAGAGAGCGGCCAGGAAGACCGGGATCGAGATCCACCCCGGAGCCACGATTGGAAAAGGATTTTTTATCGACCACGGGAGCGGCGTGATCATCGGAGAGACCGCGATCGTCGGGGATAATGTTACCTTATATCAGGGCGTCACGCTTGGCGGTACGGGAAAAGAGCGGGGCAAACGGCATCCGACATTGAAGGATAACGTCATGGTAAGCGCCGGTGCGAAGATTCTGGGTTCCTTTACGATCGGGGAAAATTCCAAGATCGGAGCCGGAAGCGTGGTGTTGGAAGAAGTGCCTCCCAACTGTACGGTTGTGGGTGTGCCCGGGCGTATCGTAAAACAGGATAATATAAAAATACCGAGAAGCGACATGGACCAGATCCATCTGCCGGACCCGGTGCTAAACGATCTGTCGCAGCTGCGGAAAGAAAATATGGAACTGCGGGAGCGTCTGTCCCGTCTGGAAGAAAAGCTGGATAAAGGAGAGGAACAATGAAGTTATACAATACACTGACCAGAAAAAAAGAGGAATTCATACCGCTGGAGCCGGGGAAGGTAAAAATGTATGTCTGCGGCCCCACCGTATATAATCTGATTCATATCGGCAACGCAAGGCCCATGATATTCTTCGACACGGTGCGCCGTTACATGGAGTATAAAGGATATGATGTGAATTATGTATCGAATTTTACCGATGTGGACGACAAGATCATCAACAAAGCCATTGAAGAAGGCGTTTCGGCCAATGAGATCGCAGAGCGGTATATAGAGGAATGTAAAAAGGATATGGCCGGTATGAATGTGAAGCCGGCTACGATCCATCCGCTGGCGACCCAGGAGATCTGCGGTATGCTGGATATGATCAGCACGCTGATCGAGAAGGGATATGCCTACGATGTGGACGGCACGGTATATTACCGGACCAGAAAATTCAAGGACTACGGAAAACTGTCCAAGAAAAATATCGATGATCTGGAAGCGGGAGCCAGAATCGCCGTGGCGGAGCAGAAAGAGGATCCCATGGATTTCGTGCTCTGGAAACCGAAAAAGGACGGAGAGCCTTACTGGGAATCCCCCTGGAGTGAAGGGCGTCCCGGCTGGCATATCGAGTGCTCCGTCATGTCCAAAAAATATCTGGGTGATGAGATCGACATCCACGGCGGCGGCGAGGACCTGATCTTCCCCCATCACGAGAATGAGATCGCCCAGAGCGAGGCGGCCAGCGGAAAATCTTTTGCGAAATACTGGATGCACAATGCATTTTTAAATATTGACAATAAAAAAATGAGTAAGTCCCTGGGCAATTTCTTCACCGTCCGGGATATCAGTGAAAAGTACGATCTTCAGGTGCTTCGTTTCTTCATGCTGAGCGCACATTACAGAAGCCCGTTAAATTTCAGCGCGGATCTGATGGAAGCGGCTAAAAACGGCCTGGACCGGATCGTAACCGCGGCTGAGAATCTGAAACATCTGGTAAAAGCGGCCGGACCGGGAACCATGAGCGAAGAGGAAGAAAAGCTGATTGCGGAAGCGGACTCTTTTATTCAAAAATTCGAGGAGGCCATGGATGACGATTTCAACACGGCGGATGCGGTATCCGCGCTGTTCGAGCTGGTGAAGTTTGCCAACACGCACGCCGGTGCGGGACGCTCCGCAGAATTCCTGCAGAACCTGCTGGATAAAGTGGTGAAGCTCAGCGATATCCTGGGCCTGATCGTACTGAAAAAAGAGGAGATTCTGGATGAGGATATAGAAGCGCTGATCCGGGAGCGCCAGGATGCCAGAAAGTCGAAGAATTTCGCGCGTGCGGATGAAATCCGGGATCAGCTGGCCGACATGGGAATCCTGCTGGAAGATACCCGGGAAGGTGTAAAGTGGAAAAGAGCGTAAATGTGGAAAAAAGTGTTAGCGCGGAAGTAAGTAAAGATATAGAAAAAGGAAATGCGGATCTGATCGCCTATATGAAGGAAGCTTTCCGCCTGCCCGCTGTGGAGGCGGAGGGATATTCCCCGTTGGCCCTGGCTTATATAGGGGATGGAGTCTATGAGCTGATTATCCGTACCATACTGGTGGATCAGGGGAATACGAAGGCGGGCAAGCTGCATAAGCGGGCCAGCACCCTGGTAAAGGCATCGGCCCAGTCCGCCATGATGGAAGTGTTAAAGCCTGTTCTGACGGATCGGGAAATGGCTGTCTATAAGCGGGGACGCAACGCCAAATCGCCTACGATGGCAAAAAATGCCACGGTGGCCGATTACCGCAGAGCGACGGGATTTGAGGCGCTGGTCGGCTGGCTGTATCTGGACGGGCAATATAAGCGTATGATAGACCTGGTAAAGATAGGGCTGAAAGAGGGGATTTTTAAGAAGGAAAAAGAGTGCGATAAATAAGCGGCCAAACAAGAGCGTACGCAGAGTTACGCCAGAAGGAGTTACGAATAGATGCGTTATGAAGAATTTACAATAGAAGGAAGAAATGCCGTATTGGAGGCTTTCCGTTCAGGCAAGACCATTGACCGGCTGTTCGTGCAGGACGGATGCCGGGACGGGGCGGTTTCCACGATTACCCGGGAAGCCAGAAAGCATGACACGATGATCCAGTTCGTCACCAGGGAGCGGTTAAATCAGATGTCGGAGACCGGTAAGCATCAGGGGGTGATCGCCTACGCGGCGGCCTATGAATACGCCGATATCGATGACATGTTCCGGTTGGCCGAGGAGAAGGGCGAACCGCCGTTTTTGATCCTGCTGGACAATATCGAGGACCCCCACAATCTGGGCGCAATCATAAGGACAGCGAATCTGGCCGGGGCGCACGGTGTAATCATACCAAAGAGACGGGCCGTGGGTCTGACGGCTACTGTGGCGAAGACCTCCGCCGGGGCGCTGAACTATACGCCGGTAGCCAAGGTTACGAATCTGGGCGCCACGATCGAGGAACTAAAAGCCCGTGGCATGTGGTTTGTGTGCGCGGACATGGACGGAGAGCTTATGTACCGGCTGAACCTGACCGGGCCGATCGGCCTGGTGATCGGGAGCGAAGGGGAAGGCGTCGGCCGTCTGGTGAAAGAAAAATGTGATCTGACCGCCTCTATTCCGATGAAGGGAGAAATCGACTCCCTGAACGCATCGGTAGCTGCGGGAATTCTGGCGTATGAGATCGTCAGACAACGGTTGGGGTAGAAGATGAAAACATACGGTGATTATTCCGACGAAGAATTGATTCGGATGCTTCGGAACGGAAACGTTGAAATCACGGATTTTATCATGGAAAAATATAAGAACCTGGTCCGCAAGAAAGCGCGGGCCATGTACCTGATCGGCGGGGACAATGACGATCTGATCCAGGAGGGGATGATCGGGCTGTTCAAGGCGATCCGGGATTACCGGGAGGAAAGGGAAGCCTCTTTCTTTCATTTTGCCGATCTGTGCATCGGCAGACAGATCTACAGCGCGGTGGAGATGTCCAGGCGGAAGAAGCATCTTCCGCTGAATACCTATGTCTCTTTGTATGAGGATGCTTCGGAGGGCGGAGAGGACGGGCTTACGCTGGTGGAAGCTTTGCAGTCCATCTCCGATAAGAACCCGGAGGAGCTGCTGATCGACCAGGAGTCCGCCGTGTCTCTGGAAAAGAGGATCGATCAGTCGCTGAGTGATTTTGAAAAAGAGGTGCTGGACCGTTATCTGGCCGGAAATAATTACGCGGAGATCGCGGCGGCCCTGGAGAAAACCCCCAAGTCGGTGGATAACGCACTGCAGAGGGTAAAGAATAAGCTGCTGGATGTGTTGGAGGATTAATAGAAACCGCGGGTGATATACGGGGACGCTCCGGGCGGCCGGGTTCTTTTGTATCTCCCTGGGAGCGCAGAGGGCTAGCGCTGGAATACGCTAAGTGAAATCGAAAAGCCGGATTCAGGAACCGAGCCTATTCACCAGGAACACGTGATGTGTTCCCGGTTCAGAGGCTCTTGCCCGTCGGACGTGAAGTCCGCCGTGCATCCTGAACCCGGCTTTCCGATTTCACTAAGCGTATTCACAGCCGCCCTATGCGCTCCCAGGGAGATACAAAAGAATCCGGCCGCCCGGAGCGTCCCCGTATATCAGGGCTCATAAAAAACAATCGTATTCCGGCCTTTTTTCTTAGCGCAGTACAAAGCCTGATCCGCTTCCCGGTACAGGGTTTCAAAGCTTTTTCCGTCGCCCTGATACATAGCGCCGCCCACGCTGCAGGTTATAAAGAGTTCTTTTTCTTGTTCCACTTGATATAACGGCACTGTCTGAAAGATCATCGAAGCCCTCTTTTTGGCATCCTCCTGTGAGCTGACATTTTTCAGCAGAATCAGGAATTCATCTCCGCCTATTCTGCCGATCACATCATCTTTCCGGAAGAGCAGTTTTAACATTTCCGCTATTTTTTGTAGCACGGTATCACCAAAAGGGTGGCCCAGCTGATCGTTCACCTGTTTGAAATGATCCAGGTCAATAAATAACAGCGCGTGGTTGTGAAGGGGCCCGGAATCTTTGATACATTCCATGATCCGGGATATCGTGCTTTCCCGGTTATAAAGCCCGGTCAGAGGATCGATTTCCGATTTTATTTTTAGGCGCTCTTTATCCCGTATTTCCTCGTCCAGATCGTTTAAGACGATGGTAATCCGCAGCGTATTCGTTATTTTTGAGAAGTAAAGGCGGGCCTTGAATTCGATCCATTTATAGTCCGTCTGGTTGACCGACAGACAGGTAAGATGGCTGAAATCTTTTTTGCCATCCCGGTATAGGTTCATCAATACCCGGATATCAAAGAAATTCAGGAACGCTTCCGCATAATCGTTGTGAACCATGTGGGCAGCCAGGAATTCCATAGCTTCCGTAAAAGAAACGGCTTTTAACATGCAATGGGATAAGGAAGATCCTTCCGCCAGCAGTAATTGATCCAAGGTTAGATCCGCTTCGATTACGCCTTCAAACATTTGCCGGGAAAGCTTGCGGTTTTCTCTCTCCTCCGCCAGCTGCACCTGGGCAGTTACGTCGCGGGCTACCCCGTAGATCCCGATCACTTTTCCGTCCGGATTCTTAATCAGATATTTGGAAGTGGAAGAATAGCTTTTCCGTCCGTCCTGGTCCGGGATCGGTTCGATATGGTCTTTCATGGGAATACCGGTTTCCAGTATCCTGCGGTCATCCTGTGTGTACCGTTTGGCCAGTTCCGGTTCAAAGATATCAAAATCAGACTTGCCGGCCAGATCATTCACATGCTGGTGTCCGACCATGTTGGCGAACGCCTGGGACGCAAAGATATAATTCAGGTTGCTGTCTTTTATAAAAATCAGATCCGGCGTATTGGCCAGAAAAGACCGGAAGGTCAATAGCATAAAAGTATCCGTATCATTTTCACGAATCATAATATATAGGTCAACTCCTGCTCTGTTGATTTCATATAAGTGTATCATAAAGCATATGGGATGTGAATAGTTAAATATGTTTAAGAATTACAGCAACGACACGGTTGTTCCCGGGATACTACGAGTTATTTATCGAATTGTGTAAAAAAAATAAAAAATTTTGGCAAATTAATATTGACAATTAGTAGGAGCATATAGTATAGTATACAAGGTTGCTGAAACACGCTGTCATAGCTCAGACGGTAGAGCGCAGCATTGGTAGTGCTGAGGTCATGGGTTCGATTCCCATTGACAGCTTATGAGAAGACTTTCCAAGGAATATATCCTTTGAGAGTCTTTTTTTTATAGTTATGAGCACTTATCGCCTGTACAGCTGTTTTAACCGTCACAAGGTGGCAAATTGTTCCATAGGTAGACCCGGAAAACCCGCATGAAATGGGCATATTCTCAAATCCTATGAATAAAGTGGCATAACCTGTAACAGCATGGTTTTGTAAAGTTGGGCACCATTTGGGCACCACAAAATACAAAATCAGCAAGCCCTTGTCCGGCCTCCGAGAGCAGATGATGATATGTTACAGGTACGTACCGAAAGGAACTTGTAACTGGAACATTAGACTCTAAAATTCTCTGCCAGAATGGGCCTTTGCGGATGCCAAACCGAATGGGCCTGTTATGATTATCCTATAGCCCCGAAAACGGGCTTCTATCGTTTTCCGCATGACCGCCCCGGCATGAAATTGGCCCTGTCTCATACCGGGGCTATTTCCATGCGCGGCGCGAATCCCAATCCCACGCAAAACAATCGTGGCAGCAGAATAGGAGTGTATATACTCCTGCTCTGCTTGCCACGATTGAAAACAACAAAATGGGTAGTACGTCTTTACCCAATAAGACGAAGGTAAATCAGCCCGACAAACCGGAAGTCATTCCTGTTCAGTTCCGAGATTTTTCCAGCCATACCTGGCAATAGAAATTCCGATGGAAATTTCGCTTACCGCTTCATCAATTATTCCCGCCCACGCTCCAACAATAATATTATAAATCATCCAAAGCGGTGAATTAATTAGCATAGTCACCAATCGTATTGTTCTCGCATTATAAGTATATGCCCCAATGGTAACTGCTACATTTGCTGCAACAGGTAATATACTAATCCATCCGACCCAGGTAAGTATCAAAACAGCAACCTGCATAAAGCAGATAATTATACACATTTTTTTGCTTCTGCCAAAGTCCCACCTGCTGCTTAAGCAAAATGAACGAATGGCGTTTATAATGTAACTTATTCCCCCAGTTGTAGCTCCTAAAAGAAGTAAATGAATTGTATATAACAAGTAAGATAGAAATTGAAATCGGAATAATGTTTTATTATTTCGACACTGGAACGATATAAAGAACAATATAGCTCCCATGAAGCCTAAAATTTGAATAACTATGTATGATTTTGTCAACTTAAACTTCTCCCCACAAATCCCGATCTGTCAAGTGCGCCTTATGCGCCAAAGACGACCAAACCTAACTTAGCTTTTTCCATTCTAATATTTGCGTGCGCAATTGTCAAACAACTCATTTCGTGTCATAACACTATGTTACTGTCCAGAACTCTTTTTGTTCGTTTTGACACCATTTTGCCACTTTACAGATAAATTCATTCTATATGAAACCCAGTAACCATGCGCTTTTTAGCTTATAGAAACGCCGCAACCAGCTGGAAAAATAACTATTTTTTATAGCTATGAGCACTTGCGGCTGCTTTTTAGCCGCTTACGTGCGATGCATGAAAAATAGTCAGCGAGGCTTTTTCGAGCGCTACTATTTTTTATTCCATAGGGAAGTGCGCCTATGGAATAAAATAAATACGGAAAACCGGCTTCCTGCATATTATCCTACATAAATGGAACGCTAAAATGGTATACGAACTGTACAAACGGAATATGCATGGAGGAAAATATGAGCCAAAAAGAGACAGAAAACCGAAAGGGCCAGGAAGTCCGGGCCAGAAAAAAAGAAAATGAAGAATTTAACAGCATTACCAATAAGGAGAAAGTAGAAAACCAGAACCAGCGCCATAACGCCCGCAAGGAAGGCATCGGGGCCATATACAAAAAAAGATAACTTGGAATTATGAATTAAAGACCATTACTCTAAGCCGGTGGAATCTTCCATCGGCTTTATCCCTGCCCGATACTATGGCGGCCGTATCCTTTGAGTTTTTTCCTATAGTATGATAGTATTTTAATAATGTAACGGATTTTGGAGAAACAAAAGATGAGAAGTCAGAACGAAAGATAGAAAAAAGGAGGAATTGTGCTGTGAATACCCAGTCGTTGTATCAAAAATTATTATCCGCGCTCAAAGCAGGCACCTGCTGCCAGATCCTTTCCCAATATGCGAAAGACGCGGGTAAACCGGCGGAAAAGCGGTTCCTGCCATCTGAAAGCGAAGAGGAGTTTGCCGCTTTGTTTCCAAACGGCATGACAACCGTAGAGGAGGCGGATGGGACCGTCACGGTACGGGAACCATTTTATCCGGAAGAGAGGCTGATCATACTGGGCGGGGGACATGTGGCTCTGGCTCTGGTTGAATTCGCTGCCAAAGTTGGATTCACGGTCACTGTTGTGGATGACCGTCCGTCGTTCGCTAACGCGGCCCGGTTTCCCCAGGCCCGGCATGTGATCTGCGACGCTTTTCCAAAAGCCATAAAAGAGCTGCAGATCACAGCCTATGATTACGTGGCGATTCTAACAAGAGGGCACAGGTATGATCTGGACTGCCTGCGGATAATCTTGGACGGTACTCTGCCGTATTATCTGGGCATGATCGGGTCCAAACGGCGGGTGAGCGGGATCCGGGAGATGCTGATGGCGGAAGGCTGTACAAAAGACGTACTTTCCCGTCTGTGCGCGCCCATCGGACTGCATATCGGCGCGCTGACACCGGAAGAGATCGGCATCTCTATTGTGGCCCAGCTGATCAGCAAGCGAAGGCTTTGCGAGGTGACGGAAGCTAAGAAAAGCAATAAGATCCTAAATGGTTCCGATGTGGACTTTGAGGTGCTTAAGGAGCTGGCGGCAGAAGACAAAGGCCCCAGAGCTGTGGTTACCGTGATTTCCTCCAAAGGCCCAACCCCCAGAAAGGCAGGCGCCAAGATGGTGGTCTATCCAACCGGACAGCTGGTCGGAAGCATCGGCGGGGGATGCAGTGAACACGGGGTAATCCTGCGCGCGCGAAAGCTGATTGGCACAGGCACGTATGAGTTCTTTACCGTAGATCTAACCGGCGATGTGGCGGAAGAGGAGGGAATGGTCTGCGGGGGTATATTGACGGTGCTGATCGAAGACATAACCTAATTCTTGAGTCATTTCAAGGCTTACGAATGTATAAATTTACCATTTTCTTGCAACACTCTAACAAAGGAGTGAGCAAGCATGAAACAAGAAATGGATTACATCGTAAAACATCTGGAAAAATTTGATCAGGTCCCGTTCTGCGTGGCAATGGACCAAAAGGAATACCGGATCGGAGCCGGAGATCCGAAATTCCGGGTTGTGCTGCGTAACCCGATTCCGAAGACCGCCCTGCTGACCAGTACGTCGCTGGCCCTGGGAGAATCCTACATGAAAGGAGACCTGGAGGTGGAAGGGGATCTTTTCTCGGCGCTGGATCTGTTCCTGGGACAGATGGAGCGGTTCATGACCAACAAGACGGTGCTTCATAAGCTGATCCACACCTCCACCTCTATGAAAAACCAAAAAGCGGAGGTTTCCTCTCATTATGATATCGGGAACGATTTTTACCGGCTGTGGCTGGACGAGACGCTTTCCTATTCCTGCGGGTATTTTGCGAAGCCACAGGATACGCTCTATGAAGCTCAGATGGGAAAGATCCATCATACGCTGGATAAGCTGGAGCTGGAAAAAGATATGTTTTTGCTGGACATTGGCTGCGGCTGGGGATATATGCTGATCGAGGCGGCGAAGAAATATCATGTGAAGGGAATCGGGATCACGCTCAGCGAGGAACAGTGCAAAGCCTGCCGGCAGCGGATCGAGGAGGAAGGCCTGCGGGGGGAAGTCCAGGTGTATGTGATGGACTACCGGGAACTGGCCGGTTCCGGCATGCGGTTTGACCGCGTGGTCAGCGTGGGGATGTTAGAGCATGTGGGCCGCCAGAACTATGAGCTGTTTTTAAAAAGCGTGGATTCGGTCCTGAAGCCGTCGGGCTTGTTCCTATTGCACTATATCAGCGCGCTTAAGGAGCATCCGGGAGACCCATGGATTAAGAAATATATATTCCCGGGCGGAATGATCCCTTCCCTTAGGGAGATGATCCAATTGTTTGGGGATCACCGGTACTATACCCTGGACGTGGAAAGCTTAAGACGGCACTATGTGAAAACCCTTCTTTGCTGGAGAGACAATTTTGAAAAACATCGGGAAGAAATCGCGGAAATGTTCGACACGGAATTCGTAAGAATGTGGGAGCTGTATCTGTGCAGCTGCGCGGCTTCCTTTGATAATGGTATCGTGGATCTCCATCAGATCCTACTGTCCAAGGGAGTGAACAACCGTATTCCAATGACCCGTCCCTGTTAGGAAGCCAATGACCCGTCCCTGTCAGGAAGCCAATGGCCCGGTCCTGTCAGGAAGCTTGAAAGGAGCGGGAGATGAACGGTCTGACGGAGTTTGCAGAGTTTATGAAAAAATACTTTTCCAATACTAAGGTTTATGATATGATACTATATAGCATTCAGAAGAGAAGTAAGAGGATACCGGCGGAGCAACAGACGCCGGTATCCTTATCCGGTCTGTGCCTGGGGTAAATTCCGCGAGGACGAGACGCAGCCGCAGCCGGAAAATAAAAAACGGAAGAACATCGGAACGAGGAGGGCGTAATTCGCTATGGAAGAAACAGTTTCCAAAAATTTTATTGAACAGATTATTGAGAAGGATCTCGCAGAAGGGCATTGCACGGAAGTGTGTACCAGGTTCCCTCCGGAGCCTAACGGATACCTTCATATAGGACATGCCAAGTCCATACTTTTGAACTACGGTCTGGCGCAAGAGTATCACGGAAAATTCAACATGCGGTTTGACGATACGAATCCGACCAAGGAAAAGGAAGAATTCGTGGAGTCCATAAAAGAAGATATCAAATGGCTGGGCGCGGACTGGGAAGACCGGCTGTATTTTGCTTCCGACTATTTCCAGAAGATGTACGAAGCCGCGGTGACGCTGATTAAAAAGGGAAAGGCCTTTGTGTGCGACCTGTCTGCGGAGCAGATCCGGGAATACAGGGGAACGCTGACAGAACCAGGTAAGGACAGCCCGTACCGGAACCGCAGCGTGGAAGAAAACCTGGACCTGTTTGAGAAAATGAAAAACGGTGAATTCGCGGACGGAGAAAAGGTACTCCGGGCGAAAATAGATATGGCCTCCCCAAATATCAATATGCGGGATCCGGTTATTTACCGGGTGGCCCATATTTCTCATCACAGAACAGGCGATCAGTGGTGCATCTATCCGATGTATGATTTCGCCCATCCCCTGGAGGACGCGTTCGAGGGAGTGACCCATTCGGTCTGCACCCTGGAATTCGAAGACCACCGGCCGCTGTATGACTGGGTGGTGAAGGAGGTCGGGTTTGCGTGTCCGCCCAAGCAGATCGAATTTGCGAAATTGTATCTGACCAATGTAGTGACCGGCAAGCGGTATATCAAGAAGCTGGTGGAAGAGGGGATCGTGGACGGCTGGGACGACCCGCGTCTGGTATCCATCGCCGCGCTGCGCCGCAGGGGCTTTACGCCGGAATCCATCAAGCTGTTCGTGGACTTGTGCGGCGTCTCCAAGAGCAACAGTTCTGTGGACTATGCGATGTTAGAGTATTGTATCCGGGAGGACCTGAAACTGAGAAAACCCCGGATGATGGCGGTTTTAGATCCGGTGAAACTCATTATCGACAACTATCCGGAAGGGCAGGTGGAGTATTTCGACGTGCCCAACAATCTGGAAAATGAGGAACTGGGCAGCAGAAAAGTCCCGTTCAGCCGCGAGCTGTACATTGAGCGGGAAGACTTTATGGAGGAGCCTCCGAAGAAATATTTCCGTCTGTTCCCTGGAAATGAGGTCCGCCTCATGAATGCCTACTTTGTCACCTGCGTGGACTATAAAAAGGACGCGGACGGCAGGATCACCGAGATTCACTGCACCTATGACCCGGAGACCAGAAGCGGTTCCGGCTTCACCGGACGCAAGGTAAAAGGGACGATCCACTGGGTGTCCGCGGCGCAGTCCATACCGGCGCAGGTGCGGCTGTACGAGAATATTATCGATGAGGAAAAGGGCGTCTATAATGAGGACGGCTCCCTGAACCTGAATCCGAATTCTTTGACTATATTGGAGAACTGCCGGCTGGAGCCTGCGTTCGCGGGGGTAAAGGCCTATGACAGCTTCCAGTTCGTCCGGCAGGGATACTTCTGCGTGGATGCCAAAGATTCCAGACCGGACGCCCTGGTATTTAACCGGATCGTATCGCTGAAGAGCTCTTTCAAGCTTCCGAAATAATGCAGGAGCTGACGATGGAGCTTGACGGCAAAAGTAAGACGCCGCTCTATGAACAGATTTATGAATTTATAAAATCGGAGCTTCAGGCGGGAAGGATACGGTATAAGGAGAAACTGCCGTCCGCCCGCGCTCTGGCCGCGCATCTTGCGGTGAGCAGAAGTACGGTGGATCTGGCCTATGAGCAGCTCCGCTCGGAGGGTTATATAGAAGCGGTGCCCTGCAAGGGATATTTTGCCTGTCAGTTAGAAGGGGTGTTCCGCTGGGAGGAGAATCCCGGAATCAGGCAGAGGGAAGACAGCGATCCCCACAGAGATTATCTCTATGATTTTACCCCGAACGGAGTGGATCTGGAACGGTTTCCGTTCAACATCTGGAGGAAGATCAACCGGCAGGTCTTGTCTGAGGAACATACGGATCTGTTCCTGCTTGGGAATCCCCAGGGGGAGTCCGGCCTGCGGGAAGCCATCGCGCGTTATCTGCATCAGGCCCGGGGAGTAAAGTGTACACCGGAACAGATCGTGATCGGTGCGGGGAACGATTATCTGCTGATGCTTCTGTCCCGCATATTGGGAACGGGACGGCAGGTGGCGATGGAAGACCCCACTTACCGGCAGGCATACTGTGTCTTTGAAAATCTGGGATATTCCATGTGCACCGTGGAAATGGATGCCATGGGAATGATGGTCGAAGAACTTGAAAAGACGGAGGCCGATCTGGCCTATGTGATGCCGTCCCACCAGTATCCAATGGGGATCGTCATGCCGATTGGCAGGAGATATCAGCTGCTGCAGTGGGCGGCTAAGCGGGAGAACCGGTATATTATCGAAGATGATTATGACAGCGAATTCCGCTATCGGGGAAAGCCCATACCGGCGCTGCAGGGATATGACCGGAAGGATAAGGTAATCTATCTGGGAACCTTCTCCAAATCCATCGCGCCGGCCATACGGATCAGCTACATGGTATTGCCGCCGTCCCTTTGCAGGCTTTATGAACGGACAGCGATGCTGTTTTCTTCGACGGTATCCAGAATAGATCAGCGGACTTTGGAGGTCTTTATCCGGGGAGGCCATTTTGAGCGTCATCTAAACCGGATGCGAACCGTCTACAAAGGGAAACACGATCTGCTGGTGGAACATCTGAAAGACCTGAGAGCCGTGTGCAGTATATCCGGTGAGCAGGCGGGCGTACATCTGCTCGCCCGGTTTGAGGACGGGAGAACTGAAAAAGAATTAATCGGCGCAGCCCGGGACCATCGGATAAAAGTATACGGCCTGTCTGAAAACATTGTGCGGCATCATGCCCGGGAGGGCGCGGGAAGAGAGCCGGCCGGAATTATACTGGGTTATGCGGCGCTGAGCGAAGAACAGATCTGTCAGGCAACCGATATTTTAAAAACGGCCTGGCTATGACTGCCGTAAGGCAGTTCCTTTCCGCCGCATGACGAGTAAACGGTTTTTTTCTATTTCTGAAAGAACTTACCTGTAATGAAATGGGGCTGTGAAAAAAACAGTCTGAATACAAAGAGGACTTTTCCGCCGCGTTGCCCTGACGGTAAGTCCTCTTCCTGTTCAGACTGTTTTTCACAGTCCCTGTTTTGTAAGCAAGATCAATCACATAGTATTTGCTTTCTATCTTTTATTCTTCTTCGTCCTCGGAATCCTCATCCAATTCAAAATCCAGATCCAGATCGTCAAATTCCGGGAGATCATTTTCCAGATCCGCGATCTCCTCAGGAGTCAAAGCATCCTCCAGTTCGATCCCCTCGATATCAGAGTAATCCTCATCCTCATCGGGATCTTCTTCGTTATCTTCGTCAGACACGGAATCCGTATCTTCCGTATCCGCATCTTCCAGCGCGGCGGCTAATTCATCGTCCGCCGGAGTATCGTCTGCCAAGGAAGCTTCCGCCTTAACTACATCAGACTGCACATCGTCCGACGGAGCTTCTTCCGCCTGTCCGCCATCTTCGGAGGAGGAGTCCGCTTCGGCGGGTTTGTCGTCCTCTGTCTGCGTATCGAATTTCAGCGGCACATATTCTCTGGAGGCTGTGGACGAACCCGGCTCGTCGTCGATAAAATCCACATCTTCGTCTTCCTCTTCCAGATCCTCATCATAATCGTCATATTCATCCTTGCAGGAATCCAGCAGCTGCCTGTATTTTTTATAATAAGCGATGCCGGCGGCCACTGCCGTACCAATGATCGCAGTAGCGGCCACTATTTTGCCCCAACCCTTCTTTGCCATATAAAAATCTCCTTCCTGTTCCTATCTAGTTTATGCATTTATCAATATTGTAATACTATTTTTTACAATTGAAAAGGGATTCTATAGAAAATTTCGATTTGTTATGAAATTTTAATAAATTCCGGTTTGCGGTTCCGGAACACGGTATAATAGCGGAAACCACACCCGGTCAGCAATTCTTCCAGCAGCGGGAAGGAATAGGCGATGTGTTCCGGCCTGTGGGCGTCGCTGCCGATGGTCAGGATTTCACCGCCCAGCTCTTTATAGCGTTTCAATACATCGGGATGGGGATTCGTCTGTCCGAGTCCGTATTTATAACCGGCGGTGTTGACCTCGATCCCCAGCCCGCGGTCGATCAGCGCCTTCAGAATCGTATCCAGAACATCCCGGTAGGCTTCATAGGAATAATATTTGTTTCGATTCGGACCGTAACGCACCACATAATCCAGATGGCCATAGACCTGATAACCATCAAATGCGTCTATATTTTCCAATATGGAATCAAAATATTCCCGGTAGCCTTCCTCTTCGGTGATACCCTCGAAATAATTCTTCTGGTAAGGGTCCTTTCCGTGAGCCAGATGGGAAGATCCGATGATGAAATCAAAGGGGTATTTTTGCACATATTCCCGGTAGCCTTCCGCCAGATGAGGCTGCAGGCCCATCTCGACGCCCAACAGCAGTTCGATCTGCCCCTCATATTTTTCTTTGTATTTGAGGTAATCTTCCACATAAGGGTCGGTGTCAAAGTACCATACCATTCCGTCGGTTTCGTAATCCCAGTCCTGGTGGTCCGTAAGGCACATCCGTTTTAAGCCGAGACCAATGGCGGCCCGGATCATCTCCTCCATGGAACTGTCGGAATCCGGAGAATAACTGCAGTGTAAGTGAAAGTCGGAACATATCATGGATTTTATCCCTCCTGATCTGAATAAAAATGGCTGATGATAAAAAGATGTCAATAAAACAGTTTCAGTTCGATATTTTGCGGATAATCTCCGAAGCTGTCTCCGAAGATATTCACACCGCCGATATGTTTAGCGTCCTCTTTGATACCGATTCGCACCGAGATATAAGGGTGGTCGGCCAGGGCGTAATCTTCCAGCGGGCAGGGGCTGACCTTTACTCCGTTCAGATAAGTCCCGTTTTTGGTAAAACGCCAGGTCTTGAGTTTCCCATATTGGGAATTTTTATTGGGCCACCAGTCGGGATTCAGTTTTCCCCGCCTGCCGCCGAAGTCCGACGGGCATGTCCAGGTGCCGGCGTCCAGTCCGTTTACCCACAAGGTGATATCCGAGGGGCAGTCCAGATTATAATCCACGGTTTCCGAACACAGCTCCGCGGATACCTCCATGCTCTTTAAATGCACGTTCTGCAGGGAGGCGTTGGGAAACCGGTATTCCACATACCCGGACCCGAACCAGAGAAGTTTGGCCTCTGAACGCTTGGGATTATAAAAGACGCGCGGCTCGTCCTCCTCGTCGATATGTCCCGCGTTGCTGACGATCCCGCAGGTGGGCGTCACCTGATAATCCACAAAGCTGCCGATGGGCATGCTGATGACCTCGGATTTCTGCGTCTCTTCCGCGGGAGGGTCCAGTGAGATGTGCAGCAGGTCCAGCTGGCGGCTGCATATTTTCATAGAGCCGCGGGTGGCCGGTTTGAGGGAGGTCGAGATCAGGCCGCTTTCCTCCAGCACCTTGACATGCATGGCGGAGGAGGAGGCTGGGATACCCAGCCGGTCGGCGATCTCATTCACATTCAAAGGCTCCTTGCCCAGAAGCCTAAGTATCCGGATCCGGATATCCGAGGACAGAGCCTTGCCGACTAAAGAAAGCCGTTCACTATTTAAGTCAATCGTCTGTTCCTGTAACATAAAAAAGTCTCCTTAAAGGTTGTATTATAACAGGATTCTTGTTTTGAAAACATTGTAACACATGACGCCGTTTTGTCAACCTTAACGGGAAACCTTAACCGAAACCTTAACAGTTTTCTGTCTTTCCAGGAATTGGAACTTATGATATACTAAATTTGTTGTGCTGATTTTAACTTTTTAGTTATAAGCAGAATACAAAAGAAAAGATATGGGGTGGGGATGACGTGGATATTCAGGAAATAATAAAGTCGGTCAATGATTTCGTATGGGGGCCTGTGATGCTGGTCCTGCTGGTGGGAACCGGGATTTTTCTTACGGTGAGGCTTCATTTTTTGCCCTGGAGAAATCTGCCGCATGCGTTCAAAGCTATTTTTTCCAAGTCGAAAGGAGACAGCCAGGGGGATATTTCCCCGTTCCAGTCGCTGATGACGGCGCTGGCTGCTACCATAGGCACCGGGAACATCGTCGGTGTGGCTACGGCCATGGTGTCCGGCGGAGCCGGCGCGCTGGTTTGGATGTGGCTGTCCGCGCTGTTCGGCCTATCCACGAAGTATGCGGAGAGCGTTCTGGCGGTGAAGTACCGGACCGTAAATGCGAACCAGGAGATGGCCGGCGGGCCGATGTACGCCATGACAAATGGGTTTAAGATCAAATGGATCGGGGCGGCGCTGGCTTTTCTGTTTTCCCTGTTCGCGGTTCTGGCCTCCTTTGGGATCGGTAATCTGACGCAGGCAAATTCTATCGCGGATGCGGTAAACACCACCTTTGGCATCCCGGTATGGATTACCGGGGCGGTTATAACCGTGCTGGCCCTGCTGGTGCTGATGGGGGGAATCAAAAGTATCGGCCGGGTATGCGGATTTATCGTACCGATTATGGCGGTATTCTATTTTCTGGCCGCCCTTGTTACGATATTGATGAATCATGCGAATGTAGCGGAGGGAATCAGTGAGATCTTCCGGATGGCCTTTTCGGTCAAAGCGGTAGCAGGCGGCGTAGGCGGCACGATCGTGGCCGGTATGTTCCAGTCGATGCGCTGGGGCGTGGCCAGAGGGGTCTTTTCCAATGAAGCGGGCCTTGGGTCCGCGCCGATCGCGGCAGCGGCGGCAAAGACGGACCATTCGTCCCGTCAGGGGTATATCAATATGACAGGCACATTTCTGGATACCATCGTCATGTGTACCATGACGGGCCTAGTGATCGCCTCATCCGGCGTGCTGGGAGTCACGGACGCGGCGGGAAAGACCCTTGACGGCGCGCAGCTGACCATCCGGGCGTTCTCCACCGCCATGGGACCGGCGGGGGCCTGGATTATTACCATCGGGATCGCGCTGTTTGCCTTTTCCACTATCCTGGGCTGGGAATATTATGGGGAAAAAGCGTTGGAATATCTGGTGCGTTCGACAAAAGCGAACAAATTATACCGGCTGGTCTTCTCCCTGGTGGTGTTCCTGGGAGCGACGACCACGCTGCAAATGGTCTGGAATATTTCGGATACCATGAACGGCCTGATGGCGATTCCGAATCTGATCTGTCTGCTGGTCCTGAACAAATCGGTGGCCGAAGAATGTTTTGATTATCAGAAAAATATATTAAAGCGGAACAAGAAAAATTAAAAACGAACGCTTGGAGGTAAAATGTTTATCAAGTATTTTTGGGTATTTTTTATTTCTATGGTACCGCTGGTTGAACTTCGGGGAGCGATTCCATTTTCACAAGTGGAGGGACTGCCTCTGCTTACGTCCTATATCGTAGCGATTTTGGGCAATATGCTTCCGGTGCCTTTCATTTATCTGTTTGCAAGGAAAATCCTGGAATGGGGAGCGGATAAGCCGGTGATCGGCAAATTCTTCCGTTTCTGCCTGGAAAAAGGAAAAAAAGGCGGAGAAAAACTGCAGGAAAAAGCAGGGCGGGGGCTTTTTATCGCACTGCTTGTGTTCGTGGGAATTCCATTGCCCGGAACCGGGGCCTGGACCGGCACGCTTGCGGCCAGTCTTCTGGATATGGATTTCAAATCCAGCGTGCTGGCCGTTATGGGAGGCGTCCTGGTGGCCGGTGTAATCATGGGGCTTGCAAGCGCTGGAGTCCTTGGATTCCTGAACAATATTATCTTTTAGGGAATCGGCGAATCCTATCCCCTATGGGCAAAAGAAGAAAGACAGCTTCCCAATACGACCCCCAAAATGCAGAGAATAAGGCTCAAGCTCATATAGCTGCAAGCGCCAAGGATTTTCCCCTGTTCGAGTAATTGAACGGACTCAAGGGAAAATGTGGAGAAGGTCGTAAAACCGCCGCACACACCCGTTTTCAAAAAGAGGGATTGATTTTTTGAGATTTTTCCATAGCTCAGCATACCTGCCACGAATCCTATGAAGACGGCGCCAAGTAAATTAGTCAGCAAGGTTAAAATAGGATACGATGTTTTTATGGGAATCAGGCTAATCAAATAACGCAATACTGCGCCGATTGCCCCGCCCAGACCAACGAACAGGATGTTCATTAGGTTCCCTCCTTCGAATAACGGTTTATTCAGTCTATTGGTTCCAAAGATTCGGAGTGTCAGACGCTTTTGTGTACCGGAAGGCGGAGTCATTGGGAAGATTCTCCCATGTTGAATCCGTAAACGTAACGGTTGCCGTCTGACCATCACTTATAATCAGACCGCTGATCGGATGCCCCGCGGCATCTGTCGCTGTAAAATGCATTCCTTCAGCAGTCAGTTCTCCGATACCGTCCTCCAGTGTAGTCAGACGGTAAATCCCTATTTGCACAATATATGTCCCGCCGTTCCCTTTCGCAATCTCAAGATTCGGTTCTTGCGCGTCGCTGTCCAAATATTCTCCGATATAGGCGGTGTCATCGGATACATCCCCGTTAATTTCTAATTCTGTATTGCTGCTTTTTTGTACTGCGCTGTTGTTAACTGTTCCGCAGGCACTCAGACAGAATACCAGGCTCATGAGGTATAATAAAGCTGTTTTTTTCATTCTTCTGTCTCTCCTACATAACTTTTGAGCTGACGGCCTGTGCTTTTGAGCCGTAAAAGGCGAAAAAGTACATGCTTTTATGATTGTAATATCGGGGGGTGTTTCTGTCAAATGTAAGATGCAATGAAACGAGACATGCTTTTCTTTTGCTTCTTATTTATAATTATAGAGATTTCTTATTTTCTTATTTGATAGAAATTTTATAGAAACCTATCATAGAAATCTGTCATAGAAATCTGTCATAGAAATCTTACTATAGAATTGAAAAATTCTATTTACAAATGAGAAAACTGTGTTATAATGAGCACATAAACAGAAAAAATGTTTTATAACAGAAAAAATAAAATAAATAAAGGAGATGTGTCATGAAAGAGCAATTGATGGGAAAGTTTGCGGAGCTGTTCGGAGGGGATGGAGATATCCGGGCATACTTTGCACCCGGACGGGTCAATCTGATCGGAGAGCACACGGATTATAACGGAGGGCATGTATTTCCCTGCGCCCTGACCATCGGAACCTATGCTATAGCCAGGAAAAGACAGGATCGGAACCTTTGCTTTTATTCCATGAATTTTGAGCAGTTGGGCGTTATTACCTCAAGCCTTGACCAGCTTACATATGAAAAAGAGGCGGGGTGGACGAATTATCCGAAGGGGGTTATATGGGCCTTCCGGTCGAAAGGATTTTCCATAGAACAGGGATTTGACCTGCTGCTGTACGGCAATATACCAAACGGTTCGGGGCTGTCTTCCTCCGCGTCAGTCGAAGTGGTGACCGGGGTGATACTTAGGGATCTGTATGGATTGGACGATGTGAGTATGACGCAGATCGCGCTGTATGGCCAGTATTCGGAAAATAATTTTAACGGGGTCAACTGCGGTATTATGGATCAGTTTGCCATCGCTATGGGGAAAAAGGATCATGCCATTTT
Source organism: Diplocloster agilis (assembly GCF_019042275.1). Lineage (GTDB taxonomy): Bacteria > Bacillota > Clostridia > Lachnospirales > Lachnospiraceae > Diplocloster > Diplocloster agilis. The sequence continues at coordinate 29,746 of NZ_JAHQCW010000023.1, forward strand.
CCTGGATACCAGTAATCTGGCTTACGAATACGCTCCCATCAAACTGGAAAACGCAAGGATCGTGATCGCCTGCAGCAATAAAAAGCGGGGACTTGGGGATTCTAAGTATAATGAGCGCAGGAGCCAGTGCGAGGCAGCCCTTGCAGATATTCAGAAGGTAAAGAATATTAAGGCGCTGGGAGAACTTACGGAGGCGGAGTTTGAAGAGGTTAAGGGGGCCATATCGGACCCGGTATGCCAAAGAAGAGCCCGCCACGCAGTTTATGAAAATCAACGGACCATCCGGGCGGTGGAAGCGCTAAAGGCAAATGACATTGAACAGTTCGGAGCGCTCATGAACGCATCCCACGTCTCGTTGCGGGACGACTACGAGGTGACCGGGAAAGAACTGGATACCTTGGCTGAGGCGGCCTGGGAAGCGGACGGAGTCATCGGATCGCGTATGACCGGGGCCGGATTCGGCGGCTGCACGGTCAGTATTGTGAAAAGTGATAAGACAGACGACTTTATTGAGAAAGTGGGCAGCAGGTATTTGGAAGAAATCGGATATGCGGCGGATTTCTATGTAGTGGATATCGGAGACGGCGCAGGAAAACTGGAAGCTTAGAAGAATAGAAGGAGGAGAACAGGAATTATGTCCATATTAGTTCTGGGAGGAGCCGGATACATCGGTTCCCACACGGTATACGCGTTAAAAGAAAAAGGGGAAGATGTGGTCATCATCGATAATCTGGAGACAGGTTATAAGGAGGCGGTGCATCCGGAAGCCAGATTCTATGAGGGGGATATCCGGAACCGGGCGTTTCTGGACGAAGTATTTGAAAAAGAGACGGGCATACAGGCGGTAATCCATTTCGCAGCCAATTCCCAGGTGGGCGAGAGCATGGTCGATCCGTTAAAATATTATGATAACAACCTGTGCGGCACAAAGGTACTTCTGGACGCTATGGTGGCGCATGATATCAAGCATATCGTCTTTTCCTCCACCGCCGCTACTTACGGCGAGCCGGAGCGGATCCCGATATTGGAAACGGACCGGACAGAGCCTGTGAACACTTACGGCGAGACTAAATTGTCCATGGAAAAGATGTTTAAATGGGTGGGCAAAGCCCATGGGCTTACCTACGTGTCCCTGCGCTACTTCAACGCCTGCGGGGCGCATATAAGCGGGCAGATCGGGGAAGCTCACAATCCGGAGACCCATCTGATTCCTCTGATTCTGCAGGTACCGTTAGGACAGCGGGAGGCCATTAAGATCTTCGGAGAAGACTATGGGACCAAGGACGGCACCTGCATCCGCGATTACATCCATGTGACGGATCTGGCCCAGGCCCACATTCTGGCGGTACAATATCTGCTGGATGGAAAGGAAAGCAATATTTTCAATCTGGGCAACGGCATCGGCTTTACCGTAAAAGAAGTGGTGGAGACGGCCAGAAAAGTAACCGGCCATCCGATTCCGGCTGTCATCGAGGGAAGAAGAGCCGGAGATCCCGCTCAGTTAATCGCATCCAGCGAGAAAGCAAAAACAGTTCTGGGATGGAAACCGGAGCATGCGGATCTGGAAGAAATCATTGAGACAGCATGGAAATGGCACAGTACCCATCCAAACGGTTACGGTAAGGAGGATTAAAATGCTGTTCGAAAATATCAAGAAATTAGTCAAATACGGACTGGAGACCGGGCTGATCGAAGAAAATGACGTCATCTATACGACCAACCGGCTGCTGGAGCTGTTCGAAGAAGCGGATTATGAAGAGACGCAGGAAGAATATTCGGACGTCGAACTGGAACCTGTCTTACAAGAATTGCTGGACGAGGCCCACGTCCGCGGAATTCTCAAAGAAGACAGCGTTGTCTACCGGGATCTGTTTGATACAAAAATTATGGGCTGCCTGGCGCCAAGACCCAGTGAATTCCAGAAAAAGTTCTGGGCGCTCTACGAAGAAGACCCCCGCAAGGCCACGGATTATTTCTACAAATTCAGCCAGGATACGGATTATATCAGACGCTACCGGATCTGCAAGGATATGAGATGGAAGGTGGACAGCGAATACGGCTCCATGGATATCACTATCAACCTGTCCAAACCCGAAAAAGATCCCAAGGCCATCGCGGCAGCCAAACTGGCCAAAGCAAGCGGTTATCCGAAATGCCTGCTTTGTAAGGAAAATGAGGGCTATATGGGGCGTGTTAACCATCCCGCCCGCCAGAACCACAGAATCGTACCGGTCACGATCCAGGGAGGAGCCTGGGGTTTCCAGTATTCCCCTTATGTATATTACAATGAGCACTGTATTGTATTTAACGGAGAGCATATCCCGATGAAAATCGACCGGACGGCATTCGCAAAGCTCTTTGACTTTATCAAGCTGTTCCCCCACTACTTCATCGGTTCCAATGCCGATCTGCCCATCGTTGGCGGATCGATCTTAAGCCACGATCATTTCCAGGGCGGAAACTACGAATTCGCCATGGCCCGGGCCGCCATCGAAGAGCAGATCACAATCCCGGGTTATGAGGATGTGGAAGCCGGCATCCTGCACTGGCCGCTGTCCGTCATCCGCATCCGCCACAAGGATTCCGGGCGTCTGGTAGAGCTTGCGGATTACATTTTAAGAAAATGGAGGGCCTACACCGACGAGGAAGCGTTCATATACGCCGAGACCAACGGTGAGCCCCATAACACCATCACCCCCATCGCCCGTCAAAAAGACGGCGTATACGAGTTAGACTTAACCCTGCGCAATAATATTACGACAGAGGAGCATCCGTTTGGCGTCTATCATCCCCACGCGGATCTGCACCACATCAAAAAAGAAAACATCGGATTAATCGAAGTGATGGGACTGGCCGTACTGCCCGCCCGTCTGAAAGACGAAATGGAAAACCTGGCATCCGCCATTCTGGCCGGAAAAGAGATACGTGCGGACGAAGAGCTGGCAAAACACGCGGACTGGGTGGAAGAGTTCCTTCCCCGCCATCCCGAACTGAACAAAGAGAACATACACAGCATTCTCCAGCAGGAAATCGGCCAGGTCTTCGTAAAAGTCCTGGAAGACGCCGGTGTATTCAAATGCGACCCCGCCGGCCGAGAAGCTTTCCGGAGGTTTACTGCGGGGCTGTGAGAGGGGAGCTGCAAAGGGGAGGGATCCCCTATTGCATTTTTCAGGTTCACTCGCCCGGCCGGGGTTCTGCCTCGGGTTTGGGTCAGCCCGCCGCTTATGTCGGGGGATCGCGGGCGGTATCCGGGGAGGCTTCCGGCTCCGGGGTTCTTTTGTGTCTCCCCGGGAGCGCGGAGGGCTTGCGCTGGTATCCGCTAAGTGAAATCGAAAAGCCGGGTTCAGGAACCGAGCCTATTCACCAGGAACACATGAGGTGTTCCCGGTTCAGAGGCTCTTGCCCGTCGGACGTGAAGTCCGCCGGTCATCCTGAACCCGGCTTTCCGATTTCACTAAGCGGATACGCAGCCGCCCTATGCGCTCCCGGGGAGACACAAAAGAACCCCGGAGCCGGAAGCCTCCCCGGATACCGCCCGCGATCCCCCGACATAAGCGGCGGGCTGACCCAAACCCGAGACAGAACCCCTGTTGGGCGAGTTTGCCCTGAAAAATACAATAGGGGATCTTAGACTTCTCCGTAAGTATCTTCTGACTTCTAACCATTTATTTTAATACCTTTCACAGCACATAAAAATCTGTGGGTATATCTGCATATCATTCAAACAGAAAGTAAAGTAGGAGCGGGCCGGGGCAGGGAGCGCCTTGCGGGAACCGGGGCCAGGGAAACATAGGCCAGAGGGCGCGGGAAGCCCCACCATACGGGGGCCAAACGCTTGAGGCCGGATCTTAGAACGGGTTACGCAGATGACGGGAGAACCTCGCAGGGCCTGGAACACTGTTCGAGCCGTTTTGTGGCGAGTTTGTTCCAGGCCCTGCTAATAAGAGGTTCTCCCGTCATCGGAGTTACCCGTTCTTAGATCCGGCCGATGCGATTTGGCCCCCGTATGGTGGGGCTTCCCGTGCCCTCTGGCCTATGTTTCCCTGGCCCCGGTTCCCGCAAGACGCCCCCTGCCCCGGCCCGCTCCGGCCCCTTTACTCCAAAATAATCAGCAGTCCACCCCGCGGATTTTGCGATAGTTTTTAAGGCTGATTTCGATGCTTTCGAATTCGGTGGGCCTGCGCGTGAAATCCTGTTTTAGGAGGACGTAGGATACGTTTCCGATTTCGGCGGCCAGATCAATGATGGGCTGCAGTTTCAGGATACCTTCCCCGATTTCTGTGAAAAGTTCACATTGTACGGGATGAATGTTTTGAATTTCGTTTCCTTGCAGCAGTTTGTCATATTGTATGTTTTCCGCTATGGGATGGTGGTTTTTGAAATTCCACATGTTGAATTTGTCGATCTGGTCCAGCGGGTAGTCTTCCTGGACGATGGAACCTATACGGTCCGGGTATTTGCGGAAGAATGCGTAAGGATCTACCAGTCCCCGCATGAGCCAGTAGGTGTTCAGGGAGAGGTGGAACAGCTCCGGGTCGGTCTGGGACAGCAATAGGCTCATGATGGTCTGTCCGTCCATCTGCTGGAATTCATGATAATGATTTTCATAATAGAGAGAAAGGCCGTATTTCTGACAGAGGTTTCCGGCTTTGTTGTAGAAACGGCATTTTTCGTCCAGGATCTTGCGGGACGGAAAGTAATCGATGGGAATGACTAATCTGCTGCATCCCAGTTTTTGAAAAAAGGTACAGGTTTTTTCTAAATTTTCTTCCGTCAGATTCGTGACATAACCGCCGATAATCGAGATGTTTGCAGCATCCGCTTCTTTTTTCCATTCTTCCGCGCTCAATCCATAATAGGCGCTGCCGGAAGCGTCATAATTCGGTAATTCTATATAACGGTAACCAATACCGGCAGTTTTTCGAAGCGCGCCCAGCGGATCAAACCGCATGTATTCCCGTACCGTATATCCTTGCAGACCAACTTTAATTCCCATAATAAATACCCACCCTTTCCGATCTTCGTTTTTTTATTGACTATTTTGGGACATGTCATATGTATGCAGTTATTATAAAATAAAAAATGAAAACTTTCAACATGTTTTCACTAATAAATTAATTATTTTCATGAAAAATGTAAAATATTATTGACGAAAGTCATGAAAGACCCTATAATATCAATAAAAGACAGTGAAACAATTTTTGTAATAGTGGATGGGAGGGTCATGTAATGAAAATTTTCAACAAAGAACTGGCCAACGGAGTTAAGGTGCCTTGTATCGGCATCGGCATGGACCAGGTTACAGATCAGAGACAGGCATATGATGCGATTCATTGCGCTTTTGAGGCGGGGTATCGAAGTATCGACACCGCGTCGTCTTACAAGAATGAAGAAGCGGTGGGAAAAGCGGTGCAGGAGAGCGCGCTTTCCCGGGAAGAGCTGTACATAACCACAAAACTGACTGCGGCGGATCAGGGATATGACGCAGCCCTTCGGGCCTTTGACCGGAGTATGCAGGCGCTGAGACTCAGCTACCTGGACTGTTTCTTAATCCACTGGCCCGGAAAATATCTGTATGGAGAGACCTGGAGAGCGTTCGAACGCCTGTATCAGGAAAAAGCGGTCCGGGTTATCGGCGTTTGCAATTTCAATCCGCATCACATAGAAACGCTGGTGAGCCAAGGAAGTATGCTCCCTCTGGTCAACCAGGTAGAGAGCCATCCATACTATCCCCAGAATGAGCTGCAGTCCTACTGTGAAGACAAAAACATCCTGATGGAAGCATGGAGTCCCCTCATGTGCGGCGGCATTATCCTGAAAGATCCCGTGATTATAAAAATCAGCCGGGAGACGGGAAAATCTCCCGCCCAGGTCGTGCTGCGCTGGCATATCCAGAAAAACCACCGGATTTTCCCGAAGTCCGTAACTCCCGCCCGAATCCGGGAAAACTTGGATATCTTCGACTTTGAACTGAACCAGGACCAGATGTCCGCCATCGAAACCTTAAAAGACCACAATCAAAAAATAGGCCCGAATCCGGACATCTTCTTTGAGGTGTAGACATTATAAATCCAGAATGATCTATAAACGAAGAGCTGATCCGGAGCAAAAGCAGGGTGAAAAACGGAGGCAGCCGGGCTCAAAGGAAGGGCTGCCTTCGCTTTTTCTGCGGACATTAGGAACCATTTCGGGCAATCCTACCCCCGCGTCACCGGAATAGCCGTAGATTCCCGGATGATCAGCTCCGTATTCAACACCATATGCTTCGTCTCGGCGGAAGGGTTTGTCAGCTTCTCGTGCATCAGTTCGCAGGAGATGTACCCCAGCTGGAATTTTGGCTGGTTGACGGTGGTGATGGAAGGCATGGTAATGCTGGAAATATCCACATTATCAAAGCCGACTACGATAATATCCTCAGGCACCCGGAAATTCGTATGCTTCGTGGCGCGGATCACCGCGGCGGCGCACATATCGGATACGGCGAAGAAGGCGTCCGGCGGATTGGGCATGGTCAGAAGCTTTGCCACGGAGGAGAAGGCCATGTCCGCATTGATTTCCGGAAGTTGGATAATCCAGTCGGGATTCACTTCGATCCCGGCGTTTTCCAATGCTTTGAGATAACCCTCTTTGCGGTGGCGCGCGTATTTGTACTCCATTGGCCCGTTAACCAGGGCGATTTTCCGGTGCCCGGTGGATAAAATATAATCCATGGCGTTTTTGGAAGAGGCCAGATCGTCGATGCCTACGGTGGACACCGGTGAATACTCTTCAAACTCGCAGCATTGCACCAGAGGGAAGGATGCGGATAAAGTCTGCACCACATTGGCGCTTAAGTGATTCAGCGTGATGATCCCCTTCGCATTTACCCTGGACAGCATGTTCATAATCGATGAGAGATTACTCTCATGGATATGCCCCTGGTTAAGCAGCATATCGTACTCGTGCAGTTCGGCCGCCGCCTTCGCGCCTTTTACGATTTCATTATAAAACGGGTTGCTCAGGGAGGGGATATTGATAATGAGCAGATCCTTTTCGGAACGCCGGCTGTCGGCCGAAAGGGCAGCCGGAGCAGCGGCGCTTTTTTGGTAATTCAGCGCCTGCGCGGATTCCATGACTTGACGATACGTATCTTCGTTGACGATACCTTTGTGATTAAAGACTCTGGAAACAGTCGCCACAGAGACCCCGGCATGGTTTGCGACGTCTGTGATCGTTGCTTTCTGTCGTTTTGGGCTCATTTAAAACACCGCCTTCTTAAAAAATAAGCTCCATTTATCAAAATTGAACGGAAATAAATGGAAAACTTTTGTCTATTATAGCATGTTATTCGATTACTGCATAGTGCTCCATTGAAAAATCTTACAAAACTATGTAAAATTACATCCTGTGAATATCACCGTTTGGAGAGGCAGAGTTGCCACGGAAGGTGGGTCTGAAACACAGGAAATTTTTTTGCTGATTCTAAGTGAATCCATAGTTTCACAAGTAGAACGCAGCATACATTGTGCACAAAATCAATCGGATTCTTTTATGCAAAAGATCAAAATATAAGAAATAGGGTAATTTTTTGCGAAACCTGATTGACTCATTTTTGGGATTATGCTACTATATTTTCATGAAAAAACTGAAAATGATAGATATTTTCATGAAAAAAGAAAGAAGATGATAGATCACCGGAGAACCGGGAAACTAGCAGTAGGAACCATATAAAACGATAACTGCCGCTTTAAAAACGGCAACATGGAGGCAAAGTATGGAAAAAGTAAACGTTGGAGTCATTGGGTGCGGAAATATCAGCGAAAAATATTTGGAAAATTTATGCGGTATTTTTAGCCAGACGCAGGTAATCGCGGTCACAGACATAAAAGAGGAGGCGGCTAAGCTGCGCGCGGAACAGTTTCACATTCCCAGGGTGTGTAAAAGCAGCGAAGAATTACTTGCCATACCGGAGATTGACATCGTGGTAGTCCTGACCCAGCCCGGGCAGCACGCGCAGATCTGTGAGCAGGCGCTGCTGGCGGGAAAACACACCTATGTGGAAAAACCTCTGGCGCTGAACACCGAAGACGGACGCCGTCTGGTGGAACTGGCGGCCCGGCAAAATAAAATGCTGACCAGCGCGCCCGATACGGTACTGGGAAGCGGCATACAGACCGCCCGCAAACTGATCGACGAGGGATGGATCGGCAGGCCGTTCGGAGCCATCAGCCACATCCTGACAGGGGGGCCGGAATCGTGGCATCCCAATCCTGCTTTCCTGTATCACAAAGGGGCAGGCCCATTATATGATGTGGCGCCCTACTATGTGGCGGGCTTGACTTATCTGCTGGGGCCTGTGGAAAGCGTTATGTGCTCCGCAAAAAAAGTGCATGAGGAGCGCACCATCACCAGTGAGCCTCTGTACGGCACCAAGATCCAGGTAGAAGTTCCCACGTATCTGGCCGGAATCCTGACCATGGAAAGCGGAGTCGTCGCAACCATCCACCATTCTTTTGACGTAGACGCCACAAGGATGGACGACAGCGTAGAGATCTACGGTACCGAGGGCACCCTCGTGATCCCCACCCCCTGTGGTTTTTCAGGAAAGATCCACTACCGGAGAAAAGGAAACCCGGACTGGGCCGACATCCCCTGTATTTTTGAATATAAGAGGGATATGCGTGGAATCGGCGTAGCCGATATGGCCTCAGCGATACTGGAAAACCGGAGCCAGCGTCTGAGCGCGGCCTTTGGATATCACACATTAAATGTACTGGAGGCGTTGGATATTTCCGCTCAGGAAGGAACCGCCCAGCCCATTGCCAGCACATTTGAGAGAACAGAAGCGATGCTTCTGAATCCCGGCTGGGGAGATGAGCAAAGAAATAGGGGTTAAGGCCGGTAAACAGGAAGAACCGCCGGCAACACAGACCGTCTCATGCGGGAGGCGTAACATTCGAGGGAATGTTACACCTCCCGTAAAATTTTTTCCCATTTTAGACCGAAGTGTGATAAAATGTTAACGAGAATGAAATTTTAGGAGGTACGAAAGAATGAGAGGACTGGAAACCCCCGTTCGTAAACTGCGCCATCAGGTATTTACGGAGGTTGCAAAAGTAGCTTATGCTTCGGAAAATGTGAATAACGATATTGAGGCGATCCCCTATAAAATCACCCCGGGTGATGTGCCTTTGTACCGGGAGAGTATCTATAGAGAAAGGGCGATTGCTTCTGAGCGGGTCCGGCTGGCGATGGGAATGTCCTTAAGACCGGAGGACAAGCCGGTACATATCACGGATGGAATTGAACTGAGTAACATTGACCAGAAATATTATGAACCGCCCCTTATGCAGGTGATTCCTTCCGCCTGTAACTCATGCGCGGATAATAAGATGGAAGTCAGCAACGAATGCCAGGGCTGTATCGCCCATCCCTGTCAGGAGGTATGTCCCAAGGGCGCGATTTCCTTCGTGAACGGCAAGTCTTTTATCGATCAGGAGAAATGTATCCAGTGCGGCAGATGTAAAGCAGCCTGTCCCTATGACGCTATCGCCAGGAAGATCCGTCCCTGCGCGGCGGCCTGCGGAATCAAGGCCATCGAGTCGGACGATCTGGGCAGGGCGAAGATCAACACGAACATGTGCGTTTCCTGCGGACAGTGTATGGTCAGCTGCCCCTTCGGAGCGATTGCCGATAAATCACAGCTGTTCCAGCTGATCCGCTGCATGAAGAACGGCGGGGAGGTAATCGCGGAGGTAGCTCCCGCTATTATCGGCCAGTTCGGACCGGAAAATAACCAGAAGAAAGTGAAGGCCGCCCTTTTGGAGCTGGGCTTTAGTAAGGTATATGAAGTGGCCATGGGCGCGGATGTGGGTTGTGTGACGGAGGCGCATCACTATGTAGAGAAAGTGGTGACGGAGGAACTGCCGTTCCTGCTGACTTCCTGTTGTCCTTCCTGGTCTATGATGGCGAAGAAGTTTTTCCCGGAGATGATCGACAGTGTGTCCAATTCCCTGACTCCCATGGTGGCCACAGCCAGAACGATCAAGCAGAAGCACCCCGACGCGAAGGTTGTGTTTATCGGGCCGTGTGCGTCCAAGAAACTGGAAGCCTCCAGAAGAACGGTGCGAAGCGATGTGGATTTTGTGATTACCTTTGAAGAACTGCTGGGCATGTTCGATGCGAAGGGGATTAATCTGGACGAATACGACAAAGAGGTGTCCATGCATGACGCCACCGGAGCGGGCCGCGGCTACGCGATCGCCGGAGGGGTCGCGGAGGCCATTGAAAAATGCGTGAATGAATACTATCCGGATGTGGACGTGCTGATTGAGCATGCGGAGGGCCTGGAAGAATGTAAGAAGATGCTGATGCTGGCCAAAGCGGGCAGAAAGAACGGCTGTCTGATAGAGGGTATGGCCTGTCCCGGCGGCTGCGTGGCCGGCGCGGGAACCAATATCCCGATTAACAAGGCTACGGTAGAGGTTAAGAAATTTGTAAAGGCATCCTCAAAACCGATTCCTGCGAAAGAATTAGAAGAAATCGAACTTCCTTGATCCGAGCTTAAATGAAATACCAGTTGGCAAAAAGATCCTGGATAGGTGATATGTAACGGTTCTTAAATTTCAGTTAAGTTTATAAAGCGTTATCTGCTTTTTACCCGGAGGTAAAAAGCAGAAACGCTTTTTCTTTTGAAAGGCAAATCAGGGCAATCACCAAAGTAGCCGCTTCCGCCAGCGGGACAGCCAGCCATACGCCGGGAATGCCCAGGAACCAGGGCAGAACGATAAGCCCTGCCGTGATAAAACCAAACGTTCTTAAAAAGGACAGCAATGCGGAAGTTTTGCCGTTTGAAAGGGCGGTAAAAACAGCGGAGGTAAAAATATTGAATCCGCACAATAAAAAACTAAAGGAAAAGATGGAAAATCCATCCAGCGCAATCTTATAAACGTCGCTTTCCCTCGGACAGAAAATACCTACCAGACCGGAAGCGCAGGTGAGAGAGAAGACGAATAAAAGAACGGATGCGACGGCTAGAAAGGCCAGGCACAGCCGTAATACCTTACGCAGCCGCGGGCGGTTTCCGCTGCCATAGTTATAGCTGATGATGGGAGCCGCCCCCATCGAAAAACCGATGTACAGCGTAGTCAGCAGAAACTGGGAGTAGATGAGGATCGTAATGGCGGCCACCCCATTTTCTCCCAGATGTTTCATCATTACACGGTTGAACAGGAAGGTAGTTACAGCGGAGGCAGCCTGGCTGACCATTTCGGAGGAACCGTTCAGGCAGCTCTCCCGTATGACCCCGAAGTCCCAAAGGGGTCTGCAAAAGCGCAGGGTACCCTTCGTGCGGATAAAAAAGACCAGACCGAACCCAGCAGGCAGCAGATAGCCGATGCCGGTTCCCAGCGCGGAACCCGCGATCCCCATGTCAAGGGGAACCATGAACAGATAATCCAATAGCAGGTTTGCGATACCGGCGCTTACGGACAGCAGCATGCCATAGCCGGGATGTCCGGCTGTGATAAGCAGAGTCTGAAACAGAACCTGCAGCATACTGGCTGGAGTGAAAAGAAGAAGCACAAACAGGTAATCCTTACAATAGGGATATAAAAGCCGGCTGGCCCCCAGGCCCCGGATGATTTGATCGAGAAAGAAAATCCCGACTACAGCCAGGAGAATACCCAGGAGGATGCCCGTCAGAATCAGCAGCGTAAGATTCCGGCAGGCTTCTTTTTCATTTCCGCTCCCCATTTTCCTGGCGATGATGGCGCTGCCTCCTGTGGCGACCATGGTCCCCAATCCTACGATGAGATTGACAACAGGACAGACGATATTGACAGCGGACAGGGCGTTTGTATGGATGAACCGGGATACCATGGCGGTATCGCCAATGGTATAAAAGCCCATAAGCAACATCATTACAATGGAGGGAGCCACAAACTGAAGCAGGGAGAGCGGATGAAAATCCTGCGCTAAACGAAGTTTTTGGGACTGCTCTTTTGCAGGGGTGACTTTTTCAATAGAGATAGTTTTCTTGCGCATGATGACGCCTCCTTTTTTGGTATGTATTGTAACAAAAATCAAATGCCGCGGTTTCATGAATCTTGCTATAAAATCCGATCCGGGTATCATTATCCGGTTTCCGTCATATATATAAAACATAGCAAGAAAAAGCGGGGCTTTTCCATGCGGGTATATGAATTAAAGCAAAAAGAAGTAATTAATATGTGTGACTGTGCACGGCTGGGCTGTGTGATTGATATCGATTTTGATATCAAGACGGGCTGTGTCCGGGCGCTGATTATACCGGGACCGGGAAAGGGCTTCTGCCTGTTTGGGCGGGATATGGAATACGTGATTCCCTGGTGTCAGGTAAAACAGATCGGCGCGGATATTATCCTTGTAGATGTGGATATCGAAAAGGTATTGGTAAAGTGCGGTATTTAACTGGAATACCCAGGGCGCCGCTCCATAAATTACCACGGCTTTTCCGGGGAAACCCATTCAAATCCGGTTGCATTGCCCTCCCGAATCATGTATGATTGTAATAAATAACCGTTATTCTCAAATGAGAATAAAGAAGAGAAAAGAGGGGGATGCCTTGAAACTCATTCGAACAGAAGATGCGGTGGGACAGGTCCTGTGTCACGATATCACCCAGATCATTCCTGGCGTGACAAAAGACGCGGTGTTCCGCAAAGGGCACGTGGTGACAAAAGAAGATATTCCGGTGCTGCTCAGTGTGGGCAAGGAACATTTATACGTATGGGAAAAGCAGGAAGGAATGCTCCATGAAAATGAAGCGGCGGAAATCTTATGCGCGATCTGCAAAGGACAAAATATGGAACGTACTCAGGCCAAGGAGGGGAAAATCGAATTGATCGCCGCCTGCGACGGCCTGCTGAAAGTAGATAGCAGCAGATTGAAAGCGGTGAACTCATTAGGAGAGATGATCATTGCCACCAGGCACGGCAACTTTCCGGTGAAAAAGGGGGACAAGCTGGCGGGAACCCGGATCATACCGCTGGTGATACAGGAAGAAAAAATGGAAGCGGCGAAAAAGGCCGCAGGAGAGGAACCGATACTGGATTTAAAACCGTTTGCGCGTAAAAAGGCTGCGATTCTGACCACAGGCAGCGAGGTGTATCATGGCCGGATTCAGGATCAATTTACGCCTGTGATCTTGGAGAAGCTGGCGGAATATGACACGGAAGTGATCGGCAGCCAGATCCTGGATGACAAACATGAACAGATCACGCAGGCGATTCTTGATTTTATCGCAAAAGGAGCGGAACTGATTATCTGTACGGGCGGAATGAGTGTGGATCCTGACGACAGAACACCGCTGGCGATCAAAAATACAGGGGCGGATGTGGTGAGCTACGGAGCGCCGGTACTGCCGGGAGCCATGTTTATGCTGGCCTACTACGAGGGCCGGATTCCCATCGCGGGACTGCCGGGCTGCGTTATGTATGCGAAACGGACGATTTTTGACCTGGTGCTGCCGAGGCTGATGGCAGATGACAGGATACATAGGGAAGATCTTCAGGTATTGGGCCAGGGAGGCCTGTGCCTCTCCTGCCCGGTCTGCACATTTCCAAACTGCGGTTTTGGGAAAGGAGAATAAGTAAATATGGAATTGACACATTTTGATGAACAGGGCAATGCACGGATGGTGGATGTGGGACAAAAGGCGGAAACCCAGCGGGAAGCTGTGGCGGTGGGCCGGATCCAGATGAATGAAGAGACCTACCAGGCTGTGCAGCAGGGGAGCATGTCCAAAGGTGACGTGCTGGGCGTGGCCAGGATCGCCGGAATCACCGGCGCGAAGAAGACCTCGGACCTGATCCCCCTGACCCACAACATAAATTTGACTAACGTAACGCTGGATTTTAAGCTGTACCCCATGACCAGGGAGATCGAGGCGTCCTGCACCGCACGGACATTCGGAAGAACGGGAGTGGAAATGGAGGCCATAACCGGCGTCAGCATTGCGCTTCTGACCATATACGACATGTGCAAGGCGTTAGACAAGGGAATGGAAATCGGTCAGATATACTTACAAAAGAAAACCGGAGGAAAAAGCGGGGATGTCTATAATCGAAGACAGGTACGGAAGGAAGATTGATTATCTTCGGATATCCATAACCGATCGCTGTAATTTCAGATGTAAATATTGCATGCCGGAAGAAGTGGACAGTATTCCGCATGACCAGATTTTAAGCTACGAGGAAATCCTGCGCATTTGCAAATGCGCAGGATTACTTGGCGTTTGCAATTTCAAAGTTACCGGCGGCGAGCCCTTTGTGCGGAAAGGATGCATGGAGCTTTTAAGCAATCTGAAAAAGCTGCCGGGCGCAGAAACGGTCACAGTCACCACCAACGGAATGCTGCTGGGCGAATATCTGCCGGAATTAAAGCGGATCGGGATAGACGGGGTAAATATAAGCCTGGATTCCTTAAAAGAGGACGTCTTCCGGGAAATCACAGGCGTCCCCGGCCTGCCGGCGGTCCGCAAAGCCATGATGGACGCCGTGGCCATGGGCCTGCGGGTTAAAATCAACTGTGTGCTGATGCGTGGCGTCAATGAGACGGAAATCCCGGAATTTGTGCGGCTGAGCCGCCGGTACCCCATCGATGTGCGCTTCATCGAAATGATGCCCATCGGCTATGGAAGACAGTATGCGGCTATCCCGGCAGAGGAAGTCTTAAGCAGGATCCGGGAAGCTGTACCGGATCTGCGCAGCATCGATGAAAAACGGGGAAACGGCCCGGCGGTATATTATAAGGGAAGCGGCCAGCAGGGCTGTATCGGAATTATCCAGGCGGTCAGCCACAAATTCTGCGACAGCTGCAACCGGCTCCGCCTGACGTCGGACGGTTTCTTAAAGCTGTGCCTGTACTATCCCGACGGTGTGGATCTGAAAGGCCCGCTTAGAAGCGGCGCCTCCGACCGGGACTTAACGGATGTAATAGATCAGGCCATTTTAAGAAAACCGAAGGAACACCGGTTTGGCGAGCGGCAGGAAATACAGGAACAGGACACCAGAGTGATGTCCGGGATAGGAGGTTGACATGGGCACCGTAAAAGCGATCTGTATCAGCGATAGAAGAGGAATCCAAAAAAGTTATGTGGAAGAAGCGTCTTTCCGAAAAGACTGGGGCATCGAAGGAGACGCTCATGCCGGCAACTGGCACCGCCAGGTCAGCCTGCTGTCCCACGAACGGATCGAAGAATTCCGGGCCAGAGGGGCCGATGTACAGCCGGGCGCTTTCGGAGAGAACCTGATCGTATCCGGCTTCGACTTCCGCAACCTGCCTGTCGGCACGGTATTTAAATGCGGGGAAGTGCTCCTGGAAATGACCCAGATCGGCAAGGAATGCCACACCCATTGCCAGATCTATCAGAAAATGGGTGAGTGCATAATGCCCACCCAGGGTGTGTTCGCCCGGGTGCTGCAGGGAGGAACCATTCACGCCGGCGACGAGATGCTTCTGGATGAGTCGTACAAAGATCCCAGATTTACCGCCGCGGTCATCACCTTAAGCGACAAAGGCGCCGCAGGAGAGCGCAAAGACCAAAGCGGTCCGCTGATGAAAGAATTGCTGACCCAAGCGGGGTACCGCGTCATCGAGGAACTGCTACTGCCGGACAGCCAGAAACAGCTGGAAAACGAGCTGATCCGTCTAAGCGACGGAAGACAGACGTCGCTGATCCTGACTACCGGTGGCACCGGTTTTTCCATGAGAGACGTAACCCCCGAGGCGACCCTGGCCGTAGCCCATCGAAACGCCCCGGGGATCGCGGAAGCGATCCGGGCGGAATCCATGCGCTTCACCGGACGTGCAATGTTAAGCCGGGGTGTATCCGTGATCCGCGGCAGTTCCCTGATCGTTAACCTGCCCGGCAGCCCCAAGGCTGTCCGGGAGTGCCTGGAATTTCTGCTGCCGGAGCTGGAACACGGAATCGCGGTGCTTAAAGGGACTGCTTCGGAGTGCGGGAGAGCAGAAAGTCAACGATGTTGAGCTGCTTAATACCATCCTCGTTCATGGGTATTTCGTCCATGGACAGGATGTACCTGGGGTAGTAATCATTCACCTTTTTCAGCGGAGCAATCTCCCTGGCAAAGGTTCCGGGGTCAAGCACGCTGGCCGCTACCTGATAATAGATACGGTCGCCGCCGGATTCAGCGATAAAGTCAATTTCCAGATTCTCCACTTTGCCGATACTGACCTTATAACCCCGCCGGAGCAGCTCCAGATAAACGATGTTCTCCAGCAGATGTCCAATATCCACGTTCCTATTCCCCAGCAGCAGGCGGCGCAGCCCGATGTCCACAAGATAGTATTTTTCCAGGGATTTCAAGTGCTGTTTTCCTTTCACGTCATAGCGCCCGGCTTTATACAGGATGAACGATTCCATCAGCGCTTCAATGTAATTTTCCACCGTGACCGGGGTTGTTTTTCTCCCATAAGAGGTCAGGCTGTCCGCAATTTTTTTAGATGAAACCACATTGCCTACATTGTCAAAAAGGAACTTGATGACGCTTTCCAGCAGAGCGACATCGCTAATTCGCTTTCTGGCAACGATGTCTTTGAGCAGCACTGTGTTGTAGATCCCGGACAGGTAATCCTTACGGACCGCCGCATCTTCAATAGATGCGGTGTATGGAAAACCGCCGTTTTGGAAATAGGCATTCCAAGCATCCCGTCTGCTGCCGCCCACCAGCTCGAAGTATTCCCCAAAGGACAGCGGCAGCATTTGAATCTCTACATACCGGCCTGACAGCAATGTTGCCAGTTCCCCCGAAAGCAGGTATGCGTTGGAACCGGTAATGTACACATCCGCCTTGTCCTTAATAAAGAGGGAATCAACAGCCTTTTGAAATTCCGGCACCGCCTGGATCTCATCCAAAAAAATATAGGTCATTTTGTCGGGCAGCAGCCGCGCTGTCACATAGTCGTATAGCTTATGATAGTCCAGCAGTTCCTCATTGACAATATCCTCGAAATTTAAAACGATGATCTGCTCCGGCGCCACCCCTTGCTTTTTGAGGTAATTCTGAAATTGCAGCAACAACGTGGATTTTCCGCATCGCCGTACGCCGGTCACGACCTTAATGAGCTGTTTATCCCTGAGCTGGATCAGTTTATCTAAATAGCGTTCTCGTAATACCATAATATTCACCTCTTTTATTAAACCGTATCACAAAATAGTTTTGATGTAAACGAGTTTTTATATCCAAATATTAAAACTTTTCGTTTTTTGTGTTTTTGTATTATGTACTTATCTTATCCATCCTCCAACGAAAAAATACCGGAAAATACGGGTGCTATTCTTATATTATGCAGAAAAAGAGATTGTCTCGTTCCCGCCGCCCCGGCCCCAAGTAAATTCCCCCCAATATCTGGAAATATGGGTTGATCTTTTTCACAGTATAAGTTAGAATAAAAAGGGCGTTATTTTCAAATGAGAATAACGAAAACCGGTGACGGATCAGGTTCGCCGGATAAATGTGAAAAAGGAGGATAAATGATGAAGAAAAAGTGGTTGGGTTTGGTGATGGCGGCTGCGCTGGTGGCAGCGGCGGTGTCCGGATGCGGATCAGCGAAGGACGGGGAGGCCGCGGACACAGCGGGCGGTAAGACGGATGCGGTGGCGGAAGGCAGTGAGGCCCCTGCGGCGGAGACACCTGTGCAGACGGAGGCTCCGGCGGAGCAGGAAAATGTGACGATGATGCTGGCGGCGGCAGCCAGTCTGGAAAATAGTATGGTGGATGAACTGATTCCTATGTTTGAGGAGGCGAATCCCAATATTACCGTGCAGGGAACCTATGACAGCTCGGGGAAATTACAGACCCAGATCGAAGAGGGAGCCGATGTGGATGTCTTTATCTCTGCCGCGATGAAACAGATGAACGCGCTGGATGAAGAAGGGCTGATGGATAAAGAGTCGATAGCCCCTCTTCTGGAAAATAAAATTGTTATGATTATTCCCGCGTCTTCCGGGGAGACTCCGGACAAATTCGAAGATCTGCTGGATATGGAGTCTGTGGCGATCGGGGATCCCGACAGCGTGCCCGCGGGACAGTATGCCAAAGAGGCTTTTGAGTCCATGGGAATCTGGGACAAGATCAATGCGAAGGCAAGCCTTGGAACGAATGTGACCGAAGTCCTGAACTGGGTTGCGGAAGGCAGCGCCCAGGGAGGAGTCGTGTATGCTACGGATGCGGCTTCCACCGATAAGGTGAAGGTGGTGGCGGAAGCCCCGGAAGGAAGCGTTTCCCAGATCATCTATCCGGTAGGGATCGTGGAGGCTTCTAAAAATAAAGAGGCGGCGCAGCGTTTTGTGGAGTTTTTGCAGGGAGCAGACGCGATGAAGGTGTTTGAAAAATACGGATTTTCTCAGCCTGCTCAAAGCGGCGCAAAATAGTAACGCTCGAAAAAGCCGCAGCTGCGGAGTGGGAGGAAGAAAATGGACTGGTCACCGATATTGATATCCATAAGAACGGCGTGCGTATCTATCCTGTTTACGTTTTTCCTGGGATTGTTCGCCGCCTGGTGGGTGGCCCGGATGCGGTCGAATAAGTGGAAAATGATAATGGATGGGCTGTTTACTTTGCCGTTGGTGCTGCCTCCTACGGTGCTTGGCTTTTTTCTGCTGTACATATTTGGAGTGCAAAGGCCAGTGGGAAAGTTTTTGCTGGATTTTTTCAGCGTGAAAGTGGTTTTTTCCTGGAGCGCTACGGTAATCGCGGCGGTGACGGCCTCCTTTCCCCTGATGTACCGGTCCGCCAGAGGCGCTCTGGAGCAGGTGGAGGATACTTATCTGCAGGCGGCTAGGACGCTTGGCTATTCGGAATGGAAGGTTTTCTGGTGTATCTGGATGCCGTTAGCTCTTCCAGGCGTCGCCAGCGGAGCGGTGCTCTCCTTTGCGAGAGGCCTGGGAGAATTCGGGGCCACAGCCATGATCGCGGGAAATATCGCCGGGAAGACAAGGACTCTGCCCCTTAAGATTTATTCAGAGGTGGCGGCGGGGAACATGAGCGGGGCTTATACCTATGTGATTATTGTGGTGGTGATCTCCTTTGTGGCAATTTTGGCGATGAATTATTTTACCCTCCGGGGTCAACGATATGCAAAGCGTGGTGGAAGAATATGAGTTTATCGGCGGCGGTAAAAAAGAAATTTAAGAATTTTTCCATGGATGTCACCTTGCACACGGATGGAAAACCTTTGGGTGTGCTGGGCGCTTCCGGATGCGGAAAAAGCATGACTTTAAAATGTATTGCCGGGATCGAACATCCGGACAGCGGGGTGATCGCTCTGAATGACCAGCTGCTGTTTGATTCGGAACAGAAGATCTGCGTCTCCCCCCAGAAGCGCAGAATCGGTTACCTGTTTCAGAATTATGCCCTGTTTCCCCATATGACGGTAAAAAATAATATAGCCGCCGGCGTCCGGGGAACCAAAGAGGAGATCGCGGGCCGGGTGGCGGACATGATGAAGCTTTTACATCTGGAAGGCCTGGAAGAGCGCTATCCGGCGCAGCTGTCCGGCGGGCAGCAGCAGCGGGTGGCGCTGGCCAGGATCTTGGCCTATGATCCGGAGGTGCTGCTGTTGGATGAGCCGTTCTCCGCCCTGGATACGTATCTGCGGGAAAAACTGCTGGACCAGATCGATGAACTCCTGGATATTTACCATGGTGAAGTGATCCTGGTCACGCATAATCCCCGGGAAATCTATAAGCTATGCAGCAGGATTCTGGTGATGGGGAACGGAGAGGTGCTGATGGAGGGACCCGTTTCCGAAATTTCTGAAAGTTCTGCGCTGGGGGTGCTTGAAAAAGTATATGAGAACGCTTATACTGTTAAAAGCAAGGAAAGTTAAGGAGATGAATGAACAGTATGGCAGAGAATCAAGAATGCAGCAGCAGCGCAAGCTGTTCCAGAGAAAGCTGTGAGGGGTGTCCCAGCAAGCAGCAGCCTCAGAGTTTTCAGGTAGAACCGAATCCATTTACGGTTGTTAAGAAAGTAATCGGTGTTGTCAGCGGAAAAGGCGGTGTGGGAAAATCCCTCGTAACCGCGTCACTGGCCAATGCTATGCGTGAAAAGGGATATGAAGTCGGTATCCTGGACGCGGATATAACCGGTCCTTCCATTCCCAAAATGTACGGCCTGCACGGCCCTTTAAGCGCTACCGATGAGGGGATTTTCCCGGCGGAAGCGGAAAACGGAGTAAAAGTCATGTCCGTGAATCTGATCATGCCCAACGAGGAAGATCCGGTGATCTGGCGCGGCCCTATTATCGCCAATACGGTAAAACAGTTCTGGCAGGAGGTTATGTGGGGTGACCTGGATTTCCTGTTCGTGGACATGCCTCCCGGAACCGGCGACGTTCCGCTGACGGTATTTCAGTCCCTGCCGGTAGACGGTATCGTGATCGTAACCAGCCCGCAGGATCTGGTACAGCTGATTGTAAAGAAAGCATATAATATGGCCAACGCCATGAATATTCCGGTGCTGGGCATTGTGGAAAACTACAGCTATCTGAAATGTCCGGACTGCGGCAAAGAGATACGGGTATTTGGTGAAAGCCACATCGATGAGGCGGCGAAAGAGCTGAATCTAAGCGTATTGGGAAAAATGCCGATCGAGCCGGCCTTTGCGGAATTATCCGATCAGGGGAAATTTGCCGAAGCCAAAAATGAATATCTGTCCGCCGCCGCTTTTAAACTGGAAGAGTAGGGGGCATAAAATAGCAGCGCTCGAAAAGCCTCGCTGACTATTTTTTATGCATCGCACATAAGCGGCTAAAAAGCAGCTGCAAGTGCTCTTAGCGATAAAAAAGAAGGACTCCGGTTCTGGAAGAATGAAACGGAAGCAAAGAAACGCTGCCGGGAGTAATGTGACCGGAGAAAGCGTAAACGGAAGAAGCACAACCAGGAGAAGCACAACCGGATGAAGATGGGCTGCCGTACTGAAATTAAATTTTCAGTACGGCAGCTCTTTTTTTCGGCTATTGGGGGATGGATTCTGCGCCATTACTTCTATATTATAATGTATATATGATATGGATATAGGATGCGGCATTTATAGGTAAGTGCCCATGTACGCAGGGGAAATGTCTTTGGGTGTATAATTTTTATACAGGTTATTACCGCCGACTGCTCACGCAAGTACATTGACAGAAGGAGGCTGCCGCATTACACTATTGATTGTTAGCGGATACTGCCTCAGAATATGAGGACGGTGAAAAATTACTATATCATACATTATTGAGCGGCGAAGGCTGCGAACCCGCCCGAAGGGCATGAATGAATGGGATACTGTAAAGTATAAGATTTAATATCATGAGATTCGATCAGGAATATGAAAACTATCTGATCACATGAAAGGTTTAGCAGGCGAGAGAAACCGTGCGTGCGGAAGGGAACAAATTTATGGAGCGGATTTTAATTATAGAAGATGATGAAATGTTAAATGCAGGCCTTTGCTATAATATGCAGGCGGCAGGATATATCCCGGTCCCGGCTTATGATCTGAAGACAGCCAGAGATCTTTTGCACAGCCAGAGGTGGGACCTGATATTGCTGGATGTAAACCTGCCGGATGGTAACGGCTATGCGTTTGCCGGACAGATCCGCCGGGACAGCGATGTGCCGGTCATATTTTTGACTGCGCAGGATATGGATGAGGATATGGTAAAAGGATTTGAGGCCGGTGCGGATGATTATATCACGAAACCATTTAATATTAAAGTTGTGCTCCAGAGAATCCGGGCGGTGTTAAACCGCTGCGGAAAAGCTAAGGCGGCCGAAGAACTGGTGTGCGGCAACCTGAGGGTCAACCTGTCGGAAATGACGGTGCAAAAAGGAAATTCCCCTCTTGCGCTGACCCCCACGGAATATAAGCTTTTGAAAACCTTTCTCCAAAACCCGGGGCAGGTGCTGACCCGGGAAATAATATTGGAGAAATTGTGGGACAGTGAGGGAAACTTTGTGGACGAGCATACCCTGACGATCAATGTGAGCAGGCTCAGATCCAAAATATCCGATGCGCAATATACATACATAAAGACGGTATATGGGGTCGGTTATCAATGGATCGGCGACAGGGAGCAGATCGGAGGCGGAAATGAATAATCAAAAAAGCATCCGGGAGATATTTTTGGCCGCAGCGGCACTTATCATTATCCTTCTCTATCTGACGGCCAGCCTGTATCTGACCCGTGAGAATCCTCAAAGAGTCCTGATATGGACGCTTGCGGTTCTGTTTTCACTGTTATTGGCCGGGATTATGGGAGTGGGATATTATCTGTGCCGGCGGCGTATGGACCGCATAACGGAGCAGATCTGCGACAGCATCGACCGGCTGATCGACGGCAAAAAGATAGTAGGAAGCAAAGAGCGGGAAACCCTTACTTCAAAAATCACAATGAAGCTGGATAAACTTTCCGATGTCACCGCTTCCGCAGTAGCCCAAAGCCTCAGCCAAAAGCAGGAGGTTCAGCAAATGGTCTCCGATATTTCCCACCAGCTGAAAACGCCTATCGCGAATATTCGGATGTACAGTGATACGATTGCCAACAGTGAATTGCCAAAACAGCAGGAGCAGAAATTTCTGGAAGTCCTGAACGGACAGGTTAAAAAGCTTGAGTTTTTAGTAAACGCCTTGATTAAAATGTCCAGATT
Organism: Diplocloster agilis; assembly: GCF_019042275.1. Taxonomy (GTDB): domain Bacteria; phylum Bacillota; class Clostridia; order Lachnospirales; family Lachnospiraceae; genus Diplocloster; species Diplocloster agilis. The sequence goes on from NZ_JAHQCW010000023.1 coordinate 52,421, forward strand.
GGAAAGTCGCCTGATCCATCTGCAGAAAGCGGATACCCAGGTGTCCGCCTTATTGGAGGAAATAACCGATTCCGTTACTCCCCGAGCGGATGAAAAACACATCCGAATCCAAATAGCCTGCCCTGAAATCCTGACGCTTGCCTGCGATCCCAAATGGACCGCAGAAGCGCTGTTTAATATACTGGAAAACGCGGTAAAATATACCGAAGAAAACGGCCGGATCTTCATCCGGGCGGAGCGGCTTGAGATGTACAGCAAGATTGAGATCACGGATAATGGCATCGGCATCTCTCCCGAACGGGTAAACGACATTTTTAAAAGATTTTACAGAGACAGCCAGGTCAGGCGAATCGAGGGTCTCGGCATCGGTCTCTACCTGTCCCGCCATATCATCAGCCAGCAGGGCGGCTACATCCGCGTACAATCAAGGCCGGGGCAGGGCTCCACGTTTTCCGTGTTTTTACCGAATGGAGGAGGAAAAGGGCCGGTATAACGATTTGCAACAGAGGTCCCGGACAGCCGGAGCAAAAAAAACGGCTGCCCGGGGCCTCCCTCTTATTAATGCAGAAAAAAATATATTGAATGTTACAAGATTGAGAGGATTCCTTGAGACTTTGAGAGGGTTTTGAAACTTTCGGGTGCTATGATGGAGTTATCAAAGGAAAGGGTGAGAAACTTATGAGTATATTAGAGACGAAGGACTTGAAAAAGTATTATGGGAGCGGCAGCCAGATGGTTAAGGCGTTAGACGGCGTGTCACTGGAGATAGAAAAGGGCAGTTTTACGGCGGTGGTAGGCACATCGGGCAGTGGAAAATCCACACTGCTGCATATGATCGGCGGCTTGGATACCCCTACTTCCGGCAGCGTTACGGTGGGCGGGAAGGAGCTTTCCAGCATGAGCGATGAGGAGCTTACGATCTTCCGGCGCCGTCAGATCGGATTCGTGTTTCAGAATTATAATCTGGTGCCGATCCTGAATGTGTATGAAAATATTGTGCTGCCTATCGAGCTGGATGGAAGCAAGCCGGATCAGGAATATATTAAGGAGATCGTTCAGCTGATCGGCCTGAAGGACCGCCTGGACAGCATGCCGAACCAGCTGTCCGGGGGACAGCAGCAAAGAGTGGCTATCGCCCGGGCCCTGGCGGCCAAACCGGCAATCCTGCTGGCGGATGAACCCACCGGTAATCTGGACAGCCGTACCAGTCAGGATGTGTTAAGCCTGTTGAAAACTACCGGAGAGAAGTTCCATCAGACCATGATGATAATCACGCATAATGAAGAGATTGCCCAGATGGCGGATGAGACGATCCGTATCGAGGATGGAAAAATCGCGGAAAGCAGGTGGTAATCATGGGTCTGGACAAAAACAATAACAGGAATGTCGTAAATAAGATAGCCAAAAAGGATCTGCATAAAAACAGGAACCTGAATCTGTTTACCTGTATGACGGTAGCCTTAAGCGTAGCGCTGATCCTAACCTTTTTGCTGTATGGATTCGGAAGCGCGACAGAAAAATTAAGAAGGATGGAAGAGCGCTCCCAGGTAACTTACGAACAAGTAACGAAAGAACAGCTGGAACAGATCAAAGACCGCCCGGATATTCTGTGGGCCGGCGGCAGTATGAGCGCCGGAAGCGCGAAGGTCGGAACGGCCCGGCTGGTAGTCTTTTACCAGGACGCAGTGATGGCGGAAAAAAATGAATTGAAATATACGGGGGAACTGCCCGAAGAGGGAACGGAACTGATGCTGCCCAGGGACTATCTGGAACGTCTTAATATAAAAGCGTCGCCAGGAGATACCGTCTCTCTTGACCTGGGAGACGGACAGACGAGGGATTATAGTTTAAGCGGAATCAGCGAAGCTCCCTCCAAGGGCGGCGGCATCTATCGGATCGTGGCGTCTCAGAATGTGATCGGCCTGCTGACCGGCCGGCCTTCCGATCGAGTGGACGCGGTAGTCGATATGAAAAATGCAACGAATATGACGCTTAGCGAAGCCACGGAGAAGGCGGCGCAGATCGGGGCCGAATACGGGATTTCGGAAGAACAGATTAAGATGGCGGAATCCTTTTTTAACCAGGCGTCGGTTTCCAGAATCGGCACCCTCACCATCGTAATGCTGGCTGCGGTCGCTGTTCTGATCCTTTTGTCGGCGGGCATTGTCATTAAGAATATCTTCTACATTTCTGTGGCGGGAAAAGTGCGGGAATATGGCCAGCTGCGTACGATCGGAGCTACACAGAAGCAGGTCCGCCGCCTGGTTACCAGGGAAGGGATGGTTCTGGCAGCCAGGGGAATCCCTTTCGGCCTGGCGTTTGGATGCCTGATGGGATACATTCTGGTGCCCAAGGGGTGGGAATGGAAGACGGCTCTGCTCTGCGGTATCGTGTGTGTACTGTTCGGGTTCGCAGGGGTCAGGCTGGCCGTCAGAAAACCGGCCCGGATCGCCGCGAAAACTTCACCGATCGAGGCTGCCCAATACACCGGTTATGAAGGAAAACATACCGGTACAAAAAACCTGACGCGGAGCCTGAATCCTTCCTACCTGGGTATTCTGAATCTGAAGCGGAGCAAAAAGAAGACAGCCATGACCATGTGCTCTTTAGTTCTGGCGGGAATTCTGCTGGGAACCATCTGCACCTTTGTCGTATCCTACAAGCCGGAACAAGTGGCGTTATCCCAGTTCCCCAACGGGGAATATCAGGTAAGCCTGACGGTAGATCAGGGATATGGAGCGGACACCAGCCAGAGCAGCCGGATGAAGAACATGACGGAGCTGCAAAAAAGCGGTCTGATGGCTGAGGTGGAAGAGCAGATTATGAACATCGATGGTGTCAGACAGATCCGGCCCTGGTATCTGGTAGAGATCAAACAGGATATATTTCAGGAAGAAAGAGAAGGTTCCATTAACGGCCTGGAAGAACAGGATTTCGCCCTGCTCAAACAGATGAATTACGAAGGGCCTCAAACTTATGAAGAACTAAACGCGCAAATGGGAGTGATCCTGGAATTAGGAAGCAACAGCAGGCTGAAAGAGCACCCCGTTCACATCGGAGATACCTTCCACGTGACCTACTGTGACCCGTCGGGACAGGAAACCGTCGTGGAAATGCCGGTTATTGCCACTTACAACCAGATCCTATGGCAGCAGGCAAACAAAGTGGATTACGGCGAAATCCCCCTTTCCATCATGGGCAGTATGCTGCTGATGCCTGTGTCCCAGCTGGAGCAGATGACCGGTACCGACAGTTCCTACGGAATTGAATTTGCCGTAGATCCATCCAAAGCGCAGTCCATAGAAAACACGTTGACAGATCTGTATGCCGAAAGCGGTAACCTGAACGTCATGTCCAAACAGGAGAATATGGATGCAGCCAGGGAGATGATGGAGCCCATGAAGATCGTGCTCAATGTACTGGCCGCGTTCCTCATCTTGTTCGGCATCATCAACCTGATCAATACGGAGCTTACGAACCTGTACAGCCGCCGCCGGGAGATCGCCGTTCTCCAGTCGGTCGGCATGACCAAACGTCAGGTCGGCAAAATGTTGAGCCAAGAGAGCACCATATATACCGTAGTAACCATCGCCTTTACCGTGATCGTCGGAAGCCTTATGGGCTATGGCCTGCAGTACGCGATGGAAAATGCGCTGATGGTCCCGATGGAATATACATTCCCATTAATCCCGGTTCTGCTATATATTGCTGCCCTGCTGGGAGTACAGTTTACAATGAACGCTTACGGTTCGCGGATGCTGGCACAGCAGCCTCTGGTGGAGCGGATTAGGCAGGCGGAATAGAGAGAGCCCGCTTCGGGTCTAGCGGCGGTTGTAAGTGAAGCGGGCAGTTAGGTAATAGATGCCGTAGAGCAGAGTGAACAAGAAGAGTGAATATCCAAGGGATTGGTAAATCCAAAGCCGGCTGGTAAAGATGGGTAAATGGAACTCTGTGTAGTGGATTTTTTCTGCGGTTATCGAAATAAGACTGGTGCTTATGACGAGGGCAGGCAGGATCGGTAGTATGAAAAGCAATGTCAGATATCGGTTGTTTTGTTTGGTGATCTGCTTATTGGACATGCCAAGGCGGCGGAGAATGTTGTCCTGCTGTTGTTTCTTTTCTTTGTCGCTTAACAACTGGGTTGCCAGAATGGCTGCACCGGTGATTTCTAAAATGAGCGCCAGATAAAAGAGGCAGATTAAGAAGGAGTACATTTGGGACAGAGATTCTTTTTGCGCCCATTTTCCGGTGAGGTAATCTGCGGTGGAATGGACTAGCGCAGTGCCGTATTTACCATTTGTGGAACGGATCGTGCTTCTGTCCAGGAGGATTAGCCGGTCATGGGAAGCGGCGATGATGGTTTGCAGGGAAATGCTGTTGAGGGGAGATTCGGTTATCGCGGCATAGAGGCTGTATCGTATTTCCAACCGGACGGCTATCGGGTCGGGGATTATGATTATATAGTCGTATCCGTTACCGTAGGGCTCGCTTTGGGAAAAGGGTTCGGTTAAGATTCCGCCGGCGGTTAATGTGCGGCCGGACAGGGTGATTTTTGGATTTTGTGATATATAGCTGGTGAAGCTGGTTTTTAGGGCTGGGACGCAATGGATATAGTAGCTGTTTTCGTTTAGTTCCGCTTTTTCGTATCCCAGTATTTTTCTTAAGATTGTGTAGTCGCTCTGGGCCATATAGGTGTCGTATTGGTATTCTTCGTAGATAAAGCTTCGCGGGCGGCCTACGGCGGTCACTGTTTTGCCGCGGACGGCAAGAAAGTCCTGTTTCGAATTGGTATAAATGTTATAAGCATGGCTGGATCGGATGGGGGCTGCGGGCGCAATGAGTTTCTCATAGACGGAAAAATCCCGGCTCTCTTTGTTGTGGAGAATCATAAGATCAAAGACGTTTGAACTGACGCTCCGGGCTGCAAGACTGCTGGCGGAGATGCCGATTCCGATAAAGGTGAGCGCCAGTGTGAACAGGATCGAGAGGACCGCCATAGCAATACTCATCGAACGTATTTTGGAAGTGAAAAGCCGGAAGGTGATCAGATGGTCTTTGGTGTACTTCCAGGCAATTCGATTTTCTGATATTGCCACAAGAAAGGAAGGAATGCTCAGAAAAAAGCCGAATAAGAACAGGGACAGCAGTAGCATTCCCAGCAGATAATCATATCCCCTGCCAAGCGGCTGCACAGTAATAAAGGTAAGACCCAGGCAGCCGGAGATGATGGAAAGCAAAAAGACAGTTATGGCGGACGCCCTGCCGGCCAGCAGGTGTTTTTCATTTTGCCGGTCATAATAGAGCAGATCGTATAGTTTTATCCTGCGGACCCATTTTCTGCTTTTTAGAAGGGAAAATAAAAAAATAGCAGCAAAATAAAGCAGAGTCAGAACTGCCGTCCGGAGCGACAATCTGAAATTGAGCGAGTAGGATTGCGCAAACATGCCAAGCAACGCCGCCTGAAGCAGTTGGGACAGCAGGATGCCGGCCGGAAGGCTGAGCAGATAGGCGATGGCTCCGATGATTAAATTTTCCCGGAAAATAAGCCTGCTGATAGAACGGTTGGGGATGCCGGAGACCATGTATATACTGAATTCTCTGCTGCGCCTTTTGAGCATGTAGTTTGTCATATAATTTACGATCCAGCCCAAAACGAGGATGATGAGCAGTGTTGAAACGGTAATCATGTATGGCAGTATTTCCAGTTCAGACAGCGCTTTTATGCTATCAGAGAAAATGAAAGCGTTGAAGGCGTACATGGAGGAGACGGAGCATATGAGGGTGACCAGATACAGCGTATAATCCCGGAACTGCCGTTTGGCGTTACGTACAGACAATGTTCCTAACATGGCCGCTCACCTCCAAGCACAGAAAGGACATCCAGTATTTCGTGATAGAATACACTGCGAGATTTTTCACCCTTTATGATTTCATTGAATATTTTTCCGTCTTTAAGGAACAGAATGCGGCTAGCGTAACTGGCGCTGAACGGGTCATGGGTCACCATGATGATCGTTGCATTTGATTTCCTGTTGCGTTCCGACATGATTTCCAGCAGGATCCGGGCTGCATTTGAATCCAGTGAGCCTGTAGGCTCGTCGGCCATAATCAGATTGGGGCCGCCGGTTACGGCCCGCGCGAACGCGCATCGCTGTTTTTGGCCGCCGGAGACCTGATAGGGAAATTTTCCCAGCGCATCCCCAAGCTGTAAGGAATCCGCGATCTTGTGAACGCGGCTGTCAATCTCGTGAGGCGGCAGACGGTGAAGCGTTAAAGGCAAAGCGATATTCTCTTCCAGAGTCAGGTTATCCAGCAGATTAAAATCTTGGAACACAAAGCCGAGATGATCCCGCCGGAAGGCCGCCAGATTGTCTTCCGGTATGGAAGTGATATCTTGCTCCTCCAAATATATGTGCCCCGCGCTTACGGAGTCAATGGTAGAGATACAGTTAAGCAGAGTGGTTTTGCCGGAGCCGGACGCGCCCATCACACTGATAAATTCTCCTGTCTCTACTTGAAAGCTTACCCGATCCAGCGCTTTTGTTACGGCGCCTTGATTGCCGTAATATTTTTCGATCTGTTCCACTCGGAGTAAAGGTTGCCTGCGGTTCATTACGGTTCCACCACCCTTCCATCTGTAATAGTAATATCCCGGTCGGCAAATTTTAAGACGTAGGTTTTGGTCATGTCATCTGCCGTTTCGATATAGATTTTCATAGTTCCCTGCATCGTCGGGGAAAATTCATCTTCCAAAGTATAGGTCTTGATTTCTTCTATAACAGTTCCGTCTATACCCCGCACAGTGCTTTCCTCAAGTGTTGGGATGACATTCCGGAAGGGAAAGTGTCCGTCGATGGTCACCTCTTTGACAGTTCCGCCTTCGGTTATAAAGACAACTCCGCTGGAATCGGACCGGATTCCCGACGCCTTTGATAATAGAAAAATCAAACACAGGCCCAGAATCATAACTGCCAAGCCGGCCGCGGCAATAAGAAACCTCTTGTTTACACGGCCCTTTGCGGGAGGAATGGTTCTCCCGCGAACCTCTTTTCTGCTGCTTCGCACACTTATACACCTCCTTTTTTGATATATCTACATTTTAAAAGGAGGCGGGACCGGATGGTATAAAAGTCCATTCATTTTATCTGACAGTTTTGTAAGATTATATCATAGGCAGCGGAACCGTTCTGTCCGGAGGGTCATCAGTCCAGCGGTTTTATTTTCAGATAATCATTTTTCGGAAAATAAAGGGTGACGGTCGTATATTGGTTTGGCTCAGATGCTATCTCTATGCCGATGCCGAGTTTATCGCACAGCTGTTTACAAAGATACAAACCGATGCCGGTGGCATGATTCCCGGTTCTGCCGTTGCTTCCAACAAAGCCTTTATCGAATACGCGGCCAATCTCGCTGGGTTTAATGCCAATGCCATGATCCGTGACAGATAATGCGATATAATTTCCCTTGTCCTGAGAGACGATCTCTATAACCGGCGGGCGCTCTCCCTGATATTTGATGCTGTTGAGGAGAATCTGACTGAGAATAAAATGAACCCACTTATCATCTGAATATACGGAATCATAAATAGCGTCCGCATGGACGTTCACTCCATTTTGGATCAAAAATTGCTTGTTTCTGACCAGCACATCCAGGACACAGTCCTTCAGCGGGATTTCTCTGATCAGATAATCCTTTTCCACGCTTCCCAACCGGGCATAGAACAGAACACGTTCTACATCCTGTTCGATTAATCCCGTCTGAGCTGCAATTTTCCGCGTGATATCCGACTTATTATTTTCACAGATCAACTGAATACCCGTAATCGGAACCTTGATTTCATGAATCCATTGTTCGATATAATCCCGATACTCATCATTTACCCGTTTTGCATGCGCTACCTCATTCGTCATCGACTTAAAAGCCTCTTTCACAAGCCGGAAATACACCTGTTCCAAAACGGATTCCGGCCTGTCCACGATTTCTGCCAGCAGATATTTTTGATTCAGGGATTCGAAGACAGAAAGCAATTGTCCGATCCGCTTCCTTTGCTTCCAATAATCAAAGCCCAAGGCCCCGGTTACGATACAGGCATAGCATATCCACAATAAAATAAGCTCTGCCCTGCCGACACCGAAAAAAACCAGCAATATGGAAAAGAACAAGCCGCCGGCAAGACAAATAAGTAAAGTGCCTTTTTTCTCATCAACATAGTCAGATATTATCATATTTTATATCCCATGCCTCTTTTTGTCTGTATAAAATTATCCAATCCAAGTTCCCGCAGCTTCCCGCGTATCCGCATCATATTCACACTCAGGGTATTGTCATCCATATGGATGCCGTTATCCCACAGATACTCGATCAGGTCTAATCTGGAAACAATTTTCCCCGGCCTCGTAAAAAGAACGTATAAAATTTTCAGTTCAGTCTTTGTCAATTCCGCCTCTTTACAGTCAAAGAGCAGCGTACCGGCTACCGGTTTGAGCTTCACACCCCGATACTCGACGTAATCCGGCTGCCCGTTCCCTTTTCCTTTTTTCAAAAGCAGACTGATCCGGGCCAGCATAACCGGGATATTATACGGCTTCGATATAAAATCATCCCCACCCAAAGTCAGGGCCTGCAGCTCATCCATTGCCGTATTGCGCCCGGTAATAAACAGTATCGGCGTAGCGGTAAAACTACGTATACTTGTGCATAGACGATAACCGTCCTGTCCCGGCAAATTAACATCCAGTAGAATCAAATCAGGGCCATCTGCTTTGACTTGCCCGATAACATCATCGAAATCTGCAATGCACTCAACGGAATATCCGGCGTTGGATAAAAGAAGTTTCAGCTCCTCTCGAATTATTTCGTCATCTTCGATAATCAATATTTTATACATGACCAAGCCTCCGTATTACAGAAGTTAACTCCTGTACCTTCTATTATATTTTGTGTACTGAAATAGCTCAAGTGTGAAATGAATATTATCATGTCTCACAAGTAAAAAAAATTCTGCACATGAATCTAAGCCATCACCAAAGCAGGAGCGGGCAGGCGCAGGGACGGTCTCCGGGAACGGGGGAGAAAAGCGGCTTGGGCCGAATCGCTTGAGGCCATGCCTTAGAACGGGTTACGCAAAAGAGGGCAAAACCTCGCAGGACCCGGGGCACTGTTTGAGCCATCTTTTTGGCGAGTTTGCCCCGGGTCCTGCTAATCAGAGGTTTTACCCTCTTTGGAGTTACCCGTTCTTAGGCATGACCGAAGCGATTCGGCCCAAGCCGCTTTTCTCCCCCGTTCCCGGAGACCGTCCCTGCGCCTGTCCGCTCCGCCCCTTAGCCCGCTTGAAAAACTGTCAAGAAAAAATACTTGACACCCGCGCGAACTTCCTGTATAGTAACAAAGGTGATAAAAATGGAGAAATTCCTGGAGCAGGCATATTTGTATGATTTTTATGGCGAACTGCTGACAGAGCATCAAAAACAGATATACGGGGATTTTGTCCTGAATGATTTATCCCTGAGCGAGATTGCCGAAGAGCAGGGGATCAGCCGGCAGGGCGTACACGATCTGGTCCGGCGGTGCGATAAGATATTAAAGGATTATGAAGATAAATTGCATCTGGTGGAGAAGTTTTTATTTATCAAAAAACAAATTCAGGAGATGCAGCACATTATGGAATCGATGGAAGCTTGTGAAGAGCCGGAAAAGCTTGGCAGACTGAGGCAGATATCCGGTGAGATCCTGGAGGAGTTATAATACATGGCATTTGAGAGCTTATCAGACAAACTACAGAATATATTCAAGAACCTGCGCAGCAAGGGCAGGCTGACCGAAGCGGATGTCAAGGCATCGCTAAAAGAGGTTAAGATGGCGTTGCTGGAAGCGGATGTCAGCTTCAAGGTGGTCAAACAGTTCATGAAAGCCGTGCAGGAGCGCGCGGTGGGGCAGGATGTGTTAAACGGACTGAATCCCGGACAGATGGTGATCAAGATCGTCAACGAAGAGATGGTCAATCTGATGGGAGCGGAAACCACGGAGATCGCGCTGCAGCCGGCGGGTGAGATTACGGTTCTTATGATGATGGGACTTCAGGGAGCCGGTAAAACGACCACCACGGCTAAAATCGCGGGAAAGTTAAAATCCAAAGGCCGTAAGCCATTGCTGGTGGCCTGTGATATCTACCGGCCCGCGGCGATACAGCAGCTGCAGATCAACGGTGACAAACAGGGCGTGGAAGTATTTTCCATGGGAGACAAGAACAAGCCTGTCAATATCGCCAAAGCGGCAATAGAGCATGCCTCCAAAAACGGACACAATGTAGTGATCCTGGATACTGCCGGGCGCTTACATGTGGACGAAGACATGATGAACGAGCTGATCGAGATCAAGGAGAACGTCACGGTCAACCAGAGCCTTCTGGTTGTGGATGCCATGACCGGGCAGGATGCGGTGAATGTGGCGTCCATGTTCGATGAGAAGATCGGCATTGACGGAGTGATTCTGACGAAACTGGACGGTGATACCCGGGGCGGGGCGGCGCTTTCGATCCGGGCCGTAACCGGAAAGCCGATATTATATATAGGTATGGGAGAAAAGCTTTCGGATCTGGAACAGTTCTATCCGGACCGTATGGCGTCCCGTATCCTGGGCATGGGCGATGTGCTCACGCTGATCGAGAAAGTACAAAACGACATCGACGAGGACAAAGCCAGAGAGATGGAGCGCAAGCTGCGCAAAGCGGAGTTTGGATTTGACGACTATCTGGAACAGATGCAGCAGATCAAGAAAATGGGCGGTCTCTCAGACCTGCTGGGCATGATTCCCGGTATGGGAGCCCAGATGAAGAACATCGACGAAGTGGTGGATGACAAGGCCATGTCCCGTGTGGAGGCCATGATCCTGTCCATGACGCCCCAGGAGCGTTCCAATCCAAGCGTTCTGAACCCGTCGCGGAAGAAGCGGATCGCGGACGGCGCCGGAGTTAACATCAGTGAAGTAAACCGGCTGGTAAAGCAGTTTGAGCAGGGCAAGAAAATGATGAAGCAGCTTCCCGGTATGATGGGCGGCAAAATGGGTGGTAAAAGAGGCAAGTTTCGGCTTCCCTTTTAACATATAGAGAAAACCTGATAAGGAGGTGAAAGTAATGGCAGTAAAAATCAGATTAAAAAGAATGGGTGCTAAGAAAAAACCTTTCTATAGAATCATCGTCGCAGATTCCAGATCCCCCAGAGATGGAAAATTCATCGAAGAGATCGGAACCTATGATCCCAACCAGGATCCCAGTGTATTCAAGGTTGACGAAGAGCTGGCAAAGAAATGGCTGGCAAATGGCGCACAGCCCACAGAAGTAGTCGGCAAGATCTTCAAATTAGCAGGCATTGAAAAGTAATGATAGCTTGGCCTGGAGGTGAATAGCCATGAAAGAACTGGTGGAAGTAATCGCCAAAGCATTGGTAGATCATCCGGACGAAGTAGTCGTCACACAGACGGAGAACAACAAAGGGATTACGGTTGAGCTTCACGTGGCCAAGGAAGATATGGGTAAGGTCATTGGTAAGCAGGGCCGTATCGCCAAAGCGATCCGTTCCGTTGTCAAAGCGGCCGCATCCCGGGATGATCAGAATGTAATGGTTGAAATCGTTTAACCATACAAACAGAACCAAAAGGGACAGTCCTCAGGTTCCATAAGATGTTTAACAAAGCGGAACCATTCCGCCCTCTTATGAGACCTGCGGATAGTCCTTTCTTTTTTATTCCACGGCAAAGGATTGCGCGTTTCGGAAATAGGTATACCGGCAAGAGCCATACAGAAACACAAAGAATAAAACAGGAGAACAAATCATATGGAGCAATATTTGCAGGTAGGAGTCATATCCTCCACCCATGGGATTCGGGGAGAAGTCAAAGTATATCCCACCACGGATGATGTTTCCCGGTTCAAAAAATTAAAAAAAGTAATTCTGGATACAGGAAAAGAACAACGTTCCCTTGAGATTGAAGGAGTGAAATTTTTTAAGCAGTTTGTCATTCTCAAGTTTAAGGGCATTGATCACATAAATGACATCGAGAAATATAAAGGAAAACCGCTTATGGTAGCCCGGGAGCAGGCCGTTACACTGGCCCGGGATGAATATTTCGTGGCGGACCTGATCGGACTTCTGGCCATCACGGATGAAGGGGAGGAGTTAGGCACCCTGGTTGATGTGCTGGAAACCGGAGCCAATGACGTCTATGTGATCGGCACACCGGATCACAAGGAGCTTCTTCTTCCGGCGATCAAAGAATGCATCCTCGATGTCGATATGGAAGGCCGGAAGCTGCTGGTGCATCTCATGCCCGGCTTACGCTGAGCTAACTAAACGATTTGGGACATGTCCAAATCAGTTTGGGACATGTCTATTCTGAAACGGACATGTCCCAAACCGGAATGGACATGTCCCAAACCGGAATGGACATGTCCCAAACCGGAATGGACATGTCCCTTTTCGGTCTTTTCGGTATTTAAGCAGGAGGAAAACCAATGAATTTTCATATACTGACATTGTTCCCTGAGATGATTATGCAGGGAATCGGAACCAGCATCACGGGCCGGGCCATCGAAGCCGGGCATATCTCGGTGGAGGCGGTGAATATCCGGGACTATTCGGATAATAAGCATTGCAAAGTGGATGACTACCCCTACGGGGGCGGCGCGGGTATGGTAATGTACGCAGAGCCTGTATTCCGGGCTTATGAGGCGGTCCGTGAAAAAATCGGGAAAACGCCCAGAGTGCTTTACATGACTCCCCAGGGCCGGGTGTTCCGGCAGGAAATGGCGGAGGAGCTTTCGAAGGAGGAGGATCTGATCTTTCTGTGCGGCCATTATGAGGGAATCGACGAGCGGGTATTGGAGGAGATCGTGACGGACCATGTGTCGATCGGGGACTATGTGCTGACCGGCGGCGAACTGCCGGCGATGGTGATGATCGACGCTATCTCCCGTCTGGTGCCCGGAGTGCTGAACAACGATGCCTCCGCGGAAATCGAATCTTTTCACGACAACTTGCTGGAATACCCTCAATACAGCCGCCCGGAAGAGTGGCGGGGGAAAAAGGTGCCGGAGGTGCTGATGTCGGGACATCATGCCAATATAGAAAAATGGCGCAGAGAACAGTCTCTGATCCGGACCATGTTAAGACGCCCGGATTTGCTGGAAAATGCAAACCTGACGAAACAGGAACGGGTTCTTGTTGATAAATGGATGAGGGAGCAGGATACGGACGCCGAGTGAAACAGACGCCGGGTGAAATCCGTTGACAGCCTATTTTTAAAACCGTATAATGGAAGATGTCCGAAGCAGAGTATGAAGCTATGAAAATAGAAGAGATCCAATAGAGATCCACAGCAAAATATGCATGCCCAGGACCGGTTTTAAAACTAAAGTCTTAGTCAGAAGCAACGCACTGGCTGTAGAATCCTAAAAGAAAAACGAGGTATGGACTTATGAAAAATTTTAGCAATTACAACGATTACAGCCTGAAAAAAGATCTGGCCTTTGAATCCAGGGCAATCCACGGAGCTCTTGGCAATGATCCGATGACAGGCGCAGTCAGCTTCCCTATTTTTCAAACGGCAACCTTTCGGCATAAAGCACTGGGACAATCTACCGGCTATGATTACAGCCGGCTTCAGAATCCGACCAGACAGGAATTGGAGCGTACTATGGCGATCCTGGAGGAAGGGACGGAGGCCTTCGCTTTTTCCAGCGGACAGGCCGCGAATATGGCGCTGTTTACCTGGCTGAATCCCGGGGATCATCTCATTCTTTCGGATGACATCTACGGCGGAACCTTCCGTATCGTGGATACCATATTCCACAAATACGGAGTGGATTATACGTATGTGGATATGTCGGAGTTAGATCAGGTGAAAGCCGCGATTACCGATAAAACAAAAATGTTTTTCATAGAGACCCCCACGAACCCCATGATGAAGGTGGCTGATATCCGGGTGTTATCCGACCTGGCAAAATCCATCGGCGCGATTACGGTCGTGGACAATACGTTCCTGACCCCTTATTTCCAGCGTCCGCTGACCTTGGGAGCCGACGTGGTGGTTCACAGCGCGACCAAATACATCGGCGGCCACAACGACACCATATCCGGTATCGCTGTCACCAACAACGAAGAGATCGCCGCCCATATGAAAATTCAGTTAAAATCCCACGGGAACGGCCTGGCCGCTCTTGACTCCTGGCTGCTGATCCGGGGGCTTAAGACCCTGCCGATCCGCATGGACCGGCATAATGAAAATGCTAAGGTGGTAGCCGAATGGCTGCGGACCCAGCCGAAAGTTAAAAAAGTCTACTATGTGGGCTTCCCGGATCACAAGGATTATGAAGTGACGTTAAAGCAGACCAGCGGCTTTGGCGGAATGATCTCCTTCGAGATGGATTCCTTTGAGACGGTGGAACGGATTCTGGAGAGAGTTGACATGATCATGTTTGCGGAGAGCCTCGGCGGAACGGAGACACTGATCACCTACCCCACCAGACAGACTCACGAGGACGTTCCGATGGACAGAAAGGAAGCGCTGGGGATCAATGATAAATTCCTGCGTATTTCCATTGGTCTGGAAAATGTAAACGATATAATCAGAGATTTAGATCAGGCGATGAACGGAAAATGAAAAAAATAAAATTCACAAAAATGCAGGCATACGGAAACGACTACGTCTATATCGATGCCATACATCAGGAATTAGCAAAATTGCCGGAGCTGGCCAGGTTTGTCAGCGACCGGCATTTTGCCGTCGGCTCGGACGGCATGGTGTTAATCTGCCCCTCCGAAGTGTCGGATTTCCGCATGCGGATGTTCAATCCCGACGGATCGGAGGGGGAAATGTGCGGGAACGCCCTGCGCAGTGTGGCCAAATATGTCTATGACCATGGTTTTACAGATAAGACCCGGTTCCAGATCGAGACCTTCGGCGGGCTGCAGAACATAGAACTGCAGGTGGAGAATCAGAAAGCGGTAAACATTACCGCCGACATCGGGCGCCCGGTACTGGACACCGGAAAAATACCGGTCAACACTCCGGCAGCGGAATTTATCAACCAGCCGGTCCGGATATTGGACCGTGAATTTTATATTACGGCGGTGTCCTGGGGAAATCCCCACTGCGTCACTTTTGTGGAGAATACAAAAGACTTCGATGTGGAAACCTACGGGAAAGCCATTGAGCATCATACCGAGCTGTTCCCGAACAAGACAAATGTCACCTTCGCGCAGGTGGTGCGCCGGGACTACATCAAGATCCGCGAATGGGAGCGGGGAACCGGCGAGACGATCGGCTGTGGAACCGGATGCTGTACCGCGCTGGTCGCCGCCTCTTTGCTGGGCCTGACAGACCGGGAAGCCACGGTGGAACAGATCGGAGGGCCGCTTCATGTAAAATGGGATTCCGATACCGGGCACATGATTATGACAGGCTCCTCCCATACGGTATTTGAAGCTGAGATCGAAGTACCCTTTCTATAAGAAAAAGGAAGATTCTAAAAAAGGAAGAATAGA
The DNA here is from genome assembly GCF_019042275.1 of Diplocloster agilis. Taxonomy (GTDB): domain Bacteria; phylum Bacillota; class Clostridia; order Lachnospirales; family Lachnospiraceae; genus Diplocloster; species Diplocloster agilis. The sequence continues at coordinate 67,960 of NZ_JAHQCW010000023.1, forward strand.
AAACAGGAAGATTAGAAAACAGAGCGAGGAACCGGAATGAAGTTAATACAACTATTAGAAAACCTAAATTATACCTGCATACAGGGAGATTTGCAGTCAGACATCACAGATCTGATCTATGACTCCAGAAAGGTGACAGACGGCAGCTGTTTTTTGTGTATCAGCGGAACTGCGGTCGACGCCCACACCTTCATTCCCTCCGCCATAGAAAATGGGGCGGCGGCCATCATTGTGGAAAAACAGGTAAGCGTGCCTGATGGCATCACCGTCGTACAGGTGGAAGATACCCGGTACGCTCTGGCCATGATGTCCGCGGCCTGGTTCGGCCATCCGGCCGGCCGCATGACCACCATCGGAATCACGGGAACCAAAGGTAAAACCACCACAACCAACATGATCCGCCTCATTTTGGAAAAAGCCGGACACAAAGTGGGTACCATCGGTACATTGGGAGCCTATATTGCCGGCAAGCAGATCAAGACCAAAAACACAACGCCCGAATCCTATGAGCTGCAGTCGCTGTTTTGCCAGATGGCGGACGCCGGCTGCGCCTATGTGATTATGGAGGTATCTTCCCAGGGCTTAAAGCTCAACCGGGTAGCCGGAATTCAGTTTGACTACGGCATATACCTGAACCTTTCCGAAGATCACATCGCTCCCGGCGAGCATGAGTCTTTTGAAGAATACCGCTACTGTAAAAGCCTGCTGTTTCAGACCTGCGTTCACGGCCTGATCAACAGGGATGATCCCCACTGGCAGGAGATTCTGAAAAATCACACCTGCACGGTGGAGACCTTTGGAATGACCGGGGAATCGGATCTGTACGCCACCGACCGGGAACTGACCAAAGGCCCCGGCTTTCTGGGCAACACCTTCCGGATACACGGCCTGGCCGATGCCCGGATCGAGGTAAATATGCCCGGTAAATTCAGCACCTACAACGCCCTCGCCGCGATTCACGTATGCTGCAGACTGAATATCCCCATGGACTGCATTCAACAGGGCTTAAGAGAGGCGTCCGTACGGGGCCGGGCCGAGGTGCTCCCGGGTCCCCGGGATTTCTCCATCATTATCGACTATGCCCACAACGCCCTCAGTATGGAAAATATCCTGACTACCCTGGCGGAATATAAACCCGGCCGAATGATCTGCCTCTTCGGCGGCGGCGGAAACCGCGCCAGAAAACGTCGGTACGATATGGGCGAGATGTCCGCCAAATACGCCGACCTTACGGTGCTTACGACCGACAATCCCCGCTACGAGGAAGTGGCCGACATCAACAAAGATATCCAGAAGGGCCTGGCCAAATACAACGGCCCCTACCTGGAAATCGATGACCGCGCCGAGGCGATCCGCTACTGCATCGAACATGCGAAGCCCGACGACATGATCGTGCTGATCGGAAAAGGACACGAAGAATACCAGGACATCCGCGGCGTGAAATATCCTTTTTCCGAACGGCAGATTGTTTTGGATTATTACGGGATCGGATAACGCCTTTAAAAACAGCAAAAACCTCTTTACAGATTCATGGAAATATGGTAAAGTTAATTGCTGTGAGAAGAAAGAGATGGTCCTCTGTTACCAAAGGGTATTAAGAACATCCGAATATCAAGGAGGTTCACAACATGAACGAAATTATTAAAGGACTCGAAGCTGAGCAGGCGAAAGCAGAGCTTCCCGTATTTCACGTAGGCGATACCGTGAAAGTATACGGAAAAATCAAAGAGGGTAATCGCGAAAGAATCCAGGTGTTCGAAGGAATCGTAATGAAGAGACAGAACGGAGGAATCCGGGAAACATTTACGGTAAGAAAGAATTCCAACGGAATCGGCGTAGAAAAAACCTGGCCGCTGCATTCTCCTAACGTGGAAAAAGTGGAAGTTGTCAGACGTGGTAAAGTAAGACGTGCGAAACTGAACTACTTAAGAGGCCGTGTTGGTAAGAGAGCGAAAGTAAAAGAGCTGGTAAAATAAGAAGCCGAAATGGGGACAAGTACTTACGTATATTGTCCCCTTTTTTGATTCAATCGAAAGGTTCTTTTATAATGAAGCAGGAAGGCGGGTAGGCATATGGCCAGACGGGGCTTGACCTTTGTACAAAAGGAAAAGAAGCTGAATATGAATCTTGTGAAAAAGATTCTGGAGTGGATATTTGAAATCGCCGTGGTATTGTTCCTGGCGTTTGTGCTCGTTTATTTCTTTGGAGAAAAAGTGGTGAATGTGGGGGAATCCATGTCTCCGACTCTGGAAAATGGGGACACGGTATTGGTGAATAAGCTGAATTATTCGATTACCGGACCCAGCCGGGGAGACGTGGTAGTATTCAAACCTCATGGAAATGAAAACACCCATTATTATATAAAAAGAGTGATAGGCCTTCCCGGGGAAACCGTGGAGATCAGGGACGGAAAGATCTATATAGACGGAGAAGTCCTGGAGGAAGAGCTTGAGACGGAACCGGTCCTGGAAGCCGGAGTGGCCGCATCGCCGGTGGAGCTGGGGGAAGACGAATATTTCGTGCTGGGCGATAACCGCAATAACAGTGAGGACAGCCGGTCCGCCGATGTAGGTGACGTGCTGAAGAAGCATATGCTGGGGAAAGCCTGGTTTGTCCTGTCGCCGAAAGAACGATTTGGCTATCTGAAATAAATAGTGTAGAATGAGAGGTATAACAGATGAATGTGCAATGGTATCCGGGGCATATGACGAAAGCCAAACGGATGATGCAGGAAAATATAAAGCTGATCGATTTGATCATCGAGCTGCTGGATGCGCGGGTGCCCTTAAGCAGCCGGAACCCGGATATCGACGAACTGGGAAAGAATAAGGCCCGGCTGATTCTTTTAAATAAAGCGGATCTGGCGGATGAACGCGTGAACGATGCCTGGATGGAATATTTTAAGGCCCGGGGCTGTTTTGTGGTGAAGGTGAACGCAAAAAGCGGGGCCGGCCTGAAACAGATCCAGCCTGTGGTTCAGGAGGCCTGCCGGGAAAAGATCGAGCGGGACCGCAGAAGAGGTATCTTAAACAGACCGGTGCGTGCGATGGTGGTCGGCATCCCGAATGTGGGCAAATCCACGTTTATCAACAGCTTCGCGGGGAAAGCCTGCACAAAGACCGGAAATAAACCGGGGGTGACGAAGGGGGCCCAGTGGATCAAGCTGAACAAACAGCTGGAACTATTGGATACGCCCGGAATCCTGTGGCCAAAATTCGAAGACCAGCAGGTGGGAATGAAGCTGGCTATGATCGGTTCCATTAAGGATGAAATCCTGAACACGGAGGAATTAGCCTTGTCCTTGATCCGTTTTCTGCTGCACTGGTATCCGGAAGCGCTGGAAAAGAGATACCAGCTGGCAGATGAGTTAGCAGCCGGCACGGACCCGGTCGCTGTATTGGAGAGCGTGGCCAAAGTCCGGGGATGTCTCGTAAAGGGAAGCCAGTTTGATATTACCAAGGCTGCCGGTATTTTGCTGGATGATTATAGAAGCGGCCGCCTGGGACGGATTACCCTGGAGTTCCCGGACAGTGATGAAGTTGGCGAAAAGTCAGAGACATCAGATCCCAGGCAAGAATAGAAAACAATATTAGAATACAAGGCAACAGCAAAGATGGTTTTAGCCACTTATCAGTAAGAGGAGAAAAGGATGGCTCAGCAGGGAAGACATTTCAAACAAAAATCCGGTAAGCATACGGGCAAAAGGCAAAGAGATGAAGAACTGGATATCCGGCAGCGGCCGGATGCAGCCGACGTCCCTTTACCGGCAGCGAAACCGCCGTTAAGATCAGGCTTTGACCCAGTGACGGAACCAACGGAGGAAGCTGTCGGCTCACGGTCGGAGCGCTCGAATCCGCCCCCGTCCAGGTCCGGTTCCACTAACGTGCGCAATAGCGCCGGACCGGCAGAAAAGAAAGCAAAAGAGAAAAAACGTTCCTATAATAATGTCGATGAGGAATGGCTGGTATCGGAGTCCCCATCCAGAAAGAAAACCCATAAGAAGAATAAGAATACCAGGGGAAGAAGCGTGGTTAAGAGCCTGATCAGCTGGATACTGTATCTGGCGGTCCTGGTGGGAATCGCGTTTCTGCTGGTTCACTTTGTGGGGCAGCGCACGGAAGTCATCGGCTCGTCCATGGAGCATACGTTATACAACGGAGATAACATCATTGTGGATAAGATTTCCTACCGGTTCCACGAGCCGGAGCGGTTTGACGTGATCGTGTTTCCCTATCAGCATGAGGAAAACACCCATTATATAAAAAGGGTGATCGGTCTTCCCGGGGAGAGTGTCCGGATCGACGGGGAAGGAACGATCTTCATCAACGGGGAAGAGCTTCAGGAATCCTACGGCAGCGAAGTGATTAAGTCTCCCGGACTGGCCGCGGAAGAGATCCTGCTAGGCTCAGATGAGTATTTTGTCCTGGGGGACAACAGGAATGCCAGTGCGGACAGCAGGGACCCTCAGGTGGGAAACGTGAAAAGAGATACGATTATCGGCAAGGCCTGGCTTAGAATCTGGCCACTGAATAAAATAGAATTTATCAGACACCAATAGAGGCGGTAGAAAATGAATAGCGAAGAACGACAGAGAAAAAAAGAGGAAAAACTGGAAAAAGAAATGGCGCGGCTGGAAGAAATGTGCGTCTATGAAAAACAGTACGCGGACAGAGGCTATATCTGCGGAATCGATGAGGTGGGCCGCGGCCCCTTAGCCGGGCCGGTAGTGGCGGCAGCGGTTATATTACCGAAGGACTGCCGGATTTTGTATGTGAATGACTCCAAAAAATTAAGTGAAAAGAAGCGGGAGCTTCTCTTTGACGAGATCATGGATCAGGCGGTCGCGGTGGAAGTGGGATTTGCAAGCCACGAGAGAATCGATAAGATCAATATATTACAGGCGACCTATGAGGCCATGCGCATGGCGGTAAAAAATCTGAAGGTGCGCCCGGATCTGCTGTTAAATGATGCGGTTACCATACCGGGGATTGATATTGAGCAGGTCCCGATCATCAAAGGAGACGCTAAAAGCATATCCATAGCGGCGGCCAGCATCATAGCCAAGGTGACAAGGGACCGGCTGATGGTGGAATATGACAAGCTGTTTCCTTACTATCATTTCAAGGATAATAAGGGATACGGAACGCAGGTACACAGGGAAGCCTTGGAAAAGATCGGACCGTGTGCCATACATAGAAAGACATTTATCAAAAATTTTGTGGCATAGCCGGAAAACAATATGGCTAAACTATATAGGAACGCGCGGCAGTGCCGTACGCCCGCCCGAAGGACTTGTCTTTTCAATGTCCGGATGGATAAAAAAAGCATGAAGGGATGGAAATAAATGACAATTCAGGATGTAAAAGCCTATGATATCTTAGAGGACCGGGAGGTAAAGGATCTGAAGTCCAGAGGCTTTCTGCTGAAGCATAAAAAAAGCGGAGCAAAGCTGCTGATTCTATCAAACGATGATGAAAATAAGGTGTTCAGTATCGGATTCAGGACGCCCCCGGAAGACAGCACCGGCCTGCCCCATATTTTGGAGCACTCCGTACTGTGCGGTTCCAGAAATTTTCCGGCCAAGGACCCGTTTGTGGAATTGGTGAAGGGATCCCTGAATACATTTTTGAATGCCATGACCTACCCGGATAAGACCGTGTACCCCGTGGCCAGCTGCAATGACAAAGATTTTCAGAATCTGATGCATGTGTACATGGACGCGGTTTTCTATCCCAATATATATAAGAAAGAAGAGATATTCCGGCAGGAAGGCTGGCATTACGAGCTGGAGAGCACCGAAGGGCCGCTGAAAGTCAACGGGGTTGTCTATAATGAGATGAAAGGGGCGTTTTCCTCACCGGAAGATGTACTGGACCGGGAAGTGCTCCGTTCCCTGTTCCCGGATACATCCTACGCCAACGAGTCCGGCGGAGATCCGGAATGCATCCCGGATCTGACCTATGAGCAGTTTTTGAATTTTCATAAAAAATATTATCATCCCTCCAACAGTTTCCTGTATCTGTACGGTGATATGGATGTAGCGGAGAAGCTTAACTGGCTGGACCGGGAATATTTAAGCGCGTTTGACGCGGTCCCGGTGGACTCCGCGATCCGGTATCAGAAGCCGTTTGACAAACCGGTGGAAGTCACCAGGGAGTATTCGATCACGGAGGCCGAGTCCACCAAGGACCAGACCTATCTTTCCTATAGCACGGTAGTGGATACCAGCCTGAATAAGGAGCTGTATTTGGCATTTCAAGTGTTGGAGTACGCCCTCTTAGCTGCTCCGGGAGCGCCGCTTAAGCAGGCGCTGATCGATGCGGGTATCGGCAAAGACGTGATGGGCTCCTATGACGAAGGGGTCTATCAGCCGACCTTCAGCATAATCTCGAAAAACGCCAACCCGGAGCAAAAGGAAGAGTTCCTTAAAACAATCCGGGATACCCTCTCAGCCATCGTGGAAAAGGGGATGGATAAGCAGGCGCTGCTGGCCGGAATCAATTATTACGAATTCCGTTTCCGGGAGGCAGACTTCGGCAATTATCCAAAAGGCCTGATGTACGGGCTGCAGGCCTTCGACAGCTGGCTGTACGATGAAAATCAGCCGTTTATGCATCTGGAAGCGCTGGATACGTTCCGCTTTTTAAAGGAGCAGGTGGGCAGAGGATACTATGAACAGCTGATCCAGAAATATCTGATTGAAAATACCCATGCCTCTGTCGTCATGATCGTTCCCCGGCAGGGACTGACCGCGCAGATGGATCAGAAAACAGCCGATCAGCTGGAAACATACAGACAATCCCTGGATGAAGCCAGATTACAGCAGATGGTTCAGGATACGATCCACCTGGAGGAATACCAAAGCGAGGAGACTCCTGCGGAGGATCTGGAGAAGATTCCCATGCTGCGCAGAGAGGATATCGGCAGGAAAGCGCTGCCCTTATGCAACGAGGAGCAGACCCTTTCGGGTATGCCGGTTTTGTATCATGAACTCTTTACCAACGGGATCGCCTATATCAATCTGGTATTTGACACTTGTCACGTGCCGGATGAGCTGCTTCCCTATCTGGGGCTGTTAAAATCCGTATTGGGTTATATGGATACGGAAAATTACAGCTACGCGGAACTGTTTAATGTGATCAACATCCATTCCGGCGGTATTTATACGGCGCTGAACCCTTACGCGGATGTAAAAGATCCGGATCAATACAAGGGCACGCTGCAGGTGAAAGCCAAGGTGCTGTATGAAAAGCTGGATTTTGCATTTACCATGATACGGGAAATCCTGTTTGCCACAGATCTGTCGGATGACAAACGCCTGTATGAAATTATCGCACAGGTCAAATCCAGGCTGCAGATGGGCCTGACCGGCAACGGGCATTCGACGGCGGCCATCCGGGCCATGTCCTATTTCTCCCCGTCGGCTTATTTTAACGACTGTGTGGGCGGGATCGGGCTCTACCGCCTGGTGGAGAGTATCGAAAGCGACTTTGAAGCGCAAAAAGACGGCCTGAAAGAAAAATTGCGTCAGCTGATGCACCTGATCTTCCGTCCTGAGAATCTGCTGGTAGATTATACGGCGGAGAGAGAAGGGCTGCCAGGACTTGAGGAAGAGATCGGTAAGCTGAGCGCTTTCTTATATCAGGACCCGGCGGAAAAATGCAGCCAGCAGTTCCGGGTGAACACATTAAACGAAGGCTTCAAGACTTCCGCGCAGGTGCAATACGTAGCCAGAGCGGGAAACTTTGTGCGCAGGGGCTATGAATATACGGGCGCTTTGAAAATATTAAAAGTAATACTGAGCTATGACTATCTGTGGATCAACATCCGGGTAAAAGGCGGCGCATACGGATGCATGAGCGGGTTTAACCGGGTGGGAGACGGTTATCTGGTGTCCTACCGGGATCCGAACCTGAAGAAAACCAATGAGATCTTCGAGGGGACCGTGGATTTTGTGAAGAACTTTACGGTCAGCGACCGTGATATGACAAAATATATCATCGGTACCATCGGGGATCTGGACAGTCCGCTGACACCCTCATCCAAGGGAAACCGTTCCATGACGGCATATTTAAGCAATCTGACCTACGAGGATATACAAAAGGAGCGGGAGCAGGTGCTGACGGCTACGGAGGAGAGTATCCGGAAGCTTTCAGGAATCATCGAAGCGATTCTGGCCGACGGCGATATCTGTGTCCTCGGAAATGAAACTCGGTTGGAAGAGCAAAAGGAGATGTTTGCAACTTTATGTAATTTGTTTTCCTGATTCGGTCTTGCCGCGTATGATTGAAAGCGCGGAGCCTGGAACGCAGTCTCTTGATCTGAGGAAAGAGCAAGGGGCCTGTCCAAGCTTACGGATCTAAGAAGGAAGCCCGGAGCCTGTCCTGGCTCCTGATCAAAGGAGGATGCGGTATGAAAAAGCGATGTCTGGCAATTGGAGTAAGTGTAGCGTTAGGTCTCATGATGCTTGCAGGCTGTGGTTCTAAGTCCAGTTCTTCGGTGAAAAATGAGTTTTCCGACGCAAAGTCGTCCGCGGCTTATGATGCCGCCGCACCGGCCCAGGGAGTGGGAGAGGCGGCGGAGATGCCGGCGGCTGAGCCGGAGGAGGGACAGGCGCAGGAGTTAACCGAGAACGCGGCCGAGAGCAGAAAACTGATCAAAACCGTATATCTGGATATGGAGACCCGCAATTTTGATGAAATGATTGTCAATATTTCGGAAAAGGTCGAGGAACTGGGCGGCTATCTGGAGCAATCGCAGGTGCAGGGAAGCGGTTACAACCAGGAAAACGGCAGGCGATATGCCAGTATGGTAGCCCGTGTCCCGGCAGCGAAGCTGAACGGCTTTGTAGATCAGGTATCCGGGATGGGAAATGTGATCAACAAGCAGGAATCCGTGGAGGACGTCACCTTATCCTATGTGGATGTGGAAAGCAGAATCAACGCGCTGAAAGTAGAGCAGCAGCGTCTGACGGAGCTGCTCGCCCAGGCAGAGAGCGTGGATGCGATCATCGCGTTAGAGAGCAGGCTGTCGGAAGTGCGCTACGAGCTGGAGTCTTATGAATCCCAGCTCCGTACATATGATAACCAGGTGGATTACAGTACCGTTAGTATGAATATCCAGGAAGTAGAGCGGATCACCCAGACGAAGCAGGATACGGTGCTGGAGCGGATCAGCAGCGGCCTGTCGGATAATTTCTATAATCTGGGCCAGGGGCTGTTGAATTTCTTCATTTGGTTCGTGGTGTCGCTGCCCTATATCTTACTTCTGGCAGTAATCGGGCTGATCGTTTGGCTTGTACTGCACATTTCAACCCGCAGACATCGGAAGAAAATGGAGGCCCGCAGGCAGAACATGCAGCATCCGCAGCCTATGCCGCCGCAGAGCCAGGCGCGGGGAGGAAGACAGCCGCAGCAGGTACCGCCGCAGGGCGCACAGCCGCAGGGTGCGGGAGTGCCAAAGGAGCAGATGCCGCCAAAGAGAGCGGGAGAGTCCCAGGAGCCGCAGCAGGTACCGCCAAAGAAAGCGGGAGAGTCCCAGAAGCCGCAGCAGATACCGCCAAAGAGAGAGGGAGAGTCCCAGGAGCTGCAGCAGGTACCGCCAAAGAAAGCGGGTGAGTCCCAAGAACCGCATCAGATTCCGCCGCAGAAGCAAGAACCTGATGTAACTTCGGAGACGGTTATCCCAGACAAAACAGATAAAGAGAAGGAAAAAGATGGAGAATCAAAATTATAAATCCGGGTTTGTAACGCTGATCGGGCGGCCCAATGTAGGAAAATCAACATTAATGAACCGGCTGATCGGTCAGAAGATCGCAATCACATCGAAGAAGCCCCAGACCACCAGGAACAGAATCCAGACGGTATATACCAGTGAGAAGGGACAGATCGTATTCGTAGACACGCCGGGCATCCACAAAGCCAAGAATAAGCTGGGAGAATACATGGTCCGGGTAGCGGAGCGTACCTTCGACGAGGTGGACGTGATCCTATGGCTGGTAGAACCCACCACATTTATCGGCGCGGGAGAGCAGCACATCGCCCGCCAGCTGGCCGGTGCGCGGGTGCCGGTCATTCTGGTGATCAATAAGACCGACGCGGTAAAAAAAGAAGAGATATTAAAAGCCATAGAAGCGTACCGGAAGCTTTTAGATTTCGCGGAAATCGTCCCGGCCAGCGCGTTAAAAGGAGATAACACCGATACGATCATCGATGTGATCTACCAATACCTGCCATATGGCCCCCAGTTCTTTGATGAAGACACCATCACGGATCAGCCCATGCGTCAGATCGTGGCAGAGCTGATCCGGGAAAAAGCCCTGAACAGTCTGGACGAAGAGATCCCCCATGGAATCGCGGTGTCCATAGAAAAGATGAAAGACCGGGGCCAAAATCTGGTTGACATCGAGGCAACCATCATCTGCGAGCGGGATTCCCACAAAGGAATCATAATCGGAAAAAGCGGCGCGATGCTAAAAAAGATCGGAAGCGCCGCCCGCTATGAGATCGAAAAGCTGTTGGAAAAGAAAGTAAATCTGCAGCTCTGGGTAAAGGTCAAAAAAGACTGGCGGGACAGCGATTTCCTGATCAAAAATTTCGGATATGACAAAAAAGAAATCTGAACATACACACCCATTGCGACGAATGTCAAGGGTATTTTATAAAAAATAACTGGTAGTTTTATTCAGTATATCCTGGCGCATTTCGGAGAATCTAAAAGTATACAGGAACTTACCATATACAAAAGGGGGATTCGATATGCGTTGCGAGGAAGGCTGGAATCGGTTCAAAAATACGGGAAGTATCTATGATTATCTGCGGTATAAAGCAATAGAGCTCCCGCAGAATACGGCAAATACGGCCGCAGTAAACACAGCGGCGGCAGATATAGCAGCGACAAATACGGCAGGAAGCCGGGCAGGTGACGGCAGTTATGAGACAGCCAATAACTATGACAGGTATGGTACTGTCAGCGTTCCCTATGGGGGAATTTGACAAACGGGTAGTGATACTTACAAAAGAAAGAGGAAAGATTACTGCATTTGCAAGAGGCGCCAGGCGGCAGAACAGCGTCCTGCTGGCAGCGACCAATCCTTTTTCTTTTGGCATGTTTACATTCTTCGAGGGAAGAACCGCATATACGCTCACACAAGCGCAGATCACCAATTATTTCATCGAACTCTCCCAGGATCTGGAGGGAGCCTGCTATGGGTTCTATTTTATGGAATTCGCAGATTATTATACACGGGAAAACAACGATGAGGTGCTGATGTTAAAACTACTATATCAGTCCCTTCGCGCGCTCCTGAACGGACACATTCCCAACCGCCTGGTCCGGTACATATTCGAAATCAAAGCCATGGTCGTAAACGGAGAATTCCCCGGAATCCGTGAAGACCTTACCCTAAGCGAGGCGGCCAGATACACGATCCAGTTCATCCAGTCCTCCCCGGTTGAAAAGCTATACACCTTCACCGTATCCGACCAGGTGTTAAACGAGCTGGCAAAAATGATGAAGCGATACCTGTCCCTCTATATAGACCGAACCTTCAAATCCCTCAAAATCCTGGAACAGTGCACCACCTACAGCCCTCCCCCAAAAACAGATTCCTAAAATTCCATATCGGCTATATTTTAACCAACAATAAGGCAGCAAAGGCAGGAGCGGATCAGCAAAAAGGCTGACCGCTCCTGTCCTTATACTTAACAGTAACCCATGTATACATGCCCTCCTAGTGTATTCGCAGCATTCGCTGCTCCATAATGCATACTTAACAATACCCACTAATACATGCCCTTCAGGCCTATTCGCAACATTTGCTGCTCAATAATGTATACCAAAGAAAAGACATCAGACCATGGAACCCAGTCTGCTTTAACGCAGGGAGGAGATGGGATGGGCGGGGGCTTGGGGGCAAAGCTGCAAATCTCGCGGGGGCAAATCGCTTGAGGCCGTGCCTTAGAACGGGTTACGCAGAAGAGGGCGAAACCTCGCAGGACCCGGGGCACTGTTTGAGCCGCTTTTTGGCGAGTTTGCCCCGGGTCCTGCTAATAAGAGGTTTCGTCCTCTTCGGAGTTACCCGTTCTTAGGCACAGCCGAAGCGATTTGCCCCCGCGAGATTTGCAGCTTTGCCCCCAAGCCCCCGCCCATCCCATCTCCTCCCGTCTCATAAAACAAGTAAGCCGCCCATCCCCATGAAACAGACAGGAATGACGTGAGGAATGATGGGAATAATTATTTGTTGAAATTAGAGGGGATAGAGGGTATAATAGACGGGAGTTATTGCTGCGCGGTCCGCCGCGGGCGAAGGGTTTCATAAAAGAAGCTCTATTTTAAAGACGATTACTAGGAGGAATTGACATGAGAAAATGGTGTTTGGCACTGGCCATCCTGATGACCTGTGTCTTTACTGCCGGATGCTCTGCGAAATTATCGGACCTTAATGAGGACACTGTTTACATACAGAAGAAGGGTCAGATTACCGGAGTGATTGTGGAGGATTTTACAAAACAATACTACGACGCAGAGGAACTGCAGGATATGCTGAAACAGGAGATAACCGATTACAATACGGAAAGCGGCAGAGAATGTGTGACCCTGCAAAGTTACGAGGTCAAGGACGGAATCGTGAGGGTTCTGATCGATTATGTGGACGCAGACTGCTATGGGAAGTTTAACGGAGTGGATTTTTTTGCGGGTCTGTATCCCGGGATCGAGGAATATGATTTACCGGATACGATGATTAAGGTGAAGGACAACAGCAGCGTGTCCATGGCGGAAGTACAGAGCGAGGCCGAGGAAAAAGGATACCATGCGGCTGTCGTATCGGAAAAGACCGATGTAAAAGTGACGTCCAAAATACTCTATATCAGTGAGAATATGGAACTGGTTGATAAAACTACGGCAAGAGTTGTAGTAGATGAAACGGATGAGAATAAAGATACAAAAGAGTTAGCTTTTATTATTTATAAATAAGAGGAGATAGTGCAGAAATGGAAAAGACAATGGAAAAAATCGTAGCCCTGGCAAAAGCGAGAGGATTTGTATATCCGGGATCGGAGATTTACGGAGGCCTGGCGAACACCTGGGATTATGGAAATCTGGGTGTAGAGTTAAAGAATAATGTGAAAAAAGCCTGGTGGCAGAAATTTATCCAGGAAAATCCCTATAATGTAGGGGTGGACTGTGCGATTCTGATGAATCCCCAGACCTGGGTGGCATCCGGACATCTGGGAGGCTTCTCTGACCCGCTGATGGATTGTAAAGAGTGCCATGAGCGTTTCCGTGCGGATAAGATTATCGAGGATTACAATCAGGAGAACGGCATTGAGATCGAGGGTTCCGTGGACGCCTGGTCCCAGACACAGATGAAGGAATACATCGAGGAGCACAACATAGCCTGCCCCAGCTGCGGAAAGCATAATTTTACGGATATCCGCCAGTTTAACCTGATGTTCAAGACTTTCCAGGGTGTCACAGAGGATGCCAAGAATACGGTTTACCTGCGTCCCGAGACTGCACAGGGTATATTCGTAAACTTTAAGAATGTACAGAGAACTTCCCGGAAGAAGATCCCGTTTGGTATCGGCCAGATCGGAAAATCCTTCCGTAATGAGATCACGCCCGGAAACTTTACTTTCCGGACCAGGGAATTCGAACAGATGGAGCTGGAATTTTTCTGTGAACCGGATACGGATCTGGAATGGTTCGCCTACTGGAAACAGTTCTGCATCGACTGGTTAAAAGCCCTGGGTATGAAAGAAGAAGAGATGAGGGTGCGGGATCACGACAAGGAGGAGTTGTCCTTCTACAGCAAGGCGACCACCGATATCGAGTTCTTATTCCCCTTTGGCTGGGGCGAACTGTGGGGAATCGCAGACCGTACCGACTACGACTTAACCCAGCACCAGAATACCTCCGGCGAAGATATGTCTTACTTTGACGATGAAAAGAAAACAAAATATGTTCCCTATGTCATCGAGCCCTCCCTGGGTGCCGACCGTGTGGTTCTGGCTTTCCTGTGCGGAGCCTACGATGAAGAGGAGCTGGAAGGCGGAGATATGCGTACCGTCCTGCATTTCCACCCGGCCCTGGCTCCGGTTAAGATCGGCGTACTCCCTCTGTCCAAGAAGCTGGGCGAAGGCGCGGAAAAGATCTACCAGGAACTGAGCAAATACTATAACTGCGAATACGATGACCGCGGAAACATCGGCAAACGCTACCGCCGCCAGGATGAGATCGGCACTCCATTCTGTATCACCTACGATTTCGATTCCGAGACCGACGGCGCAGTAACAGTCCGGGATCGTGATACCATGGCTCAGGAGCGCATCCGAATCGAAGACCTGAAACAATACTTTGAAGATAAACTCAGATTCTAAACAAAAGGGACAAAAAGGGACATGTCCATTCCAGTTTGGGACATGTCCATTTCGGTTTGGGACATGTCCAAATGGTCAAGTTCAAGCGGTCTGGTCTAATTGTCTTTGATCCGCTGATAGCGCTCGTTCCATCTACACACAATTATTTCATATGTTGTTAAGACTGTGATTTGGAACGAGCCGGCGGAAGACGGTTTGAGATATTCCCGACATTCTATTTCTTCTATTCATAAATCCATAGTTGAAAAATCCAATATTTAAACGATCAGTGAATACTCTTATTTCTCCCGGCTAATATACAGAGCCTCATAATTTTACCGCTCTGTCTAAAAAAGGAGATGATACGTATGGCTCGAACCGCGCGGCCTGTCAGTAGAACAGGAATCTATCATGTGATGATGCGGGGAGTAAACAAAGAAGCGGTATTTGCACAAGAATCTGACAAAAAAGTGTTAAGGCACTTATTTTATGCTAAAAAAAGTAGTCTGGAAGTAGTGATCTACAGCTACTGTATTATGAACAATCATTTCCACATGCTGATGCAGTGTCCAATGGAGGATCTTTCGAAATTTTTTCACCTCGCAGTCGGTGCTTATGCGATTTATTACAATAAAACAAAGGACAGATCCGGGCATGTTTTTGATAACCGGTACAAAAGCGAGTGCGTCGAAGAGGAAAGCTATTTCTGGAATTGTCTGCGTTATATCCATAATAATCCCTGCAAAGCCGGTCTGACTGATATCCCACATCAATATATCTACAGCAGTTTTCAAGAATATCTGAATCAAAAGTCTTACATTTTACATCCCAAAGCGATACAATTATATAGACAGCATTTTGGATCAGAGAAAGCATTTAGAGAGTTTCATCAAGGCAATAGCTTGAATAGCTTTTTGGATACGCAGGAGGATCTGTTCCGGCAGCAGACAGAGGTGGCCCGTATGTTGTTGCGGCATGTGACGGAGGAAGAGAAGATACCTTCTGAAGAGAATATTTGGCTGAATAGTAAACTCAAAAAAGTTCTGAGGGAGAGACTGATCGAAACATTAGGAATCTCGAAGGACAAAGCGGACTCCTTGATGAAAATGATTGTATTTAGCGAAACGAACTAAATCACAAAGAATGAAACATCTAGAATACGGTTACGAAACAAGATTGCCGGGAATGATTCATATTGGAGATTGGATTCTTAGGATTAAATGAAAGAAATCGCCTGAAAGATAATAAATAGTGAAAAGGCAACGAAATAGACATGTCCCAAACTGAAATGGACATGTCCCAAACCGGAATGTACATGTCCCAAACCGAAATGGACATGTCCCCAAACGCAAATTTTAGGCCTGTCCGAAAAAAGTTATTGAATTCTGAAATTATTATGTTACAATAAATATGTGCGCTTATTAGACAGGTGCATAATACTGCCAATATAGGACTTTTAGTTCTATACAAATATACAATATTTTAGGAGGAATTAAGAAAATGGCAAAATGGGTTTATTTATTCAAAGAAGGTAATGCCGACATGAGAAACCTTCTTGGTGGAAAAGGTGCCAACTTAGCTGAGATGACAAATCTCGGTCTGCCGATCCCGCAGGGTTTCACTGTAACGACAGAAGCTTGTACGGAATACTATAACAGCGGCAAGAAAATTACAGATGAGATTCAGAATCAGATCTTTGAGTCACTTGCATGGCTGGAAGAGCATCAGGGTAAGAAATTCGGTGATACGGAAGATCCGTTACTGGTTTCTGTACGTTCCGGTGCGCGTGCATCCATGCCTGGTATGATGGATACGATCCTGAACCTGGGCTTAAATGATGTGGCGGTAGAAGGCTTCGCTAAAAAAACGGGCAATGCCAGATTTGCATACGACTCTTACAGAAGATTTATTCAGATGTTCTCCGACGTTGTTATGGAGATTCCGAAGTCTCATTTCGAGAGAATCTTAGATCAGGAGAAAGAGAAGAAAGGTGCGAAATTCGATACCGATCTGACCGCTGACGATCTGAAAGAAATCATCAATCTGTTCAAAAATATCTACAAAGATGCCATGGGAGAGGAATTCCCTCAGGATCCCAAGGTTCAGTTGATGGAAGCTGTAAAAGCTGTGTTCCGTTCCTGGGACAACCCTCGTGCCATTGTTTACAGAAGAATGAATGATATCCCTGGTGATTGGGGAACCGCTGTTAACGTACAGTGCATGGTATTCGGTAACATGGGTAATACCTCCGGTACCGGTGTTGCATTTACCCGTAACCCTTCCACGGGAGCAAAAGGTATCTATGGTGAATACCTGATCAATGCTCAGGGTGAAGACGTTGTTGCCGGTGTTCGTACTCCCCAGCCGATTACCAAGCTGGAGCAGGATATGCCTGAGTGCTACGAGCAGTTCATGGCGATCGCCAACAAACTGGAAGATCACTACAGAGATATGCAGGATATGGAATTTACCATCCAGGAAGGAAAATTATACTTCCTGCAGACCCGTAACGGTAAGAGAACCGCTCCGGCCGCTATTCAGATCGCTTGTGACCTGGTAGACGAAGGTAAGATCACTCCGGAAGAAGCTGTTATCAGAATTGAAGCAAAATCCCTGGATCAGTTACTGCATCCGACCTTTGATAAAGACGCGTTAAAGGCTGGAAAAGTAATCGGTTCCGCTCTGCCGGCATCTCCTGGTGCTGCAGCAGGTAAAGTATACTTCACCGCTGATGAAGCAAAAGCTGCTCATGAGAAAGGTGAAAGAGTTATCCTGGTTCGTCTGGAGACCTCTCCGGAAGATATCGAGGGTATGCACGCAGCAGAAGGTATCCTGACCGTTCGCGGCGGTATGACCTCTCATGCAGCTGTTGTTGCCCGTGGTATGGGAACCGCTTGTGTATCCGGATGCGGCGAGATCACCATCAATGAAGAAGCCAAAGTATTTGAGTTGGGCGGAGAGACCATCCATGAGGGAGATTACATTTCCTTAGACGGTTCTACCGGAAATATCTACTTAGGCGATATCAAGACGGTTGAAGCTTCCGTAGGCGGAAACTTTGCCAGAATTATGGAATGGGCTGACCAGTTCAGAACTCTGAGAGTTCGTACTAACGCAGATACCCCTGCAGATACCCTGAACGCTGTAAAATTAGGCGCGGAAGGTATCGGCCTTTGCCGTACCGAGCATATGTTCTTTGATCCGGAAAGAATTCCGAAGATCCGTAAGATGATCCTTTCCGATAGTGTAGAAGCCAGAGAAGAAGCGCTCAATGAGCTGATTCCTTTCCAGAAAGGTGACTTCAAGGCTATGTACGAAGCACTGGAAGGACGGCCGATGACCGTTCGTTACCTGGATCCCCCGCTTCATGAGTTCGTTCCCACCTCCGCAGAGGACATCGCAGCCCTGGCAGCGGACATGGGCCTGACTCCTGAGCAGGTTAAGGCAAAATGCGACGAGCTGCATGAGTTCAACCCGATGATGGGCCACAGAGGCTGCCGTCTGGCTGTAACTTATCCGGAAATCGCTAAGATGCAGACCAGAGCCGTAATGGAAGCAGCCATCGAAGTGAAGGCAGAAAAAGGTTATGATATCGTTCCTGAAATCATGATCCCTCTGGTAGGCGAGAAGAAAGAATTAAAATTTGTCAAAGACATTGTTGTAGAGACAGCGGAAGCTGTTAAGAAGGAAAAAGGCTCCGATATCGAGTACCACATCGGTACCATGATCGAGATCCCCAGAGCTGCCCTGTTAGCAGACGAGATCGCTGAGGAAGCTGAATTCTTCTCCTTCGGAACCAACGATTTAACACAGATGACCTTCGGATTCTCCCGTGATGACGCAGGCAAGTTCCTGGATGCTTACTACAAGGCTAAGATCTATGAATCCGATCCTTTCGCAAGACTGGATCAGTCAGGTGTTGGCAAGCTTGTGAAGATGGCGGCTGAAAAAGGACGCGCAACCCGTCCGGATCTGAAACTGGGAATCTGCGGCGAGCACGGCGGAGATCCTTCTTCCGTAGAGTTCTGCCACAAGATTGGCCTGAACTATGTATCCTGCTCACCTTTCCGTGTACCGATCGCAAGACTGGCAGCGGCTCAGGCAGCACTGAACAACAAATAAGAATAAGCGATAAGACAGGGTTCCGGCATTCAGTCCGGAACCCTTTTAAAATCCAAAGGAACAGTAACGAAGAAATAGCATATCAGCGGGAAGATAAGAGCGTACCGTCATGAAATACGAGTACATAAATTCAGCCAAATATAACTTAAACACAATAACAAAAGCCTTTGAACATGAGAGCCGGAACGATTTTTTCCGAATCTGCAAAATATTGAAATTTACAATTCATCCATATCCGGGACCTCAGAAAAATAAGAAAAAAATAGAGGACCTGGACCGTTGGCTTAAAGGAAGGCTGACGGATGAGGAAGGCAGGATCTGGGACCGGATTCTGCGGGAATCCGGCTATATCAATAGGTTATACAAAGATTTATACTCAGATGAAGAATATGAGCAGGCAAATGCGATAGATGGATCAAGGGAGCTTTCCGCTTACCTTATGTTCGTCGAATATTATCTGACTTCCCTCTTGAATTCGTTGAGGGGAAGGAACGATCTGAATGACCTGCTTGGGATTCAGAGTGATTTAGGAGAGATACCGGATGTCAATGAACGCATGTTATGTTACGGCGAGCTGTTTGATCATGTGAGTATAGAAATAAAAAACGCTTTGGAATACATAGCGTTTTACAAAAATCACAACCAGATCTGCGACAGGGTTGACACGAAAGAGATCCTTAAGGCAAAAGGCCATCTGCTGTCGGTCATGAAGAAAAAAATCATTGATCAGATCGTAGAAAGCTGGCAGTTTGGCGATCCGGTTATAGCTATGGATCAGGATGTGTTCCTGTGCGAACAGGATGACTGGGGCAACCGAATCCGGACGTATTGGGAGATGCGAGAACGCAGCACTTATACTACAAGCATGCTGGCAGCGGAACAATATCCGGTAACCACAGATAATGAAGAGCAGCAGGAATTTGACCGGACGAATTTTATATTACAGAGGCAGTTGTACGCAGATTTATCCGACTGCCGTTGTGAGATCGAGGGCAAAGAGGGAGAAAATATAACCGTAAAAATACAGGATTTGATCAAAGCCTACGCCCGTTTAAAAACGATATGCAAAAATCACCTAAAAACCAGAAAAATAGAAAATCTGAATGGGAATATGCGGCAGGTCTGTGTACAGATAAAAAAGAAAGATTTAAAGAGGGAGCTTGCAGAGCTAGAATTGGAAGATCCGGAATGTGTTCTAAAGCTTCTGACCTATGGAAAGGCGAAAGACCTGTTGGACGCCCCGCTTCTTGCGACCGGTATATATTATTATATGGTTCCCAGTTTGGTTGCCGAATTACAGATATCGGAAGTCCTATTATCCTTGGCGAATGGATTTTATTTCCGGGGGAAAGCGTTGGAACACCGCCTGTTTCGATTGCTGAAGGAAGAAAACATCATATGCGGTAAAATAAAAAGACACGAAAGTTCGGATACATACGAATGTGACAGTGTATTTGTCCTGGAAGACTGCCTGTTCCTGGTAGAAGCGAAAGCCTGGGGATTTCCGGCGAATATTACACAGTATTATAATATGAATAAGAAAATTATAGAGGCTGACAGGCAGATTAACCGTTTGTATGAATATATCCGGAAGCATATACCGGATGTCCTGCAAGAGTTGGGATTGGACGAAGGCTATAAAATTAATCATATCTACAGAATCATACTCAGTAATTTCCAAAGGGCGGATGAGCAGGAATTAGAAAACTCCTTCTTGTGTGATTTCAATTGTTTCCGGGGTGTGATCAAGGGGATTCCCAGCGGCGTCTTGGTAAAAGCTCCCCGGTCTGAGAAGCTTTTAAAAGTATCTGACGAGCCTAACCGGCTTTCGAAAATAACGGCAGAAGAGCTGGTCAATTATTTACAAAGAAATGAATTATTGGATCTGACAAAAGATATATTATACGAAAAAGAGTTCTGTGAACCGATTCATAAACTGCGTATCAAGAAAACATACCTGGAGCGGAAGCTGCCCTTGGCCATGGTCTGGCCGTAGATTTATTTCTTCGGCCGTATCAGGATTCGGAAAAGCAGGTACAGGATAAGACAGGCGGACAGGCCAAAACCGATCCAGGACAGCCAGGGGATGCCAAGCGGTGCGGGCCGTATCGGAGTCAGACACAAAACACAGGCCCCCAGTATCAGCGCGGCTGCGAGAATACTCAGTGCCAGATAGCCGGTGGAATAGCGGAAGACCCTTTGCATTTCCAGGGAATCGGTCAGCTCCAGGTTGATTTTTGTCTGTCCGTTTTTGGTAATATTCAAAAGATCGGACAGCTGCGCGGGAATCTCCAGGGATTTTCCCATGGACAGATAGAGCTGGCGTGCGTTTCGTCCCAGCTCTTTTTTTAGATCCAGATCCTGATACAGAAGGGATGACATATGCGCGGAGAGGATCTGGAACATATTCACAGCCGGGGAACAGGCGCAGAGCAGTCCTTCCATTGTGATGATACTGCGGCCTAAAAGCGTAATATCCGAGGGCATGGCGATCCTGTGAGCCTTTACCAGATCCAGCAGGCTTTCGATCAACCGGCCCAGATCCATGCTGCCCAGATCCATCGTGAGGTACCGGCTGACAAGATCATCAATATCCGTATAAAGCCTCGTGTGATTGATCCGCTCTTTCGGCTCTCCAAGACTTAGCAGTACATTCTTCAGCTCATAGATGTCATTTTTTAAAACAGCCATAATCGCCCGTTTAAACAGCTGTTTATGGTGATCGGAAAGCTGTCCCATCATGCCCAGGTCCAGCCATGCGATCTGTCCGCCTTCTACGCGCAGATTGCCCGGATGGGGGTCCGCGTGGAAGAAACCGTCCTCTAAAATCTGTTTGCAATAATTTTCCGCAGCTTTTTCACCTATTTCACGCATATCATATCCCAGACCCGTGAGTTCCGGTATCTGGTCGATCTGTACGCCGTCGATATAGCTCATGACCAACAGGTGCGGGGTCGTCAACTGGTGATTCACCAGAGGACAGGTCACATAGGAGATCTCCTTTTGGTTCTCCCGGAACCGGTCACAGTTGGCGGCTTCTTTGAGAAAATCCATCTCTTCCTGGGAGGTTTTCCACAGTTCATCAATCACCATCCGAAAATCAATCAGATCTCCGGTTCCGATGGTAAATTTCAGCAGAGTAACAGCTTTTCGCATCAGGGCGATATCATTTGCCATGGTTTCCCGGATGTGGGGACGCTGAACCTTGACCACCACCCGTTCCCCCGTCTTTAATAGGGCGGGATGCACCTGCGCGATGGAAGCGGAACCAAGCGGTTTCGGTTCGATGGCGGTAAATACCTCCTGCACCGGACGGCCAAGCTCTGTCTCGATAATCTCCCGGATCGTCTCATAGGGCAGCGGACGAACCTCTGTACGAAGCCTGGTCAGCTCCCGGCAGTAGGCTTCCGGTAGAATGTCAGAGCGCATAGACATAATCTGGCCCAGCTTCACATAGGTGGGGCCCAGATCTTCCAGGATCTCCCGCAGCTTAACAGGCTGTAATCCGCGGGTAATATGATGTTTTTTTAAAACCCCCAGGATTTCCGTCAGACGGTTTCCGGAAGGTCCGGCTGATAATATTGAAGGATCCGGCATAGGCAACTTATCTCCGTATTTTTTATCTTTAGCTTAGTATAACACACTCATGAGAAAAGTCTGTCCGTTCTGAGCAGTTTTATAAAAATTTAAGATATGCACAGTCCGCATGCGGACTAAAAAAATAAGCATCTGGGATTATGAAGCGGCCTCCCACACCTGCTCCACCTGATAGCCGGCCCGCTGCACCAATTGTATCAGCACATCATTTTCAACCGGTTCCTTTAGATAGACAGTGGCCAGGTTTTCCTGAAAATCAACGTCAGCCTGAATATTTCCTGCGCTGTCCAAGGCGCATTCCAGCCGCCTTGCGCAGTTCTCACACCGCATTCCGGTGACGCGCAGCTTCTTACAGATCAGAGGACGGGTATCCTCGGGAACCTCTTTTTTCGTTTTTATAACAAAGATAAAGATAAAAATGTGCATGACCCATACACAGGTCAAAATAATACGCCCCACAGGCACACGGCTCATCATCAGAAACCCAAAGGCCATAGTCAGAGTGACTAGCGTCATAATACGGATTTTGGCCTTTACGGTCATACCCTGGCCCCGGACAAAGCTCTCCAGATTGTTCTTATAAAGTTTGGTTCCGATAAACCAGCGGTGGAGTCTGGGTGAGCTTTTGGCAAAGCAGACTGCCGCCAAAAGCAGAAACGGAAAAGCCGGCAGCAGCGGCAGTGCCGCTCCTAAGGCCCCCAGACCTAATCCGATACATCCCAAAGTAATATAAAGAATTTTCTTCATAGCTGCCTCTCCAATCTTTTCTTCTCTTTTTTCGTTTCCAGGACATGACGGACCGCTGTTAAAGGGTGATGAAAAATCATCCTGGGCCCGGAAAACCGCATAACTTGACGGATCTGTTCCCACATTAACTCATCCTCCCGTTTTCCACGGAATATACGGTATCCACGATCCGCATGGTGGAACGGCGGTGGGAGACCAGAACGATGGTTTTACCGGAACGCTCTTCCCCAAGCGACCGCAGAATCACCGCTTCGCTTAAGCTGTCCAGGTTGCTGGTGGGTTCGTCCAGCAGCATAAACGGCGCGTCATGAAGAAAAGCGCGGGCCAATCCGATCCGTTGGCGTTCTCCGCCGGAAAGGGTGTCGCCCAGTTCTCCGACAGGGGTATCATATCCCTTAGGAAGATTTTGGATAAACTCGTGCACAGAAGCCTTCCGGCAGGCTTCTTCCAGCTCCTGCTGGGTAGCGTCCGGTTTGGCAATCCGCAGGTTGTTGGCGATACTGTCGTGAAACAGATGGGTTTCCTGGGTTACGAAGCTTTCCAGATTCCTAAGGTTTGGCGTGTTGATGCGGTCAATATCACGGCCGGACAGTTTTACTTTTCCATTCCCGGCATTCCAGAACCGCATGAGCAGTTTTAAAAGTGTGGATTTGCCGCTTCCGCTTTTTCCGGTGATTCCGATGACCGAATGTTCCGGTATTTTTAACGAAACGTCTGAAAGGATGGTTTCTTCCCCATAAGAAAAAGATACGTGCTCGGCAGACGCCCCGGAAAATGTGATTTCCGTCTCATTGGTTACTTCTTCCACCGCCGGAGTTTCATCGAGAATATCCAGTACCCGGTCACCGGCGGCAAATGTATTCTGCAAGGTACTGCCCAGATTGGCCAGAGCGACCACAGGACCAAAGGAGCTCATCAGAGCGATCACCGGGATTAATACACCGTCAAAACCGGTCTGCCCCTTCTGATACAGTATGGCGGAGAGGAAGAGCATAGCCATGTCAAACAGCAGGATTACCGAATTGGTACAACCCATATTCCGGCCGGCAATGCGTTTCATGCGGGCTTCATCACCGGAGAGCTGATCCGTCTTTTGGTTGATTTCCTCCAGACGGCGGCCGCCCATGGCATACTGGATCGTTTCCGGAAGCCCCCGCAGACTGTCCAGCACGAAGCTGCTCAATTCACCGGAACGAGTGCGGAACCGTATCCCGTCATCCCGGCTGGCTTTTGAGATCAGCACCGGGATTAATGCGCCCACCGTGAAATAGGCGGCCGCCGCCAGGCAGCCCAGCGCCCAATGATAGCTGCCGATATAAAGACACATCACAACAGACATCAAAAAGGCAATCACGATAGGGGAGACCGTATGTGCATAAAATACCTCCAGCAGCTCAATGTCCGAGGTAATCACGGATATCAGGTTCCCCTTGTCCCGACCTTCCAGCTTAGCGGGACACAGACGCCGCAGTGCCTGAAATACTTTATCCCTGATCAGCGCCAGCAGCTTAAAGGCGATAAAGTGATTGCAGGACTGCTCCCCATAGCGCAGGAACCCCCGAAGGACGGCGAAAATACCCGCACAGACAAATGCAGTGCTCATATTCAATGGAATCTGGAATTGAAGCAGGTCTAAAACTGCGTATCCGCCCAAAATGGTGATAAAGGCAGCGCAAAGATGCCCGGCAAGCCCCATCAGAACTGCCAGCAGCATAAATCCCGCCAGCGGCTTAACCAGCCCGATCAATCGTCTGCAGATTGTGAGATTACTCCGCTTTTTCATGTTCCGCCTCCTGCTTTCCATAGTGTTCAAGCGCCTGCTGTGTCTCCCAAAGCTTTGCGTACACCCCGCCGGCCGTCAATAGTTCCTCATGGTTCCCATGCTCCGCCACAGTTCCGTTATCCAGTACGTAGATCGTATCTGCCTCCACCACATTTGCCAGCCGGTGGGAGATCAGCAGGACCGTCCTGCCGGCGGCCAGAGTACGGATCTGATCCATAATATGGTTTTCACTCTCCACATCGATATTGGAAGTGGCCTCGTCAAATATATAGACGGGACTGTCATGGAGAAGCGCCCTGGCAAGCGCCAGCCTCTGGCATTGTCCTCCGGACAGGTTCGCTCCTTTTTCCATGAGCAGCGTATCCAGTCCCTGTTCTTCCCGAAGAAAATCCGCCAGCTTCATCTGTCCGAGCACCTGCCATAATTCACCGTCCGATGCATCAGGTTTACCCATCAGCAGATTTTCCCGCACGGTTCCCTTAAACAGGTAGCTGCTATGGCTGATATAGGTGACGTTTCTCATCAGACTTTCTTCCGTGAGATTTTGCAATTCCACACCTCCCAGAGTGACGGAACCGGAATACTTTTTGTTTCTGCCCATCAGGATGGAGGCAACCGTTGACTTCCCGCAGCCGCTTTCCCCCACCAGGGCTGAAAAACTTCCCTGGGGAAAATGGAAATCTGCTCCATGCAGAATTTCCCGTTCTTCCTCATAGGAGTAGCTTAAATCCGAACATCTGATATCATATCGGTTTGGGACAGCGGCCGTCCCCTGTTCCGGTTCCGGCAGGTCCAGCAGATGGAAGATCTTATCACTGGCCGCCATCCCGTTCATGGCGATGTGAAAGAAACTTCCCAGCTGCCGCATGGGGATAAAGAAATCTGCGGATAACAGAATAATGGTAAGGCAGCCGGCTAAAGTTATATTTCCGGCCCTGTATTGGGTGACTGCCATAACCATCCCAAGCGCTGCGCCGCCATAGGCGATCAGATCCATAATCGTAATGGAATTCAACTGCATCGTGAGGACCTTCATGGTGATTTTACGGAAATGTTCCGCCTCCCGGTTCATTTCGCTGCTTTTATATGCGTCGGCCTGATAGATCTTCAACGTGGTCAGCCCTTGCAGATTTTCCAGGAACGTGTCCCCCAGGGTAGTATATTGGCCCCAGTATTTTGCCAGCAGTTTTTTGGCGAAGGTCTGGACCGCAGCGATGGAGACCGGAATCAGAGGAACACAGATTAACAGGACCAGGGCCGCCGGAAGATTCACAAAGCTCAGCACGAAAAACAAAGTCAGGGGGGCCAGCATACTGTAGAAAAACTGGGGCAGATAGGAGCCAAAATAGGTTTCCAGCTGATCGACGCCCTCCACAGATACCTGTACGACCTCGGAGGTACTGACTTGTTCCCGGTAAGAGGCGCCTAACCGGAGCAGTTTACGATAGATCAGTTCCCGGAGCGTTTTTTTCACCGCCCGGGAAGAAAGATATCCCATCCTGGCCGCAGCGGCGGTACAGGCAAAGCGTATCAAAACAGCGGCGGCAATGATAACAGCGACCAGCATAAAAGTCTGTGGAAGCGCCTTATCCAGGTACAGCTCCTGCAGCAGATTTGTGACCGAGAAGATCATTACAACATTGGCCAGCAGGCTAAACCACTGTACCAGAACATTTCCGGTTATGTACTTTCGGCTCTCATCGACGACGCCAATCAGTCGTTTGTTAATCATCATGTGGGTTTCCTCTTTCTAAACAGATTTTTCAAACTAGTTAGACGGTGCTAACCATCGGGCTTAAAAAATACGCCGCGGCAGGCGTTCTTTTTCCGATATGAATTCTACCACAATTTCAGGAAATGTGCCCCATAAAATTGTTGCATAATAGCTACAAATATCGGAAAAAATTCCCTATGCAAGACCCATTTACTTCCCGATATCCGCGCGGTTAAGAAAAGTTGCACGTGTGCTACAAATAAATACCAGACCCAGCCTCTGTGTTCTGTCTGTTAAAGATCCGCAAGATATCCGCAGAAGTTTAAAACAAAATTGTAAAGATTGCCACGCTTTCCGGCATGTGTACCGGGCCGATGGAAATGGACATTTTCAGGCAGACGCTTCCGTGCAGGACCCGCCCCACATCATTTCCGATATTCACGAAATGCAGCACTTCCGCCGGAATATGCCAGAAATCACCGTTTCGCTCCGCGTCACAATAATGCTCTCCGTCAAAATATTTTAAACTGCTAAGCTTTGCTGATTTTTTCAGCCCGTCGGCGGCAGAAGAATGCGTAACCGGGAGCGCTTTCAGCCGGATCACACCCAGATCCTTTTGAACCGTCAGGTCACAGGGATGTTCGAACCCCTCGTTCGCCATGGAGATATTATCATGATTCTTCACATTTTCCCGGTAAAGAATAAAGGGCAGGGAGTAACTGCCATCCCGCAGAGTACGGCACAGTACGGAACCGTCAAAATTCTTCCGGTTTCTGAGAACATGCTTAACCCGATAGCGTTCTTCCGTCCCCCGGATAACTTCAAAGATCTCATCCGAACAGTACAGGGAAAGGACCCTGGCGTCCTTCTGGGCTGCCTGAGGCGCCACGCCCTCATAGATCAGGTGGTTCATTGCGATATCCATCCGCTCGGCATATTTTTTAGCGGCGTCAGATCCGGCCGGGGTCAATGCAGGATGCCTTACCTCAGAACGGTCCAGCAAACCTTCTTTTTCCAAAGCCATCATAGCCCGGCTGACCGCATACTTCTCCTCCACCAGCGTCTTCGAAAGATTAGTAACCGTGCAGCTCTCCTGAGACATTTCCAGGAAACAGATCAATATTCTCAACTTTAGTATTTCAATTTGATTCGGCATATTTTACTCCTTAGACAGATAGAAAACCGGTAAAGCAGCAAGCCGCCAGAAATAATACACCCAAAAACGCCCTGCGCCCGCCGGACAAACGAAGTCCGGCCGGCACAGGGTGCTTCAGTTTCCGGCGTAAACATTACATATCCGGCGGTATACCCGTTTTCCTTCTCATTACCCTTCATCCGCCATCATACCGCAAAACGGACTTCAAAAACAAACATCGAAAAGCAAAATTCAACCATAACTAACCGAATGACTAAGCGTCGGCACTATCCTCATCAGAATCAGCGCTTTCCTGATTATCAGCGCCATCAAGACCGGATTCACAATTACAATCCTCATCCCCGGCATCGCCGTCACTCTCATCCTGCGCGTCCTTTGCAGCCTGAGCCGCCCTCTTTTCCGCTTCTTCCTTTTCCAAAGCAGCCAGTTTCTCCTTAAGCACGTCCCGTTCTTCCTTCGGCATATGATCCACTGCGGACATAACATCTTTATATTCCTTGATAATATTCACCGTCACATGATCATTCATCTTTTCCTTAGCGGAGCGTTTCAATTCCTCATTCAGCACGCGTCCCTGCTCAACGGTGATCTCACCCTTTTTCACCAGCGTATCCACCAGATCCTTGGCAGCATCTGCGGTTGTGGCGATGGCCCCTACTCCTGCCAAAAATACTTTCTTCAATCCTTCACTGATATCCATCTACATTCATTCCTTTCGTGAAATATCGTGTCCATGTATCTATTCCTAAGTATACCACACAATCCTGAAAAGTCCTTCCTTTCTGCCCACTTTTATAAAAATTTAATAAAATTGGGCGTTCGCTGAGAGCCGAGGGCTGGGGCCCGAGGGCCGTGAAGCCCTCAGGGGGACAGGTGGGAGGCTCTTTTGGGGGAGGCGGGGCGGACTCCTGGCTTTTGGCGGGCTGAGGGCGGCTGTGCTGATGCTTAGGGAAATCAGGGCCGCAGATTCAGGATGCACGGCGGACTTCACGTCTGACTGGCAAGGGCCGCTGAACCGAGGGCTGTCGCACGAACATAGCGCTCTTCCTGGGGAGATTCGTATGCCCGCTGCTTAAGGCTTGGAACCACGGGCGGTATACGGGGACGCTCCGGGGGGCCGGGTTCTTTTGTATCTCCCTGGGAGCGCGGAGGGCTAACGCTGGAATACGCTAAGTGAAATCGAAAAGCCGGGTTCAGGAACCGAGCCTATTCACCAGGAACACGTGATGTGTTCCCGGTTCAGAGGCTCTTGCCCG
>NZ_JAHQCW010000024.1 GCF_019042275.1 Diplocloster agilis
TGGTGAATAGGCTCGGTTCCTGAATCCGGCTTTTCGATTTCACTTAGCGTATTCCAGCGCTAGCCCTCCGCGCCCCCAGGGAGATACAAAAGAACCCGGCCGCCCGGAGCGTCCCCGGATACCGCCCGCGGTTCCAAGCCGTAAGCTGCGGACATACAAAGCCTCCAGGAAGAACGCTAAGCGAGTGCGACAGCGCCTGGTGAATTGGCCCGGTTCCTGAATCTGCCGTCTGGATTTCACAAAGCAGCAGCCAGCCCTCCGCCCACCCAAGGACAGGCGTCCGCCCCACCGGGCGGCGCCGGCCGGAAGCCACCATCCCGCCCCTCAGGGTTCTTCCTGTCCCCAAGATCATTAAATTTTTATAAACTTGCAAGCTTATATTGACTATTGGTCATTTTTGGTGTATAATTTTCCTTGAGCTTGAAATGACGTTTAGTCATTTTATTGTGTGAACAACTTCTCAAATGAGGATGCGTTGCATATAGTAAACATTAATGAAGGTACGGGGTGGCTGGATTCCGTATCGTGAGGAATTAGAATTTACGAGGAGGATTTGTATGATTAAGCTTGCCAAGAAGATAGTGAAACATAAGAAAATCATCGTCGCCCTGTATATGCTGCTGCTGATACCGTCCGTGATCGGCATCGCGCACACCAGAGTCAACTATGATCTGCTCAGTTATCTGCCGGACAGCCTGGAGACGGTGGAGGGGCAGAATATTATGGTGGATGAATTCGGGATGGGCGCTTTCTCCATGGTGATTGTGGAGGATATGCAGCCAAAGGACGTGGTGAAATTAAAGGAACAGATCGCTCAGGTGGAGCATGTCAAGGAAGTGATCTGGTACGATGATGTCATGGATATCACCGTTCCTATGGAAATGCTGCCGGAGGATATCCGAAACGCCTTTAATCATGGGGACGCTACCATGATGATCGCTTTATTTGATAATACCACCTCTTCCGATGAGACGATGACCGCCATCAGCCAGATGCGGGATATCTGCAATCAGCAGTGTTTTATCAGCGGGATGAGCGGGATCGTTACCGATATCAAGAATCTGTCGCTTCAGGAGATGCCTGTCTATGTGGTGATCGCGGCGTTGCTTTCCCTGGTCGTCCTGACACTGACTATGGAATCTTTCCTGATCCCGCTTATTTTCCTGTTCAGCATCGGCGTGGCGATTCTTTATAACCTGGGCAGCAATGTGGTGATCGGGGAAATCTCCTATATTACCCAGGCGCTGACCGCTGTGCTGCAGCTTGGGGTTACCATGGATTATTCCATTTTCCTGCTGAACAGTTACGAGGATAATAAACTCCGGTTCCCGGGGGAAAAAGACAGGGCCATGGCACATGCCATTTCCAACACATTCAAATCCATCACCGGCAGTTCCGTCACCACCATCGCCGGATTCGCGGCTCTTTGTTTTATGAGCTTTACACTGGGACGGGATATCGGGGTGGTCATGATGAAGGGCGTGGTGATCGGAGTCCTTTGCTGTGTGACATTGCTTCCGTGCCTGATTCTTCTATTTGATAAGTGGATTGAAAAGACGCATCATAAGCCGCTGGTCCCGAATCTGGATAAGATCTCCGGTTTTATTACCAGACATTACGCGGCGTTTATCCTGTTTTTCCTGGTACTGCTGCTGCCCTCCCTTTGGGGTAATAATCACGTGGGCGTTTATTATAATATCGACAAATCCCTTCCCCAGACACTGCCCAGCAATATGGCCAACGCCAAGCTGGAAGAGGATTTCGATATGAATACGATCCATATGGTCCTGCTGAAAAACGGCCTGACTAACAAGGAAAAGGACGATATGGTCAGCCAGATCGATCAGGTAAAGGGTGTGAAATATACGCTGGGAATGAATTCCCTGGTAGGTCCGGGACTTCCGGATGAAATGATTCCTTCTGATTTAAAAGACAAGATCATGAGCGATCATTATGAGATTATCTTCGTCTGCTCGGATTACAAAACCGCAACTGAGGAAGTGAATGCGCAGATTACACAAATTGAGAAGATCGTGAAATCATTCAGCCCGGAATCCATGGTCGTCGGAGAAGCGCCTCTGACCAAGGATCTGGAGGATGTTACTTCCGTGGATTTCCGCAATGTCAACATCGCTTCCATCGCGGCCATTTTCCTGATTATCATGATCGTGTTCAAGTCCATTTCCCTGCCGGTGATCCTGGTGGCCGTGATCGAATTCGCCATCTGCATGAATATGGCGATCCCCTATTACATGGGCACTACGCTTCCTTTTGTGGCCAGCGTGGTAATCGGGACGATTCAGCTGGGAGCTACCGTGGATTACGCGATCCTGATGACCAGCCGTTACCAGAAGGAACGGGGGCGGGGCAAGAGCAAAAAGGATGCGATCAGCATTGCCCACAAGACATCGATGAAGTCCATCCTGATCAGCGGATTCAGCTTCTTTGCCGCCACCTTCGGCGTGGGGCTTTACTCCAAGATCGATATGATCAGTTCCATTTGTACGCTGTTATCCAGGGGCGCCATTATCAGTATGATTATCGTAATCTGCATACTGCCGTCCATGTTCATTATATTTGATAAAGTAATCTGTAAAACATCGATTGGTTTCCTGGCAAAAGAGCCGGAGAATGAAGGAGGAAAATGACATGAAAAGTATGAAAAAATATGCTGCTGCCGGCGCCGCCGTGCTGCTCACCGGCGTCTTAACGGTCGGATCGGCCATGTGGTCCGGCGCTCCGTATCTCACCGCCGCCGAATCGGACCCGGATGACAAGGAAAAACTGGTGGACGCCATTGAGGAAGTGGGGACGAATACCCCCGCGGTTTCCGGCGGCACCGAGCTTTCAAAGGAAGAGACCGTCTATGTGACCGCGGACGCTTCGGGGAATGTAACGAAGGTGATCGTCTCCGACTGGCTTAAGAATGCGGGCCGGGAAGCGTCTCTTAGCGATGTGTCCGATCTGAAGGATATTGAAAATGTAAAAGGCGACGAGACCTTTACCCAGGATGGGAACCGGCTGACCTGGCAAACGGCAGGGGCCGACATTTATTATCAGGGAACCACCGACAAAGCGCTGCCAGTATCCATGGACATCCGCTATGAGCTGGACGGTAAACAGATCTCTCCCGCGGATCTCGTTGGAAAGAGCGGTACTCTTTCCATGACCGTATCCTATACCGCCGCGGATCTTCCGTTTACCATGATTACGGCCATGATGCTGCCGGTGGAACATTTTCAGAACGTAGCTTTGGATAATGGAAAAATCATTTCCGATGCCAAGACCGATATTGCCGTTGGCCTTGCCTTCCCGGGATTGCAGGACCGACTGGACCTGGACAGCGAAGCTCTGGAATTCCCCACCTCGTTTACGCTGACCGCCGATGTCACCGATTTTCAGATGGGGCCTACCATGACGATCGCCACCTGCGGATTGTTAAATGACATGGATCTGGATGATTTTGAGGGAATGGATGATCTGAAGGATGCGTTAAATGACTTGTCGGACGCGTCAACAGAGCTGGTAGACGGAACCGGTGATCTGAAGGAAGGCGTCGATAAGCTGCAATCCAAGACCGGTGAGTTCAAGGACGGTGTGAATACGTTAAATGATGGACTGAATCAGCTTCAGGATGGCGCCGGTACTTTAAAAGACGGGGTGAATCAGTACACCGACGGGGCCGATACCCTGGCCTCCGGCGTAAATCAGTATGTGGACGGCGCTAAC
This sequence comes from Diplocloster agilis, assembly GCF_019042275.1. GTDB lineage: Bacteria > Bacillota > Clostridia > Lachnospirales > Lachnospiraceae > Diplocloster > Diplocloster agilis. Next base: position 3,730 of record NZ_JAHQCW010000024.1, read on the forward strand.
ACGCTGGCCTCCGGCGCTTCCCAGTATGTGGACGGAACCAACCGGCTGGCCGGAGGAGTTACACAGTATGTAGAAGGCGCTTCCGCTTTGAGCACCGGGGTCAAACAGTATGTGGAGGGCAGCAAATCCGTGGCGGAAGGTATCGATCAGTTGAATCAGGCGCTATCGGGATTGAATATCTCCGAGGAAGACTTAAATACGCTTAATACTCTGGTGACACTGGCCGGCGGCCTGGATAACGACACGCTGAATCAGCTTCGCGGCATGTCCGGATCGATCAATGGGGGAATCGACCAGTATAACGAGCAGTTACAGCAGGCGCTGGACAGCGCCCTGTCCCAGAGCTTAAGCGGCAACCTGACACCGGCGATACTGGATTCCATTGATCCCACCGGTGCAATGCCTCAGGACCAAAAGGACGCACTGGCGGCCTCCATTAATTCCGGCATTTCGCAGACGGTAACCGGCACCTTAAACACGGTATTCCAGTCAGATCCGGCCTCCCCGCTGAAAGACAAGGTGACAGCCGCCGGTACTACGCTCAATGGGCTGGCTGATAATCTGGGTTCCATGAAGTCCGGGATGGATACTGTAAAACCGCTGCTGACACAGCTTCCTGATCTGCAGCAGCTCCCCGGGGTAGTTGGCCAGATCAAAGGCGGAATGGATCAGCTGTCCGAGAAAAACGACATACTGACAGGGGGGGCTGACGCCTTGCTTCAGAGCTCTCCGGATCTGAAAAGCGGCGCAAAAGAGCTGACTGATAAGAGCGCCGATCTGAAAAACGGCGCATCCGCACTGACCGGCAAGAGCGGCGAATTAAAGAACGGCGCCAATACCTTATCCGGCAAAAGCGGCGAGCTGCGGGACGGCGTCAACAGCCTGGCCTCCGCATCCGATCAGTTAAAGGACGGCGGGAACACGCTGAGCAAAGGAACCAACGCGCTGGCCGACGGCATCGGAACCCTGGCCGACGGGGCGAAGGATCTGAACAGCGGCATGAAAGAATTTGACGAAACCGGGATTCAGAAGTTAAAATCCACCTTTGATGATGATATCCAGGGGCTGCTGGACCGGGTGGATGATATAAGCCAGGAGAGCAAAGCTTACAAATCCTTCTCCGGAATCCGGGACGATATGAACGGCAGCGTAAAATTCATCATAGAAACAGCGGAAATTAAATAGAGAGGGGACTGGCTCCTTCCGGCGAGCAGCCGGGCAAGCAGTAAAGCAGGAACGGAAGGTGCCTGTCCCCGGATGCCGGGCTTTGTGCACACCTCCCTTGTTGATATGTCAGGGGCGGTACTGCACGAGTCCGCTTCCGGGGACAGGCACCTTCCTATTCTGCTTTATTTCTTGCCCGGCTGCCTGCCGGAAGGAGCCAGTCCCCTCTCATAGGAATTGTATTATGTTGTAAATGTTAATGCCCACAATTACAAGCATAATTAGAATAAACAGTTTTTCAACCGTCCGGTCCCGGATCGTCTTATTGATCCGGCTGCCCAGCATTCCGCCCAGAACGCCGCCCAGAACCATCACGCCCAGCGACAGTACCGCGAATTCGGGAACCGTGCCGGTGCAAAGGGTATTCAGCAGGCTGGCCGCCTGGGAGAACATAATGATATATAATGAGTTGACCGCAGCGGTCTTGGTCTCCATTGAGAAGAAATAGTAAAGGACCACCAGATTGATCGGGCCTCCCCCTATCCCCAAAAAGGATGACATAATGCCCAGAAGCAGTCCGATCGCGGCGCACAGGGCGACGTTCGTCATATGTAACGTCCGGATTTTCTTTCTGTTGACCGTATACAGCAGCGCCGCTGCCGTAACAAGCATCAGGCACACGGCCTGCACGCAGCCCACTACATTCTCCGCCGCCTGCCGGCTGATCCATTGAAACATGTATTTTCCGCAGACGCCTCCGGCCGCGGCACCGAGGGCCAGCGGCGTGGAGATCCGGTAATCCATCCGGATCTGTCCGTTCCTTTTATTTTTCATCACAGAGATCACGGACATGGTCAGCACCGTGCATCCGGACAGAAAGCTGATGGAGGCCACGCTCATCACCTGAAAGGAATCCAGCAGCGGCTTCATCAGCACACCGCCGCCGATTCCGCAGATCGAGCCGATAATGGAGGCCGCGAAGCTTACGATCAAAAACAGCAGCGTCATTGTACTTCCATTCGAATATCCCGAATGACCTCCTTCATCTCCAAAGGTTCAAAGCGGACATCCTGCGGATATTTCGGATCGTTCCACTCCAGGCTTTTGATATCCCGCACCTTGACGCCAAGCAGCCGCTTCAGCAGCTTCAGCGTCATTTTCTGACGGACCGTGGTATATTCCGGGTCGTCATACAGATTGTTCAGTTCCTTTGGGTCCGACGACAGATCGTACAGCTCGCACCGGTCGTCATAATAAATCGTCAGTTTCAGGCTGCCCTCCCGCAGCATGGCCCCGGGTCCGAAGGAGGTGGGCACGTGGGGGGCTAAAAGCTTAAGCCCGGGAATCGCCTCCTTGCAGGTAGGAGCGCCTCCTCCCGCCTCGCACAGCACGCTGTCCCTGAATTTGTCATAGATCCCCGCGTCCAGAGCAGGGCAGATGGATTTGCCCACCATCGTAGGCGGCGCTTCCACGCCCAGCATATCCAGCAGGGTGGGGGTAAGGTCTACTTCCTCCACCAGGCCGCCGAACCGGATACCATGATATTTGTCCGGGTGGTACAGGATCGCGGGAATTCTGGTAAGGCAGTCGTAGAATACCGGAATCTTATGGGTCATACCCCGGTTCCCCAATAATTCTCCATGGTCGGAGAAGAACAGCACCACCGTATTCGCAAGAAGGCCGCTCTCTTTTAAGTAGTCCATCACCCGGCCCACACTGTCGTCCACGTAGCGGATCTGCCCCATGTAATGGGCCACCGCTTGGCGCATCTGTGTCTCCGAACACAGATCCATCTCCGAATGTTTCCGCCAGACCTCGTTGCGCACCGGCTCTGTGTCCTTATCATATTCCCGGAATTCCTTCCCCAATTCCACCTGGTCAGGATCAAACATGGTGTCGTATGGCGGCGGGCAGGTAAACGCGGGATGCGGGTCCTGATAATTAATCCAGGTAAAAAACGGCCGGTCTTTATTTTCCCCCATAAAACCAATCGCCTCGTCGGTCAGCCGGCCCGTGATATTATAGGGATGATTCTCCTCCAAAGTAAACGAGGAAAAGGAATGTTCATACTTCTCATGCCCGTCGTAGTTTCCCAGGCAGATCTCGTCCAGTCCATCCCAGAGTTTTTCCAGTTCGGAATAGATGAACAGATGATTTTTTCCGTACATGCCGGTCCGGTAGCCCTGGTCTTTGAGCTGACTCACCAGGTTCGGCACCTCGGAACTGATGGAGGACCAGTAGTTCCGGTGATTGTGTTCGGAAAAATAGGTGCTGGTAGCGAAACTGATCCGGCTGGGCGCGCACAGCGGGGCGGCGCAGTAACAATTGTCCAGGGTCACCCCCTGTTCGGAAAGCGCGTCGATGTGATTGGTTTGGATACTTTCATGGCCATAGCAGCTCAGATAATCCCGGCGCATCTGGTCGGGTGTTATAATCACCAGGTTATACAAGTGAATTCCCTCCCTTTGTTCTCTAATAAACGGTTCTATTTCATGCTTCTGTTTTAGGTTGTGAATTAATTTATTGTTATGAATATATGGTTCGCAACGATTTCTTATTTTACTGACCGGACATTCGCAGTCGTTATTGCCGATTGGACACTCGCAGTTGTTATCTATACTGATTGGACATTCGCAGTTGTTCCCTAATGTGTTTTCCCTTACATAGAACAAAAGTAATTGTCTTTTGACACCTTAAAATCCCTGATATTTTTGGAGAACTCAAACTGGTGAATCCGCATCAGGGGACGGTATGTCAAAGGAAAGGTCTTCATTTCCCCGTTCTCCATGGACTGCTTAAGGCCCGGGCGGCTGCAGATCTCCTTTAATTTCATACGGAACTCATCCGCGTCGCGGGTTCGGATGGAAATCAGATTTTCATATTCTTCCGGGTCTTCCCGGAGGTCAAAGAGCTGTTCCAGTCCCCCGTTGGAGAGGAAGATATACTTATACCGCCCTTCCCGGATCATGACTTTGAAGCGCTCGGTTCCGGGACGGCCGTAGACTCCGACCACCGCTTCTCTTTTCTCGCCGCCCAGGATATCCACCCCGTCCTTCTTTTTCATAAGTTCTTCCGTTCTTTTTCCGCTATGCAGGTCATTGCGCAGTTCTTCGGGCCGTACTTTTTGCTCCTTAGTCTCCATCAAACCGGCCGCCCTGAGTGCGATCGGATACAGATCCGCCAGCTCAATCAGGCTGTCATCCACAGCGCCCTGCGGCAGAACCCCCGGCATACTCAGCAGAAACGGAATCTTCGCGGACGCCTCAAAAAACGTCTCCTTCTGCCATGCCCGGTGGTCTCCCATCTGATCCCCGTGATCCGAAAAGAAGCAGATCAGCGTCCGGTCCGCATCCGGCCTGCGCTCGACCGCGTCCAGAATCCTGCCGATGCAGGCGTCTATGTAGCTGATCTCCCCATAGTAGCGGGAACGCAGATTTCTGGCCCAGGCGTCGTTGATTTCGTCCGCCCAGATCGCGTAGTTCATAAATGTAATCTGTTCGTCCATCAGATCGATGTTTTTATCTCCGCGTATGGGATTCGGCATCCGGTCCGGGTTGTACATCAGATGGTAGGGGGCCGGCGGAGCGCAGGGCGGATGGGGACCGACAAAGGAGACAAAACCAAAATAGGGCCGCTTATCCTCTTTCTCAATTTCCCGAACCGCCAGGTCCGCGGTAAAAGCTTCCACGGTCAATTCCTGCGGGAAGGGGCTCATCTGGGGGACATAATACATATTCGTGCGCTCTCCGTGAAGCTGGTCGATATGCGCGTATTCCGGATGTTCCCGCAGCATGAAGCCCGCATAGGCATCCTTTTCCTTGATTTCAGGAGTTTCCCATAATTCTTCCGTATGCTTGTGTACTTCAAAGCCCAGATCCTCGTAGCAATCCGGTTTGGTATGGAATTTGCCGATGCCGAAGGTGCGGTATCCCTGATCAGTAAGACAGCGCGCCAGATAGGAGCCGCACCGTTCTTCGATCGCTTCCGGCTGCCCATCCATGGGAACCGGATTTTCGTTGGAATAACAGCCGGTTTTCTCCGGTTCGCAGCCGGTCATCACCGTATAGCGCGCGGCCACGCAGACCGGGCAGGTGGAGTAGGCTTCCGTAAAAGCCACTCCTCTGGCCGCCAGGCGGTCCAGGTTGGGAGTCTGAATTGTGTCATTTCCCAGTGCCTGTATGCAGTCGTAGCGGAACTGGTCGCACATCAGATACAAAATATTATATTTATCCAAATTTACACCTCTTTTACCACCACTTAATCAGTTCGGTCACTTCATTTCTCAGATTGATAAAGTCGTCTGAGGAGATCTTTCTCGGTCTGGGCAGGTTGTTGATCATCTCTTTTTTAACTTTGGTGGGCTTGTTGGTCAGTACCAGAATCCGGTCGCTTAAGTAAACGGCTTCCTCAATATTGTGGGTGATGAAGATAACCGTGGTTCCGGTCTCCTGCCACAGGTTCAGCAGCTCGTCTTCCAGCTTGTATTTTAGCTGCAGATCCAGCTGGCCGTACGGCTCGTCCATCAGCAGAAGCTTTGGCTCCACCGCGAAGCCGCGGGCGATGACTACGCGCTGCAGCATACTGGCGGAGAGCTGGCGGGGATAGTATTTGCGGTAAGCGTCAAGCCCTACCATTTTGATTACTTTTTCCACCCGTTCGTTCTGCAGCTCTTTGGGGTAGCCCTTTACTTTCAGGCCAAATCGGATATTTTCCTCTACGTTCAGCCATTCCATGGTGGAATATTCCTGAAAAATGTAAGCCAGGTCATGTTTTTGAGGATCGATTTCCTCGCCTTCGAACAGGATCTTTCCGTCGTCGGCCTTGTACAGCCTGGTCAGACTGTTCAGGAAGGTGGTCTTGCCGCAGCCGGTAGGGCCGACGATACAGAGGAATTCGCCTTTTTTTACATCAAAGGAGATATCATTTAAAACCAGAAGATCTCCGAACTTTTTGGTCAGATGGTCCACATTTAAGATGGCTTCCGGCTGTGTGATTTTCGTTTGCGCGCTTGCTTGTGCTTGTCCCATATTTACCTCCAGTGGCGCATTTACTGCGCCTTTTCCATTACAAATCCATTTCATCCATTTCCGATGTAATCAGTTCCCGCAGCTCCAGGAATTCGGGAGATACATAGCTTCTGGGCCTGGGCAGATCCACGACATATTCTTTTTTCACAGTGGCCGGGCAGTTTGTCAGCAGAATGATCCGGTCTGCCAGATAGATGGCTTCCTCGATGTTATTGGTCACGAACACCACCGTCCGTTTTTCCGTGGAGCAGATGCGCTCGATCTCTTCCTCCATCAGATACCGGGTCTGGGCGTCCAGGTGGCCGAAGGGTTCGTCCATCAGGATCACGGAAGGATCGTTGCAGTAGGCTCTGGCGATGCCGACCCGCTGGCACATACCGCCGGAGAGTTTGACCGGATAGCTTTTTTCAAAGCCCTTTAATCCCACCAGATCGATATAATACTGCGCCCGCTCCCGGCGTTTTGATTTCTTTACACCGGCCATCTTCAGGCCGAATTCCACATTTCCCATAACGGTCAGCCAGGGGAACAGCGCCGTGGTCTGATAGACCATGCCCCGCTCAGGCCCCGGCGCGGTGACCGGTTTGCCGTTTACGTTTACTTCTCCGCTGGTGGTCTGTTCCAGGCCCGCCATCAGATTGAGCAAGGTTGTTTTGCCGCACTGGCCCGGGCCGAAGATGACGACAAATTCATTTTCTTTTATATTCAGGTTGATATCTTTTACCACTTCGTGGGAAGTCTCGAATTCCCCGAATATTTTTCCGATGTGGTCGCAGCGGACCACGCAGTCATTTTCTAATTTCCTCGTATTTTCCATGAGCATAACCTCTTTTCCGCATATCTCATCAGCGTCGCCAGGATCAGGCCGATCAGGCCGATTGCCAGCATTCCCACCAGGATCTGGGTCGTATTGCCGGAGTTCATGCCTCCCGTGATCAGATAACCGACCCCCTCCTGCGCACAGACCATTTCCGCAGCCAGCACCGCCATCCAGCTGGTCGATAAGGATACCTGGAGGCCGGCGAAGATATAGGGCACGGAGGCCGGTAACACGATATGTACAAAGATCTGCCTGCGGTTCGCGCCCAGCATCTGGGCGGCGCCGATCAGCTGTTTGTCCACATCCCGGGCGCCTGCGTAGGTATTTAATAACACATTGGCAAAGCCGCCCATGAAGATAATGAAGTATTTCGTGGTCTCTCCGATTCCAAACCAGAGGATCGCCATCGGGATCCAGGCCACGCCCGGGATCGGACGGATCAGGTTAAAGATCGGTTTTACGATAGCATCGATGACCGGGATACGTCCCATAGCGATTCCCAGGATCACGCCTACGACAGCGCCGGAGACGAATCCCACGAACACCCGGTAGAGGCTGAAGACGGCGTGCTGTACCAGGGTATACTGGCCGATGGGTACGGTTAAGGACTCTACAAACTTTTGAAACACAGGGATGGGTTTGGGGAACATTTTCCCTAAAGTAGTCCCGGATACAGCCAGCTGCCAGACCAGCAGAAGCAGGCATACGGACAGCATGGCGAACAGAATCGTGGATACTTTGTCTCTTACTTGTTGTTTACTCATGGCCGCCTCCCCTTTACATATCTATTTTCCAGGAAGTCCAGGATCGTGGAAAGGATCAGTCCCACCACGCCGATCACCAGCATTCCCATAACGATGATATCCGCTCTTCCGATGGTACGGGCCACCTGGATCATATAGCCCAGTCCGTTGTTGGAGGCCAGCAGTTCCGCCGCCACCAGAGTCATCCAGGAGATTCCAAGGGCCGTCTTAAGCCCGGTGAAGATAACCGGAAGCGCTGTGGGGATCGCCACCATGAACAGCATCTGGGTCCTGGTGCCCCCGAAGGTCTGGCCAACCCACATATGCACCGGATTCACCTGTTTTATTCCCGTGTAGGAGTTGATCACGCAGGGGATCAGGGCGCCTACGAAGATTACCGCCACTTTGGCCCAGAAGCCGATTCCCAGGACCAGGATCATGATCGGGATCCAGCCGATGGGCGGGATGGGGCGCAGCAGGTCAAAGATCGGCTTTACCAGCTTGTCAACGGAGCTGTACCAGGCCATGGCGATGCCCAGGGGAATACCGACTACCGCCGCGGTCAAAAAGGAGGCCATGGACACCTTTAAGCTGGACAGAATATGTACCGGCAGCGTGGAACCGTCGGGGCTTGAGGTCGTAAGCTTCGTAATAAAACAGTTCAGTACCTTGACCGGACTGGGAAGAACATAGGAAGGCAGCAGCTGCAGCACATCCGTGATGATCTCCCAGAACGCCAGGAATACAAAAACAGAAGCAAGCGAGATTAATTTATACTTGGTTTTTGTTCTCATACCGTCTCTCCTTAGCTAAATTTTGCGAAAAAAAAATACCGGATGGGGACATGTCCATTTCGGTTTGGGACATGTCCATTCCAGCCGGGACATGTCCCAAATCGATTTGGACATGTCCCCTTTTGTCAGTTATTTCATGGATTCCAGGGCTGCCTTCATAAGCTCGGGTTTTACGTTATCAACCACCGTCTGCACCTGGGAGGAATCCAGCTTGTCGATCATGACCATGAATTCCGCATAGTTTTTCTCGTAAATGCCCATCTCGATCTCTCTGGCTTTGTCGGAGGTGATCAGGGGTTTTAAGTCGCATTCCGCCCTGGCGCTCTCCTCGGTCACTTCATTGGCGTTGTCGGCATACCATTTCATGGTATATTCCACTTTTTTCTCAGGGTCGGCTTCCAGAGCGTCATTCGCCATGTAGACCAGCTTCAGGAAGGTCTGGATTTCATCTTTTTTGCTCTCGTATGCGGACTTGGAAGCGACCAGCTCTTCATAGTTCGGGGTGTCCAGGTTGATCAGGTCCGCCGCTTTTACCCAGCCTTGTTCCGGAGCGTCGTAGCAGTAGGGGGATACCAGTACCACCGCATCGGCCTGGCCCGCTAAGAACGCCTGATAACCGGCTGCGTATTCCATGTTAACAAGCTCCACATCTTCTTCCTGCACGCCTACGGCTTCCAGCCATTTTACCGCGCACAGCTGAGAGGTGGTTCCGGTAGCCATGATGATCTTGGCTCCTTTTACGGTCTCAGGGCTTCCCAGAACATCCGGGTAGGTGGGGTTGTAACCTTTCACCTGGGCGATGGGGCTGTCCGGTCTGACATAGAGTTCATTTCCGCCGGTTCCGTCGATATGGCTGCCCACGACCTTCGCGTCATAGTTGGCTACGCCGAAGACGAACGCGCCGCCGGTCATGGATACATCCCACAGGTCTGCGGAAAGGGCTTCGTTCTGGGTGGCTCCGTTGGAGAACAGGATCGGTTCGATCTTGATTCCGTTTTGTTCATCTAACTTCTGATCCAGGATGTAGGCCATCTGCATGCCGTTGTAGTATGGCTGGACCGCTACCCGCAAAGGTTTCAGATCCCCGGAAGCCTGGTCTGCCGAAGCGTCCCCTGCGTCCTGGCCGCTGGATGCGTCCGCGGTCTCTTTGGCTTCCTCTGATGCTGCGGCCGGTTTGGCCTGTCCGGAGTCTGACGACGGCTTCAGGCTGCATCCGGTAAATACGGCGGCTGTCATTGCGACCGCCAGGGTCAGAGCTAATACTTTCCTCTTTCTCATGAAACTTTCCTCCTCGTTCCTTGTCGTTTGACTGTGTTCTTTTCCGGTACGTCTCTTGCGTACGTTGTAAATTCATTATAGCCTGCGGCGTCCCCCGTGTAATGAAACCAGACTGACCATTTTTCTCCTAATTACCATTAATTGCGGCAGTCATTTTCTGATATATTACTATTTGTACAAATAAATTAACACTATTCTGACATTTTTCTACAAATTTGACTCTCTTTTCCGTCAATGTTATAATTTTTAACAGTAATTTTCACAACTACGGAATACAGGAATACAGGCTTCTGACAGGTGATATATGAAACTATTTAAGGTATTTAAGAAAAATTTTCAATTAAAGCAGGTTTTACTGTTTTGTTTCTTGTTTTTAGTTTTTCTCTCTACCTTTTTAATGGTAGTTTTTTCCTATAGTATCTATTCCAAAAATATAACCAAACAGCTGGCCTCCTCCAGGGTGGACGTGCTGGAGCAGATCTCGGAACGGACCAGCTCCATCCTTCAGACGGTAAATGTAGTCAGTAACTTCTATTACTATAATCTGCCGTTTAACCGGTCTGATCTTGATTATACACGAGAATTGTCCCCAGAGGAACAGCTCAATATTATCCATTCTATGGATACCCTGGACGGCATTCTGCAAAAGACCATTGACGCCACCAACATTGACTTTTATTATACGATCGCGCTGAACAACGGTTTCACTTATTCCACCGACGGCTATCCTTCCAGGCGGACGATCGACATGTATCAGAAGAAACTGTGGTATGCGGATATTATTGCCGCCAAGGGACAGCCGGTTCTGATCTCCACGCACCGGAATTTTTCTGAGAAACCGCAGTACGTATTTTCCATGGCATATTCGATCCTGCATCCGGATACCGGCGAACAGCTGGGTATCTTCCTGCTAAATGTCAAGGAGTCGAATCTGTCGGCCACCTACGAGAGCCTGATCAACAATAACAATTCCATCTATATCATAGACCAGAAGGGAACGATTATCTCCCACAACAACAAGGACATGCTGTCCATTAACTTTTATAATATGGACCGCTTTGATCAGATCTTTGGGGACACCGACTTTCAGATTATCGATAAAAATAAAGAAAAATTCCTGTTTTCCAAATGCGAAAATTCCACGCTGGGCTGGGTGATGATCGAGGAAATACCCTTGGAGGTGGTGCTAAGGCCGCTGGCTTCCATTCAGTATATCGTAATTATTTTTGGTTTTGTCGTATTTTTGGTAATTATTTCTCTCTCCTACTATCTGTCCAGCAAAATCGTGAAGCCGCTGTCCAACCTGTGCCAGCAGCTGGAAAAGGTGGGAAGCGATGAGGCGCCTGAGAATTTTAACGTCCGCGGCTGGGCCGAGATCAACACCATCTCCGACGAGTGCAATTATATGCTGGGCCGGATCAACATGCTGGTGGAGGATATCAAGCTGAAAGAGGAGTCCAAACGCCAGGTGGAGCTGCAGGCTATGCTGGCCCAGATGAACCCGCATTTTATCTATAACACACTGTTCTCGGTCAAATGCATGGTGGATATGGGGCGGAAGGACCGGGCGCTGGGCGTCATCGACGCCTTCACGGTCATATTAAAAAATACCATGTCCTATACCAATAAATTTATGCTGGTGTCGGACGAGCTGAATTTTCTGGAAAATTACATCACGCTTCAGAAATACCGGTACGGGGACATTTTTGATTTTATCACGGATGTGCCGGAACAATTCCGCTCCCTGCGCATCCTGCGGATGATGCTGCAGCCTCTGATTGAGAATTCCATATTCCACGGCTTCTCCGATATCGGATACCGGGGACAGATCACGCTTCGCATCTGCTCCCAGGGCGGCGATCTTCTGATAACGCTTTTTGATAACGGGACCGGGATGGACGAAGAACAGCTAAACAGGCTGTGGGACGGAGACCTGGTACCCAGCAGCCAGCATTCGAACCTGATCGGGATCCGCAATATCTCAGACCGGCTGCTGCTTCACTTTGGCCCTTCTTACGGAATCACCATAGACAGCAAAGAGGGCTGCGGCACCCGAATCCGGATCCTGCATCCAAGGATTGAGAATGACGCTAACTGACTTTTAACGGCAACAGGGGGGAATTGTTATGTTAAAGATTATGATTGTAGATGATGAATTGCCGATCCGGGAATGGATCGAATATGTGATCCGGGAGACGGGCCTTCCGGTAGAAATCGTCGGAATCGCGGCGAACGGCCGGGATGCTATGGAGTGCTTTCGTCAGCACAGGCCGCAGCTGGTGTTCACGGATATTAAGATGCCCATGATGGACGGGATCGAACTGCTGCGGCAGATCAAGCTGGCGGTCCCCCAGACCATGGTAGTCATGCTGACCAGCCACAATGACTTCGAATATGCCAGGGATTCCCTGAACTATAACGCGGATCAGTTTATCCTGAAGACAGAGATCACAAAAGAATGTCTCCGGGAAATCATCTCCGGCTGTATGAAAAAAGCCGGTGAACAGCCGGCTGCTGCACCTGTCCCCAAGGCTGCGGCCGGGGATTTTATCCGCTTCACTCCCGGTGAACTGAATCAGTGGATCGCCCAGGAAGGCCTGGCCGTCCCGTCAGGGCCTTATTTTATCCTGACCTATGAGGCCGCCCCGGAGCTTGGCCCCCTGTCCGTGAAGCTGGGGGAACAGTGCGCCGAATCCTTCTCTCTGGTCATCCGTGAGCACGAATGGAAACAGGGCTATCACGCGGCTGTCTTCTATCTGCCCGCTTCCTCCAGCCGCCTGTACCTGTACGATGTGTTTGAAAAGGTCGCCGGCCAGATGTCGGAGCTGCTTGCGCGTCCCATCGGCACTTCCGGACCTGTAACCGAGGGATTGGAATTCGCCGAGGAGTTGTCTGTCAGCCTGCTCCTGCACAACATGCGCTTTTACGAGGAGGAGGACGCCAAAATATCCGCCCATGCTCCCTTTCGTTATCAGGCATCGGCGAAAACCTATCATGTCTGGCAGGATACGCTGCAGAAAAGTTTCCAGGAGATCATCTACGAGATCTCTTCCCAGCGCTTTCATGAAGCGCAGAGCAAGATCAAACTGCTTCTATCCTATCTGGAAACCGAACATCCGCCGCAGATCTATCAGATCCGGAAAATTTTCCGGGAAATTATTAATAACTATAAGCTGATCGCGCTGGGACAGGGCTTTGCCAATACGGAAAAGCTATGCCACGCCGCTATCTCCAAATTAAAAAGCGCCGGAAACTTCCGGGAGTTTAAAGAACATATTTACGCGTTCCTGTCAGGCAGCACCATCAGTTTTCTGAATACCTATTCCGGATATTCCGAATATGTGAAGGCTGCCATTACACGGGTCCGGAAGGATTACGCGGCAATTGAGAAGATTTCGGATATCACAGATGTTCTGAATATTAACCAGGAGTATTTCTGCCGGTTGTTTAAAAATGAGGTGGGTATTTCCTTTAATAAATATCTTACCAATTACAGGCTGAAGATCGCGGAAGAATTGTTAAAGAATACCGACCGGAAGGTTTCGGATATTGCCCGGCAGGTTGGATACCAGAATCTGAGCTATTTTTCCAAGATCTTCAAAGAGAAGTATAATACGAATCCTTATAAATACCGGGCAGGGGATGAGGAGTAAAGGGCGCACAGGCCATTTTCTTTTCTTCTCGCCCATGACCTTTACACAGATTTTTTCACAAAATACTCTTTTTTGCTACATTACATATTGTCTGGGTGTTTTCCCGTAGAACCGTTTAAACTCTCTGATAAAGTGGGAGGCATTGCAATATCCGAGAATATCAGCGGTTTCGTTTACGGACAAGTGGTCATTAGCCAGGAGTGTCAGGGCTTCTTTCATTTTCTCACGCCTTACATACTCCTTAGGACTCATTCCCAGTTCCTGTTGGAAAAGGGCCGCCAGATATTTGGGGTTGCAGCCGGTAAACTTTGCAGCCCCTTTTACTGTACAACTGCCAAAGAGATTAGCATTGATGTAGCGAATCGCTTTCGACACCGGATAGGGATATTTTCGCTGCTGCGCTTCCTCTACCAATTCCCGGAACCGGTCCAGAATTTCTTTCAGAAGCTCCTGTAATTCCACTTCTGTCTTTTGTTTTTCTACCTCATTAATAAAAAAATCACTCATGGAAAAGCTGATTTCAGAGTCAGCGCCATTTCGTATGGATGAACGGCTTATCACCGTAATCAGACAGATGAGCGTGTTTTTTACTGCACGTATCCGGTCGGGTGCAAGAACGTCCGCATAGGTGTCTATACGCAGGATCTCCTCAAGTGAACTGTCTCCGCGCCCCTTCAGGTAAAAATCCGATATCTCGCGTTCTATGGAAAAAGAATGGTGGCGGTAACCACTGAGGATAGATTGCCGGATAAATTGATTCATTTCTTTTTTTTGCGACATAATTATATTACCTTTATACTATTATTATGAGTTTCATATCATTATATTAGCAAAATAGATGATAAAATTCAATTGCAACAAGTAATATTGTACACATGATTCAAATACGCCTGACAGGCGGAAGAAAATTTAAGTTAAAGGAGAAGAAAGTATGGGCAAAAAACAATTTACGACATCGCGGGGTGAGCGGGGTAGTTATGGGCTGTATGCCTTTGGCGCTATTTTGTCATATTATGTAATTATGAGTTTTCTTCAATTATTTATGACGGATTTGGGGATTCCGGCGGCCATGGTTGGTCTGATTTTTGTGTTTGCAAAGGTCTGGGATGCCATTAACGATCCGGTTTTTGGCGTCATTGTGGACAAGGCCCATTTAAAAGGGGGAAAATACAGACCTTGGCTGCGTATCGCCGGTCTTACCATTCCCATAACAACGGTTTTGCTGTTCATCATACCATCCGGAGCATCCATTCAGGTAAAGATCATATGGTCCGCAACGGCTTATATTTTATGGGACACGGCATATACCATGTATGATGTGCCAATGAATGCAATCGTAACTGCAATGACGGAAAATCAGGAAGAAAGGAATAAATTGTATTCCCTGAATTCATTTTGCGTATATTTGGGCGGGATTCTGGTGGCCATTTTGGTTCCGCTGCTCTATCCTGCTATCGGGTGGCCCTTGACCATATTAATTTTGGGCGTACTTTGCCTGATTACAATGATACCGCTGCCCGGCAAAGCAAAAGAAAGGTATGGCGGAAAAGCAGAAAAGGAAGTCTCCATTAAGGAAATTTTTATGAGCCTAATACATAATAAATATCTGTTGATTTTTACGCTGGCTTCCATTGTCAGCGCCTTGACAGATTTCAGCAATACATTGCTGGCATATGTAGCGATTCATTGTCTGGGCAGCGAATCTTATATCACAATTCTTACCTTGTCCTCCGCACTGCCCATCCTGATGGTAGCGCTGCTGATTCCTAAAATGATCAGTAAGATGGAGAAATTTAAGCTGAATATCACAGCCCGTATCATTGCTCTGGTGTTTACGACAGTAATGTATTTTGTGGGGTATGAAAATACCGTACTCGTGTTCATTCTTTATATGGGGAAAAGCCTTTTTTCAGGAATCAGTGCGGTTACAGCGATCATGTTCGTTGCCGATTGTGTAGAATATGGCCAGTTCCGCAACGGGGAGAGAAATCAAGGTATTGCTTTTGCAACAAAAGCGTTTACCAATAAAATCGTCGTGGCACTGACGGGAGCCCTGGGTATGTTTGGTGTGGCGGCTGTCGGATTTGTGGCTGGAGAAGGCGCGGTTCAGGGTGCCGGAACCATTAACGGCCTTTGGATACTGTTTGGACTTGCTCCATTGATCGGAGGAATTATTTCTATCTTTATCATGTTGTTTTGTTATAAGCTAAGAGATCCGGATGTGGCACTGATGATCCGCTGCAACAATGGTGAAATGTCCAAAGAGGAAGCAAAAGCTTCGTTCAGCCACAAATTTTAATAGGAGTGTATAGACATGATGACATTGAATTTAAACGGTAGATGGAAAATGCGTGCTGCAGAGTGCGAAGACATCTGGGATGCGGTTGTTCCGGGAACCGTGGCAGCCACACTGCTGGAGCATGGGGTGATGCCTGATCCTTTTTGGCGGGATAATGAGAAAAAAATACAGGAGCTACTGGATCGGGACTACATTTTTGAAAGAAGCTTCACAGCAGGAGAAGATTTGCTGAAGCAGGAACAAATTGTGCTTCATTGTAATGGTCTGGATACACTGGCGGAAATTCGACTGAATGGAGCAGTTGTTGGTAATGCCGATAATATGCATCGCATATGGTTCTTTGATGTGAAGCCGTTTTTAAGACCGGGAGAGAACGAGATCTCGATTTATTTTCGCGCACCGGCACCTTATTTGAATGAACATCCGTCCGGGATTGGGAAGCCCTATACCGTGCTTCGGAAGGCTGCATGTATGTTCGGCTGGGATTGGGGGCTGTCGCTGCCGGATTCGGGTATCTGGCGTGATATTATGATTGAAGGATATGAAAAAGGAACCATAGAAACCGTAATTGTACATCAGGAACATATGAATGGAAAAGTTATTGTAAAAGCACAGCCCGTCTGCCGGGGAGCGCAGGACCTTCTTTTCCGGCTCACTCTGACCGAACCGGACGGTGCAAAGCTGGAAACCCGGGAATGCGCTGCGGGAGGCACGGTATACTTTGAAGTGGAACATCCCAGGCTCTGGTGGCCCTCAGGTTATGGCGGGCAGCCGCTGTACAGGCTGTGCACCGAACTAATGACACAGGACATGATTTTGGATACCAGGGAGCAGCGGATCGGGCTGCGGACGATAGAGCTAGACCGTTCGGAAGATGGTGACGGCGCGAAATACTCCTTTGTAATCAATCATATACCTGTGTTCTGCAGGGGTGAAAATATGATCATCGAGAACTCGGTGATACAAAAGACAGACGGCAGCTGCTATAAGAAGCTGATTGAGAACTCCCTTCGTTCCAATGTGAACAGCATCCGCGTGTGGGGAGGGGCTTATTATCCCCCGGAGGAATTTTATGATTTATGTGATGAAAATGGGATACTGGTCTACCAGGATTTCATGTTCGCCTGTTCCTTTTATCAGATATCCCCTGAATATATGGAAAATGTGAAGCAAGAGCTGAAGGACAATCTGGCGCGGATAGCCCATCATGCCTGCATCGGGCTATACTGCGGAAATAATGAAATCGACTGTATCTACACAGTGACAGGCGCAACAGATCCCGAGACCACGGCGCTTCGCAAACTGTTCGGTTCCGGTAAGGACCCATTACCGGAAGCAGTCAGGAAGGCTCTTTGGGCCAATTATGAACCATTATTTTTAGAGATGATTCCAGAGCTGTGCAGTCGTTATGCACCGGATACGGACTATGTCCATTCCTCTCCGTCCGCCAAGGCACCGGGAGAAGTCACTGCCTTTTTCGACTATGCAAAGGATGGGGATCTGCATTATTATCTGCAATATAACGGAAATGCCCCCTACCAGAAAATACGGACCATGCGCAGTCGTTTTGTAACAGAAATGGGGTTCCAAAGCTATCCTTCCATGAAGACCATCGCTTCTTTCACAGAGCCGCAGGACAGGCTGCCTTATACCCCGGTGATGTATGCCCATCAGAAATGCGCCGGCGGAAACGAAACAATCGAACTGTATATGGAGCGCGACTATTTGATTCCAAAGGACTTTGAAGATTATGTCTTTTTGTCACAGCTTCAGGCCGGAGAGATTATGCGGTATTCCGTGGAACATTTCAGGCGTGATAACGAATATTGCAGAGGGATCATGCTGTGGCAGCTCAATGACTGCTGGCCGGTCGTGAGCTGGTCGGGAATTGATTATTACGGCAGATGGAAGGCGCTTCAATATTTTATACGGCGGTTCTATGCGCCTGTGCTGGTAAGCGCCAGGGAAGAGGATACCAATGTCTCGCTGTGGGTTTCCAATGAAACTGCGATGGAATGTAACGGCCAACTCCGATGGAAATTATATGGAAAAGATGGAAAGATACTGGACCAGGGCGAGAAGTCGGCCCATCTGTCAGCGGGTGAAAGTGCTTCGTTGGTATATCTTGACTATTCCAGGATGTTAAACAGGATAGAAAAAAAATCTGCTTATCTGTTTTTCGAGTGGGAACATAACGGAAATGTAGAAAGGGGCACGGTTTTGTTTGTACTTCCACGGGAATTTTACTTCTCGGAGCCGGAGCTTTCCTGGGAGGTTAAAGAAACGGGGAGCAGTTATGTCATTGAAGTGACCGCCAAACATTTTGCAAAGGCGGTCGGATTTGATACGTCAGAAGGCGACTGCATTTTTTCCGATAATTATTTTGACTTGCCGGCGGGAGAAAGCCGAACTATAGAGGTGAAAAAAGTTGAATGCGAAGGCATTTCGGATTCGGAGGATCTGAGAAGGCAGCTTATGGTCCGCACGCTCAATGATGTTATGCTGAGGGCGGCTATGGCCGGAAAGTAAGATAGAATTAATGATACCGTGAATCAAACAGTATATGGGTATGCCATCGATATACCTATATATGCGGAAAAACGCACGCATGGAGGATCAGCATGAAGAAAAAGGTAAGAATCATTTTGAATGTAATGGCAGTTATCCTATTTGTATTAATTGTAGGTCTGGCGGCCGCATTTTACATAATAGCCGGAAAAGGAGGGTATTATGCTCTTTTTACAAGCAAGGACCGGACAGATATCATGGAAGCTTTCCGTTATACGGACGATAACGGAACAGTTCTTCCATACCGTTTATACCGGCCCGCAGAATCGGGGGAGAACTATCCTCTTGTGCTATTTTTGCACGGCAGCGGTGAGAAGGGAAGTGACAACGAAAAACAGGTACAGGTAAACAGTGTCACGGATACACTGCTAAATGAAAAAAACCGGAAAGAGTATCCCTGTTATGTGGCAGCTCCCCAGTGCCCGGAAGGTGAAAAATGGTCTGTAAAACTCGAAGAGCCAGGCAGTTTCTCGGAGAATACGGAAGAGCCGCTGCTGGATGCAGTCATGGGGCTGGTGACCGAATTGGAATCGGAATATCCCATTGACCCGGATCAGATTTATATAGTCGGTATTTCTATGGGCGGCCATGCAGTATGGAATCTGCTTTCGCGTGAAAATGATACTTTTGCAGCAGCGGTATCTGTGTGTGGCTGTGGAGATCCAATGCAGGCAGAAAAAGTGAAAGACATTCCCCTATGGTTATTTCATGGAGCTAAAGATTCTACCGTTCCGGTCCACTACAGCCGGGATATGGCGGAAGCGCTAAAAAAAGTTGGGGCGGAGAATATCCGTTACACGGAATATCCGGGCGAAAAGCATCAAAGTTGGGAGTTGGCATACAGAGAGAAGGATTTATTTCCATGGCTGTTTGCGCAGCGGAAAAAATAGTAAATTACAGGCTGCCCTTATAGCTCCCCTCTTCTGTGAATCATTCATACTAGTAGTCTGTTCTTCAAGTCCTTGTGCATAGAGTACCTGATATTCGCGTCAGGTGTGCGATTGCGAAGCGACGGCGTAGCGAGTCCTACGGCTAGCTTCGCAATCGTGCACCTGGCGTGAATAGCGGGTGCTATATGCACAAGGACTTGGAGAACAGACTACTAGTCTCCCGGATACAGCTCAAGCCTTCGTAACTTTTACTCCTGTTTCAATTACCTGCCCGACTTATACGCACATACTGTCAGAGGCTCATACCAAGCTCTCAATAACTACAGGCTCCGACAAAAGTCCGGCCGCTGCCAGGCGGTAGCTGTCCGTCCAGGCATCCCCCGCCGTCCGCCAGGCGTCCGGGCCGCACCATTTATCCTCACTGTCCGCCTGGTGTAGGGCGCCGAACGCATTCTGTCTGGAGATATACGCGGTTATCTCAAGCATATGTTCCCCGGCTGCCGGTCTGCCCAGTTCCGCCTCATAAGGCGGATAGGCCAGCGCTCCAAAATCCTGCCCATCCATCCGCACGTGCAGCACATTGGCCCGGTAATGCGGAATCCGCACCCGCAAGTCCCCGCCTCCGCTGCATAGTCTTATCCGGTAAGTGAGCGCCCCTCCATAGAAAGCAAGTCCCTGTCTCGTAATATCGTCAAATCCTATCTGCTGCGGAAAAGCCGTGATCCGTTTCCTGCTTCCGCATACCTGCACACCGAAGTCCCCCAGAAGGTAGCACCATTCCGTGTTGGTACGCTTGCCGAACGGGATCGTAAGCTCCAGTATATTAGCACCTTCCCTCAGCCTGGGAAGAGGAATCCTGCGTATGGCCCGATCCACATACCAGCCCGCGTCGCAGGCCCTCACTTCCTCCCCGTTCCAGACGATCTGCGCCTGTTCCGGGTGCTCGATGGCCAGATAGGGACTCTCATATGCGATCTCGCTTTCCACCTGGAAGCGCAGATGGAGTTTATGTGATATCACCTCTTTTTCTATGGTCCAGGGCTGCGCCAGCGCCGCCCCTCTCCTGGGCCAGCCTAATTTTTTTCTGCAAAGATTATCTGCCCGGAAAAGCTCGGTTTCCCCGCTAAAATCTTCCTCGTCCAAATGGAACCAGGCTTTATCAAGAACCAGCACATTTGGCTCCGACAAGGTAAAAGAGGTCAGGGCTTCTACCGGCAGCCGCCGCTCTTCTCTTCCGCTGCCATCGTATTCATCTGCTTTCATCCCAACAGCCCGATTGCCATCTACAGGATTTTCTGCCGCACTATTGTCTGCGGACTCTACCGGAAGAAGCCTCAGCAGCAAGCTGTCGTAATCATAAAAATAATAGGTAATGACCGTGCAATTATTTTCGTGGCGGAAGGCAATGGATTCTTCTTGTCCATTCTGGGTATTGAATAGAACCGGTGCATAGAGTCCTTTGATCCGCAGCCTGATTTCTCTCTTTCGGGGGATATCTTTGTTATAGGGCTCGGTTCCCCGGGCAATAAACAGCCATTTTTCCTGTCCGTCCATCCGAAGCTGATACAAAAGATTCGTAGTCCGGGTTCCGTCCGCTTCTCTTAACTCCACTTCCCGGAAGTCATCTAAGGCAGCCAGAAGGTCCTGCCGTTCGAACATAATCACCTGTCCCGCCTTATCCGCCTGATCATAGAGGGCTGCAGGCCGGTCTGAAACTACCGCGTCCATATAGCGGGGGCATTTTCCCATGAATATCAGACGACCGCCCTGATCCCGGAATTTTTCCAATCTTTCCAATGTGCTCGCGCGCAGAGTCTCACACTCGGGAACCACGACGGCATCGTAGCTCATTTCTCCTACCTGCAGCGGCGCTTTGCCCTCCGGGCACTGGAACGGCAGCTGGGACTCGCAGATATAATCAAAATCAATTCCGCCGAACAGCAGCCATTCCGTCACATTTTCAAAGTTTTCATCCATCTGCTGCCGGATATCCGCCGTCTGATCGGAAGGCCCCCAGTGCAGCCAGTAGCTCTCAATCGGATGTATCACGCCGACCCGCACGACTGCTTTTCCCCTGGTCAACGCCGTGTTCACCCGCGCGAAATGATCTTCCACATATCCAAACTCCCGATACCAGGGAGACTGATATCCGAAGGTGGCCGGGAAATCCCTCTTGGCCTCGCCTTCCATAGAAACCCAGGAAAGATGCGGTACCCGCAGGGTAACCCCAAGGGCCGCCTGCCAATCTCCATGCAGCTTATAATCCCGGAAATCCGCAGTCCAGCCGGTCACCCCATATAACTCGCTCATAACGCCTTCCCGGCCGCACTGATGCGCCATGGACTGGGCCTGTATCACGGTGGTATATTCCAGATCCCAACGAAGCATATCCACGCCCGGGATGTCGATGCCACGGTAGGAACGCATCGCTTCCCCAAGAGCCGCGCACTGGGATTCAAGAGTCGGCTCCTCCATCAGATGTCCCGTTAACAGCAGATGATTGCTGCGGCACCATTCCCCGTAAGTATCGGCAAAGGCCGAGGTAAAGCGCTCCGCCACATGATCGTGATAACGGTATCTGGTTACAGACACCCCCTGATCCGGCAGTTCCCAGATCAGTTCCGGCAGCTTTTCGATCAGGCTGCCGCCATAAGTTTCGTGATACGTATCTTCCAGATCGTCGGTCCAGGGCAGCGTCACATCCATTTTACTTCCGGCAAAGTTCAACGTATGCTTTCTGGAGAATTGGGGTTCATCGGTAAAAACTGCGGGTACAGATTCCCCGAAGTCCTCCCCGATTCTGCTTTTATAGCGCTCATGGGTCACTTCCAGGAACCGCTCCACAGCCCGCTTGTCCAGGGTATTGCTGTAGGTCTGGTTGTTGTACCAGGGATTGGGCTGGGCGGTTTCCAGATAGGCATACCATACATCTCCCCTTTGTTGTTCGCCGTCCTGCAGCAGCCGGTATCCGGCCAGGCATCCCTGCCGGTCCAATTCAATCTCATATCGGGCCAAAAGGGTCCCCTTGCCATTTCTAAGGGGCTGCGACAGGAAACCGCCCGGTGTTTCCATACCTCCCAGCTCTTCATAGGACCAGGGCGTAAACAGCAGATATTTCTGCCGGTACTGCTCATCCTGCGTCACGATTCCTCCGGCCGCGCCGGAAGACCAGCGGTCCTCATCATAGAGCCAGGCCAGCATCCGCCTCTTTTTGGCTTCCTCCACACATTCCTGCACGATCTGCATATATTCCTCACTCAGATACGGGGTATCCATTCCGGTTCTCACGTGCATGAAAAACCCGCCGAATTTCATCTCCTGGAGATCCCTTATCTGCCTGCGCAGTTCCTCGGTATCCAGTTTACAGTTCCAGGACCAGAAAGGGGCAGCCCGGTATTCGCTGGTGGGGTTTTGGAACAGCTCCTGTGAAAATGGAGTGTTATAAGACTGCTTATACAACATATGTTTGTCTCCTTTAGGTGCAATTGGTGCAATTTGGGACATGTCCAGATCGAAACGGACATGTCCCAAACCGAAATGGACATGTCCCAAATCGATCTTATGGTATGACTTTATAAATAACTGCCTGGGCGGCTTCCCGGTTGGCGGACAGGATATAATCCGCATCCGCGCCGTTATAGATCATGGCGTTGCTGGGGCCCGCGTTCTCATCCACCGTGTGAATCCGGAATTCCTGCGCATCCGCATCCCAGGAGATCAGGAAGAGCTGTTGCTTTCCCCTCCTGCAGCCGCCGATGAATACCGGCCGGCCATTCAGGCTGCCGCTTTTCACTACATGGTAGAATTCCGTGACTTCCGGGTGCTCGAACACCTGCCGGTAACTGCCGTTTTCCTCTTTGTAGATCCGATAATAGCAGCCGTGGAATTCCTCGATCACCGCCAGTTCTTCCACACCGTCCCCGTCAATGTCGATCAGGTCGATATCGCTGGCGGCACGGTCTAAGATCTTCTCAATGGTCCAGTCGGAAACGGCGCTCTGAGGGGGCGTCACGCGGAATACGCCTTCCCGTCCGGCGATGTATGCGGTATCCTTGCCGTCCGCTGTTTTTTTGCAGAAACCATGATTCTGGTGGATCTCCACCGGAAGGGGGGTGAGTGTAATCCCGTCGTTCAGATCTTCCGGCAGCTTGGCCACATAGAGATGGCCGGGCAGCGACCAGTCCTCCCGCGTGGCTTTGTGATCCGCCAGTGTCGCACAGATCAGATAGTTACCGTCCGCGCCGGTGAGCACGTCAAACCGGTGAAGATAGGGAAGGGTAAATAATTCCTGTACCCGGTATCCGTCCGCTTCTTTCCGGCACCAGACCAGTTCCGCTTCCTCCCAGTCGTACAGGCGGTAGAACTTCTGTACCGCCAGGAAGCCTTTTCCTTCCCCTAACGGCACCATGCTCATGGTTCCGCCCGGTTCCTCCCACACGGTCTTCTTTTGTTCAAAAGTGCCGCAGTCGAAGGCCACACAGCCGCCGACTTTGCCCTCAGTGGCAAAAAAGGCATAATCTATTTTATCCTCCGGCATTACGGTGACGCTGTAACACCGTTCCATATCTGTCAGGACTTTTTTCTGAAATTTCATCTTTACCTCCCTCTTCCGCCGGATTACAGAATCGACCGGAACGGAGTGTTGGGTTCTTCGATAAAGCAGTCGGAAAAACCTCTGTCATGATGATACTGGCGTTTTTCCTTGTCGGCAGGGTATACATATTTTCCCCCTACCTCCCAGATAAACGGATGGAACTGATAGTTCAGACGGTATTTTTTCATCTCGTAGAGCACTTCGATCTCCCGGGTGTCTGCCATGAAATTCGTCCATACGTCATAATGGATCGGAATCACCACCTGGCAGTTCAGGGCTTCGCCCATCCGCAGGATATCGCAGGAAGTCATCTTGTCCGCGATCCCCACAGGATTCTCACCGTAGGAGCCAAAAGCCACATCGATCTTGTGGTCCTTGCCGTGTTTTGCGAAATAGATGGAATAGTGGCTGTCGCCGCTGTGGTAAATGTTGCCGCCCGGGGTTTTGATCAGGTAATTCACCGCTTTTTCGTCCATGTCATCGGGGCAGGTATGCCGGATGTCCTCTTCCCCGTTGGTGGTAACCAGACAGGTTCTGTCAAAGGATTCCAGGGCTAAGATTTCAATATCTTTGATCTTAACGCTGTCTCCGGGTTTCACTTCGATGAAGCGGTCCTCCGGAACTCCCCAGGAACGCCACAGCTCGATGGATTTCTTCGGCCCGATGAAGGGGACTTTCTCCTCCACATTGCGCAGCACCGCAGCCGCGTAGTTGGGATCCATATGGTCCTGATGATAATGAGTCGCCAGCACCGCATCCACATGCTTTACCGCGAAGGGATCGATCACAAAGGGCGTGGCCCGCAGGTTCGGCTGCAACAGCCTTCCGCCGCACATGTTCGCCATCTGGTGTCCCTTGGCCATGTATTTATTCTGCTTGGACCTCTTGCCGTTGCCGCACCACAGGTCGATGCTGATGTTGCAGCCGCCCGGGGTTTTTACCCACAGTCCGGTGCAGCCAAGCCACCACATCGCCACGTTTCCGGGCTGAACTTCCTCTTCCTCAATTTCTTCATTTAACCAGGTTCCCCATTCCGGGCAGCTGCTCATAATCCAGCTTTCCCTGGTGATTTCGTCTATTTTTGCCATAGTCTGCCTCCTCATTTCTTTCATTCTTTATGCGCTCTTCCATTATGTAAATACAAATATTACTATGTCCGATATGTCCGATTACACCGTCTTACATCACTTTGTGCCCTGCCGCTGTGCATACAGAGCTAATTTAGCAAAGAAATCCTCCAGTATGTAGCGGCTGTTCACGCGGTGGTATACTTTGATCTCACGGTTGTCCGGCTCCTCTGTGTAGGTCATATCAGGCCGGATACCAGGCGCTTTTCTCCATTCATATCCAAACAACTGGTCGGCCAGCAGCACCCCGATCCCCGGCGAGTCACCCAGGCACCAGAATTCTCCGGTCCGGTTGGTGGCCATGGAAGCGGACGTATGACTGCACTGTTCCAGCTGCTCAAACAAATATCCGCCCAAGATCCCGCACCCTTTTACCTTGTACTGAAGCTCCGCCATAGAAACCAGTACTTCCGAATAGACATCCCTGGGGATCTGCCACAAAGGCAGGTCGGAATGCATGACGGTCTGCGCCGCCAGAATATCATTGCTCAGATTATATTCAAAACCACCGTAGGGATACGCCCCGCCGCCGATCCAGATACAGGTCAGCTTCCGGGCGATGGACGGTTCGCAGATCCAGGCCAGGGCCATATCGGTCAGCGGTCCCATACACACCACGTATAACGGCTCCTTTGTATCTTCCCGAAGCGCTTCCTCTATGATAAACCGCGCGCCGTCCGATGGGGGCTTCTGTCCCGGAACCGCTGCAACGCCGTCCGTGATCAGCTGTCCGTTCCGCTGTGTCAAAGGCTTACTTGCGCCCGGATGAGCCAGCCCCTCCGGTAATCCCATCAATTGTAAAATATGCTTTAATTCCGTATCACTATCCTGCATACTGTGGGGGCTTCGCACACTGCCAAAGTGAGCGGCCACGATCCCCCGGTTGTCAAATTTGGGGCTGAGCAGCGCATGTATGATCGCATAGGGATCATCGGCCTCATTTTTTACATCGGAATCGATAATCAGCCGGATTCTTTTCCCTTCCGGTATCTTATAGTCGTATTCATCGTAAATCATTGTCACGCCTTAACGGCTCCAGCCATTCCTTCCACGAACTGACGCTGGAACACAATGTAAATAATCAGGATTGGTATGATGGAAACCAGCACACCTGCGCTTAACAGACCGTAATCCGTACTGAATTCTCCCATAAAGCTCAAAAGCCCGTTGGGTACCGTCTTCATGGTATCCTTGGTAATCAGTACGCTCTGGAGTAAGAATTCGTTCCAGGTGTTCAGGAAATCCAGGATAAACATAGTCGCCACTGCTGGTTTTGCTACCGGCATGATAATGTTGGCGTAAAGCCTGTATTTTCCGCATCCGTCGATGGCCGCCGCCTCATCCAGTTCATTCGGTATGGATCGGAAAAATCCGCGGAAGACCAGTGTTCCCAATGGAATTCCAAAACCGATATAGGTAAAGATCAGGCACAGATATGTATTATTCAGATGCAGTCTGGAGTACATAATATTTAACGGAATCAGCGCCATCTGTACCGGCAGCATCATTCCGACCAGGATAAAGATAAACAGCGCGTTGCTGTGGGGAAGCTTCATTCTGGTCAATGCAAATGCGCACATCGAAGAGATCAGCACTCCCAGCGGAACCTTGATCAGACATACCATGATACCGTTTGCCATGAATCTGCCGAGATTTCCGTTTGTCCAGGCTTTCGAGAAGTTACTCCACTGAATCGTATCCGGGATGGAAAACAGATTCAGGTTTGAAAAGAATTCACTGGTGCTTCTGATTGCAGACAGGAACAGCATGACCAAAGGAATGACCCAGATCAACGCTACCAGTGTCAGCACGATATAAAAGAGGATTTTCTTAATACTTTTTTTCTTCACTTTCCACCGCTCCCATCTAGTCTTCTTTTGTGGAGTATATTACATACGGAACAATGATCACCATCATGATCGCCATCATAACCGTAGCGACAGCGCTTCCTGCCCCCAGGCTATTGTAAGAGAAGGTCTGGTTATACATGTACGTGGCCAGTGTCTGCGTGGCATTCGCCGGCCCGCTGTCCGTCATTACATAGACAATATCGTACACCTTCATGGATGCGATGATCTGTGTTGCCAGTACGATTACAAAAGTTTCTTTCAGCATCGGAACGATAACCCGGATGAACAGGTTGAACTTTCCGGCTCCGTCAATTCTGGCCGCTTCCAGGACATCCGACGACATAGTCTGCAGTCCTGCCAGGAAGTATAACATCGGCTGCCCAAGGCCCTGCCACAGCGCCGCGATGAACACACAGTACAGCGCGATTTTTGGATTGGACAGGTAGGCGCCCTTTAAGGAATCCAGTCCCAGCGCGTCCAGGAATGTATTGATCATACCGAAGTTGGGGTTATACATCCATTTCCAGATAATACCTACGATGATCCAGGACAGCATGTAGGGGAAATAGAAGATCGACCGGTAAACGATACGCCCTTTAAAACGATTATTCAGCACCAGTGCCAGGAGCAGCGCCAGTACCACTGTGATACAGACGGTCAGGACGATCCATATGATATTATTTTTCAGGGCAATCCGAAAGACCGCGTCGTTGGTAAATAAATTCACATAGTTTTTGATGCCTATGAATTTTTTCTCTGAAATTCCGTTCCAGTCAAAAAAGCTTAAGATCACGGAATAAAAGGTCGGAAAAACAATGATGATAAAATAGATGATCAAAGCCGGAGCCAAAAAAGATAGTGTTTTCAGCCGTTCCTTCGTCTTCAACTTGTGAACCTCCCATCTGTGTTAATACGCGGGCCTTTGCCCTTCAATAGGACTCCTATTGAAACAGCAAAGGCCCTGCATATATTCATCTGCCTATATTACTTATTTGCCGCTTTGTAAGAATCAATGGCAGCCTGAATCTGCGCACCTGCCTGAGAGGGTTCGATGCTTCCCAGCAATACCGCCTCTTCCGTAGCGAATACAACATCCATGATTTCGTTCGGAACGTTCTGGTCGGTGGTGGTATAGCTTCCGGCTTCGTCGATCATTTCCAGAAGGCCGTCTGCCAGTGCCATGGAATCGGAAAGTTTCGCGCCTGCTACAGCGGTGGGCTGCTCAATGGATGCATGGGCTGCCAGGCTTTCGTCACTGTAGTAGTAATCCCAGAACAGCATAGCTGCTTCAAACTGGTCATCGGTCAGGTTCTTGTTGAACTGTGTAGTTTTTACATAGGAAGAGATTCTTCCGGTTTTTCCATCCTGTCCGGTAGGCAGTGCAAAGAAGGAATACTGGGATGTATCATATCCGTTAGCCACTACGTCGGAGGCCATACCGGAGTTGTCCATTACCATGGCGCTGCTGCCGCTGAATACATACATTTTGGCGTTGTTGGCGTCTTCTGTTACATATCCGTCGATGAAGTAACCTTTGTCGCCCCAGTCTTTTAATTTTGCAAATGCATTAGTCACTGCTTCTGATTTGGACCAGTCTGCTTCCAGAGCGTTCAGTGCGTCATGCTCTTCCGGTCCTGCGTAGTACTCAAGCAGAGCTTCCAGATATCTGAAAATGTGCCATCCGCCTGTGGAGAAGGAAGCCTGGCCGTTTTCTTTCAGAGTTGCGCATACCTGTTCCAGTTCTTCAAATGTAGTCGGAACCTTCAGGCCGTATTGATCAAAAATGTCTGTCCGGTACCACAATACTAATCCGGTGTAAACCTGAGGGAAGGCAATGATCTTGCCGTCATCTGTTTTACACAGGTCCAGAGCGGACTTCACATATTTGTTTTCCCAATCGTGTTCTGCTGCATAGGCGGACAGATCGTAGCAAAGGTCAGCGGACGCATAGTAATTCGCGTAATTATAACCGCCCCAGT
Source organism: Diplocloster agilis (assembly GCF_019042275.1). GTDB lineage: Bacteria > Bacillota > Clostridia > Lachnospirales > Lachnospiraceae > Diplocloster > Diplocloster agilis. The sequence goes on from NZ_JAHQCW010000024.1 coordinate 32,516, forward strand.
TGTACCACATATCCGGCAGGGTTCCTGAGGAAGCCGCTACCTTGGTATTTGTCTTGATATCATCCGTTGAATAGAAGGTCGGCTCGATCTTGATATTCGGATACAGCTTTGCAAAGTCTGCAATTACCTGCTCGTCCGCATCTTTGTGCCAGGTAGGAGACCAGAAGGTCAGGGTTACTTCTTTATCAAACTTCGCGCCGTCTGCGGAATCAGACGCATCGGCCGGAGCCTGTGTCTGCTCTGCGGCAGGCTCTTTGGAAGCCTCGGGCTGTGCTGCTTCCTCTTTGGATCCGCAGCCGGCCAACATAGAAGCCATCATAGTCAAGACTAATGTACATGCTAGTAATCTTTTTTTCATTTCTTTCCCTCCTGCGTTTTCGCATTTCATCAATTATTATTTCATTTTTTTGAAACAGCAGCCTTATCCGGCGCCTGACAAAGCCTTGCTGTCTCCCCACAGAATCATTTGGCGAAATTGCACATTTGCTCAATTCTTTTGCCTTTTCTCCAAACGTATTGTAACATTTTCTCACTTATTTGGCAACACGCTTAAAAAATAAGCACATATGTTACTTTTTTACTGCAACATTTGTGCTTATTTCAAGCATTTCACCTCATTTATGACAGTTTGACCATTTTTTCCGCCGTCGAGCTGTCCGAAATCAGCACATCCACGAAGCCGCCCTTGATCGCTCCCAGCAGAGCTTCCGCCTTCACCTCACCGGTGGCCACAACAATGACTTCCTTTATCTTACGGATATCCTCCAGTTCAATCCCCACACATCTGCGGTTCCAGGCATTGTCCAGAATCTTACCGTCCTTATTGAAGAATCTGGCCCCCAGACAGCCGATGGCTCCCTGGTCCCGAATCTCATCGAACATCTCTTTCGTCATATACCCCAGCCATGGATTGGAGTCCGTTACCTTCTCAAGCGTACCGATACTGGTGAGAACGATATCCGCATGGGTAGCCAACGACAGGGTACTCGCCACATTCTTATCCTTCATGATCTGATTCTTCACGTAAATATCCGGCACAAACAGCGGGGAATTCAGCCCGTAGACGATCCCTCCGTATTTGGATGCCAGCCGGTTGGCGATATTGTCGCTGTTGCTCATCAGATTCGTGGTAGCCGCCGATCCCATAATCTGTACGATATCGATGGGGATCTCCTCCACATCGGTGATCGCCTCCACTGTCCGGCGGATCGTCCCGCCCCAGGAGATTCCCACGATCATTTTCCGGTTGATCTTTTCTTTCAGCAGCGCCGCCGCCAGTTTTACCACGCCGTCCCTTACTTCCTCTTCCGTCTTCTGGCCGCTGTTGTAGAGCTGCACTTCCTTTAAATGAAACCGCTCCTTTAAGCGCTCCTCGAAGGAGTGATTCCTTTCCAGGATGTGATTGATGCGGAATTCCACCACCCCCATCTCATGAGCCTTTTTCAGAATTCTGGAAATCCTGGCTCTGGACAAGTACAGTTGGTTCCCGATCTCCTCCTGCGTCATATCCTTCTCATAATACATGGAGGCCACTTCCGTCATAAGGCTTAACTGCACCATTTCCTTCTTGTTCATCTCATTCCCCTCCTTACCGCGTTTTCAGGATCTCAAACCGTCATACATCCTCTAACGCCCGGTACAACCGCTTCCTCTTTTGTATCATCTCCCGGTAGATCTGTGTGTTCTCCCGTACCGGGCTATAGCTGTCTTTCCCTGCGGCCAGCAGCTTTTCCGCTTCCTTAGGCCCTTTCACAATCCCAAACGCCATGGCGGCGCTTAAGAACGCTCCCTTCGCCGTAGCCTCCGGGTCCTGCCCCAGCAGCAGCGTGCGGCCGCAGGCGTCCGCCTGTATCTGGTTGAACAGCTCGCTCTTCGTCAATCCTCCGGACAGGCAGACCTTCGATGCCGGCCCCGTATATTCCTCTATCACCGACAGGTTTTCCGCCGTCTCAAGAGCGATTCCCTCCAGCAGCGCCCGGGCAAAATCTCCTCTGGTATTCTGCAGGGTCACATTCAGGAAACTTCCGGTGGCGCGGCTGTTCCAGTCCGGTGAACCTCTTCCCTGAAAATAGGGGAGCACAATGATTCCTTTCGAGCCCACCGGAGACTGCCAGGCCTCCCGGTTCACCTTCTGTATTCCCTCTTCCTTCTCGTCGTAAAACTCCCGGAAGAACCATTCATATAAAATAGCCGACGACAGCATACTGGCTTCCACTATGTACTGCCCCTGAACCGCGGAGACATTGCACAGAAAACGCATATCCGGATCCAGCACCGGTTCCCCGGAGCAGGCGATCAGATAGGCCCCCGTTCCCGTAGTGGCCTGGACGCTGCCGCTCTCCATCACGCCGGCTCCCAGGGCCCCGCACTGCTGGTCACCGCCTGCCGTCACCACAGGCGTTCCCTCCGCCAATCCGCAGGCCGCGGCAAAGGCAGGTGTCAGACGGCCCAGAACCGAGCCCTGCGGGATCAGCGGACACAGCTTCTCCCGGTCAAGCCCAAACAGGCGAAGCATCTGATCATCCCATTCCAGATCCCGGATATTCATGAGCCCCGTACGGCTCCCATAAGTGTAATCACTGGCCCATACGCCGGTCATTTTATAGTGAAGGTAATCGGCCACCGTAGCGATCAGCGCGGCTTTCTTATAGATATCCGGCATCTGCCTTTTCATCCACGCGGCTTTCACTCCGGAAAATACGGGATACAGCCGGACGCCGGTATGTTCATAGACCTGTCTTTCACAGTCTTTCAACTCTTCGCATACGCCGGCGGCCCGTTTGTCCTGCCACATGACGATCTCACTTAAAGGTTCCCCCTCCCGGTCCACCGCCAGCACGCAGGACCTCAGCGCCGTGGTCGTGATCCCGATCACAGGGATTCCCCTCTTTGCGGCGGCCTCCCCGCATGTCCTGACCACTTCGGTCAGATGATCCAGGTAGACTTCCGCTTTTTGTTTCACACAACAATCCGATTCATAGATCGGAATACTTCCCACCGAAGTTTTAAAAATCATATTCCCGTCAAGGTCATACAGGATGCCTCTCATATTGGAGGTTCCCACATCAACTGCCAATACTGCTTCCATCATCTTCTCCTCTTAATCGTGCAACTTTTCGGCTATATATGAGCAAATGTGCCTTTTTTGGTTTAGATATGGATTATTTATGCAATTATGTTATCATATAAAGCACAGATGTGCAAGTTGTTTCATTTGAAAATAAGGAGAAGGAGAAGAGTTGTGAAATCGTCGAAAATAATTCTGGATCGATCTTATGTAGTTGGCAAAATTGACAACCGGCTTTTCGGCTCATTTGTGGAGCATCTGGGGCGCTGCGTCTATGAAGGGCTGTATGAGCCGTCGCACCCCCTGGCAGACGAACTGGGATTCCGAAAAGATGTGCTGGACATGGTCCGGGATCTGGGCATATCCCTGATCCGTTATCCCGGAGGCAATTTCGTATCAGGTTTTCACTGGGAAGACTCGGTAGGCCCTGTCTCGCAGCGTCCCCGCCGTCTGGATCTGGCCTGGAAGACGACAGAGAGCAATGAAGTGGGCCTCCATGAATTTGCCGCCTTTTGTAAAAAAGCCGGCGCGTCGCTTATGTATTCGGTTAATCTGGGCACCCGCGGAGCCGACGACGCCAGGAATGTGGTGGAGTACGCGAATCATGCCGGCGGAACTTACTGGTCCGACCTGCGTATCAAAAACGGCGCCGAGAAACCCTTCGGCATCCCGCTGTGGTGCCTGGGCAATGAGATGGACGCCGCCTGGCAGACGGGGCAGAAGAGCGCTCAGGAATACGGCCGCCTGGCCAGAGAATCCGCCAAAGTCATGAAGCTGGTTGACCCCGGTATCGAGCTGGTCGTATGCGGTTCCACCGGTCCTGTGATCGAGACCTTCGGCGACTGGGAGCTGACCGTGCTGGACGAGTGCTACGACTATGTCGATTACGTGTCCCTGCACCGGTATTATGAAAACCCGGAACATGATACCGCCAGTTTTCTGGCCAACACGCTGGATATGGAGGACTTCATCCACACGGTGGCCTGCATCTGCGACACGGTGAAAGGGAAGAAACACAGGAAAAAGAAACTGAACCTCTCCTTCGATGAGTGGAACGTATGGTATCACACCAAAGGACAGGACGAAGAGCTGATCGCAGCGGACCGTTGGGGACAGGCGCTGCCTCTGTTACAGGATGTCTATAACTTTGAAGACGCCCTGGTCGTCGGGCTGATGCTGATCACCCTGTTAAAGCACGCGGACCGGATCAAAATCTCCTGCCTGGCACAGTTAGTCAACGTCATCGCCCCGATCATGACGGAAAAAGGCGGCGGCACATGGGCCCAGACCATCTTCTATCCCTTCATGCATGTGGCAAAATACGCAAAGGATACGGATGTCCTGATGACTCTGATCGATACCCCTCTGTACGACTGTAAGAAATATACCTCGGTTCCGTATCTGGACGGGGTTGCCGTTATGGCCGTTGACGCGCAGACCGGAGCCTGCAGGGAGGTCACTTTGTTCTGTGTCAGCCGGGACCCTGATGAGGAACATACGGTAACGCTGGATCTGCGCTCCTTCGGTTCCCTGTCCCTTAAGGAACATATCCTGCTGCATCATGATAATGTAAACGCCTGCAATACGCAGTCCGATCCGTTTCGTGTAGCACCCGCGCCCGGCCCGGGAGGAACTGTGGAAGACCAGACCGCGGTTCTTCGCGTCCCCGCTTTGAGCTGGAATGTTTTCCGGTTTACCGCGTGCGAACAAGAATTCGAACAGAAACCAGATAAGTAAAGCCGGAACGCTCTGCCCGCAGCAGGCCCCGTACGCGGTATCTTCCTTACTGCCGCTGTGCGATCCACGCGAAGCCTGTTAAGCAACATGTACTATAGACCAACGTATTCGATTGAAAGGAGAATTACTCATGAAATTTAAACCAGAAATGGATTCCATCCGCACCCACACCGTACCTCAATGGTACGATGACTGCAAGCTGGGTATCTTCATCCACTGGGGCCTCTACTCCGTTCCCGCCTGGGCATATCCTTCCGGGAAACTCGGCACCATCCCCTTTGACGAGCGGTGGTTTGCCTATAACCCCTACGCAGAATGGTACTGCAACTCCGTGCGCGCCGGATTCGGCCCCACTTACGAGCATCATGTAAAAACCTACGGCGCAGATTTCGATTATGAATCCTTTACCGATCTGTGGAAAGCCGAGCGCTGGGATCCGGCACAATGGGCGGAGCTGTTCAAGAAATCCGGAGCCCGCTATGTGATCCCCACCACGAAGCACCACGACGGCTTCTGCCTTTGGAACACCAAGTATACGGATTACAACTCTTATCAAAAGGGCCCCGGCCGCGATCTCATGAAAGAGCTGTGCGACGCGGTACGCTCCGAAGGTATGCGCTTCGGCGTCTACTACTCCGGCATGTTAAACTGGCACGTCACCCACAATGCCATGATGAGTGACTATGAAGTACATCATCCGAACAATATCACGAACGGATACGCCGACTTTGCCTATAACCAGATGATGGAGCTGGTGGACACCTTCGAACCTTCCGTGCTGTGGAACGATCTGGACTGGCCGCTTAAGGGGCTTGATGATCTCCCCTATCTCTTCGCCCACTATTACAATACCGTTCCCGAAGGTGTGGTAAATGACCGCTGGCACGATGTCTGGTTTGATTACAAAACCAAAGAGTACCACCGGGGCGACAAGTTCCTGGAGCAGAAATGGGAATGCTGCCAAGGCATGGGCTTATCCTTCGGATACAACCAGGTCGAAACCGACGAACACTATGTAAGCCACAACGAACTGATCACCCTGCTGATCGACACCGTGGCCTACAACGGCAATCTCCTGATCAATGTAGGCCCGAAGGCAGACGGAACCATTCCCGAAGAACAGGAAAGCCGTCTTCTCTATCTCGGAAAATGGATGGAGGTCAACAGCCCCGCCATCTATTCCACGAAGCCCTTCAGCCGGCAAAAAGAAGAGCTGGAAACCGGAGAAGTTGTCTACTACACGCAGAATGACTCTTCCATCTTCCTGCTGGTCACGAATCCGAAAGCCGGAAACAGCACGCTGCGCATTCCGGAACCGGCATTTTCCTGCGATTTCCGCAAAACACTGGGTAACTTTGGCGCAAATGTAGCCATCTCAGAAGGAAACCTGGTAATCGACCTGCTGGATATCCCCGCCGACTCCGCCCCCGTTGTGCTGGAATTCACCAAATAGCCAGAGAGGGGACTGGCACATTCCGTCAGAAGAGGTGGCCGGTAAGATACTTATGGCGGAAGGGGCCTGTCCCCGGACGCCGGCATAAGCGGATAAGTTTCCCCTCCAAGACAGGTAAGCGCGTCACAGCGCTCGCCTGCCCGGAAGGGCCTTTACCCCGTTTCCTCCGCCTCCAATTCCAATCTCCGTGTTATATCTCTGATTATCGTATTGTCTTCCAACAAATTAATGGCAAAGCATTTTTTACCCGCATCTTTTAAGGAAGCGCCTATATGGTACGCGCGCGTTTCATCGACTATCATAAACCGATCATGAAAGGTTCTCGTATACTTAACCTCCAAACTCGGATATTGGGAATTAAAATTTTCAATATCTTTACCAGTCAGTTTCGTACGTTTCATCGTATAAACAAAAACTGATACATTCTGCTTCTTTTTAGACAATATATTTAATGTATTGATATCTACATAATTGTCCACTAAAACCAGAGTCTTTTCTGCGCTGCTTACCAAGTCCGCCAAAAGGCTGAACGCATCATATATTTGGCCCTCAAAAAACACTCTTTGTGTTACTTCCGCATGATCCGCAATAAAATCTAAAATCTGTTCAATCTGTTTGTCCGTCCTGCGCTGATAATCCATCTGACACAGTTCTAATCTATTTATTTTATCAAGCATCCATGTACTACTTACCATATATCTGCGGATCTCAACGAACGTTTCCATTATACGTATGCTTACCTGAATCGCCGTGGGACTTTTCAGCACGGCGGATAGCATGGCGATTCCCTGTTCTGTAAATACATAGGGCAAAGTTCTTCGTCCGCCGTAATTATCTGCTCCATTGTCTGAACTTGAAATCACAAATTGTGATTTCAAGTCTTCATATTCCCTGCTTGTAATCTGGAACCGAAAGCTCTCCGGAAACCGGCTGATGTTTCTTTTTACCGCCTGATTAAGGACCCTCGTTTCCACTTGATATAACTTAGCTAAATCACAATCCATCATGACCTGTTGATCACGAATAACATAAACCAAATTCTGTATTGTACTTTGATTCATGTTTTTAAGATTATTGATACTATTTTCCTTTTCCGTGTTTAAATGATTGCGGGGTTCGTCCATAAAAATCCTCCATACATAACCGCTTAATCTTTTGTTCATTTAAAATTACTAATATGTTTGAGACCTCCGGGAGAAATTCCCGATAAGATATTGGATAGAATTATTCCTTAAATATGAGCACTTAGTGCGTATATAGGTACTAACATGTGATGCCGGAAAATAGTCAGCATGTTTTTTTCAAGTGCTGCTATTTTTAGATAATGATATTGTAATTGAATTAAAAAGAGATTACAAGTATTTTTGAACCTAATTTGCCAGCTCTTATGAGAGGGGGCTGGCACATTCCGTCAGAAGGGGTGGCCGGTAAGATACTTATGGCGGAAGGGGCCTGTCCCCGGATACCGGCTCTAAAGGAAAAACTTCTCCCTCGGTGAGACAAGTACGCTACCGCACTCGGCTTCCCGGAAGGCGAAGCTTTTCTATTTATGCCGGCTTCCGGGGACAGGCCCCTTTCGCCATTTGTTTCATACCGGCCAACTCTTCTGACGGAATGTGCCAGTCCCCTCTCTACCGGGCAGATGCCAATTGTTCCAGGCGTTCGATTACGTAAGGGAAAAACGCTTGGTATGCCCCGCAAAAGCAGTTCAGTCTCAGTTTCTCCTCCCCGTAATCCCGTTCTCTTCTGCATCCGCCTCTGCACAGGGGATACCATTTGCAGCCTTTACACGCCTCATCTGTCTCCAGTGACGGCTCCAGATATTCTCTGGCGGTATCGGAATTTCTCATATCCGCGAAACTGTCCGTGTTCACATTTCCGATCCGGTACCGGTCCACCACGTAGAAATCACAGGGATACACATCCCCGTTGGCTTCTACCACAGTCTGGACACTGCATCTGCCGCACATATTACAGCTCTCCGGCACAAATCCTTTCAGGATTCCGACCCAGTTCTCGAACTGGCGGATATACACATATTTGCCGTGGATCAAATCTTCATACCACAGATCAAACAGTTCCTTTAAGGCTTCCCCCAGCTGATCCGCCGAAAGCGAGTACTCTTCCTTTCCCTTATCCTCTCCCAGTGGGTCCAGACAGGGAATATATTGTTGATACCAGATCTCTTTCTCGGTCAGGAACCGGTAGATCTCTCCGATTTTCGGCGCGTTGGAACCGTTTAACACCGTCAGCACATTAAACTCGATCCCGTACTTCTTAAGCTTACGTATGGTAGACCAGACCCGCTGGAACGTACTGACGCCGCCCGGCCCATGGCGGTGCATGTCCTGACAGCTCTTCGGCCCGTCCAGGGATACGCCCACCAAAAACTTGTGTTTCTTCAAAAACGGAAACCATTCCTCCGCCAGGTCAAACCCATTGGTCTGAATCGCATAGCTGACCGGCAGCCCTTTCTTATTATATTGTTCCACCGCCGACACGAAGTGTTGAAAAAAGGGAAGGCCGGCCAGTGTCGGCTCCCCGCCCTGAAAGGCAAAGGTACATTGGCCCTCCGCCTCTTCCAGCGCCTTTTTCACCATATTTTCCGCCGTATCCGCTTCCATGTATCCATAAGAATATTGTTCCCGTTTCTTTGCCTCATCACAATAAAAGCAATAATCACAGTGCATATTGCAATTAGATGATGCCGGCTTTATCAATAAATATAAAGGGGGCATTGTCTCCTCTTCCTTTCTTCCTATCTTCCTCATTTACAGCCAATCTGTTGCCTAAGGCTTATCTCTATGTCTGTCGCAGCTTATTTAACATATGTTATATTCTATATCCATCCGCCTGCGCCGTCTTCATTCATCGCTCTAAAACTCAAACACTTGTCCCTCCCGTGTAATCTCCACCACCCGGTCACGATAAGGCTTCGAGCAATCCAGGGAGAGCAGCCTGGGAATCACGGAGTAATCTCCCCAGAAATGCATGGGAATCGCCTTTCCGGCATCCGCCGTTCTCATAAACACATCGAATCCCCAGGAAAACCGGTCCTCCTGCCTTGGATCCAGCGGCAGAAATGCGGCATCAAAACGCCTGCCCTCCAGCTTTTTCATTTCCCGCTTAAAATTTTCCTCCATGCGGCGCTCATCGTCATCGCTCTCTCCTTCCCAGGACCACCAGTTCAGATCTCCGGCATGATAAATACATCTGTCTCCCATACCGACAAGGAAAGCCACGCCCTCATCCGTGGAGGCCAGCGTCTCCACCGTCACTCTAGTATCACCCGGGCCTTGCAGAACCTGTTCCGCATTTTTACCTATATAGATTATATGTTCTCTGGCCGCTGCCGGTATGCCCCTGCGTTCCATGTATTTTTCGTTCATTCGGGTATCCGAGGACAATATATAGGTTACATCCGGATACTGATCCGACAGCGCGAAGATCTCCTGATTGAAATGATCGTGATGCTTGTGGCTGACAAATACATAAATCGGCTTCCTGCCGTCAAACTCCGGGATCGTCCCCTGATAATAGTCAAATATCAATACGGCCTCCTCCAGCTCCGCAGAGAAACCGCTGTGACCGATGTAGGTTATCTTCATTGCGCTCATCCTCCCCTTTTCGCAGTCGTTTTCTACGCTTCATTGTATCATGAGCCGCATCATTTTTCCACATTCGTTAAGAACACCGGAATTGTTAATTATTTGACATCCTCCTCCAACCCAGATACAATCATAGTAGAAGAATATTCGTTCTCTAGAGAAGGAGGAATTCCCCCATGAAAACAGATGCTCTCGTACAGCGCCTGGTAGACAGCTACGGCAGCTGGGTCACCGACGACTCCGCGGTCCGCGCGGGCTGTGCCAGAATGACGCAGAATCTCTACCCTTACACCTCGATGTTTTCCCCGATCCGGATCAACCGCATGACCGTTAAGAACCGGCTGGTTATGGCTCCCATGGGAAATATCGATATGTGCGAGGAGACCGGCAGGCCCAACGACAAAATGCTCCAATACTTTTTTGCCCGGGCCAAAGGCGGAACCGGCCTGCTCACCACCGGCCTGGTTCCCATCAGCCACGGCATTGACCATTCCATCACCGAGCTTGGCAAGCTGACCTATTTTCCCCGAATCGACCGGAGCCGAACCGTGTTCGCGGGCTGGCGGGATCTGGCGGAAGGCATCCATGTCTACGGCGCCAAAATCTTCGTGCAGCTGACTGCCGGGCTGGGGCGGGTGGGCAATCCCCAGTGTCTGATCAATGAATTGAAATTCCCGGTCAGCGCATCCTTCAATCCCAATTTTTACATGTCGCAAATCCCCTGCATGCGCCTGTCCGGACACAAAATCAAGAAAATCGTCAAGAACACAGGCCAGGCCGCCGCGGACGCCAAAGCCGCCGGACTGGACGGCGTCTATCTGCACGGACACGAAGGCTACCTCATGGAACAGCTTACCAATCCCGCGTTTAACCACCGGAAGCTGGGGCATTTCGCGGACTGGCAGGCGTTCGGCCTGGACTCCGTCAGGGAGATCCGCAAAAGGGTTGGCGACGACTATCCGATCATGTACCGGATCGATCTGTCCCTGGCCCTGAATGAAACCTACGGGGACACCATGGAGAGAAATCCGTTAAAGAAATTCAAAAACGGACGGACCGTGGAAATGACTTTGGACTACATGAAACATCTGGTGGAAGCCGGCGTGGATATTTTTGATGTGGATCTGGGCTGTTATGACAACTGGTGGCTGCCTCATCCCCCCGCCGGAATGCCTGCGGGCTGTTTCCTTGATGTAGCCCGGACCGTCAAACAATATTTCTCAGAACATGACATTGTATCAAACGCGGGAGTTCCGGTTCCGGTAGTCGCCGTTGGCAAACTTGGCTACCCGGATCTGGCGGAACAGGCGCTGCGCGATGAAAAATGCGATATGGTCATGCTGGGCCGCCCTCTTCTGGCCGACCCGGACTGGCCCCGCAAAGCTTATTCCGGCCATGTGGAAGATATTACCCCCTGCATCGGCTGTCAGGAGGGCTGCATCAATGAATTCGTGGACGGCGGCCATCCCCAGTGCGCGGTCAATGCCCGGACTTCCTTCGAACATCTCCTGCCGGAGGTCCCTCCCGCGCCTGCAAAGCCGAAGAAGATCGCTGTCGTCGGCGGAGGGCCGGCCGGTATCCTCTTCGCGACCACTGCCGCCGGCCGTGGACACCAGGTGACCCTGTTCGAAAAAGAGGACCGGCTGGGCGGCAAGCTGATCCCCGGATCTGTTCCAAAAATCAAATTCGACCTGGATAACTACCGCCTCTATCTGGAACGCCAGGCCATCAAGGCGGCATCCGAAGGTAACCTGACCCTGTGCCTGAATACCGAGGCCAGCCCCGAACAGCTGCGGCAGGAACAATATGACAGCATCATCTTTGCCACCGGCACCAAACCCTCCGCTCTGCCGGTTCCCGGCATCGACGCAGCGCCCACGGTGGAGGCCTCCGATCTTCTCTGCCATCCCGAGAAGCTTGGCAATTCCATGAAAATCCTTGTGGTCGGCGGCGGTGTGGTGGGCTGCGAAACCGCATATTGGCTGAGTTATGAGCACAACTGCGAGGTTACCGTAGTCGAGATGACCAGCTACTTCATGGACGGCACCTGTACCGCCAACCGCGGTCATCTGATCCATTATATGAAGCAGGCGGGCGTCACCTTATTAAACTGCTGTAAGGTCGTATCTTTCCACGGTAACGAGGTGACGGTAGAGCAAAATATTTCCAAGGGGGTACCCGATCCCTACATAACCTGGCAGCCCATCCTGCCGAAAAACATAGAAAATCCCCTGGCGCCCAAGCTTGGCACCGAAACCACTTCGAAGGTTCTGAAGGCCGATCTGATCGTACTGGCTGCCGGCGGCCGCGAGGACGCTTCCCTGTTCCTGGAAGCTCAGAGAAACCATATTGCCCCGGAGCTCTACCAGATCGGGGACAGTTTTGCTCCCGGCAAGGTTCTGGAGGCTGTCAGAGCCGCCTATACCCTGGGCAGCAAAATTTAAAGGGGGCTTATTTATTCCACAGGCGCACTTTCCCGTGGAAATCAAGAAAGGAGAATGCTCATGGCATCCATGCAGTTAACGACGGAAGAACAGGAAATGCTGGACGGCCGCCAGGGAGAAGCCATGGCCAAGGTGATGAAAACCCTGGTCATGTACGGCGAAACTTTCGGCGCATCCAAAATGGTTCCTGTCACAGGTAAATACGGCCATCTGGTCACCAGCTTCGGCCTGTCCGTTCTGGACCCGGTGTACGGCCTGATGGACGAACTAATCAAAGGCGGCGCACTGTCCAAGCAGCAATTCAGCATCGATCCCCGTCCGCTGGATAAAAATGTTCCGGCGAACCTGATACAAAAACTATTTTTTAAGATCATGTACTCCAAACAGGAGATGTACGAAGGGCAGCTGACACAGCTGGGCCTTCTGGACAATGATCCTTTCACCTGCGCCTGTTATTTTGACGAGGTGGGCAATACGCCCAAAGAAGGGGAGATCCTCTCCTGGGCGGAGAGCAGCGCCGTGGTCTACGCCAACAGCGTCCTGGGAGCCAGGTGCAACCGGAACTCCGGTATCATCGAGCTGTTCGGCAGTATCGCCGGACGGGTTCCGTATTTCGGCCTGCTGACCGACGAGGGCAGGCAGGCGGACTGGATCGTGGAGATCCGAACCTCTAAGAAACCGGAGGCCCAGGTCCTGGGCAGCGCCATCGGTATGAAAGTGATGGAGGATGTCCCTTACATCAAAGGATTGGACCATTGGCTTGGCGCCGAATTGAATCAGGATGCCAGAGATTATCTGAAGGATATGGGCGCCGCCACCGCTTCCAACGGAGCGGTCGGGCTGTATCACATTGAAAACCTGACCCCGGAGGCCGTCCGCTTAGGCAGCTCCCTGATCAAAGCCGATGCCAAAACGTATGTGATTGACGACGCGGAGTTGGAACGGGTGCAGCGGGAATATCCCTGTATCTGGAAAGATCCGTCCGCCGCTCCGAAGCTCTGTTTCATCGGATGTCCGCATTTATCCTACGAACAGCTGGTTCACTGGAGCAAGGCGCTGCCGGAATCCCTTCGGCAGGCAGGCCGCAGTAAGGTAGCGGTCCCGACCGTGATGACTACGTCCCCGGCTGTGCTTAAGAAGTTTACCGCCACGCCGGAAGCCGCCCGTTTGAGGGAGGCCGGCGTTGTCTTAAGCTATATTTGCCCATTGATGTACATGAACAATCCGATGTGCGGGAAAATGCCGGTTATCACCAGTTCCAATAAGCTTCGCACCTATACCAGCGCCCGGTATTTCCGGGATGAACAGATACTCTCTTACCTATCGAAAGGAGGCAGCTTATGAAAAAGACATTCAAAGGCCGTCCGGTAGTTCCGGGCCGGGTTACCGCTGAGGCTCTGGTCACCCACGCGGGATTTAACACACTGGCCAGTTTTCAGAAGAGTCTCATGTTCGGAGATAAGAACGCTACCTGTTCGGATCAGAATAATCCCGATCTGAACGGGAAACAGATGGCCGGCAAAGCTCTGTGCCTGCCTCAGACCATCGGTTCCACCACCGGCGGCATGGTTTTATATACGGCTGCCTCCATGCACCGGCAGCCGGCCTGCCTGCTTTTTTCCAAACCGATCGATTCTCTGGCCGCCGCCGGCGCTATCCTGGCGGATGTGTGGACGGACCAGTCCATGCCCACCGTGGATAACCTGGGGGAAGAATTTTTAGATTATGTAAACTCAGGGATGAAAATTACGGTGGAAGAAGACGGCACGGTTACTGTGGAATCGCAGGGTTGAAGGAAATAAATGAGAAGTCGGATGTCTCCGGGAGGTTTTATGACAGAATTAAAGAACGATAAAGAATTGCAGGAAAATTTCTACAGGGACCATGAGGTTTCCCATAACATAGACCGGAACACAAAAATCATGGTTACCGGAGCCGACGGATTCCTCGGCTCCCGCCTGGCAGATGATTTGCACAAACTCTGTACGGTATACCGGATCGGGCATTCCCGGCTGGATATTACGAACCGTCAGGAAGTCGCGGATGTCGTGAAGGAACTGCGGCCGGACTTTGTGCTTCACTGCGCTGCCCTGTCGGATGTAGGATTCTGTGAAGAACATCCGTCTCTTTGTGAACAGGTAAATGTCATGGGACCGCTGTATCTGGCCGAGGCTTGTAAGGCAAACGCGGCCCGGTTGATTTTTATGAGTTCCGACCAGATTTACCATAACAGCGGCGAAACGGCCCCCAACCGGGAAGAAGAAGCCGCGGCTCCCACCAATGTCTATGGAATCAGCAAGCTGCGGGCGGAGCAGGAGCTTTTCTCTCTGCTGCCGGACACGGTCTGTCTGCGTCTGACCTGGATGTATGATCTGCCGGCATTGGGGAAGCGGACGCATCAGAATCTGCTGCTTCAGCTTCTGAACGCCCTGATCCGGGATGAGAAGCTTACGCTTCCCGTCTATGATTTCCGGGGAATCACCTGGGTCCATGAGGTGGTAACCGGGCTTAGGAAGGCTCTCTTTATACCGGGCGGCGTTTATAATTTTGGCAGCGCAAATGAATTCAGCACATTGGAAACCGTACAAAAATGGATGGACGTGCTCGGATGCGGGAATCGCAGGGATCTGCTGCTGCCGGACAGTACACGGTTCATGAATCGGCCCAGAAATCTTATGATCGACAACAGCAAAATTACTTCGTTTGGAATCCGGTTCTCTGATTCGGCCTGCGGCCTGAAACATTGCCTGGCGGAATATGGTATCACTGTTACCGATTCTTCCGGTATATAAATAAAGAGCCTATTCACCAGGAACACATGATGTGTTTCCGGTGAATAGGCTCGGTTTCTGAACCTGGCTTTTATACTATCTCTGTGCCCTGCCTCTAGCAGCGGGCATACTCAAACACGTGAAAGTCCCCTCAGCTGTATTTCTTTTTCCGAGTATAAACCAAAGTACCTGTCAGACCCGCGCCTGCCAGGATAAGCAGACCGATCCAAAGCTCCATATTGCCGTTATCACCCGTCTGCGGGCTGCCCGCCTTCAAATCCGGTCCGCCGCCCGTGGCCGGGATCGTCTCAGTTACTTTGTATCCGCAGACCGTACAGCTTTTTTCCCGGCTGCCTGCCTCGTTAGCCCCGGCCGCCTTCGTCACCGTCCAATCGCCAAAGGTATGGGCGGCCATGTCGATCCTTTCCCCGCAAGTACATTCATGCCAATGATATGCGGCATCCGACTTCCAACCGGTACTGCAGCTATGCGTATGGTCCGGAGGGATGATGCTGTCTTTTTCAAATATTGCCTTCACGGTAACATTCCCGGCAGGCATGATGAACTTATTTCCTATGACAGCCGCACCTCCGGACACGACTTGCCATTCTTTAAATCGGAAACCTTCATTCGCTGCGGCAGTTAAAGTAATTTCCGTTCCTTCCGGGGCTTGGGAGTGCGAGGGGTAAGCCGTGCCATTTCCGTCGGTCAGTACCGTTACCTCATAAACGGTCTTCTCCCACTTTGCATAGAGAGTCAGATCCTGCGTGACCGGGGCTGCAAAATCATAGCGGCTGCCTGAAAAGTCCTTCGTCGCGTACCACCCGGTCAGAGTGTAACCGTCTCTTGACAATTCGGGCTGTTTTCCGCTTCCATTATGTTCCACCAGCGCAGTTGGCACCTCTATACCGCAATTACTTTCAAAAATAATTACATGGCCTAATTTATAATCGGACAATTCCAGCGTTTGAATCGCGTTTGCGTCCTGGTCCGTAATAATATAGACTCCACCCACTTCCGATACCGTCATGTTGTCCGGCAGACCTTTCATATTTATAGCATCCGGTCCTAAATCCGACTTCAGAACCCGAACCACCGTATCCCCAAGGCTGTAAAGCCCCAGCCTGGAGTCTTTGATTCGAATACCGGCGCTCGCAGAAACAGAGGGCCCTTCTGTCGCCATCACCATCAGCTGCGCGTAGGATACGTTGAGCGACTGTGCCGCAATTCCAAACGGGGAACTGATTGTCACGGCGCTGTTTGCGATTGTAAGCTCATTGCCGGCATCCACGGCAATTCCCTTTTGATTGTTTATGAAAAGCGAGCCGCCACCATAGATAAGCAGACCACCTTCAGAACGAAGGGCTTTTTCCTCATTGCCATTTACTATTATTGTATTATCAGTTCCGGATATAAGTTTTATTTTTGCTCCCTCCGGAAGATGTATCGCCGTTTCGCCTTCGTTCAGAGAAGAGAGATCCATCTTGAAACCGGACAGCGTAAGCGTTTTTGTTTCCTGATCCCATGCATATCCATCCCCGTCCGCAGGCGGTGTTTCTTGTGTGTAATCGAGGATATCCTTGCATATCCGGTAAACCGTCCCAAGCTGGGACAGCCTGTTTTCAAGTTCTTCCTCCGCTCCCGATATAAATACTTTACTTCCCGGTTCGCTCTGAAGCTGGCCGGTAAGAGAAAATGCGCCCTCCGGTTCTTGTATAAAAACCCCGCCGTTTCGGAAACTGCCCGCACCTGTTAGGGTGCCTTTGTTAGAAAGGCTGCCGCGGTTCGTCAGGGAAGCTCCCTGGTCTATGGTCCATACGCTGCTTTGAGTTATTGCCGATGAAGTTTCTCCTGAAAGCTCCAGTGCGCAGCCATTCCCCAATATGAGCTTTGAAATTACACCGGCCTGTGTAGTCCGGATACCGACATCGGAACCGTTTGTGAACGAAACGCTGCCATCGCTGCCAAAACAGCTGATCCCGCGTCCCTCACCTTCCACCGTTATCTGAGAGTTATCCAAAATGACGTGTTCCGCCTCCACCGCCTCACCATGCTCATGGGCATAGAATTCTCCCTGCGCTATATCTATCAGTTTCAGATCATTTTCCGCGCTTAGACCGCATCCTTTTGTTTTCATGTCTAAAGGAGTGTTTTTTATCGTCATATCGACAGCGGAATAAATCCCGTTGTTTTCAGAGGTTACCGAAAGCTTCGTACAGTTTTCGATGAGAAGCTCGCCCCAGTCAGCATACATTCCGTTGTTGACAGCGGTGATGTCTATGGTACCGCCTAGAATCTGGATGACATCGCCGCATAAAATTCCATCCTCCCCTGCCGAAATCGTTACCGTAGGACTTCCGGATATCGTAACGGGAATATAAATGGAAGTCGACAGGCCATGTTTCTGTGCTGTAATATCAAGAACCGCGTTTTCCGATATAGAGAGCTCTTTATCATCAAAAACGTAAATACCGGAATCCCCCGCATGAATTTTTAACGTACTGTCGCCCTTTATCGTAACGCCGCCGAATATTCCATTTCGTGCGCTGGTAATATCAAGGGAACCTCCGCCTGTTATCGTCATATCACCGGAGCACGAAATACCATCTCCCTGAGTGTTAGTGATCGTGTTCTGGGTTCCGTCCGTTAAAACGATCGTCGCCTTGTCCGGAAGAGACAGCGATGTATTATCTGTGTGAAGATCCAATCCCGCTAGAGTAAGGGTACGGGAAACATGATTCCAAGTATATCCATCCCCCGCATCAGAAGAATAAATATCCAACGATATAGAGCTGTCAAAAGCAGCTTCTTGTTGGCCGCCTGCCATTAGGGATGAATTTTCCCCGTTAATCGGCGCTGTCCGGCACTCCCCCTCATGGCTGTTCTCCAGCATGCATCCCTCCGTGATCACACACGGGTCTGTAGTCCTTTGTTCGCCCTCTGTTTCTTCCGCATATACCGTTCCCGGCAGCAGCGTTATGGACACGGCCGCTGTCAGCGCCAGGGCCAGCAGTCTTTTTTTCGTTTTTCCCATTCTCTTATCCTTTCAGATTTTTCATTCTTCCCTATTGGCGATCCTAAAAGGGTGTCCCCCGCCTCTTATAGAACAATGGACAGGTTACACCCTTCAAAATTACAACTTAAACCTCTATTGCAAATAAGATTTAACACCTGATGGCCAATTACAGATGCAGACAGTCCTGTGCAAAGTCTGTATCCTGATACCACAACTGTCAGCTCTTTCCATCGTCCAATAATATTTGCCTATTTTATCAAACGACCGCCCTTTTTTCAAGATAATTTTACAAAAAATGGTAAATACATTTTCTCCGTTTCCCTGACCTGATCAGATCCACCCATGCAAGGCAGCAAATATTGTAACCATTAAAACTGCCGGGCGATCCTTTCAAAAGCCTCCTGTATCAGCGACCTGCGAGTTCCCAGGCAGACCCGCTCGTATCCTTCTGCGTACTCCGGATCAAAAACGCTGCCCGCCTCCAGGATTACGTTAGCCCGGTTATAGATGCGGTCCCTGATCTCTTCAGCCGGCAGCCCGTACCCGCGAAAATCCATCCAGAGGATATAGGTTCCTTCCGGACGCGCGCACTTAACTTTGGGCATCCTCTCCTTCAGGAAATCCAACACCCACTGGATATTCCCGTCGATGTAATCGTTCATCTGGCCCACCCAGTCATCGCATTCCTGGTACGCGGCGATCAAGGCAGCTATGGCAAAGGGCGTCGGCGCTCTGTACCCGGCGTGGGCGCGGAATGTCTCCCTAAGCTCCGGATCTTTTATAATAATATTTGAGCACTGCAGACCTGCCAGATTAAAGGTTTTATTAACCGCAGTACAGATTATCATGGGATCCGTATCCGCTACGGCAGCCATAGGATAGAACCTTACGTCCTTGCGGATGATATCTCCATGAATCTCATCCACCACCAAAAGGACATCATTCTTCCTGCAGATACCGGCAATCTTTCGCAGCTCCTCCGGTGTCCAGACACGGCCAACCGGATTATGCGGACTGCAAAGAAACATCATTTTATTCTGCGGATCCCGCGCCTTTTGTTCCAGATCTTCATAGTTGATCGTATAATAGCCCTCATGTTCAAGCAGCTGATTATTGATAAGCTTTCTGTGTGTATTGTCAATCGTACCGGAAAAAGGGCCGTATACCGGGCGCTGAATTATAATTCCGTCTCCCTCCTGCGTGAAGGCTTCCACCGCGATCTGGAGTGCTTCCACGGTTCCATTGACATACAGGATCTCATCCTTTTCTATCTGCCAGCCATATCGGCGATGAAACCAGCTTATAACCGCCTCGTAATATTCCGGAACTACCGTACAGTCCGAATACCCGAATATCCGGTGATCCACCACCCGGCGAAGCGCTTCCAGAACCGGCTGCGGGCAGGCCAGATCCATATCCGCCGTAAACAGCGGAATCGTGTCATCGTCCACCCGGACCGCCAGTCCCTTACGGATCAGCTGCTCGCCGGAATCCCATTTTATACTGTAAGTTCCCCTTCTGTCTATCACTTCATCAAAATCATACTTCATCTCGCGTCACTCCTATTTAAGTAAAAGGGGACATGTCCATTTCGGTTTGGGACATGTCCAAACTGGAATGGACATGTCCCAGACCGAAATGGACATGTCCCCTTTTGTATTATCCTATCTTTTTTTCCACCGCATTTAAGATCCAGTTCACCACAACCGCCAGTCCGGCGGCCATGACGGCGCCCCAGACGATCTTCACCGTATTCAAAGTTCTCAGCCCGTCAAACAGGATGCTCCCGATTCCTCCCGCGTTGATCGTCGCGGCAATGGTCGCGATTCCGATCGTAGACACCACCGCCAGGTGGATACCCGCGAAGATGGCTTTTCGGGCCAGGGGCAGGCGGACCTGCAGAAGAATCTGATTCGGGCTCATTCCCATGCCGGTGGCCGCTTCCACAACGGCCGGATCTACATGATACAGGCCGTCCAGAAAATTCCGCAGCAGCAGATACTGATTATATACCACCAGAACAATCACCGCTGTCGTTTTCCCAAGGCCGGTCAGCGGAATCATGATGGCGAACAGCGCCAGGCTCGGTATACAGTAGATCATCTCAAACAAATGAATGACAAACCCGGAAAGACGTTTGAACTGTAACAGCAGTACCGTCAGCACCGCTGCCACCAGTATGGAGATAACCAATGTCAGCAGCACGATCTCCAGATGCTGATACAGAGCCTTTTCCAGCTTTCCATGGTATTTTATCAGGTATTCTATCATGAGGTGGTTTCCTTCCATAACAGTTCCTGCTGCCTGACCGAGTCGATCAGGGATTCCACAAAGGCATTGGCAGGATTAGTAACGATATTCCTGGGAGTATCAAACTGCTGGATTTTTCCGCTGTCCATAATCAATACCCGGCTGCCAAGCTTAAATGCTTCATTGATATCGTGAGTCACGAATAAAAAAGTCTTGCGGGACGCCTGATGGATCTTAAGCAGCTCATCCTGAAGTTTTAACCTTGTGATGGCATCGATGGCGCCAAAAGGTTCATCCAGAAGCATCAGCTCCGGATCTGCCGCCAGCGCTCTGGCTAACCCCACTCTCTGCTGCTGGCCGCCGGACAGCTGGGACGGGTATCTCTTCCGGTACTCTTCCGGGTCAAGGCCCACGAGAATCAGCAATTCGTCGGTTCTGCTGCGGATTTTATCCTTGTCCCATTTCAGGATTCTGGGAACCGTGGCTATGTTTTTTTCTATGGTCATGTGGGGAAATAAACCCACCTGCTGGATCACGTAGCCGATCTTCCGGCGGAATTCCACCGGATCGTTCCGGCTGATATCCTCACCAAAAAACCGGATCACCCCGCTGTCCGGTTCGTACAGCCGGTTGATCATCTTTAACAGGGTAGTCTTTCCGCAGCCGGATGACCCCAGGATCGTGATCAGCTCCCCGTGAGTTACCGAAAAGCTGATGTGATCCACGGCGTATTCCGAAGTATTTTGAAACTTCTTGCTTACATCGTTAAATTCTATGGATATGCTCACACTGTGCCTCCATTTTACCGCGTCTGCATCGTTTGTAATTTATTTCAGGGAATCGTAATATTCCTTGGCCACTTCTTCATATTCCCGCTTATCCACATCCACCGCCGCATTCAGTTCCGTCACTGTCTCCGTATCCAGACCGGCGCTGATTTTGTTGAGGATGTCCGCCACATCCGGATATTTATCCAGAAGATCCTGCCGTACCACCGGAGCCAGATTATAAGGCGGCCATACATGCTTGTCATCTTCCAGCAGTGTAAATTCCGGTTTTACCAGCGGTCCTTCTGTAGTGTAGGCCGGCGCCGCGTCTCCTTCGTTATTGGAAAGGACGGAGTATCTCAAACCGCCGTCATAGACGGTGGACGACTTCCAGTCAAAGGGGCCGTATACCTGTTCCAAAGCCATCAGCCCATCTTCCCGCTGGTCAAAATCCCCCTGGGACACAAAACGGATCTCGGGCGCGTGCTTCTGAAGATCGGACAGGGTGCTGATTCCCAGCTTCTCGGCCACATCCGTGCGGATCACGATGCCTTCCCCGTCGTTTGCCTGGGCATAATCAAGCCAAACCAAGTCATATTTCTTCTTATATTCTTCTTTTACGGTATCGTACACCTGCTGTGCATCCGTAATCATGGGCAGCTGTAAAATCGTCAGCAGCCCGGTCCCCGTATATTCCGGATACAGGTCGATTTCATTGTTGGTTATAGAAGTATGCACAACACTTCCGGCGATATCAAAGATGCGTTCCACCTCATATCCCGCGTCCTCAAGCGCCAGCGCATAAATCTCGCCCACGATCAGGTTTTCCGTAAAATCTTTGGTCCCAACCCGGATCGCCTCCGTCTTTTTCCCACCGCAGCCGGCTAACATCCCGGTAAGCAATACTCCTGCAATGCAAAGCAAAACCATTTTCTTCATAAGTCTCTTCATTTTTTCCTCCTCTGGCGCATAGACTGCGCCCTTAATTCTGAAAAACCAGTTTCACGGAACCTATTTTCGCATACACGCGAAGGTATGGTGATTATCATTACTGAGAGGTTCCCAGATGTGTATATCTTAAGATTCTCCTGTCCAGCAGATTCAGGATACCGCTGACCAATATCGCCAGCACCGCCACCGATAGACCGCCGATCAGCAGCAGGTCCGTCCGGTTCAATCCCAATCCGGTGAATATAATCGTACCCAGGCCTCCGCCTCCAATATAAGTGGCCAGGGTTGCGCTGGCGATCACTTCCACCGCCGCCGTCTTAAGGCCCGTAAATATAAAAGGCAGCGACAGCGGAATCCGCACCTTCCAGAAAAGCTGCCCGTCAGACATCCCCATCCCTCTGGCAGACTCCACGACCGAGTCCGGAACAGAGCGGTAGGCCAGAGCCGTATTGATCAGAATCGGCGGGATCGCCAGCAGGACAAGCGCCACTACCGCCGGTTTTACACCCGTTCCCATCACAGGTATTAGCAATATTAATACCGCCAGGCTTGGCACAATCCGAAACGTATTGAACACGCTGGTCACCAGCTGATATGCCCTGTCATTTTTTGTGCTCAGAATACCAAATGGAACACCGATCAACAGCGCGCAGGCCACAGACAGTAAACTGACCCAAATATGCTGCCGCACCGCCAGAAGATAGCTGTCCATATTATTCATAAAGTATTCCATTATCTTTTCCATCATAGGTATCTCACAGCCTTCCGGATTTCTTGCACAATCCTTTCCTGCAAATGTAAAGTACACACATTCTAACACAAAAGCCCAATTTTAGACAGTTTTTTACAATTCAGCTCTTGGAGTTATGATAAGTCATAAACAACTTTTTGTAAAGTAGACACATTTGAGAAACCTACCATTCCAAAAGATACTATCGTGATATAGCAAAGCTTTCCGGTTACCGCATTTCTAATTCATAACTAGCCTTAGGATAGAGTGACGACAGCACTCTGCGCCCGTGTATAAATAAATCAAGCTCCACGCTGCCGGAGAGATTTTCCCTGATTTTCCTGCCCATCCCATTCGTGTCCGGGGCCATGAGCGTTTGCGCCCCCTGGCCGCTGTCAGGTATCCTTCCGCACAGCAGATATTTTCCCTGTGCGATAGCGAATCCTTTTTCATCGCGATAGAGAACCCGGGCCCCTTTGTACGATGCCAGCCGTATTTCCTGTTTCCCATTGCTGATCAGGGCAAAACAGCCCCGGAAACTCATACGTCCCACCGGAATATCCGCGATAGCTGCCGTTATGCTTCTGTTTCTGCCGAACGCACTGTACTTCGGATTTTCAAAGGTGTGGATCCACAGATACTCCCGCGGAAACCGGCAGCCACTGTCTCCCTCGATATAGCCGATTCCATCTTTTATGGTCTGTTTCCTTCCCGCAGCCTTCAGAACACCGTCTACCCGGTGGGCCATACTGACGATCTGATGGTTACATTCCATCTGTTTGGCCAGCAGGGTAAGCGGGCCCATGATCGGATACGCCGGTTTTCTGAAATCATAAAAGGTAAAATGTCCGCTTAATTCCAGCTTACCGCTGTGTATCCGGATTTTCATCCCATCCTTCGTAAAAATATTTTCCCCGATGCGCATGCCGAAGCCGTTGGGCAGCATCCATACCTGATCCAGCGGATACCGTATAAAATAGGTCTTATTTTCATAAAAGACCTGAATGAACGCCTTTCCCTGCCCCTTCGCCGTCATGCAGATTCCCGGTATCAATGCCAGCCCGGTATTACCGTTTTGAATTTTGATGTACCATCCTTTAAAATATTGCTTCCGTTTCTTTTCCATTTTCCTACGCTCCAGATTCTATACTTAACAATATCCCATCAATACATGCCCTTCGGGCGGGTTCGCAGCATTCGCTGCTCAACAATGAATACTTAACAGTATCCCATCAATACATGCCCTTCGGGCGGGTTCGCAGCATTCGCTGCTCAACAATGAATCATTTCCTATTTAAAAGTATGGGCAGCAATCTTATTTTTTATGTTGCGATTGTCATACCGGGGGTTGTCAAATAATGGCTGCCTGTCATACATGATGATCGGCGGCTGCGATTGCCTTCCGGATATGAATCATTTAAAATTGTTGTAAGAGAATCCGAATTTGCGCATCTTATCTGTGAGGAGGTGAAAAAGTTGAAACGTCTATCAAACGGTCCGCATTTTCTAAATCATCTGTTCCAGTGTATAATAGGAAAACAACCCTTTTGCGATCAGCCGTCCCTCGTCGTCCGACACTTCAATATCATAGACGGAAATTGTCTTGCCAGCCTTCGCTTCCCTTGCCTCAACGATCAGTTTCTTGGTATTTCTGGCCGGCCGCAGGAAATGGATGTCACCGTTCACCGTCGTACAGTAATGACCACAGGTCATGGCCGCCGTAGCACCATTGGTATCTGCTATAGCGAAAATGCAGCCGCCGTGAACCGTCCCCAGGGAATTCCTGTGCTGTTCCGTGATTTCCAGTTCTCCTCTGGCATATCCTTTCCTGATTTCCACCGTCCGAAAGCCCATTTGAATGGCAAATTCCGTCGGATCCTTTCTCAATTCATACAATTTTTCAAATTCCATGTCGCCTCTGCCTTTCTTTCCTCTATTCCTTGACTATTTATTCACAAATTTACCGTATCCATTCTATCCCAAAATACGCGTAAGATCAAGACATAAGGGACCGGCGGAAACAGAGTGGAAACAGCGGAAACAAGCAAAATGAACAACAAAATGGACAACAAAATGGACATGTCCCAAACTGAAATGGACATGTCCCAAATTGTAATCATTTATGTTAAGTATCTGTTGTTATTCTGCCTCGTCTGAAGAAGGCTGATCCTGCGCTCCGTTGGCCTCTCCGGCTCCGCTTGCGCTGTTAGAATCCGCCGGTTTGGATGTATCTGCAGGCTCTGTGCCGTTTGCCGCTTCCCCATCAGCAGGATTCGGGGTTGCGTCCGCGTCCTGAGCGTCAGGTGCGGCAGTTCCTTCCGGATTTGCAGTATCTTCCGGTGCGGGAGTTACATTGGCATCATCTTTCTTAGCCGTATCGTCTGTGGTAGCTTCCGTGTTGTTCCCGGCAGGCGCCGCGTTTTTCTCGTCATCCTTTGTTCCGCATCCGGCCAGCAGTCCGATCGATAATACCAACATCATTGTAACAACTAAAATTCTAAATCCTTTAAATTTTTTCATAATACACTCTCCTGTCTTTCATTTCTGTCAAAAATCCAGTTCCATTTTGTTTACAGTAGATATTTACAGTAGTGTTCCTACCCTCCTTTCGATTTGATAGACCCTATCATACCGGATGATTGTGTCCATTCTGTGCCCAAAATGTGATTATTTCCTTATGATTTTCTGATCATTTTATAAGAAATTATTAACATTTTCTTCCAAATAAAGAACAAAAACCACTCATTACGCATCACGAGCGGTTTCCCATCCCCGAACCTTTCCTGCCAGACACAAAACAAATCTTATAATATAACAACAAAAAATAGTGGCGCTCGAAAAAAACCTCGCCGACTAATTTTCACGCATCGCACGTAAGCGGCTTAAAACAGCCGCAAGTGCTCATAGCCATAAAAACTTCCATTTCAAAACCCAAAAAGGAAAGAAAAGCCCCCAAAGCCTCAAAATATAATAAAATACACACCATCTAATAACAAACCATTTTTAAAGTAACAAAAACAGGAACCACACTACTTTCCCATCATTTTCCCGCCACTTACCGACTATTTCCTACCAAATTTCCTTTAAAACCTTTCTGATAAGGAGGTGTTCCAAATGAATCTTACAGTCACATTCCAGACACCAGGCTGCGCGGACAGCACCTTTATAATAAAAGCAAAAGGAGGGCTGGCCGCCACACTATACTGGGCTGATGAAACGGCCCCCATAGAAGGCTGGTCCCCTCTTGCCATTATCCCCCTTACCCCCTCCGGGCAGGGAATCTTCCACCTGACAGGAAAACGCTCCATTCCCCCGGAAGCCACTCACGTACTGGCCCGGGCCATAATGCCCGACCTATGCCGCCGGGAAGAATTCCTCGCCCCCATCCCCACACCTTACCGCTCGTCTTTCCTAAAAAAGAAAACCTCCCTCTGCGTCATAAGCGATCTGCATCTAACGAACCACCCAGGCAAAATACGCCAGGCGCTGCTCCGAGCTTCACATGCAGATCTTCTCCTTCTAATAGGAGACCTGGTGAACGACGGCCTGCCGGATCAATTTGAAATGCTCTCACACTGTATCCAGGAAACGCTGCCCGGCACACCGGTACTACCGGTGGCAGGAAATCACGACTATCCCATATCCCCCGTTCCCCGGATATCAGAAGGACTAAGCGGCTACCCCTCCTTCCAGGACCACCTAATGCAAAGAGCAAAAGAATACGGCTTGAACTGGAACCAAGACCCCAGCGGCGCATATGCCGTATATACCGGCCCCTTAAAAATCATCGGTCTAAGCGCAGCCACCCACTGGCGAAAACTGACATTTCAAAAAGAAAGACAGCTAACATTTCTGGAACAGCAGCTGTCGGACAGAACAAAAAATGAACTTGGAATCATAATGTGCCACGCGCCTCTCCTCGCCCACAACCCCCAGCGCAAGCCAAAGACAGCTCACCCCTACCTAACCAAAGACAACGCCCTCCAAAAAATCCTGGATGCTCAGAAAAAATTCATATACCTATCAGGCCACACACATCTTTCCCCCAACATACCGGCCGGCTGCGCAGAACACGAGTCCGCCGGAAGCCGGATATACATCAACACCGGCAGCGTCCGTCCCACAGACCTAAAAACAAACGAACCCCTTATTCCATCCGACTGGAAAGACGGAACCATCCTCGACCTAAACATAACCGAAGAAACCATAGAAATAACCACAAAATCCATCCAAACCGGCACAAAATACCCCCGGGCCTACTACCGCTTCCCCCTCCCCCAATAATCCCCCGGAGAACTTCTATTCCATAAGAGCCCTTTCCTACGGAATCCCCCCACCCGCCACCTCCCGCATCACCAAAAAAGCTTCTTCCCCGGGTTTGGGTGTGCCCGCAGGGGATGGCTTTGGCCGGCGGACCGTAGGTTCTTCCTCGGGTTTGGGTATGCCCGCTGCTTAAGGCAGGAATGCGTATCGGTGTCCCGGGATACTCCGGGCTGCCGGAGTCATTTGTGTCTCCCCGGGAGAGCATAGGGCGGCTGAGCACCCGCTTAGTGAAATTGAAAAGCCGGGTTCAGGATGCACGGCGGACTTCACGTCCGACGGGCAAGAGCCTCTGAACCGGGAACACATCACGTGTTCCTGGTGAATAGGCTCGGTTCCTGAACCCGGCTTTTCAATTTCACTTAGCGGGTGCCAGCGCAAGCCCTCCGCTCTCCCGGGGAGACACAAATGAATCCGGCAGCCCGGAGCATCCCGGGACACCGATACGCATTCCTGCCTTAAGCAGCGGGCGTACCCAAACCCAGAGGAAGAACCTACGGTCCGCCGGCCAAAGCCATCCCCTGCGGGCGCACCCAAACCCGAGGAAGAACCGCCCCCTACGGCAGCCTCCCTAATCGTCCTCCACAAAGTCCTCCAGCTCCCGGAGCGTCTCTTTTAGCTCCTCCCTGGCCTTCTCGATCTTCGCGTTATCCCGCGTATTAAGCACTTCCTCGAAGCGCCTGATCTCCAGTTCGATGACCTGGCGCACCTGCCCGATGCTCTCCTCGAAGAGCCGCTCACACTTTAAGAGCAGCAGCTTATTCTCCTCCTGATCCCTGGGATGGATCTTCAGGAAAGCCAGCTCCTTCATGCGCTCCTCGATCTCTTCATCGGTCATCTGGTTATTTTCCCCTTTGATGATCTGTTTCTTCGTCTCCCCGGTGGACACGATGGTAACCTCCACCTCCAGGATGGAATTGATATCATAGGTATAAGTAACATCGATGGATTCTTCCCCCGCCTTATTCTTCGGCACGGTCAGTTCCAGTTCACCCAGCAGCACATTATTGTCCGCGAACCGGCTCTCTCCTTGCAGCACCGGAACCGAGATCCGGGTCTGATCGTCATAGATTGTATAGAAACGCTCGGTCCGGCTGGCCGGAATTACCGTGTTCCGCTCGATGATCGGGCAGAAATGTCCCCGCTCGTAGCGGTCGGTATAGCGCTGCTTCACCGACACCTCCGTCCCCAGGGTAAAGGAACACACGTCCGTCAGGATCACTTCCCGGATCGCCTTATTGCGTTCCTTCATGGCCGCCTGGATCGCCGCGCCCAAAGCCACAGCCTCGTCCGGGTTAATCCCGGTGTCCGGGAACTTTCGGAACAGACGGCCGATGAACTGCTGTACGATCGGCAGCTTCGTAGCTCCCCCCACCAGTACCACATCATCGATCTGGGACAGCTTGATCCCCGCGTCGGACAGGCTTCGCTTCACCGGCTTACGGATCTTCTCAAAGAGCGGCTGGCAGGCCTCGTCGTACTCCGAGACGCGGAATTCCTCCACCACCTCTTTGCCGTCCAGAACACAGCGCATGGCGGAAGTCCTGTTCTTGCAGAAACCGACCTTACATTCCTCCGCCTGCTTGTGCAGATACAGCCTGGTTTTCAGATCCAGCTCATCCTCGTTCAATTCCCGGCGTTCCAGGAACATTTTCTCCAGCACATCCGTAAAATCCTCGCCGCCAAGGAAATTGTCCCCGGCCACGGCCCGCACCTCCAGGATGTTTTCAAACAGTTCCAGGATCGACACATCGAAGGTGCCGCCTCCCAGATCAAATACCAGAAATTTGTTGTTGCGTTTCTTCTCATACAGCCCATAGGCGATAGCGGCCGCTGTCGGCTCGCTGATGATACGTTCCACCGTCAGTCCCGCCAGCTCTCCGGCCCGCTTCGTGGCCTTCCTTCTGGCGTCGTTAAAGTAAGCGGGGACGCTTATCACCGCCTCGGTCACCGGCTCACCCAGATAATGCTCCGCGTCTTCCTTTAACGAGCGCAGTACAAAGGATGACAGGTCTTCCGCCGAAAACTCTTTTCTGCCCAGACGGAATTTCTTATTGCTGCCCATGCTGCGCTTGAACACGCTGGCCGCCGTATCGGGATAGAGGGCCAGCCGTTCTTTGGCTGTCTCCCCCACATAGATCGTATCATTTTCATCCACACTGACGACAGATGGGGTCAGGTGGCTTCCCAGCCGGTTCGGGATAATCTTGGGTCCCTCTTCGGTAAAATAGGCCGCCAGGCTGTTCGTCGTTCCCAAGTCAATTCCTATTATCATAAGTCGTTCATCTCTTTCTATGAATTTTCACATCCTGCAATCCGAAACCGCAGTTCCATATCCCTGCAGTCGATATCATACGCTTTCCGGTAAAACTCCAGGGCCTTCTTTTTCTCTCCCGCTTCTTCCAGCAGGATGCCCTGCGCCATATAATATTCCCAGCACTCCCGGCAGCTACAGCTGCGGCACATGTCCCGGCAGCCGATCTGCCCGAAAAGTTTCGCTGCCTTATCCATATCCCCCAGATAATAATACATTTGTCCTAAAATGTAAAGACGCGCGTTCCTTCTCTTCTTCGTCGCCAGATAGTGTTCTATGGAGCCGTATTCCTGAACCGTGGCCGATTTTTCCAGATCAAAATACTTTTTCGCATTCTTGTAATCCTTCTTATTCGAATACAGCTGCATCAGCGCGCGGCAGGAAATGGAATACTCGTTGCTTCCCATCTTCGACTGGGACAGCGCGGTGGTGTAATACTTTTCCGCCTTTCGCAGATTCTTCTTATAATAATACAGATACTGTCCGATCATCCGGTTGGCTTTCCCATAGGAGTCATCCTCTTTCAGGGCCTTCTTGCAATACTGGATGGCGGTTTTGTAATCCCCGGCATACTCATACAGATACGCCATTTCACACAGATAGTAGGCCTTGTTGCTGTTCTCCATCCCAAGAATTTCCTCTATCACCTGCATGGCCTCCCGGAAATGTCCCTGCGAGGAATACATGTCCGACAGATTTTCCCGCAGCCCGGGCTTATTGGGAAACAATTTGATATTATTCAGATAGGCCTCTTTCGCCTCCTCATAGCGTCCCATCCTCTCATAACAGTCGGCCAGATTCCCGTAAAATACGGTAGATTCTCCCGGCGTCATGCATTCCAGCGCTTTCAGGAACATCTCAAGGGCCTCCTCATAGCGCCAGCAATATTTATACACGCAGCCCAGATTATTATAAGCATAGGAATCCTCCGGCTCCAGCTCAAACGCTTTCCTAAAATCTGCCTCGGCCTCGTCCCAATGGCCGGCGCTCATATACAGAAGTCCCCTCTCTACATAATAGTAGGCCGTAGGCGTCAGTTCCAGCTGGCGGCTGGAATAGGGAAGCGCCTGTGCAAAATACTCCTCTTCCTCCGTGACGTCATACATATCGGAATAGTAGTCCGCCAGACGGCTGTTGGCCCTGCGGTGCTCCGGATTAATCTCCAGCACCTTTTCAAAGCACTCCTTTGCCTTCTCGTCCTTTCCCAGATCCCGGTAACAGTTCCCCAGGTCCTCGTAGATATTTTCATTGTCCGACACATGTTTCTGGCACTGCTGATAGAGCAGCAGCGCCTTCTCATAGTCTTTGTCCCGATAGAGCACGTCCGCCTTGAGCCAGAGGTTGTCCACGGAAGGTTCTAACTGTATAGCCTCCTCCACCTGACTTAACGCGTCCTTATACTCGCCAAGAGCCATGGAGCACAGAACGATTTCCCGCAGGATCTGGTTTAACTCCTCTTTCATCCCGCTCTCCGCCCGCAGTTTCGGCACCAGTTCCCGGTCATAGTTGCGGGCTTCCACATATTCCGCGTCCTCAGCGGCTTTCATACGCATCGTCTTTCCCCGGATCACATCCAGCTTCAGGCTGCTGGTCTCGTTTTCTTTGGCCTGATCCAGAATACTCTGCACGTCGTCATATTGCCGGTAAATATAAAACACCTCGGCCGGAAGCTCGTAAGTCTTCGGTATATAAGGGAAAACCTCTTTGATCTTATAAAAATCATCGATAACCTCCTGGGCGCAGCGCAGATGGAAATAGGCATCCTGTCTGGTTACCAGGGCAGGCAGGTAGCGGCTGTCGTTTTCCAGGATCTGATCACAGATATCCACGCTCTCCCGGTACCGTTCCATATGCAGCAGGATATCCGCTTTTTGCTGAAGCGCTCCGTTATCTTCTATGTAGGCCAGCGCCTGGTCAATAGCCGTAAGCGCCTCATCGTAATATTTCGGGTCGGAATCTCCCAGTTTCTGATCCGACGCGGCCAGCAGACTGTAGGCTTTCAGGAAGCGGCCGGGCAATGCCTGTTCCTCTTCCTCGTTCTGAGGTGTTTCCGACCGGATACTTTTGATCCACGCTTCAAAATGCTGCCTGGCCTCGTCAAATTCCGACAGATTATAATAAAATCTTCCGATCAGGCTGTGATATTCCGCCTCATTTTCTGCATCCGGCGTCACCCCGGCCAGCAGCTCTACCCCTTCCTCATTTCTCTCATTCTGGAGCAGGCACCAGCCCAGCTTGAAGCGGACCGCAAAGTTATCCGGCTCCGCCCCGCATTCCTCAAAAAACCGGGGAATCAGATGCTCGTTTACCTCTTTTAACCTGGCCCGGACATCCTGATTATCGGAAATGTCGTTCATAATAGCGATAAAACTATCCTTCGCCTCTTCATACTGCCCGGTCTTCTCCAGATATTCCGCGCAGCGGAAACGTGCCGTGTAGTGGTCTTTTTCCGTCTCCAGCACTTTCTTATAGCAGTCATTGGCCTCCCCGAAACGCTCCAGTTCCCAGTATGCCTGGCCGGTCACATAGGCGATCCACCAGTCCTGCGGATACTTTTCCTCAAGCGGCGTCAGAAGCTCCACTGCTTCCTGGGGATGTTCCTGCTTGATCTTCGCCTCGGCCCTGGAAACCTCCAGATAGGGATGGTAAATGCCCAGGCTCTCCGCCTGGGAAAACAATTCATCCAGAGAGCTGAACTTCCCTTCTTCCACATCCCGGCGGATCTCAAAAAACAGGCTCAGATAGGCATCGTACTCCGCGTCATCCGGCCCCTCGAAATATTCATAAGAGAACCATTCCTCCTGGGTACATTTATTTTCCACAAACTGAAGGAAATCAAGAGGGAAGGATTCTTTTAGTTCTTCCATATCGCCCATCAGAGAGAACTGCTCATCCATCAGCATCCAGATCCGGGACGGCAGCCGAAAATGATCCATGCAGTATTTCAGCAGTTCGGTTCTTACTTCCGGACCGGTTTCCAGATCCATGCAGATATCGTCCCGGAACAGCTCTTTCCATGACTCCGGATCGATTCTCGTGGACAATGTCTCATAGACCGCCTTCACTTTATCAAGCCACTCTCCCAAAGGGCCTTCCGGGCCTTTTTCCTGTTCCGCCGGCTCCTGCGCGGCCAGGCTGCACGCCTGCTCGTAAGCTTCCCTTAAACGCTTGAACCCTTCCGGGTCATCCTCCGGGTTTACATTTACCAGTTTCGACCGG
Organism: Diplocloster agilis; assembly: GCF_019042275.1. GTDB lineage: Bacteria > Bacillota > Clostridia > Lachnospirales > Lachnospiraceae > Diplocloster > Diplocloster agilis. Next base: position 65,163 of record NZ_JAHQCW010000024.1, read on the forward strand.
TAGGCCTGCTTGATTTCCTCTTCGTTTTTCGTGGGCTCAATGCCCAAAACCAACCATACTTGTTTTTCATCCATTGTTTATCCCACCATTGCTTTCCTATAATATTTTAATATATGTATTTTTTTGCCATATACTTTCTATCATAACCTATCCGGGCCGGTTGTGCAAATAGGGATTTTCATGCAAAACCGAGTGGGGTTGCCGAACGGACTTAGCGTTCTTCCAGGGGCTTTGTATGCCCACTGCTTAGGGCCTGGAACCGTGGGCGGTATCCGGGGACGCTCCGGGTGGCCGGGTTCTTTTGTATCTCCCTGGGGGCGCATAGGGCGGCTGTAAATACACTTTGTGAAATCGGGAAGCCGGGTTCAGGATGACCTGGCGGACTTCACGTCCGACGGGCAAGAGCCTCTGAACCGGGGGCGTCGCACTCACTTAGCGTTCTTTCACGAGGCTTCGTGTGCCCGCTGCTTAGGGGTTGAAACCGCGGGCGGTATCCGGGGACGCTCCGGGTGGCCGGGTTCTTTTGTATCTCCCTGGGGGCGCATAGGGCGGCTGCGAAGACGCTTAGTGAAATCGGAAAGCCGGGTTCAGGATGCACGGCGGACTTCACGTCCGACGGGCAAGAGCCTCTGAACCGGGAACACATCACGTGTTCCTGGTGAATAGGCTCGGTTCCTGAACCCGGCTTTTCGATTTTACTTAGCGTATTCCAGCGCTAGCCCTCCGCGCTCCCAGGGAGATACAAAAGAACCCGGCCACCCGGAGCATCTCCGGATACCGCTCACGGTTTCAAGTCCTAAGCAGCGGGCACACGAAGCCTCGTGAAAGAACGCTAAGTGAGTACGACGGCCCCCGGTTCAGAAGCTCTTGCCCGTCGGACGTGAAGTCCGCCAGGTCATCCTGAACCCGGCTTTTCGATTTCACTTAGCGTATTCCAGCGCTAGCCCTCCGCGCTCCCAGGGAGATACAAAAGAACCCGGCCGCCCGGAGCGTCTTCTGTATACCACCCACGGTTCCAGGCCCTGAACAGCGGGCATACGAAGCCCGTGGAAGAACCCCGGCGCTTACCACTCGGCTACGGTACCGTCCGCATTGCGCCAGACCGGATTTTTCCAGTCAAAGGGTTCGGCGGCCCTGCGGCGGACGACTTCTTCATCAATCTCGATGCCAAGGCCCGGCGCCTTGGGAAGTTCTACCACACCGTCTTTGTACCGGAATACCGAGGGGTCTTTCAGATAATCCAGCACATCGTTTTCTTTATTATAATGGATCCCGATACTCTGCTCCTGGATCACCGCGTTGGCGCAGGTGGCGTCCAGCTGGATGCACGCGGCCAGCGCGATCGGCCCCAGCGGGCAGTGGGGAGCTAACGCCACGTCATAGGCTTCCGCCATGGAGGCGATCTTCTTGCACTCCGTGATTCCTCCGGCGTGGGACAGATCCGGCTGGATGATGTCCACATAGCCGGAGCTTAATACCTTCTTGTAATCCCATCTGGAAAACATACGCTCTCCCGTGGCAATGGGGATACCGGACTGCTTCGTGATCTCCTTCAGATCCTCCAGGTTTTCCGCCAGTACCGGTTCCTCTATGAACATCAGGCGGTAAGGCTCCAGCTCCTTTGCCAGAATTTTGGCCATAGGCTTATGCACCCGGCCATGGAAATCCACCCCGATACCAAAATATTTCCCGGCCGCTTCCCGGATCGCGGCAACCCGCTCTACTACCGCGTCGATTTTCTCATAGCTGTCTATATAGTGCAGCTCTTCCGTGGCATTCATTTTCACCGCGGTAAAACCCAGTTTTTTTCTTTCCAGCGCCTGGACCGCCACATCATCCGGCCGGTCGCCGCCGATCCAGGAATATACCTTGATATTTTCCCTGCATTTTCCTCCCATCAGCTCATATACCGGAGCCTGGTAGTATTTCCCCTTGATGTCCCACAGCGCCTGGTCGATACCGGAGATGGCACTCATCAGCACCGGGCCTCCCCGGTAGAATCCCGACCGGTATAACACCTGCCAGATGTCTTCGATCCGCTGCGGATCTTTTCCGATCAGGTAATACTTTAACTCTTCCACACAGGCTTTCACCGTATCGGCGCGGCCCTCGATCACCGGCTCGCCCCAGCCTTCTATTCCCTCGTCCGTGGTTACTTTAAGAAACAGCCATCTGGGCGGCACCTTAAATAACTCTATCTCTTTGATCTTCATTTTTTCCTCCAGCGGCGCATGTACTGCGCTATAAATTCAAGTAAGAGTAAACATGATATCTTCTAAACGCTCCTACCCCTGGCAGCCGTGTCAATCTCACAGATAAAATTGTCCTTCCGGATTCCATACATCTGCGGAAACAGATTCGCCTGCTGGCAGGAGTGATTCGGTATGATTTTCAGACGGTCTCCGATCTTTACCTCATCCGGTTTCACAAACCGCACATAACCGTGCTCTTCGTTCATTTTCCACAGCACCGCCCCGGGATGGCCGAGGATCGTTCCATATCCTTCCCCCTCCTGGGACGTATCGCTGCTGAACGTCTTCGTACCCGCATCTATGATATAATGGCTGCTGTCGACCCGGGAAACCACCGTTACCAGAACCTTTAAAGCACAGTCCTCTTCTGTTATCATATTTTTATACAGCTGCGTGCAGTCATTAAAAATACAGTTTCCGGGCCTTGCTTCCGTTAAGCCCTCCAGCAGCTGCGGCTGCTTTGCCGAAAAGGAGGAGCCGCCGCTTAATATCCTCATTTCAAAACCATGTTCTCTCAGCAGGCGGGCCGTATCCAGGATCTGTGTCTTCTCTTTTGTGATATGTCCGGCGATCTCGTCCATAGTGGATGCTCCGTACACACTTCCGTCGAAATATTCGATCCCCGCCAGACGGATCCCCGGAAACGTCCTGATGGCCTCCGCCAGATGTAAAGCGGGCTCTCCGGGTTTTACCCCTCCACGCTCCATGCCTCCGTCCACATCCAGCAGCACTTCCACGGTCCGGCCGATGTCCTGCCCCATCTTAGATAGTCCCCGCGCGCCCTCGATACTGTTTACCACCGTGCGCACCCGGACGCCTTTTTGCAGCAAATTTCCCAGACGCCTGCATTTTTCCTCCCCGATGACAGGAAAAGCCAAAAGAATATCGTCAAATCCGGCCTCCGCGAAAACCTCCGCTTCCCCTAATTTTGCGCAGGTAATCCCGCAGGCGCCCATTTCCAGCTGCATCCGCGCCAAAAATATACTTTTGTGAGTTTTAATATGGGGGCGGTAGCTGATCTTATATTTATCAAGGCCTTCCACCAGGGAGCTTATATTCTTCTCCACGATATCCAGATCCACCAGCACCGCCGGCGTTCCGATCTTTTCCAGCATTATTCGTTCCTTCTTTCTGACAGAGTCTTATCCACAGGCCGTCCTTCAGCGCTGCTCGTATATCTCAAAGACCGCTTCCACTTCGACCGGAATCCCGGTAGGCAGTGAATTCGTTCCAAGCGCACAGCGGGTATGGGCTCCGTTGTCGCCCAGGACTTCCTTCATGAGATCAGAAGCGCCGTTTACCACCACAGCCTGCCCTTTAAAATCATCCGTACAAGCTACATAACCTTTTAGATTGACGATCCGTTTTATCCGTTCCAGGCTTCCCAGATGCTTTTTCATTTGGGCAAGAATATTACATCCGCACAGTCTGGCCGCTTTCTGCGCTTCTTCCGGTGTAATATCCTTTCCCACGGTCCCTTCGTAGACGTTTTTTCCGTCCCGTACAGGGCCCTGTCCGGATACATACACCAGGTTCCCTACCGTTACGCAGGGGACATAGGAAGCCGTGGGTACCGGCGGATCGACCAGTTCGATTCCCTTTTCTTTTAATCTCTCATCTATTGTCATTCGATTCTCTCTCCTTTGTCAAATATCTTCCGGCGTCCAGCCGGACGATGTTACCCTGCCGGACTGCCGGCCTTCCGTTTACAAACACATATTTCATTCCCGCCGGCAGTTCACCGGGCTTTTCATAGGTAGACCGGCTGACGAATTCCTCCGGCCGGAAGGCAATAATATCTGCGTAATATCCGGCACAGATCCGCCCCCGGTCCCGGATTCCCATATATTCCGCCGGAAGGGACGTACATTTCCTTATGGCCTCTTCCATGGTAAAATCTTTCCTGCCATTCACATATTCCTGTATGAACTTCGGATAAGTCCCGGTGGACCTGGGATGGGTAAATCCCTGTTGAGAATAGATGGAATCGGAGATGACAGCCGTCTCTTTCAGGCCGATCACCTTTCGGACATCCCGCTCATCCATATGAAAAAATGCTATGCCCGTCTCACAGGCATCCTCCAACAGGATATCCAGGCACATTTCCTCCGGCGGCACGCCGTTCTCCCGGGCCAGTTCCCCTATATTCTTTCCTATCTGAGCCGCCTTCGTACCCGAAAGCAGGGTCACCCGGTCCCATCCGGTGGCGTATACCAGATTATCCCAGGAACTTTGTCTTTTGCCCAGATCCGCAAGGATTCTTTGCCTGCACCTGGTGTCCCGAAGCCGTTCCAGGATCTTTTCCGTGCCCCCCGCAAGCGCCCAGGGCGGCAGTAAGGTAGTAAGCGTCGTAGAACCGGCCTCATACGGATAAGCGTCCCAGGTCACCGGAAGCCCTTCTAACCTGGCTTCATATAATAAATCGAGGATCTTCTCAAACGGCGGCCCCCAGTTATCCCGTCCGGCCGCCTTCAAGTGGCTGATATGAAAATGCACTCCTGTACTCCGACAAAGCCTTAAAACCTCGCGTACCGACGCATCCGCCATACTCCCCTCTCCCCGCAGATGTACGGTAATAACGGCGCCGTATGCCGCCGCCACCTTACAAATCCTGCCCAGCTCTTCCTCCGAATAATAGCATTCCGGCGTGTACATAAGGCCCATACTTAGTCCGAACGCTCCGTGCTGAAGCGCTTCTTTCAGGCGTTCCTCTATCTGTCTCATTTTCCGGTCCGGCACAGGACCATCCCCTGTCCCGTTTACCGCCACCCGCAGAATTCCGTTTCCCACCAGTGTTCCCTGGTTTACATTCAGCTCTTTTTTTCTGATTGCTTGAAGAAATGAGTCAAAGTCCGTCCATTCTACCGCTTTTTCCGGAAGCCTGCCAAGCAGCGGCTCTACGAATTCTTTACAAGCGTTCATCCGCTCTTCCAAGAGCGGGAAGGGGGAGAAACCGCAGTTGCCCGATATCATCGTGGTGATTCCTTGCATCAGCTCACATCCGCTGTCCGGCCAATGAAAAGGCTGCAGGTCCGCATGTCTGTGAATATCTATAAAACCCGGAGCGACTGCCATGTCCTTCATATCTATGACTTCGCAGGCCTCGGCTTTGATATCCCGGCCAATGGCGGCAATTCTCCCTTCCCGGATCAGGATCTCTCCCGGATAACACCCTTGTCCGCTTCCATCATATATCCGGCAGTTTCTCAGTAAATAGCGGTCAGCCGCACTGTTATCCTTAAATAAGCCGCTTTGCTCCATGCTTTCCAACCTGCTTTCTCTTCTGCTTTTCCCGATCCTGTCGTTTCTTATGTCGTTCCTTCTATCGTTTCTTCTGTCGTGTTCCTCATTCCCGGGATTACTGCTTCTGTGCTTTTTCTATTCCTGTATTTTTCTTTGCCCGCTGCCCGCTCCTATGTATCTGATCTCCAGAGCCGTATTTTCTTTTATCCGTACAGCCTCGCCGCCGTGCAGCAGAATCGTATCCCCTATCCGTTCCGGCTTCAGGATTTCTTTTCCGATACACGCTTCGATATTCCGCTCCGTATTTCGATCCATATTCTGGTCATCCCGGTCCGCCTTCCACTCCGGCAGTTCCAGCTCCCGCAGGCTGATTTCACCGTAAGCGACGCGCAGGCAGATTCTGTCTTTTTCCATCCTCATGCTTCCCCAGCCTCCGTCCATGGCCCAGAAGCAGAAGAAATCCTCCTGGTTCTTCAAAGGCTGAAAGCCGATCTTTCCGCGGGACATATCATAACGGAATCCGCTGTAAGCCAGCAGCAGACCGTAACTGGCCATCGACCTGGCATAATTACTGCCGCACTCGATCTCGTTCCAGGGGTTCCGCTTACTGCCGTCGTACCGGTCCCGCACCGCCGTGATCAGATCCAGGCCTTCCTGCTCCATGCCCTCCCGGATCATGTGAATCCCGGCCTGGTATTCGAATCCGGCCATCGTCTCCGAGTTATAAGCCACCGGAATATCCGGTTTCTTACTCCCCCGGGGCCAGGTACAGATTACCGTTCCGCTCTCCTCATTCAGGGAATAGATTCTCCAGGTATTAGTGAGTTCTGAAATATCCTTATAATAGTTATGTTCATGGATCGCTTTCAGTGCGCTTTTTACCTTCTGTCGTTCGAAGATCTCTCCCAGCCCGGACAGATCCGCATGCCATTGTGCCAGCACCTGGTCGATCAGACAGCCCTCGCCCACCTGATACTTGATCTGACCGCTCTCCTCGTTCCAGTATGCTTCAAAGACGCTCTCCCCGAACAGGGCCCGGTCCTTCGAATACGGTTCCAGCAGCTGCTTATCGTTAAGATCGATGCGCTGGATAAAATAGCTGCCGTTGAACAGATTTTCATCCACCCACTGTTTCCCTTTTTCAAAAATCCTCTTATATTCGCGGGCATCCTCCTCATATCTCAGATGTTCCGCCATCCGCCACATGCTTTTTAGCGCCAGCAGGTAAAAGCCCGTCAGCCAGGAGTTGGCGCCGAACAGTTCCATATCCAGCGTATGATGCTGGCGGCCGGTGATCACCCCGCTCTTATCCGGGTCCCACCGGTCTTTGTTGTCCGGATGCCAGGCATATTCCATGGCTTTTTTTACAGCCGGATATATTTCTTTCAGCCAATTATCGTCCCCAGAGATCTTCCATTCCCGGTAAACCTTATAGATGCTGCCCATCTGTCCGTCCACGCACGCGTTAAAGCTGTCCCTCCTGCGGCCCAACGGAAGCTGGAGCCGGAAAGACATCTTTCCGGAAGGGTCCTGGTTATATCGGAAATCCAGATCCCGCATACTGCGCTCCAGTTTTGGAAATAAAAACGGAAGCGCATAGGCGTAATTCCACACATGACTGCAGGAACCTTCACAGCAGCCTTCATCCTCAATGCAGCCCTCAAATCCATAAAATTCCCCATTTTCAAGCCGTAAGCAGGTGGGAGTCTTAAGCGTGGCGATATTGGCCAGTACCGCTTCCCTGGCCGTCTCGGGCATCGTCGTCTGCATGAGCAGGTCATGGAAAGTGCGGGTTGCGCCATATAACCGGTCCCAGTTTCTGATACTATAGACCGCGGCAGCACCCGAGTCCCGGAACAGTTTCGTGTAATAGTTCTTCCAATAAGTCCGTTTATCCTCCTCGGGGTTCCAGTAATTATAGACATAGGGAATATTCCAGCTCAGTACAAACCGCACCTTACCGGTTTCTCCGGGTTCCAGGGAAAAATGAGCGGCCAGAACAGCCGTATCCTTATTCCTTCCCTGTCCCTTGTACAGTTCGTAGTCTTCCGGGTAATACCGGTCCTTCAACCCGCCGGGCTTTAAAAAATCTTTCCAGAACATCTCCAGGCTGTCTGAGCGGTTCCCTCTGTACCAATACTGCTGGCAGCTGGTCTTTGGCGCGTCGGTGGCAATGGTCAGATCGCCGTAATTCTTATCTGTTTCCTGAACGCCCCAGGGTTTCATGCCCAGCATTTTGACTGTCCCCGACTCCTGGTAGGAGTTAACCGATTTCACACACTCCACCGGATTCGTGGCGGAAAAGGCCAGTGAATAATCGATTCTGCTGTCCCCGGTGTTCCTCACACACAGTTCAAAAAACGCCGCGGGGATGCTGGAATCCGCATCATTGGATGGGATAAACGGATTAAAAGCCAGCATTTCCACATAAGCCGGCATTCTGCCGTCAGAAAACTGAAGCTGCGCCAGAGGGTATTCCCCCCGGAACCGCACTTGTTGAAAATGCGGCATACCGGCTAAGGTCATGCGCTCCGGACCGAATCCATAGCCGCTGTGCAGCTTGCCGTTTCTCAGATAACTCCCCATACGGCTGCCCATATAATCGCCCAGGATTATCCGGGCATCCAGCACTTCCCCGTCCTTTTCCGCCTTCAGGGCGAAGTGCGTATAGCCGTTATAGCTTCTCTTATTCGGCCGGTTGAAAATCTCCCAGTCGGCCAGCAGCCCGTTCCCGGCCACGCCGATGCAGCCAGTTCCTATTCCGCCCACCGGAAAGGATATTTCTTTCAGCTTTTCGTTCGTATATTCAAACCTGCTCATATCTAAATTTCTCCGTTTTGCTCTGCATGTTATTCTATTTTCCCGGATACCTCTGCTATCCCTTGACCGCTCCCGATGTCATGCCGCTGACAAAATATTTCTGCAGGAACATAAAGACAATTACCAACGGGATACTGGATATCACAGACGCCGCCATCATGTCATTCCACATCACGCGTTCCCCATTCAACGATGTGATTCCTATCGTGATGGTCTGCATATTTGCCTGAGTGGTCAGGATACTGGTAAACATATACTCATTCCATCCGGTGATAAAGGAAAAGATCGCCACAGACGCGATACCGGGCAGCGTAAGCGGCATGATCACCTTCAGGAACGTCTGGAACCTGCTGCAGCCATCTATGATCGCCGCCTCATCCAGTTCCAGCGGGATAGATTTGAAAAAGCCCATCATCATCCAGGTGGCAAACGCGACGGAAATGGAGATGTATACCAGAATCATGCCGATATATGTATTCAAAAGCCCCAGGGATTTGATAACATTGTAAAAGGGCACTAACAGCATGACCGAAGGGAACATCTGCGTCACCAGCAGGAATGACATAAAAGCGTTTTTCCCGCGGAATTCAAACCGGGTCACCCCGTATCCTGCAAAACAAGCACAGATGACGATCAGGATCGTGGAACACAGAGTATAGATCACCGTATTCTTCAGCTGCATCAGGAAGGGATAATCCTTGAAAAATCTTTGATAGGCCACCAGGGACGGAGTCTCCGGAATCCAGCGCGGAACCGCTGCCACCATCTCCGAGTCAATTTTAATTGATGTGGAGATCATCCACAGAATCGGAAGCAGGACAATCACGCAGAAGAACAGCATAATAATCACAGCGCCTGTATTTCCCTTCCGTTCCAGTTTTCCGCTCTTCACTTTCTTCTTATTCATCGCGCAACAACCTCCTGTACAGCTTACTGATCGCCAGGCAGACAACAAATACCACTACGGACATGGCCGCCGCCTTGCCGAAATCGAAAAACTCAAAAGCTGTCTTATAAATGTCGATACTGATCAAAGAGGTCTCCTGACCCGGTCCGCCGTTGGTCAGCACCCACGCCATCGTATAGTGCTTAAACCACCATACCGTGTCCAGTACCAGCGTGACTGTCAAAACGCTTTTCAGGCTGGGCAAAGTAATATACAGGAATTCCTGCCATTTGCTGACACCGTCCACTCTGGCCGCTTCATACAGGGTCTTGTCGATATTCTGCAGTCCAGCCAGGATCATGGTCATAACCATCGGATAACCCTTCCAGATACAGACGAACACCAGCATCATAAACGCATATTCTTTGGACCCCAGCCAGGAGATGGGTTCCGACGTCAATCCGACGGTCATCAATACATGATTCAGCAGTCCGTACAGTGGGTTGAAAATCCATTTGAAGATCAACGCGATAACCGCTTCCGGAAACAGCCAGGGCAGCAGCAGGATGCTGCGGAAGATTGCCATCCCCCGGATATTCCGGTTCAGCGCATGGGCCAGTATGAATCCAATCAGAAAATGCCCGCCGACCACTAGGATCGAAAATTTTAACGTCAGTAAAATTATTTTATAAAAATTCAGGTCGGTCAGAATGCTTTTGAAGTTTAAGATTCCAACGAAGTCCCATTTATTTACCAGGTTCGTATCAAAGAAACTGATATAAACTCCGTAAAGCAACGGGTAGATAATCAGCACAAACATGGTAATAAGCGCCGGAAAGATAAAATAGTATCCCGTCTTATTAAAACTTATGTTAGCTTGCTTTCTATTCCTACTTTTTCTCATATTTCCCCAAACCTACCTATCATCGGTAAGTGAAGTGGAGTTTGGCAGGTATCGCAGACTCCACTTCACATCACATTTTATTTATTATTTTCAGCCAGAATCGCTTCCGTTTTCTCTTTTACCACTTTCATGGCGTCTTCCACGGACTGGCCGGTTCCCATGATATTGCTGTAGGCTTCTCCTGCCACATCCAGAAGTTCCACGTATCCCGGGAATACAGGCTGTTTGTAAGGTTTATCCAACATGGCAACATATCCCTTGAAGATTTCCTGATTAAACATTTCGTCCTGCATCACGTCTTTTTGGGTCGGCATTCTTCCGGTACCCTCCGCAAATTTCAGGATATTTTCCGGAAGGAGTGTAAATTTCAAATATTCCAGCGCCTCTTCCTTATGCTCAGAGGTGGCGGAGATCGCATATCCTCCGATTCCGGTGGCGGAGCAGGATGTGGTTCCTGTAGGCAGCATACAGCTTGCCATCTTTTCTCCCACTTCCGGGTTCTGGCTCTTAATCACGCCGATCGCGTTGGAACCGGTAATCATCATGGCCGTCTTTTCAGTGGAGAAATAATTCACCGCTTCCGCATATCCCGTCTCCACCGCGCCGGGAGGCACCACACCGTATTCGTTATTCAGATCCGTAAAATATGTAAGGAAATTTTCAAATTCCGGAGAGGTAAAGCCGGATTCCCAGGTACCGTTGTTATCAACCACTTCATCCACGCCCCAGGTTCTGGACATGGCTACAAATCTGGATTCGCCGGAATTGTTTCTGGTTCCTACCATACTAAAGCCCCAGCGGTCGATCTTTCCGTCGCCGTCGGTATCCTTGGTCATCTTTTTCGCTGCTTCCAGGAATTCATCCCAATTCGAAGGGGGCTGAATCCCTTCCTCCTCAAACCAATCGGCCCGGTACAGCAATGCGGTCGGCGTACACAGCCAGGGGAACATCAGGATCTTATCCCCTACGCTTGCTTCATACAAAGCTCCCTCAAAATAAGTATTTACATATTCTTCTCCCATCATCGGACGAAGATCCTCGAAAATACCCATCTCCTCAAACTGGGCCAGCCAGGTCGGCTGTACGCCAACCACATCCGGCAGGCTGTCTCCGGTGGCCAGGGTGATGATCTTTTTCTGCACATCATTGGTGGACATCGGAATAAACTCTATTTTAATGTTCGGGTTCTTTTCCATAAAATCGTCGGCAATCTCCTGTTCGATCGCCCCTTCGACTTTCTCACCCATCATACCCGACATTACCTGGATGGTGATCGGTTCTCCGTCTGCTTTGCCACTGTCACTTTTTTCATCACCGCCCTGGGCTTCCTGCCCGGCCGGAGTCTGCGCCGGTTCCTCCGTCTTGCTTCCACATCCGGTAAATAAGGCGGCAACCATGGTCATCGCCATCAAAACTGCTGTCAACTTTCTGTATTTCATTTTTCTTCCTCCTGTCTCGGTTCTTATATACGAACCATAATTGCAAATACGTATTTTGTACCTTCATATTAACCAAAGTCCGCACACATGTCAACCCCTAAGATAAAATTCGACAAATTGTTTAAAAAGCAGTTCCGCTGTTTATTCATATTTTCCAAACCACTGTGTATCCTTACCTAATATTATGCGTGTACGCGCGCATAAAAGTTTGAATGCAGGCACACACATCGGACAATGCGCAAATCTGGTTTTTCCCTATGCTTTACCTATATAGAAACTATAAATTACAGCCATTTTCTTTTTGGTGTTGACAGCTATTTTTATTCGTGTTATATTGTCCATGAGTTCGTATATAAAACCATTGTTCCCAAATACATTTATAGGAGATGATCTTTACATGCCGGATAAAGCTCAGCACATGCCCACACTCAGAGTTACAAAAATGTTAAAAACCATTTCAGATTCCCCCCATGGATTAACCCTTACGGAAATCACAGAGTTAAACAACATGCCGAAGAGCAGCCTGTTCCCCATCGCCCATACCCTGGTGGAGGAAGGTTTCTTAAATTATGATGCCGCAACCGGTAGGTTTACTCTGGGTCTGGAGTTATTTGAGATTGGAAATAAATTCCTGAACCAGTTTGATATTATGGAATATATCAAGCAGCAGATGGACAGCATCGTGAGCATATGTAATGAGACTTGCCACTTCGCCGTATTGAGCGGAGGAGACGTGTTATATATACATAAAGTAGATTCCCATGAGCCGATCCGGATGTATTCGTCGGTCGGTAAAAGGCTGCCCGCCTACGGCACCGGTCTGGGGAAAGCCCTGTTATGCACCCACTCCCTTCCGGAACTGCAGAAGCTTTACCCGGACGGCTTAAAACCACTGACCGAAAATACCATCACAGATATCCGTTGTCTGGAAGAGCAGTTAAAAACTATCCGTCAGAATGGGGTGGCCTTTGAAAAGGAAGAATCCAACCTGCATGTACAGTGTATAGCCGTCCCTCTCCTGAAAGACGGCAAACCATTGGCCGCCTTAAGCGTAGCAATTCCGGTTTTCCGCGCAACCGGGGAACATCTGGATCTGATCGAAAAGTTACTGGTGGGAACCAGAAAAAATATTGAGCAGGTCCTCTCTACCATGGACTTCCCATTAGAAAGTCTAATATAGCAGAAATGAGGTGTGCAACAAATGCCTGAACTAATCACTCTGGGGGAAACTATGGTCTGTTTTACCCCGGAAAATAACGAGCCGCTGCAGTATGCCCATACCTTTGAAAAAAGAATCGCCGGCGCAGAGAGCAACGTAGCGATCGCGGCCGCCCGCCTGGGCCATAGCAGCGGCTGGATCAGCAAACTTGGAAATGATCCGTTCGGTTCCTATATAAAGAATACGATACGGGGCGAAGGCGTGGATGTATCAGGGGTCCGCATACACAGCCAGAACCCCACCGGTCTGATGTTCAAACAGATTTGTGACAGCTGCGAAAGCGTAATTACCTATTACCGGCAAAACTCCGCCGCCAGCACCCTGACTCCCTCCGATCTCAATCCGGAATATTTCCGGGGCTGCAGAATCTTCCATACAACCGGCATAAACTCCGCCATCAGCCAGAGCGCCCATGAAACGGTTAAGGCCGCCATACAGACGGCAAAAGCGGCCGGCTGTATGGTCAGTTTCGATCCCAATGTCCGTCTGAAGCTGTGTACCAGGCAAAAGATACGCGGCCTGCTGCTGGAAATTATCCGTTATTCTGATATCCTGCTTTTGGGCTTGGATGAGGCGGAGATTCTGTTTGACACGAGAGAACCGGAAGAAATCTTTCTGCGGGTTTTCGGTCTGGGCGTCCGTTTCATAGGTCTTAAAATGGGCGATCAGGGCGCTTATGCGGCTGATCCGGAAACCTCCTTCTTCTGTCCTACTTTTCCGGCCAGAAAGGTGGATTCCATCGGGGCCGGGGATGCCTTTAACGCCGGATTCCTGACCGGGCTGCTGGAAGGCAGGTCCCTGGAAGATTGTGGATTGTATGGAAGCGCTATGGGCGCCATGGCTGTCATGTCGAAAGGAGATTTTGAGAATCTTCCGGACAGAAACGGCCTGGAATCGTTCCTGAGCGGAAGCCTGTTGATTACCAGATAGGAGGTAGTAAAATGAACGCAGAGATAAAACAGCAGATCATAAATCATAAAATCGTATCCATTGTGCGGGGTATTCCAAAAGACAGTCTGATACCGGTGATGGATGCCCTCTGCCGGGGCGGTATCCGCTGTGTGGAAATAACGCTGAATACACCCGGCGCCCTGCAGATGATCCAGCAGGCCAAGGAAGCTTATGGTTCCCGAATGCTGGTGGGAGCCGGTACCGTTATGGATAAACCTTCTGCGGTAAACGCGGTATTTGCCGGCGCCGACTTTATTTTATCCCCGGTCCTGGACTTGGAGGTAATTGAGGTATGCCACAGCTATTCCCGGGTGGCTGTTCCGGGCATTATGACTCCCACAGAAGCCCAGACGGCCTGGAAGGCCGGAGCGGATATCATCAAGCTCTTCCCCGCCGCCTCACTGGGGACCGATTATGTCCGCAATCTCCTGGGGCCTATGAGTGAACTGGATATTATGGCCGTGGGCGGAATCTCCGCCGATAATCTGACAGCCTTTCTGGAAAATGGCGTTTGCTGTTTTGGAATCGGCGGTGAACTGGTCAACAAAAAACTGGCGGCTGCCCATGATTTTGAATCCATCACACACAGGGCCAGGACTTTTGTGGAATTGGTACAACAGTAATAGCAAAAACAAGTATCATAGAATTCGTGTGCCGGTCCCCTGCTATTCAAATTTCCTCAGCACTGCATCGGATACATGATAGAATTCAGGAAGCACCTCGTGGATAGGGGCTTCCTGTCATTTTATTTGGCAGGGGTATAACGATTCTTATCCGAAGTTTATAAATAATTTAGAATAATTTATATTTTATCTATTGATTTATTTCTTTAAAATCTGCATTATGTTAGATACAAACATCTTTTATGATGCAGGGCAGTTCTCGCCTTGCTCTGATTCCCCAATCTCATCACTCATTGATATCACTTTCACGTAACCCTTCTTGATAAAATCATCATTTATACAGGAGAAAAAATATGTCCGAGAATCCCTTACCGGTCACCGCCTATAAGGACAGAATGTTTATCCATCTGTTTTCCGACAAGAACCGGTTGTTACAATTGTATAATGCCGTTCGGGGTACCCATTATGAGAATCCGGAGGATATCGATGTGAACACCCTGGAAAATGTCCTCTTTATGAACATGAAAAATGACCTGTCCTTCGCATTTCATGAAGAATTATCCTTATATGAACATCAGAGCAGTATGAATCCCAACATGCCGCTTCGGGGCCTTTTGTACATCGCCAGGTTATATGAAAAATTAACAAAAGGTATGGGCATCTATTCCACAAGGTTAATTCCCCTTCCAAACCCGAACTTCGTAGTTTTTTATAATGGGCTGGAAGAAATGCCTCCGGAATGTATCATGAGACTCTCCGATGCTTATCAGATCCCGTCGGAAACTCCCCTGTTGGACTTCCAGGTCAGAATCATAAATATTAATTATAAGGAAAATATGGAATTTCTTGATAAATGCCCGATATTGAAAGAATACAGTTATTTCGTAGATCTGGTCCGTAACTATCGGCAGAGTTTGCCGTTGCAGGAAGCGATCCGTCAGGCTATAATAAAAAGTAAGGAAAACAATGTCTTAAAAGATTATCTGGAACAGCATGGTTCGGAGGTGGAAAATATGCTGATGACGGAATACAGCCGTGAGATGGATATTGCAGTGAACCGCAGAGAAGCAGAAGAGGATGGCGAATTAAAAGGGCGAATAGAAAGTATCTTTATACTGCTGTCGGATTACAAAATACCAAAAATGTTGGAACGCCGAATCAGAGCAGAAAAGGACACCGAACTTTTGAACAAATGGATGAAGGCAGCCGCAAAAGCGTCTTCGCTGCAGGAATTCAGAGAATTGGCCGGTCTAACACAGACACGCTGACATCTACAATAAATGACAACTACGGAGGAATATTTATGATACGTTTGGCAATTATCGGCACCAATAAAATAACACGGCGTTTTCTGGACGCCGTGCAAAAGACGGAACTGCTTCAGTTAACCGGCGTCTATTCCCGCACCATGGAAAAGGCGGTCGAATTCGGAACAGAATTCGGAGCGGTGAAATTCTACGACCGGCTGGAGGCCTTAGCTTCCGACCCTGAGATCGACGCGGTCTACATCGCCAGCCCGAATTACTGTCACTGCGAACAGGCGGTCACGCTGATGCAGGCCGGCAAGCATGTGATGGTGGAAAAACCCGCCGCATCCAATTTTGCCGAATTTAACAGGATGGCCGAGACCGCCCGGCAGAATCATGTGATCCTGCTGGAAGCCATGCGTTGTGTGATAGATCCGGCCTTCGATCTATTGGCGGCGCATTTGGACGACATCGGACAGATCCGCCAGGCGACTTTTCAGTATTGTCAGTATTCTTCCCGTTATGACAACTACAAAAACGGTATCATCGAAAACGCGTTCCGGCCGGAGCTGTCCAATGGTTCTTTGATGGATATCGGCGTTTACTGCGTGCATCTGATGGCGAAGCTCTTCGGTATGCCGAAAAAAATACAGGCGGATGCCGTTTTCCTGCCAAATGACATCGACGGCGCCGGGACGATCCTGGCCCATTATGACGGTTTTCAGGTACAGCTGGTCTATTCGAAAATATGCGACAGCTTCGTTCCAAGCCAGATCATGGGGGAAAAGGGCGCGCTTACGTTCCTGGAGCTTCCCAACATCCACGACATCGGTCTGGTCTTAAGAAACGGCGAACAGAAGCGCCTTCCGCTTCGGAAGGATTCCAACAACATGCTGTATGAGGCCATCCGCTTTGCGGAAATGATAAACGGAAAGGATCTGGCAGGCTGTGAGGAATGTCTCAGAGTTACCGGTATGGAAATGCAGATTATGGACGAGGCCCGCAGACAGACCGGGTTGGTTTTTCCGGCAGACCGTTAGCAATCAGGAATCGTTACCAGAATCATTTCCCCGCTATCCGAAGCAATTCCTCCCGGTTCACGTAACCGGAAAGGCAGCCCACCGACTGGACACAGGTCCCGCCGGTGATGTTCCCGAACAGAACGCAGTCCTCCAGCGGATAGCCTTCGTACAACCCGAACAGGAACCCGCTTAAAAATGCATCGCCGGCCCCTGTTGCATCGACCGGATGAACTCCGGGAAGCGGCGGTATGATCCTGGTTCCGTCCCGGTCCTTTATCATGCAGCCGTCTTCATCCAGCTTTATGATCACCTGTTCAAAGAATCTGCCCAACACCTCCGCGGCATCCTGAAGATTCCCGGTCCCGGTGATCTGAAGCGCCTCCTTCCGATTCGGCGTATAGTAATCGGCCGTCTCCAGATAAGGGCGGTAATTTTCAACAGACAATTCTTCCGACCATCCCGTGTCCAGGACGAGAATCGTCCCCTCTCTTTTCAGCCTTTGATAAACCTGCAGAAAATCCTCCTGCATATCCACCACTCTGGCCCCTTTGAGTTCCCGGTATATTTTTTCTTCCAGCTGTGGAGTGACCGTTTTCTGGTTCCGGTAGGACAGAAAGCTTCTGTCCCTATCCGTCACCATCGCTACGGATACCGTAACCGGCATCTCCTCCCCGGAATACAGATTCTTATAATCGATATGGAAGCGTTCCAGCTCTCTTCTTGCAAAATCCGAAAAGAAATCCCTGCCCAGAAAAGTCAAAAGCTTAACGGGAACGCCCAGTCTGGCCATGTTAATCATTGTGGCGGGAACCCCGCCGCCGATCTGGGTATCAAATTCCCGGGAATAGATTTCCTTTCCCTCTTCCGGCAGATGCTGAAGCCCTGTAAAAAGAAGATCCACATTCAGGTAACCCGCTCCTCCTGCGAATTTCATTATTTCCACCCCTCTGTATATTCATGGTTCGCTTCCAGATACTCCTGAACCAATGTCCTGGCCAGGGAGTAAGAATTTATCAGCGGATGTACACACAGGCAGTCCACCGCCCGAGCGATACTCTTCTGCCGGATGGCCTCCGAAGCCAGCCTCTCATAACATTTCACCTGACGGATCAGTTCCATCTGCATGACTCCGGGCTGTCTGATCTGATGCGGGATATAATCACCGTTTCGGATCGTACACGTGACTTCCGCCACATCCGTATCCAGAAGTCCGGGAATCGCTCCCTGGTTCGGCACACACATAATCATCTGCGTCTCTTTTCCTGTGATCTCCGATTCGATATAAGTCAGAGCCACCCCCGCGTATCCTCCGTGGTCGGGGGCATACAGATCAAAATGAAAAGGTTTGGTATTGCCCGATACGCCGGTTTCATTGGCCATATAGGCCGTCTCTCTTATTCCGTGCCATTTTTCAAACACGCGCAGGCAGGCGTCAAAATCATGTTCTATATCCATACCGGACAGTTCTTCGGTCATCTGGCGGTTCACATCCCGGATCACCTCTCCTCTTGTGACTCCTGCGTTCAGGATATGTTCCACAGCCTCCTGCCGGTAATAATAGTAATACAGATATTCGTTCAAAACACAGCCAAAATGTGCGGCCAGCTCTTTGTCAAAAAAACGCATCTGCGTCGAACGGTAGATCTCATCCCGGCCAAGCAGACCGGGCATTACTTCCCGTCCCTTAACTTGAATGCTCGGGAAAAAGGACAGATGATTCAATCCGTAGCAGTCTCCGGTCACCTCTTCCGGCTTTACCCCGTACAGATCTGCCAGAGAGCGCAGTAACTCACTGGGAGCGTCACAGATTCCAAATGTAAAATCGTACCCCATGTCACGAAGCGTCTGTGACACCACTCCGGCCGGATTTGTAAAATTAAAGATTTTTACACGGGGGGACGCGTACTCTCTCGCAAGCTCACAGTATTTTACCAGAGCCGGTATGGAGCGCATGGCAAAGGAAAATCCCGCGGCCCCGGTCGTTTCCTGACCCAGAATACCGTGAGACAGTGCGATCCGCTCATCCCGGACACGCATCTCATCTCCTCCTGCCCGTATCGTGGTAATCAGGTAGTCCGCATCCCGGACCGCTTCCACCGGATCGGTTGTCAGTGAAAATTCCACTTCCGGGTCCAGCCTCCTGGCTGCCTGCTGGGCCATTTTTCCATAAACAGCCAGCTTTTGTTCGTCGTTATCCATAAAAACGATCCGGCTAAATCCCAATCTGCGGGCACAGGATACCAGGCTCTTCGCCAAAAACATGGAGCGGACCCCTCCTCCGCCTACAACTGTAAGTTTTCTTTCTGCCTGTTCTCTCATTTTCTCCTCCTATCGCGCAGGAACTATGTCTTAACATGAACTGCGTCTTATTATACTATTCTAACTACCTTAAATCTGCATCACTCAATCCTTTTTCTGCCCTTTATCTCTGGGAATACAGGTTCCGCCCTCCAGGATCGTGTAGGGAAGCACGATTTCCATATTGGGAAATCTTTCTTCGGGATTCTGAAAAGCATCCAGGATTTTCGTCACAAACTGAGCGATTGGCTGCCAGACCGTGGTCAGTCTGGGGATCACACGCTGAGAGATGCTGATCCCGTCAAATCCCAGAACCGAGATATCCTCCGGCACCTGATACCCGTGATCGGCCAGAGCCGCTATGGCTCCCAGAGCCATCTCATCGCTGAATGCGAGGACTGCCGTAAAATCCAGACCGCTCTCAATTCTCATACCGGTCAGCCGATATCCATTCTCGTAGGTTGGGCTGCCATATTCCACCCGGGATTCGTCAAACACGATGCCATATTCCTCCAAAGCCCTCCGGCATCCCATCAGCCGCTGATAACCGGACCCAATGCTCTGAGAACGGTGGGCAAGAAATAAAATCTGTTCATGACCACGTTCCAGAAGATAACGGGTCACGTCATAACCGGCCGACAGATCGTTGATCCGAATCATCTCACAGCGGCTGTCCGAGGTGGCTCCCCCCAGCATAACGCTTTTGATATTCTTGGCGCCGACATAGTTTAAAATGGCCTGATCCACTTCCTCGTCCAGATAGATGACACCGGTGATGAAAATCTCTTTAAAAAGCATCTTATAACTTTCATCTCCCGGAAACGTTGGAATAATGATTACCCGGTAATGATACCTGGGGACTTGCTCAATCAGCTCTTTTAACACTTCCGTAAAATAGCCCTGCCGGAGATTGGGCAGAAATACGGCGATTACCCCCTTGTCCTTCTGCCGTTTCCCGGGGATCGGAGTATAATCCAGCATTTTCATTGCCCGCTCGATTTTCTCCGCCTTCTCGTCACTGACGATACTGTTCCCTGATATATACCTTGAAACCGTTGCCGGAGAGACCCCCGCCTGTTTCGCAATCTCACGTATGGTTGCCGACACTTTCACCACCACTTTTCTGTAGGAATGTACTGCATTATTATAGCCAGGTTCTTACATATTCCGCTTATCCTGTTTACTTATGTCCTTGTTTTTATCATAATATCCTGTGATTTCTTCGTCAATATTGTTTCATTTGTTTCATAGTTGTTTCACAATTTTCATCAAAAAAAGTCCGGGACATTCAAAAAAGCCCTCATGTAGCTCGGGGCTTTTTTGAAATAAACTAAAAATAATTCCCAGTCTTCGCGTTGAGCAGGCTATTTTTCCGATCTGTTCCCACATGATACCGTTTTACGCATCAGACACAAAGAACCGATACCCACAACCATCATCAGGCCCCCCGCTGCGCATGCGCCCCGGACCGATCCGTTTCCGGGAAGCAGCAGATCCATCGCCGTCACCGGTACCGACAGCGACAGAAACCGAAACGGTACTATTCCAATATAATGATAGAGAAGGGAAGGCAGCAGCACGCCGACGCCGGCCAGATACGCCGATTCCATCCGTTTCATACGGAAGGATAAACACAAAACCAGAAAAGCGCTGCAGACCAGCATAAGCCACCGGTATCCGTAGAGCAGCATCAGGAAAGTTCCGATACTGCATGGAACCGGAAAATCTGTCAGCATCGCCAGGCTCTGCACCGGCGCCCTCAGAGTGCCGGTCCGGCAGGTATTTATCATTGTATACACCTCCCTGCCATAGATCAGTCCCCATACAGCCGTAGTCACCAGCAGAGCCATAGAAAGTTTGGTCAACACCCATTTTCCCCTGCCGTTCACTGCCGTGCGCGCTACCCGGTTCATTCCGGATTTGGTCTCATAAGCGAAGCAGCCGGCCAAAAGCAGAATGACCGCCAGTAGTCCTACAAGAGCCGCTCTCTGTCTTTGTTCACCCGCCGCTTCCCCATAGATACTCTCATAGGCCGATTCATCCAGCAGCCAAAGCTTCTCTCCTTTTTCAGCCGACAGAATCTGTAATTCATTGACACGGCTCTGTACTCTCTGCAGCGCCTGCTGCTTTATGCCCGCCGCTTCATTTTCCCGGATACAGCCATCCAGCTGTGTATAATCGATCTCACCGCTGTCATACTGCCGCTGCGCCCGTTTCAAGTCATCCGCCGCCATGTCGATCTCCTTTTGGACCGAAGCGATCTGCTTTTGTGTCTCCTCATTCAACTCTCCTTCCCATTGCATCAGATATTCCCGGGTCAGTACCATGGGCATAGTAGAATCCTGAACAGGTACGGCAAACGTAAGACCGAGAGCGGCATATACAAACAAGGCCGCGGTCACGATTCCCCTCTGAAGAAACAAAAGCTTATAAAATTCCATACCAAACAATCCCAAACGCCGGAGCATCCGGTCTTTTACCGAATTCCACA
This sequence comes from Diplocloster agilis, assembly GCF_019042275.1. Taxonomy (GTDB): domain Bacteria; phylum Bacillota; class Clostridia; order Lachnospirales; family Lachnospiraceae; genus Diplocloster; species Diplocloster agilis. The sequence continues at coordinate 86,558 of NZ_JAHQCW010000024.1, forward strand.
GCCAGGCGAGCCGTACCAGTCCGCTTTTCCCGCCGGCCGGCTTCTGTATGCACGAAAGGACGGCGCACCATACCACGCAGGCCAGTCCCAAAGGCAGCAGCGCCGCCTGGGAAATACGGCGGATGCCCGCCGGATATCCGAAGAGATCCGCGTTCAGGTAGTTCGTATACAGATCCGACAGGTGGATATAGGTGAAAATATTAAAGTATTTTAAGATACCGAACAGATTCTGAACCGGCAAAAACCGATACAGCACATACTCCACACTAAGGAAAAACGCCAGTACGGCAATCGTAAGTTTTACATCATGGACCGCGCTGAGCAGCAGCCACAATAACATGGCCAGAACAAAAGCGCTCACTATCCGCATCATAAAATACTGTGCCAGGAATCCCCCCACCGTACACACCTGCGGCAGCTTCCCCAAAAGTTCCACAGACTGTGCGGCACGGCCAAGCCCGATCCCTCCCCCATAGATGGCTAATCCCATATACAGATCTGAACCGTACAGCAAAATCGATGCGCCGGCCGACACGCAGAATAATATGCCGGTTCTTAAGGCCGCCAGCCGGATACGGCCTGAAGGCGCCGCGTGCACGATGCACCACAGTCCCTTCTCCCTCTCCTCCAGGAAGCTTAAGCAGACCATGATCAGGGTCAATAAAAGAAGATAATCCGTCAAAGGGAAATCCAGAAAGGCATTCACCGCACCGTCCGCGCCCAGGCTCAGCGAAATTCCTGCAAGCTTCTCAAAATCCCCGGCCGTCCGGATAATATTTCTCCCCGAAAACCCATCCGTATCGTTAAAGACAGAAAATGCCAGCAGCCTGTCTTTATTTTCCCTGATCCCGTCCAGGTATTCTTCATAACCGTTCAGATAGGACAGCTGGGCCAGCAGCGCATCCACGGCTACGGTCAGCGATTTGACATCCTCCCTCGTCCATATACCCTGCTGGAATTTTTTGATGTAGGGCGCATACTTTAACCGATATTTTTCATATTGATCCTCGTAGTAATACTGATCCTGATTTTGCACAATGATGTATATCTCCGTCAAAAGGCCTAACTCCTGTTTCATCTGCTCAAGTTCCGCCTGGGCCGTCAGGGTGTCCATACTCTGATATTTTCTCAGCAGATTCCGGTAGATCCGATGGCATCTGACCGGGTCCGCGTCCATAGTCTGATCGATAATCTCTCCGTTTAGTCCAAAAGACAGATCCGCCGAATCGGAAAAATTAGCACTCAGGTTCATTCCGTAGTTCCCATCCTTTTGCGCCTGCCAGAAGAAGAACATATTAAAAACCAAAATGATGCCAAATCCCAGCCAGAGGCGGCGGTTTGTGAAAATGCGCAAATACTCTCTCATCTCCCCACCTACTCTCCGAGATAATACAGATACACATCTTCCAGGCTCAGATGGTCCGTAACAAAACTGCCTTCTTGGGGCAGCTCATCACCCACCATCCGAATCCAGGTTTTCCCGTCCCTTTGAAATACATTTCCCACCCTGTATTTCCGCTGCATAGCGGGAAGCTCCTCCGGCTCACAGGGCATTTCTCTCACTTTATCCGCCACCCGCCGCATTAGTTCCCCTGATGTGCCGGTTCCGATCAGCTTACCCTTTTTCATCATAATGATCCGGTCCGAGATAGATTCAATATCACTTACAATGTGGGTCGCCAGCAGAATAATCCGGTCCCGGGAGAGGGATGAGATAAAATTCCGGATGCGGATGCGCTCCTTGGGTCCAGTCCCGCAGTCGGCTCATCCAGGATCAATATCCCCGGGTTTCCCAGCATCGCCTGGGCTAACAGCACGCGCTGTCTCATGCCGCCGGAATATCCGCCCAGCTTTTTATGACGTTCCCCGGCCAGGCCGGTGACCTGAAGGAGCTGATCTATCTCAGCCGCGGCCTGCTTTCTCTTCAACCCTTTTAGCCGCGCCATATAAAACAGAAACGTATCCGCCGTCATCTGCTCATAAAACCCCTGCTGCTGCGGCATGTATCCCAATCTTTTCCGGTAGTCCCGGCCAAGTTTCAGAATGTCTTTCCCGTCGAGCAGGATCTCGCCGCCGTCACGTTTCAGATTGTCCGTCAGCAGGTTCATCATCGTGCTTTTGCCGGCGCCGTTTGAGCCCAGAATTCCGTAGACGCCGGGGGTAAAAGTGATGGTAAGCCCGTTCAGCGCCCACTGCTTCCCATACCGTTTCTTCAGATTCCTGATTTCCAGCTGCATATCTTCCTCCTCACGGAAAGGCCAGAGGCTTGAATTCACCTGTCCCGGACCGGATCTCCGATTTCGGAAGATAATAATATGTATAACCCAAGCTGAAACCATCCTGCGTCATACTCGTTAAATTTTCCGCACACAGGAAAACCATATCCGCGTCACTTCCTATGATCCGGCCGTTCCCGCTTCCTTCCTCCTGCCCGTTCCCAAGACTTGCATACTCTCTGTAACCATATTCACCCAGGTACTCACCCTTGCGCGTATACACATAGACCGTATCCTTATCCCTGTTATTGATATATGCCATTTCTCCGTCAAACTCGGCAGTACCGGTATGACTGGGATCATCGGTTGCAGCAATCTTCTGCGTCTCTTTGGTGGAAAGATTGTACTGGTACAGGCCGTTTCCGGACAGAAAATAATACAAAATCCCCTGATCTATGTACCAGCCGTTGACCGAAACATCACTGGTATCCCATTTCCCTGTTTCAGCGGATTCGGGAACCGTCCAGACCTCCGTTAACGCTTCGGTCCCGGGATCGTATTCGTACAAAGTATCCCGGAACTGCTTCGATTTGGGGTTGCCAAAGCAATAGAATTTATCCTGATCCGCCCACAAATACCACAACTCCAGCGAGTCAGACACCGCCTCATAGTCGAGTTCTATATCATTTGTTTTGGCCACCTTGGCGTCCTTAAGCTCTCCTCCCAGCGGCGCGCAAAGGATATTTTCCCGATCAGACAGGAACAAAACCTGTCCTTTATGGATGACGAACTGCGTCGGATTGGAATAGAATCCTTCATTCTGCGCCCTCAGGGTCATAACTTTTGTCTTCTGGGTACCATCGGCGTTCATGGCATAGAGGTTCCATACCCCTTCATCCACCCCCGGTATTCCCTGCTCCTGTCCGGCGGCATAGTATAGCTTTCCGTCATAATAGGTGATATGGCTTATGTTCCCCAGATAAGCGTTACAGTTCTGGTCCTGGTGCGAACATTCCGGCTTACCGCACAGAATCGTGGATTGCATGGTTTCTTTATCCACAAAATACAGGTAACCGTTCCCCATGAAATAATAGCCCTTCTCAGAAGCACATCCGCGGTTAAACGTATCTTCCTGGGACATATGGAAGGGTTTCTGAAATTCCATAAAGGAAGCGTCTGTCTCCGGGTCTGCGGAGCGGGTGGCGGGAGTACCGGATGTAAGAGCTTCCTCCTGATTTTGGTTCTCCGGCACGGCCGGGCTGTCCTTGCCGCAGCCTGCCGCAGCCACAATTAGACAGAACGCCATGGCTGCCAATATCCTTAATTTTACTTTTGTAAATTTTCTTGTATATTTATTTACTTGATTGATCCATTGATCTGCTGATCGATTTGTGAATCCTCGGCTCCTTTCGTTTTTACCGCTTGCTTTTTTATTCATTCTTGCTACCTCCGTTTTTTAATTTTTTACATACTATCAGAGGTTTGCATCATTTTCCCATCAAGGGTAAACCATCTCCGTCACGTCATGCCCGAGATAAAAACCGTATTCCGTCTCGGCGGCGTAATATAGGACAGCGGACTCTCCTTGTTGAAAGACGTATGGATAGTCTTTCAATATTGAATCCCTGGGCTCCAGTATCTCCATAAACGTGGCAGCCAGGGCAGCCATCCCGGTATTTTCCCCGGACTCCACTCCCAGATAACCGGCAAACGCCAGTACCTTGTCGGACGTAAGCGTTTCCTTATCCCCATTGTAATCCGCCGTATAAAGGTAGAGAATCCTGCCTGTCTCATCGTCAATCCCGCACTTAAGATAGCCGTTATCCGAAGACAGGACAACCGTCCACAGGATCATCGCCCGGCTGTCATCATAAGAACTCATCACCAGAGCGGCGCTGCCGGTCCTCTGCTCCCACTGCGCTCCGGACGGGTCCGCCGTCAGCACGCCTCTGTGGAAAAGCTCCTGCAGTTCAGAAGAACACTGGGTGAGAATACTCTCACCGGAATATTGGTTGCCTGTGGATACGCCCGTGATTTTCTCGCTGGACAGCAGTTTTAATTTATCCAGAATGGTTAGAACCGGCAATTCCTCTTCTGTTTCATCAACCGGATGATCCTGAAGATGGGGTTTCCCCAGAATCTGGCTGTCCCTATACATTTGAAACTGATAGGGCGCAAAGATACTTAAGACGATCCATCCAAACGCAATCACGGTAACCGCCGTATATTTCCATCTACTCCTCATCCTTCCCACCTCCGATACTGACCGTCACATCTGTTCCCCGCCCAGCCTCGCTCTCAAAAGACAAGGTCCCCCGATGGGCCTCCACGATAAGGCTGCAGATCGCAAGGCCCAGGCCGGCTCCGCCGCTGGTCCTTGCCCTTGCTTTATCCACCCGGTAAAACGCCTCTGTAATCCTGGCCAGTTCCTCCGGCCGCATCCCTTTCCCGTTATCTGATACTGTGATTCGATACCGCTCCTGATGATAACGTCCCACCAGCCGGATGAACCGCTCTCCTCCTGCAGGCTTCCCTCCCGGATCGTCTGTCCCGGACTCCCCAAACGCCTGTCCCGCATTTTCCAGAAGATTCAGTATCAAGGTTCGGAAAAGCACCACATCGATACAAATACCGGCATCCTCGATATCAGCGGACAACCCGATGCCCCTTTGTTCCAAAGACGGCCGTATAAACGAGGAAATCTCCTCCAAAAACGTCTTTGCACCGACGCTCTCCATAGCCAACTCTCTATTTTTCAATACCATCAGATCCAGCAATTTAAACGAAAGCGCCTCCAGACGCCTGCTCTCCCGAAATATCGTGTCGGCGGCCTGAAGCCTTATCTCCTGCGGCAATTCCCGTGACCGCAGCATATCCGCGTACCCCATAATAGAAGTAAGCGGCGTCTTCACCTCATGAGCGAAGCTTCCCGAGAATTCCTCCTGCCGGCGCAGCGCCTCTTTCAGCTGATCCATTTTGTGCTCCAAAGCTTCCGCCATCCGGTTAAAATCCTCCGCCAGCATACCTACTTCATCCTGTCCCTTTCCCAGAGCCCTAACCCCATAATCACCCTTTGCCATCTTCCTGGCGGCCCTGGACAAACTCCGAATCGGTTTCGTCAGCCACTTTGAGAGCAGAAGCACCAACACCCCCGTAATACAGGTCATCCCCACCGTCAGCCTGATGAACAGCCGGTACTGCGCATCTCTCGTCTCAAAAACTCCGGTGATATCCCTCACCGTCTCAAGCGTATAGACCCCACTTCCCAATTTCCAGTGACTTATAAAATGAATCCGGTACCCCCCGTCCTCACTGAGAATAACATAACCCGACTGCTGCTCGGACACGTCCTGAAAAGCGGACTCATAACCGGCAAACGCCGGAGTCTGATACAGGGACCTTTCCTCCTCATCCGCCACCTGTACCGGAACCTGTTCCCTGCTTTTATCCAGGACAGAAGACAGCACGCGTTCAGCCACCGCATGGATATCCCGATAATCCTCCGGAGGCAGAAGCCGGGAAGCTGTCCGCAGCGCTCCATTCAGCATCATATTCTGACTCTCCGCGAACTGAATCTCCCGCTCCAAAAACTGCTGCAGCCAGGACGACATCAGAATCATACCGCCAATGGAAAAAGTACAGCAGACAATCAATATCGTTGTCAGAAAAATTTTCCATGAAAATTTCATCTAAGACCTCCGCTTTTCTCATACATCCAGCCGGTAACCCACCTTATACACCGCGGCGATCCGCTCTTCCCACCCAATCTTCTTTCGAAGCCTTTGCACATGCAGATCCACCGTACGGCTATCCCCCAGATAACTGCCGCCCCATACCCGTTCATAGATCGTTTCCCGGTACAGAGCGGTACCCGGATTCTGAAGAAACAGCAGCAAAATACTATACTCCTTTATCGTCAAATCAACACACTTCCCCGCCTTTTTTACCGTATGCGCCGTCATATCCAGTTCGATATCGAACATACGGTAAATCTGTCCGATTTTCCGGCACCTGCGCAGCACCGTCTCCACCCGGGCCAGCAGCTCGATGATCTCAAACGGTTTCGTCAAATAATCCTGTGCCCCAAGCTTCAGCCCCGCCACCCGGTCCTTTACCGCTGATTTCGCCGTAAGAAAAATCACCGGAATATCCAGAAACCGGATATAATTCATCAATTCCACCCCATCTATCTTCGGCAGCATAATATCCAATAAAACCAGATCATAAGCCCCCGCGTCAATCTTACGGATCGCGTCCTCCCCATCCAGCGCGAAATCGCACTCATACCCGGACATTTCCAGGTTCAAGACAACCAAATCAACAATCGCCTTTTCATCATCCACAACCAAAATATGATTCATATCCATCCCCGTTCCTATCTCTCAAACTAAATTTTATGCTGTATCAAACCTTCATCTCTTACCAAAACTCTGACTCCTGCTCAATCTCCATCACTCACCAATCCCTAATATTTCAACGATTATACATCATAATTGCATCATTTCTGCATCAAAAAGTCCGCCTAAAGCAATTTGCCATCACCAAAGCAGGGGACATGGAAGCCGGGGCCGGCGGACGGTTTCCAGGGAGGCTTCCGGTTCCGGGGATCTGTAGTGTCTTCCCGGGGGCTCCGGATGCCCGCTGCTTAGAGCTTGGAACTGCGGGCGCTATCCGCGGGACGCTCCAGGCGGCCGGGTTCTTTTGTATCTCCCTGGGGGCGCATAGGGCGGCTGTGAATACGCTTAGTGAAATCGGAAAGCCGGGTTCAGGATGCACGGCGGACTT
>NZ_JAHQCW010000025.1 GCF_019042275.1 Diplocloster agilis
GTCGGACGTGAAGTCCGCCGTGCATCCTGAACCCGGCTTTCCGATTTCACTAAGCGTATTCACAGCCGCCCTATGCGCTCCCAGGGAGATACAAAAGAACCCGGCCGCCCGGAGCGTTCCCGGATACCGCCCGCGGTTCCAAGCCGTAAGCAGCAGACATACGAAGCCTCCGGGAAGAACGCAAAGTGAGTGCGACAGCCTCTTATTTGAATGATACGGTAACTTATGACTGGTTTCTGGGGTTGCGGTGAACGATTCGCCGGTCTGGAAGATATGGATTTATGTTGAAACGGGTCCGGCGGATTTTTACAGAGGCGGAAAGATGTAAAAATGATTAATAGAACAGGTACCTTATAAAAATGTTGACAAATTTAACAGGTGCCTGTATAATATGAATAAACAGGTACCTGTTAAAAAAGGAGGAATATGGATGTCGGATATTATAAATGAAAAAGATTTATTTGAAAAACTAATGCGGCTGCAATGGCTGGTACAGCGTCACCAGCTGCAGAACCGGAGAGGACGGGGGCCCTTTGCGGACCCGACCAGGGGACAGGGGCGTGTACTGGCTATCCTGAAGATGCAGCCGGAGATAAGCACCAAAGATCTTTCTTATCTGCTGGACATACGGCAACAGTCCTTAAGTGAACTGTTGGGCAAGCTGGAGAAGGCCGGCTATATCACCCGCGAACCATCGGATAATGACAAGCGCGTTATGGTGGTAAAACTAACGGACAAGGGAAGGGACGCCCGGCAGGAGAAACCGGATTTTTCTTATCCGTTTGACTGCCTAAGCCCGGAAGAACAGTTGGCTTTTGGAGGTTATCTGGAGCGTGTGATTGAGAAACTGGAAGCGGACCTTGGAGTGGATAAGAAAGAGGATATGGAACAGTGGATGGAGAAAACCAGATCCAGAATGGGCGATGAAGCCTTCGACCATCTGATGGCTATGCGCGGAAGAGGGGGTCAGCCGTCTGGAAATGCACATTCTCATGGCAGACCGCGTGAACGTGGTACGCGTGGCTGCGGACGTAACAGATCCGGGCGTCCTTTGGACCGGCACGGGGATCAGGATTAACCGCGCAGTCAGATTTTTTATCTTAGGAGAGGAGGCGTAATAAAAATGATAGAGGAGTCGTGTGAGAAGAGCCGTGATCTTGTTGGAAAAAAGACCGGGATTATAGGAATATGCGTAAATCTGGCATTGGTCGTGATAAAGGCGGCTGCCGGCGTGCTGAGCAACAGTGTGGCGATTACCGCAGATGCTCTGAATAATCTTATGGATTGCGCCTCGTCTTTTGTGGCATTTTTAGGCTTTTCATTTTCCGGGAGGAAAAAAGATAAGAGGCATCCCTATGGGCATGGACGGATGGAGTATATATGTGGATTGATTGTGTCGCTGCTGATTATGTTTACCGGAATTTCTGTCTTTATAGACGCGGTAAAACGGCTGCAACACCCGCAGCAAATTACGGTTACTGCTTTGGCTGCCGCGGCATTGGTTATCGGTATCCTGAGCAAGATATGCATGGCCTGGTATATGAAACGGCTGAACCGCATGATCGCTTCTTCTGTCCTGAAAGCCATACGGATCGATAACCTGTCCGATGCTATTGTGACGGCAGTTACGCTGGCTGGTATCCTGGCGGCCCCTTATACAAACTTACCGGTTGACGGGATTCTGGGTATTATCGTTTCGGCCGCGATTCTGAAATCGGGAGCCAGTTCTTTCGGGGATAATATGGTCCTTCTTTTGGGCGAAGGGGCCGATCCGGACACTGAGGAAGAAATTATGCAGATTGTTACGCAGTTTATACCGGCCGGGTCTGTGGAGGAAATATCCCTGCATGACTATGGACCGGAAAACAGATTGGTTTATATCAAACTGGATTATTCCAAGACAGAGGAGAACAAACGCGGCACTCAGGCCCTGTCCTGCATTAAGCAGAAAATTAAGCGGGAGCTGCGGATGGACGCTACCCTGTATTGGGATGTAGCAAGCCAAGCGTGACAAGGGCAGTCCCGTTCCGGAGGCTATGGTTTATATTACTTTCGCCAGTCATATGATCTTCCCAGCAATTTCCATCCCTGGAGGTTGCTTTTTTGTTGGAACTTGTTTATAATATCTTGTATACATAATACAAGCGGAAAAGGCTGAACAAAAGAAGTTCACCCAGAAATGGTATACCGATATGTGCGGGAAAACGCGCTTATGGAGGGAAACATGAAGCGGATCGAATTAAAGGCAATGGGGAAAATTAATCTGGGGCTGGACGTGCTGGGCATCCGTCAGGACGGATATCATGAGGTGCGTATGATCATGCAGACCGTGCGTCTGTTTGACCGGATCGCGCTGGTGAAGAAAGATAAACCGGGGATCACGGTGAAGACAAATTTGTACTATCTGCCGACCAACGAAAATAATCTGGTGTACAAGGCGGCGCGGATGCTGCTGGATGAGTTTGAGATCGGAACCGGTGTGGAGATACGGCTGGAGAAGCATATACCGGTATCGGCAGGTATGGCCGGAGGAAGCACCGACGCGGCCAGCGTGCTGTTCGGGATGAACCAGATGTTCCGGCTCGGCCTGTCAAAGGAGCAGCTGATGGAACGGGGGGTTAAGATCGGTGCGGATGTGCCTTATTGTGTGATGAGGGGCACGGCCCTGGCGGAAGGGATCGGGGAAGAGCTGACCGCCCTGCCTCCTATGCCGGAGTGCCAGGTGCTGATCGCGAAGCCTGGGGTCAGCGTATCGACAAAGTTTGTCTATCAGCAGCTGGATTCCCGGCCGATCGGAAACCATCCGGACATTGACCGGATACTGGAAGGAATTCGGAGGCAGGATCTGCATATGATAGCCGGGAATCTGGGAAATGTGCTGGAATCGGTCACGATACCGGAATATCCGGTGATCGCGCAGATCAAGAAAGTGATGATGGAATACGAGGCGCTGAACGCCATGATGAGCGGAAGCGGCCCCACTGTGTTCGGGCTGTTCGATGACCCGGGGAAGGCCAGAGCCGCTTATCAAAAGTTAAAGAACGGGCCGTTGGCAAAGCAGGTATATCTGACAGGCGTATTTAATACGAGGAGGTAGACGATGGACGATTTTTTGAAAGTAACGATGAACGAATATCTGCCGCTGCGGGATGTGGTATTTAATACACTGCGTCAGGCGATCCTGAAAGGGGAGCTAAAGCCCGGGGAACGGCTGATGGAGATACAGCTGGCAGACCGGCTGGGAGTCAGCCGTACACCGGTGCGGGAAGCGATCCGTAAGCTGGAGTTAGAAGGCCTGGTGGTGATGATTCCCCGAAAAGGCGCGGAGGTGGCCAGCATTACCGAATCCGATCTGCAGGATGTGCTGGAAGTACGGCGGGCTCTGGAAGAGCTGGCCGGCAGCAAAGCATGCGAGCGGATTACGAAGGAAGAGCTGGTAAAATTAAAAGAGGCCTCTGCTGAGTTCGAAAAGATTATCGATTCCGGGGATCTGACCATGATCGCGGACGCGGATATGCATTTCCATGACATTATCTATCAGGCTACCGGCAACGCCCGTTTGAATCAGATTCTGAATAATATCAGGGAACAGATGTACCGGTACCGTATGGAATATCTGAAGGATTACAAACGCCATGCTAAACTTGTGAAGGAACATGAAAAGATTATCTCCGCATTAAAAGCCGGCAATCAGGAAAAAGTACGCGACGCCATTATAGTCCATATCGATAACCAGAAAAAGGCAATTGAGAAGTCGCTTAAGGGTTAGGAATAATATTTCAGAAATTACATAAGATACCAGTAAATGAGGATAAGACTTGTCTTATCCTTTTTTCTTTTTCATAGGAAAGTGCTCTTAGGGAATAAAGAAAAGGGGGAAAATCTGATGGGACAGGATCAACAAAGCCAAAAGAAACCGGAGCAAAATTTATCGAAAGACTTGCAAAAAAATCTGGAGGTGTTTAACCGTCTGTTTCAGGACTGTGACGATGTAATACGCAGACCTATGCGGCTTGGCCGGGATCAGAAGGTGGACTGCTTCGTGGCCTATGTGGAAGTGGCGGTCAGCAATATGATGCTGCAGGATTCGGTGATCGGCAAGCTGATAAACCGGATGTGGGACATGACCAGAGATGAAATCTATGAATATATCCGCTGCAACGGCCTTGGAATCTCCGATGTAAAAGAACTGCCAACCATGGAGACGGCGGTGGCGGCGCTGATGGCGGGCAATGCGATCATGTTTATCGACGGCTATGACAAAGCCATCAAGATCAGCAGCAAGGGATATCCCAATATGGGCGTGCCGAAGGCCGAGTCGGAAAAAGTGCTGCGCGGATCCAAAGAAGGCTTCGCGGAAGCGGAAAAGGTGAATACGGCCCTGATCCGGAAGCGGATCAGGGACCCCAGGTTAAAGGTAAAGGAACAGCCCATCGGGCAAAGATCCAACACGATGGTGGCGCTTGTCTATATGGATGATCTGGTTTATCCAAGCCTTCTGGAAAATATAACGGCCCGTCTGTCGGAATTTGAAATAGACGGCGTGCTGGACAGCGGCGTGATCGAGCAGCTGACCGAAGAAAACTGGAGATCCCCGTTCCCCCAGTTTCAGACGACGGAGCGCCCGGACCGGGCGGCCATGGCCGTATTGGAGGGAAGGGTGGTGCTGATCTCCGATAATTCCCCGGTCGCGCTGATCCTGCCCACCAGTTATAACAGTTTTTTTCAGGCCAGCGATGATTATTACAACCGGTTTGAGATCGTCTCGTTCATCCGCGTACTCCGGTATGTGGCGGCAATTCTGGCTATGAGTCTTCCGGGCCTTTATCTGGCGGTTACCGGTTTCCACACACAGATCCTGCCGACGGAGCTGATCCTGTCCTTTGCGGAAGCCAGAAGCGGCGTGCCCTTTCCCGGGGTGGTAGAAATCCTGCTGATGGAACTGGCATTTGAGCTGCTCCGGGAAGCGGGAGTGCGTCTGCCGGGGGCGATCGGCAATACCATCGGTATCGTGGGCGGCCTGATTATCGGCCAAGCGGCGGTCAGCGCCAATCTGGTCAGCCCGATCGTGGTGATTGTGGTCGCGCTCACCGCCCTGTGCTCATTTTCTATACCAAACGAAGAATTCTCGACTGCGTTCCGATTGTTGAAATTCTTCCTGATCTTCATGAGCGCATGGCTTGGAATCTACGGATGGATGGCGGGTATGCTGGCCATACTGATTCATCTGTCCCAGCTGAAAAGCTTCGGCATCCCTTACCTGATGCCGTTTGTCGCATCGGATATGAATTCCTATCATGATGAGCGGGATTCCATCGTGCGTGCGCCGGTGTTCCGCATGACGAGACGGCCCATTTTTGCGCGGCGGGATGCCAGGATCCGGTTCCGGGGAAAGCACGGGGATAAGGAGTGAAAAAACAGATGTTTTCAAATAACCGCCGGATCTCGCTCCGGCAATTAAAGAGAATGATGGTCATGGAGCTGATCGGGATTACCGGCCTGGTAATTCCGGGAATCACGGTTGGAGCGGCCGGCCGTGACGGCGTGTTGGCCATGGCCGTGGGCCTCGTATTCGTCACCCTCTATGTTTTGCTGCTCTGCCGGCTGGGGCGCAGGATCGACGGGGAATATATGCAGTATGCCAGGAAACGCTGCGGGCTGATCGGTATGGATATCATCGGGGCATTTTATCTGGTGCAGCTGTTGTTTTCCGGAGCTTTCGCGTCCAGGCTGTTAGGGGAAGTGGTACGGCAGGTGCTTCTGCCGGATACTTCCGTACAGATTATCATGATCGTGCTGCTGGTGCTGGCGGTATATGCGGCGGCCGGCGGCATGGAGGGCAGGGCCAGGATGACCGAGATTCTATATTGGCTGGTGCTGGGGCCGGTCATTATCATGCTGTTGTTTACGGCCAAAGATCTGGATTTTGATAATCTGGCTCCGATCTTCGTCAGTACGGTGCCGAAGGTGGCAGCGGGCGGATACGGCGTATTGATTTTTTTCAGTATCCTGGGCATGATGCTGTTCGTCATCCCGTTTATGAAACGGGACGCCAGGATTTACCGTACCACCATGCACGGAGCAGTGATCGTGGGACTGTTTAATCTGGTCTTTATCCTGCTGGTGGTCAGCGCCTTCGGCGTGGGCGGCACTTATGCCAAGAACTGGCCTATTATCTCCCTGATGACCATTGTCCGGACGCCTCTGAATGTACTGGGCCGTTTTGACAGCATATTGATTGTTATCTGGCTGGTCAGTATATTCACATTTGTCAATTCCTGTATATTTTATAGCAGCCTGGTCTCCCGGCAGCTGATCGGAAATGAAAAAATGCACATTTATCTGATCCCGTTTGCGGCAGTCATTTTGCTGCTGGCCAGCTGGGCCGACAATTATCAGTCTATCTATCAGACCTATATGAGCTATATGAAGTACATCGGGATGCCCGCGGCCATCGCCATTCCGGTACTGCTGCTTTTCCTGGATTGGATGCAGGGCAGACGAAAGGAGGCAAAGGAATGAAACGGATCGGCGTTATCCTCTGCGTGGGAATGATACTGATGCTGGCGGGGTGCGGCAGAAAAGACGAGCTGGAAGACAAAGCCTTCGTGCTGGCCCTGGGAGTGGATCATACCCAGGAAGGGCTATATGTGACCTATGGTTTTCCCAAGGCCTCCGATAAGGGCAGTGATTCCGGCGATTCCTCGGACAAAACCGCAGGAGACCTGCCGGAAACCGGAATAACCGCGGCCAGTCTGTACGAGGCGGAGAAAATCTATGATCTTCGCTCGGATAAACATCTGGACTATTCCCATTTGAAAGCTATCGTACTGAACCGGGAACTGTTTTCAGATACCAAACAGCTGCTGGAGCTGTTGGAGTATTTTGAAAAACAGGAGGCATTTGCCCGGAGTACGAAAATATTCCTGGGCGATGAAACAGCCACAAAAATCGTAGCCGCGCATGAAGATGCCGGCGGTTTCCTGAACAATATGTACGAAAACGGTGACTACCTGACGGAGGAAAAGGCCGTCACCTTGCAGGATCTGTTAAATCACTGGCATAATCAGGACCGCGTACTTATGATCCCGGTAGTGGATGTGGATGGCAAACAGATCGCGGTGACCGCCTACGGCATTTGTTCCCGGCTTGCCTATATCGGAGAACTAAGCGTGGGGGAAAGCGACGTGATCTTTTTCGCACGGGGAGTAAAGGCCCCCTTCAGCTTCCAGACCCAGGAAGGGAATATAATCGAAGTGCGGAACAACCGCATAGAATCCGTATTTGACCGGGAAGACACACAGGTGGTTTATAAACTGAAGCTAAACGGAACAGCAAGGGTTGTGGTTGGCGACACCAACAGTCATGATACGGTAGGGCAGATCGAGCAATCCGCTGTGAAACAGATGGAAACCAGGATTCGTGAGATCTACGGCCTGTGGCAGCAGGAATACCAGGTGGATCTGCTGGACAGCTACCGGATCGTGGGCAGCAGAAGCCGTAAGATCGCGCTGGATTATCGGGACCGTCAGCAGGAATATGAAAAGGCGATCCGCCTGCTGCCGACAGTTTCGCTGAAGTTCGAATAAGGATGCCCGTGGCGGTGGCATGCAGAAAGAAAAATTAAAAAATATTTGTATAGAATCCATTTGATACGTCAATTCTCCTGATAGAGCAAGAAACCATTACATTTCCATCAGGAGGTTTACATAATGAAACTGAAAAATAATATATTCGTAGTGATCCTATCTCTTTTCCTTGGATTTACCGGCGCGTTTCTGACAGCCGGAAAAACCGAAGGCGCGCAGCAGATCCAGCAGGGAATCGCGGGCCAGATCATTCGATTTCACGTCATAGCCAACAGTGATACCGAGCAGGATCAGGCGCTCAAATTAAAAGTGAAAAGCGAAATCGTCCGCTATATGCAGACGATTCTGGCCGGTGCGGACGGCATCGATGAGACACGAGACAGGATTAAAGCCCATCTGGATGATATCGAAACCCTGGCTGAAACCGTTATCCGGCAAGAAGGATACCAATATCCGGCAGCCGCCAGACTGGAGCAGGCCTATTTTCCCATCAAGACATACGGGGACTGCACGTTCCCCGAAGGATATTATGAAGCGCTGCGTGTGGAAATCGGAAAAGCCCAGGGGAAAAACTGGTGGTGCGTCCTTTACCCGAATCTGTGCTTTGTTGACGCTGTCCACGCAGTCATTCCTGAGGAAGAAAAACAGATGCTGAAAAATGTCCTGACTGAGCAGGAGTACGAGGCTGTCACAGGGGAACCGGAGGTCAGAATACGCTTTAAATATCTTACGTTTTTGAATCAGTGACCGGAGCGCTGGGGGGCTGATCTGGCAGGTCCGGCTGAATATGGACGGATTTTTCAAAAGTATTACGATGTGTTGAGACCCGGCAAGTTTTTTGCTGGGGATAGGCCCTGCAGATATAGAAGGCAGGGCTTTTATTTTATTTACCGTATACGTTTTGAACAAGAGGTTAAAAAAATAGATATTCTTATGATAGACGCATCATCATTTTTATGATATCATTAATAAATCTTCAGCAGTTTTAGCACTGCTGTTTTCTTTCATTCCATAGGAAAGTCTTCCTAATGGAATGCAAATCTTATCAGTTTTTATCTCTCAAGCGCATAGCGTTCGCTATTGCCAATTTCCAGTAATTTTACTATACTTAAAGGAGGAAAATGAATGAAGAAAACACGGACAATTTCAGAGAACTACGAGGCTCTAAAGGCTGTCATGCCGCAAAGGATCCGGGAGGAATTTGACCAGATCGAGGCTGGGAAGAGGCTGCCGGAGCTATACTATGATCTGCCGTTTAAAAAGGCCTTTCACCCGGATCTCCACCCGGACCGGGTGACGAAAATCTTTCAATTGATTTTTCATCAGGAGCTGGTTGCACTGGGGTCTCTTAATACGGCGCCGCCGAAAGTGTCTATTTATTCAAAAAATACTATTTTAGATCAATTGGCCCTTATGTCGGATGAAGGTATCTTCGATATGGAGATGCAGAGAAAGGCCCAAGAATTTATTACCGAAAGAATGGACGTATATGTATCAGACCTTATTATGCTGCAATATTCTGTGGAAAAGGGAAATAAAAAATCAGAGATGAGTTTTCCGGATATACCGACGACCTACGCGGTAGTGTTTATGAAGGAGAGTCCGAGTCGGTTTCAGAGCAATCCGAAATTTATTCACTATCGGAAAAACGAAACGGATACGGGGGTGCAGCTGTCTGATCTGTCCAAGGTGGTATATATTGAGCTGGATAAATGTTTAAACCAGATCCTGGAGCACAGATGCCCGCCGGAACTGGAGGAGTTGGGCTGTTTCCTGGCATTTTTGGCGGATGTGAACGGGGACCGGTTTACAATAAAGGGGGATGGGCCCAATAGAAATATGTATCAGGAAATCCAGGATGAACTTCGCGATATGGCGAAGAATAAGAAGGAGCTGATGTCGATGCTGACAGAGAAGTACGAAGCGGATATCCGCTTTTCAGAGCTTAACCAGGCCAGAAAAGAAGGAATGCAGGAGGGAATCCGTGAGGGAATGCAGAAAGGAATACGGGCATTTGTTTCACTGTGCAGGAAATCGGACAAAACACAGGATGAAACGATACTGGAAATCAAAAGGGAATTCCCATTGACTTCGGATGAAGCAAAAGAGGCCGTCCGGAATTACTGGTGAGGACCGGGTAAGCTTGTCTGGGTATACGGGTAGATAGCTGCCGCACTTCGGCTTTAAGGGCCGGTGCGGCAGCTTTTCATTTCATAATAAAACAACAAGGTGAGGACAAATACCGCTACAATTACACGAAGATCTAACGGTCAGATTGAGCATCCAAACTTACCAGAATTTTCTTACTATTTTCACACAATAAACACAAAGGTAGTTTATAATAAAGCAGATTTATGACACGTAAGTCTAAGGAGGGAACAGCTTGATAGAAGTGAAAAACCTAGTGAAGAGGTACGGCGGCCACACCGCGGTAAATGATTTGAGCTTCGAGGTGGAAGAGGGCCAGATCTACGGCTTCCTGGGGCCAAACGGCGCGGGGAAATCCACAACGATGAATATAATCACCGGGTATCTGGCTCCCAGCGAAGGCCAGGTACTGATTAACGGTCACGATATGTTCGAGGAACCGGAAGAGGCGAAAAAATGTATCGGTTATCTGCCGGAGCAGCCGCCGCTGTATATGGATATGACGCCCCTGGAATACCTGAATTTCTGCGCGGAGTTAAAAGGGGTGGAAAAGGAAAAACGTCCGGAGATGATCCGGGAAATCATGGGACGGACCAAAATACTGGATGTAAAGGACCGGCTGATCCGAAATCTTTCCAAGGGCTATCGTCAGCGTGTTGGGCTGGCGCAGGCGCTGATCGGCTATCCGCCGGTGATTATTCTGGATGAACCGACCGTAGGGCTGGACCCCAAGCAGATTATCGAGATCCGCGACCTGATCAAAGATCTGGGAAAACACCATACGGTCATTTTGAGTTCCCATATTCTCTCCGAGGTCAGCGCGGTCTGTGATTTTGTCATGATCATTTCCCGCGGAGAACTGGTGGCCAGCGATACGCCGGACAATCTAAGCAAGCTGGTTCTGGGTTCCAATGTGCTGGAACTGACGGTCAAGGGAGCGAAAGAGAAAGTAGAGCAGATCCTAAAGGGGATGGAGCAGATCCGGGAATTCGAAATCCACTCCTCCACGACACCGGACTGCGTCGCTGTGACCATCAAAACCAACGAGATGGTCGACCTGCGGGAAGATCTGTCCTATGAATTCGCCGGTGAGAGATGCCCGATTCTGGAAATGAAGCAGTCGAATATGTCGTTAGAGGATGTATTCCTCGAATTGACGGCGGAACAGCCAAAGGCGGAAGCGGAAAAAGCAAAGCGTTCCCTCTTCAGGCGGCGGAAGAAAAAAGAGGAGCTGACGATCGCGGAGGAAGTCGAGCAAGAAGCCGGCATCCGGGAAGAGTCCGCTGACTCTGAAACCGAGCAGAAACAGGAGGTAGAAAAATAAGATGTTAGCCATTTATAAAAAAGAACTGAAATCCTATTATACCTCTATGATTGGTTATGTTGTCGCGGCATTGACGCTGGTGGCGGTAGGAATTTACTTTTATGCATATAATCTGCTTTCGTTGTCTCCGTTTATCGGATATGCGCTGTCGGGAGCCAGCATTACGCTTTTGATAGTGGTTCCGATCCTTACGATGCGCTCTCTGGCGGAAGAACAGCGCAGCAAGACGGACCAGCTTTTGCTGACCGCGCCGGTGTCCATTGGGAAGGTCGTGATGGGTAAATTTCTGGCCATGGTTTCGGTTATCCTGTTACCGGTGGTGATTATCTGCTTTTATCCGCTGGCCCTGGCCTTGTTTGGAAAAGTACCGTTTCTGAGCTCTTACTCGGTAATCTTTGGATTCCTGCTTCTCTACGCGGCGGCTATTGCGGTTGGAATGTTCATTTCCTCCATTACGGAGAGCCAGATCATCGCGGCTGTGGTAAGCTTTGGCGTGCTTTTTCTGAGTTTCCTGATGGGCGGAATCAGCGGTATGGTATCTGACACTGCGAAAACATCCCTGATTGCTTTTACGGTTCTGATTATTGCCCTGGTATTTCTCATCTATGGAATGACGAAAAATGTAGTGGTGCCGGTGGTGGTCGGCCTGGCAGCCGAAGGGGCGTTGATCGCTGTTTATCTGCTGAAGTCCGCCTGGCTGGCAGGAGCAATCAATAAGGTGCTGAATTCGCTGGATATCATGTCCCGGTTTAATACCTTTGTCAATGGAACACTGGATCTGGGCGCGGTGCTTTACTATCTGTCCGTGATCGGATTGTTCTGCTTCCTGACATATCAGTCCATTGAAAAAAGACGCTGGAGCTAGGAGGGAGGACGAGAATGAAGAAATTTAATATCAAAGAGAGCTTCCGCAAGGGAGTAAAAAATAAAAGGCTGAGGCACGGGTCCTACAGTATGGGGCTGGCGCTGATCGTTCTGGCCATTATCGTTGTGATCAATATGGCGGTGAACGCGCTGCCCTCCAAGTTCCGGGAGTTCGATCTGACCGGCCAGAATCTGACCCAGATCGGCAGCCAGACCACAGAGATGTTAGACGCTCTGACAAAAGACGTTCAGATCTATCTGGTGGCGCAGAGCGGTCAGGAAGACGAGACCACGAAAAAGCTGCTGGAGAACTATGCCGGGGCCAGCAGTCATATAAAATTCGAAATCCGGGACCCCGTTAAAAATCCGGCTTTCCTAAACAGTTATCAGGATATGGAGCTATATAATAACAGTGTAATCGTGGAATGCGGCGACCGGAAAAAAGCATTGAGCCCGGATCAGATCTACGAATATCAGATGGATTACACGACCTACAGCAGCACCATAACCGGCTTCGACGGGGAGGGTCAGATTACCAGCGCGATTTCCTATGTCACCAGTGAAAATCTGGGGAAGGCATATGCCCTGACCGGCCATGATGAGATCCCCATGACCGATAACCTGAAGAGCCTGATGCAAAAACAGA
Source organism: Diplocloster agilis (assembly GCF_019042275.1). Taxonomy (GTDB): domain Bacteria; phylum Bacillota; class Clostridia; order Lachnospirales; family Lachnospiraceae; genus Diplocloster; species Diplocloster agilis. Next base: position 12,572 of record NZ_JAHQCW010000025.1, read on the forward strand.
ATCTTGAGATCGAGGATCTGAACCTCATAACGGCTGAACAGGTGCCGGAGGACGCGGATTTTCTGTTTGTCTTTTCTCCTATGGCCGATCTCTCTTCGGAGGAGACAGCCAAGATACAAAATTACCTGACGGCGGGAGGCCATGCCTTTATCGTTGCCGGTTATACCGGCGGTACCCCGCAGCCGAATCTGGACGCTCTGCTGGCGGACTATGGCCTGGAACGGGTGGAAGGAGTGGTCGTGGAGGGAGATCCGAACCATTATACCGGTTCCGGTCAGGCTTATATCGTACCGGATAAGGAATCTCATGAGATCACCGGCGGGCTGGAGAAATACGTGCTGATGCCTATGGCACAGGGGCTGCAGGAAAGCCAGGATCATCGTGATACGGTTCAGGTCAGCGCCCTGTTAAAGACCAGCGATTCCTCCTACTCGAAACCGGATCCGGCCAATGTCACTACTATGGAAAAAGAAGATGGAGATATTGACGGTCCCTTTATGGTAGGCGCTGCGGTCACCGAGACAGTCGCGGAGGCAGGAGATAGTACCGATGCGGAAGATACTAGCGATGCGGAAGATATGAACAGTACAGATACAGGCAGCCAGTCATCGCCAAAAGAGACGAGAATCGTATGCCTGACGTCCGAGCTGATGTTTGACCAGGGTACAGACGCCCAGGTGGTCGGCGGAAACATGGAATTGGTGAGTAAAGCTGTCTCCTGGCTGACCAACGGGGAAGAGGTAACGGTTTCGATTCCCAGCAAGAGCATAGACAACACTTCACTGTCTATGACGGCTATGGGGTCCCTGTTAGGATTCCTGGGTTGTATCGTAGTGATTCCACTGGCGGTATTAATAACCGGTCTGGTAATCTGGCTGGGGAGGAAGAACCGATGACAGGAAAGAAGAAACACAGAACCAGAAATCTGATCCTTGCGGTAATTGTTTTGGCTGTGTTTATCGGAATCTACCTGGCCGTGGTAAACTTTGCCAAGAGGGAAGAAGAAAAAGAACAGGCGGCTTCCCAGGCTGATACCGTACAGATTGTGAGTATGGATTCAGATCATGTCGATCATATTTCCTATCTTCATGACGGGCAGACCTTATCCTTCCATAAGAAAAGCGAAGACGACACCGAAAACTGGTATTACGACGGGGATGAAAGCATTCCGATTAATAAGAACACGCTGGACAGTATGGTATCGGGCATGACTTCCCTGGAAGGGACTTCCACGGTAGCGGAAGACGACCAGAACTATGAGGAATACGGGCTGGACCAGCCGTCCAACCAGATCACCCTGCAGGACACGGACGGAACGAAAATTACGGTTCTGATCGGAGACACCAACAGCATCACCGGTGAATATTACGCAGCGGTGCAGGGAGAGGCAGGGGTATATACAGTGGCATCCACAGCGGTAAGCGGATTCGAATCTGATCTGATGTCCCTTGTGGAAGCAGACAGTTATCCTGCGATCTCTATGGACACCATTTCCAATCTGACGTTGGCAGGCGCCGATGAATCAGTAAGTATCCAAAAAGCCGGAGATACGGATGCCTATAACTGGAAACTGATCAGAGCAGACGGCTCCGAAGCCGGTATCCGTACCGAATACGCAGAAGAGTTGCTGCAGAATGTTACCGAGGCTTCCTACACCGGCCTGAAAGAATACAACAGCAAAGACCTCTCTGTCTACGGTCTTTCAGAGCCTGCGCTTACGCTGACGGTAGACTATACCATCGAGACCAACGAAGAAGGCGACGGGGGCGATACCGAGACGGTCACTACTCCCCAGCAGTTCGTTCTGATGATCGGCAGCCAGGATGAAGACGGCGGCTACTATGCAAAACCGGCCGATAACTCCAATGTCTACCTGATCAGCGCGGACCGGGTCCTTCCGCTTCTGGAAGCCGGGCAGAAGGTGGAAGAAAACATCCTGCAGTAGATGGAAGGAAAGAAGTACGTTTAAAAGAGGAAGAACCAAGTACTCATCTCTCAGTCAAAGCCTTAATAGATCCTGAATACTCAGAAGGGGTCATCCCGGTTATCTTCTTGAACTGCCGGGAAAAATAGTGGATGGAAGAATAGCCAAGTTCATCCGCGATCTGAGAGAAATTGTGGCTCCTGTTGCGGATCAGCTGCTTTGCGGCGCTGATCTTGAGCTTGGAGAAATAATCGATAATCCCGCAGCCGGCCCGCTCCTGGAACAGCTTTTGAAGGACCGAGCGGCTGACCAGATTATCGCGGCAGATCTGATCGATGGTCAGATGATCCGTTAAATGGGTATTCATATATTCCAACAGGTGGTAGAACAATTCATCCTCACTGTTTTTCGCAAGGGATTTGGGATGGGACGGGCTGTCCGAAGAAGTCTGGCAACGGCGGACCAGCAGGATCAGCAGCTGCTGCAAATACATCTGGATTAACTGTTCCGCGCCAAACGGTCCATCCGTCCGCCGGATCAACTTCTCGCTGAAGGGATCATCCAGACGGCTTAAGTAGACTGCTTTGGCCTCCGCGATGATACGGGCCAGAATTTCCCGTTCCACGCTGTCTACCTTCAGAATTTTATTTTCAAAGAAAACCATGGCGGGCGATTTGCAGATAAAAGAGATCACCACCAGATTCGGGGCGATCACGCCGTTGGCTTTTACATTGTGGAACTCCCGGGGCTTATGAAAGATCAGATCCCCGGCCTTGAGGGTGTGGGTGCGGGCGTCCGCCTGCACATTGACGACGCCCTTGTCCACACAGAGCAGCTCCCAGAAATCATGGGACTCCCCGGGATAGGAAAAATCGCTCATATATTCAAAGTAATGAATGGTTACAATCTGATCAATGACAAATTCTTTTTTCAATCGTATACTTTCGTATGCCATAATACCTCCCAAACTCCCTATTGACACATAGTCATGCAAATTGTGCAAAATAAAATGACAAGAATTACCTTTATAATACGCTGCAATGCTATTGGTTTCAAGGATATAATGAAGATTGTGCAAAATTTCCATAAAATATGCTAAAGCATGCCTGCTCTTTTTGTATTACACTAAACCCATAAGATTGGAGGGAATCAATATGAATAAACCAGTATTAGTAGTGATGGCGGCAGGTATGGGGAGCCGTTTCGGCGGACTTAAGCAGATGGAACCAATGGACGACCAGGGACATATCATCATGGACTTTTCCTTGTATGACGCACAAAAGGCCGGATTTGAGAAAGTAATATTTATCATAAAAAAGGAGATCGAAGAGGCGTTCCGGGAAGTGATCGGCAACCGGCTGGAGCAATACATGGAAGTAGCATACGCGTTCCAGGAAGTCGGCGATATCCCGGAGGGATTTAAGGTGCCGGAGGGAAGAACGAAACCGTGGGGAACGGCACACGCGGTGTTAAGCTGCCGGGATCTGATCGACGGACCATTCGCTGTCATCAACGCGGATGATTACTATGGAGCCCATGCATTTTCGCAGATCTACGATTATCTGTCCACCCATGAGGACGACGGAAAATACCGCTACGCGATGGTGGGATATGTATTGGAAAACACACTGACGGAAAACGGGCATGTGGCCCGTGGCATCTGTAAGACGGACAGCCAGGGATTTCTGACCGATATCCAGGAGCGGACCCGGATAGAGAAAAGAGGAGAACAGGCGGCTTACACCGAAGATGACGGCGTTACCTGGACCGCGATCCCGGAGCACAGTACCGTATCCATGAACCTTTGGGGATTCGGGAAAAGCTTCCTTACAGAGATAGAGAACGGAATGGCGGAATTTTTAGAAAAAGGCCTGCGGGAAAATCCTTTGAAATGCGAATACTTCCTGCCCTTCGTAGTGGACCGCCTGATCCGTGAAGGCAAAGCCACGGTGCAGGTCCTTCAATCCCCGGACCGCTGGTACGGCGTTACCTACCGGGAAGATAAGGAAACCGTAGTAAAAGCGATTAAAGAAATGAAAGACGCGGGATTATATCCGCAGAAACTTTGGGAGGAATAGAAGATGGACAGAACAACAGCCTGTTCCAAAAAAATGGAAGCGATCCAACAGTTTCAGCTTGAGGGAGAAGTCATTCGTTCCGATATCTACGGAAGCGGACATATCAACGATACATTTCTGCTGGTGTGCCGGATTTCGGATGAAAAAGAAAAGCGTTATATTCTTCAGCGGATGAATCATGAGATTTTCACCCGCCCTGAAGAACTGATGGAAAACATCGTGGGAGTGACCACCTATCTGCGCAGAATTATCATAGAGAACGGCGGGGACCCGGACCGGGAAACCCTGAACCTGGTACCTGCCAGAGACGGAAAAATGTACTACAAAGATTCGATCGGCTGCTACTGGAGAGTCTATCAGTTCATTGAGAATAGCGTCAGCTACGATCTGGTGGAAAAACCCGATGATTTCTATCAGAGCGCCGTTGCCTTCGGAAATTTCCAGAGTTTACTGTCCAAATATCCGGCCCAGACTCTGCACGAAACCATCGCGGGCTTCCATGACACAGCATCCCGATTCGAGATCTTTAAAAAGGCATTGGAGGACGATGTATACAACCGCGCAAAAAGCGTCCGACAGGAAATACAATTTGTCCTGGACCGGGAGGCGGACACCCACATTCTGGGAGACCTCTTAAAGAGCGGGGCCCTTCCCTTGCGGGTTACTCATAACGATACAAAGCTAAATAACATCATGATCGACAAGGAGACCGGAAAAGGAATCTGCGTCATCGACCTGGACACGGTTATGCCCGGCCTGGCCGTCAATGATTTCGGGGACTCCATCCGTTTCGGGGCCAGCACGGGGGCGGAGGATGAGACAGACCTCTTAAAGATCTCCTGCGATCTGAACCTGTTTGAATTATACACCAAAGGATTCATCGAAGGCTGTAAGGGCAGCCTGACCCCCAAGGAGCTGGAAATGCTGCCGATGGGAGCCAAAATGATGACCTACGAATGCGGCATGCGTTTCCTGACCGACTATCTCCAGGGAGACGTATACTTCAAGATCCACCGTGAACAGCACAATCTGGACCGCGCCAGAACCCAGTTTAAGCTGGTGGCCGACATGGAAGAAAAAATGGACCGGATGGCCGGAATCGTGCGCAAATACAGCTGAAACCCTAAAGCCTAGCAAAGAAAAGGAGCAAACCCTATGTCAATATTAGTAACCGGCGGAGCCGGCTATATCGGCAGCCATACCTGTGTGGAACTGTTAAACGAAGGCTACGAAGTCGTCGTTGTCGATAACCTGTGCAATTCCAGTGTCATATCCCTGGAACGGGTGCAAAAGATCACCAACAAAACCGTAAAATTCTACGAGGTTGACCTCTTGGACCGGGATGGTCTGGAGACCGTGTTCGAGCAGGAATCCATCGATTCCGTCATTCATTTCGCAGGCCTTAAGGCGGTGGGCGAGTCTGTCGCCAAACCCCTGGAATACTACTGGAACAATATCACCGGCACCCTGATCCTCTGCGACGTCATGCGAAAATACGGAGTAAAAGACATCGTGTTCAGTTCTTCCGCCACCGTCTACGGAGATCCGGCCACCGTCCCCATCACCGAGGACTTCCCTCTGCACGTAACAAATCCTTACGGCAGAACCAAACTGATGCTGGAAGAAATCCTGCAGGATCTGCACACCGCCGATCCCGAATGGAACGTCGTCCTTCTGCGTTACTTCAATCCCATCGGCGCCCACAAAAGCGGCCTGATCGGAGAAGATCCCAAGGGCATTCCCAACAACCTGGTACCCTATATCACCCAGGTAGCCTCCGGCAAACTAAAATCCCTGGGAGTCTTCGGCAATGACTACAACACCCCCGACGGTTCCGGTGTCCGCGACTACATCCACGTAACGGACCTGGCCTTAGGCCACGTCAAAGCCGTAGAACACCTGAAGAAAAAAGAAGGGGTCAGCATCTACAACCTGGGCACCGGAAACGGATACAGCGTCCTTCAAATGGTACACGCCTTCGAAAAAGTATGCCAAACCCCGATCCCCTACGAAATAAAACCCCGCCGTCCCGGAGACATCGCCACCTGCTACGCGGATGCCTCAAAGGCCTACAAAGAGCTGGGCTGGAAAGCCCTCTGCCAGCTGGACGAAATGTGTGAAGACGCCTGGCGCTGGCAGTCTGGGAACCCGAACGGATATGAACCGGGTTGAGACTGCTTGAGGGCGGAGGTTGGGACGGTTTAGCGCGGTGATGGGAGACCCCCGCAGGGGCCGGACCCTTTCTTCCGGGGTGGGCTTGCACGCTGGTTCGGGGGGAGGTCAAGGGCGGTATCCGGGGACGCTCCCGGCGGCCGGGTTCTTTTGTGCCCCCCCGGGAGCGCGGAGGGCTTGCGCTGGCTGCTGCTAAGTGGAATCGAAAAGCCGGGTTCAGGAACCGAGCCTATTCACCAGGAACACGTGAGGTGTTCCCGGTTCAGAGGCTCTTGCCCGTCGGACGTGAAGTCCGCCGTGCATCCTGAACCCGGCTTTTTGATTTCACTAAGCAGCAGCTCAGCCGCCCTATGCGCTCCCAGGGAGGCACAAAAGAACCCGGCCGCCGGGAGCGTCCCCGGATACCGCCCTTGACCTCCGCCCGAACCAGCAGGCAAGCCCACCCCGGAAGAAAGGGGCCGGCCCCTGCGGGGGTCTCCCATCACCGCGCTAAACCGTCCCAAGTTCAAGCCTCACGTATTTTCAAGCCGTTCCTTTTGTATCCCATTCCCCAGGCTCAGTTCTCGCCCCAGTACACTCCTGCTTTTGGAATGACTGGGGCGAGAATTTATCTGTAAGGAATTTTAATTGAGAGAGAGTCAGAGCTAACGGAGCATCCATATACCGCTGGCACCAGAGTAGGCGTGAAAACGGGCGGGGGTACGGGACGGGGGCCAACGCTTCTGCGGTGAAAAACATTGAGGGATGGACTTAGAGCGATGAGCGGGGGTGGAAATGAACCCCCGTTTTTCGGAGCATGTCCGAGCGCAGCGAGTTTGCGTAGAAAAATGTAATAAGGGGTTCTTTTCCGCCCCCGCCCATCGCTCTTAGTCCATCCCGAAGTTTTTCACCGCAGAAGCGTTGGCCCCCGTCCCGCACCCCCGCCCGTTTTCACGCCGGCCCCAGCACAGCATCAATTCCGGTCTCTCACCCACTCGCTGGGAGTGGTTCCTACCTCATTTTTGAAGACGCGGCTAAAATAGCGGGAATCGTCGTAGCCGATGGTGGAGGCGATGGTTTTGATATCGATATCTGCCTGGGTGCTTAGAAGCTCTTTGGCTTTTGCGATGCGCAGGCTGGTCTGGTATTGGAGCGGGGACAGGCCGCATTCTTTTTTGAAAAGGCGGTTGATGTAGGAAGGAGTGTAGCCGTAGCGGTCGGATAGGTCGTCCAGGGATATTTTCTGGTTGTAATTTACCTCGATGTAGTGCTTGAGCTGGTGATAGAGGTGCTCGCTTCCGGAGGCGGTGGACTGGGTCTGAAGCATATTTTCTATGGAAATGCGGAGCTGCTGGTTCATCTGCTCCCGGGTTTCACAGGTGTTCAGATGGGATAACGTGTCCGACATGGCGGCCAGGGCGGATTTGTCATCCACTTTGAACACTACGGGAAGGGCGTGGTATGCCTCGCGGATAAAGTCGTCGGTGATGCTTTGGGGGTATCCGGCTTCGGCGTATGAGTCCAGGGTGGTTGTTACATACTGCAGATAGGAGGTGTCATTTTGCAGCTGGTATAGGAAATTGATATGGTCCCTTTTCTGCTGATGGTCTGGAAGCGGGCATTTGGGGCCTTCCGGATACAGCGAGTAGTTCTGTGCGTACATGGAGACATATTGGGGCAGCGCGGTGCGCATATCCCGCGCGGTTTCCCAGATCTGGGGATAGCCTATGGTGACGGTGTGGAACAGGATGTGGTAAGGAAGCGTGATACCGGATTCCAGTACAAAGTTGTTTAGCTGCATGGCCATCAGGGCCGGACGGATTTCCCGGTCCGTGATGTGGAGAATGATGAATTTTTGGTATAGATTCGCCTCATCGATGATCCAGGTGTGATCCACTTCTGCGTGGGCGGAAAAGAATGTGTTGAAGTCGATTTGTTCCCACAGGTCCCGCAGGTTAGCCGGGTGGATAAGAGCGGCGTAGCGGGAGGGCAGATTGCCCAGATGTACCAGAACCATCAGGAAGTTTTCATCCGGGAAGCTGCTGGGACTAAGGATCTCAGGAGAGTCTCCGTGGAGGGTCTTGGAGAGGATATTCCGTTCCAGCTGCCGTCTCTCCGACAGGATGGTCTCTGTCATCTTGGTCAGGATGGCGCTTAGATCGCTCTGGGATATGGGCTTTAACAGGTAATCATCCACGCCGTATTTGATTGCGGTTCTGGCGTATTCAAAATTACTGTATCCGCTTAGGATCAGTATATGTACCTGGGGGTAGAGCCTGCGCACTTCCCGGATCAGCTCCAGGCCGTTCATGCCCGGCATCTCAATATCCGTGATCAGAAGGTCGGGAACCTGACCGTTTAGGAGAGCCAGGGTCTCGCGGCCGTTCTGGGCCTTTCCGATAACCTGGATCCGCGGGTCGGTGTTTTCTACCTTTTTTGCTATGTTATTTAATATAATCGGCTCGTCTTCCGCTATTATCACAGTGATTTCAGTTTTCCTCATAATTCATTTTTCCCCCTATCAGTATGGATGCCCCCTGCTCGGGATGCTCGATCCGGAATATAAAGTAATTGTCGTAGAAAAGCTTCAGGCGGAGATAGATATTGGCCACGCCCATTCCATTGATGGTGATTTGGGGATATTCCGATTCGTTGTCCAGCTTTTGTATTTTTTGATAGATCGAATGCTCGGATTCCTCGGTAAAGCCTGGTCCGTTATCGGATATCCTGGTAAACCAGAAATCATCTTCTATAAAGGAATCTATGGTGACGTGCAGCGTATGATCATCGCTTCGGGAGTATTTTACACAGTTTTCGATCAACGGCTGTATGATGAGCCTGGGGATCGGCAGTTTGTCAAGGGCCGGGTCCGAATGGTATTCAAAGTGGATCTTGTCTCCGAAACGTATGGACATCAGATCCGTATAATTGCGGGCATGTTCCAGTTCGCCGCAGAAGGTGGTGGTCATGGAGTAATCTTCCGTGATATACCGGAGCATGCGGGTGAGCTTCAGGCACATTTCGGAAGCCTGCATGTCGTCATTTTCCTCTGCGATGATGGAGATAATCGTCAGGGTGTTGTATAAAAAGTGGGAATCCATCTGAGCCTGCAGCGCCATGATCTGAGAATGGATCGAGAGCGTGCGCGCCTGGACGATGTCATCCAGGGATTCCTTCAGACGCAGCTGCATGTGATTGTAGGCGTTGCTTAAGAGCTCCAGCTCGTTCAGGTTACTTTTGGGCTGATACTGGGACTCCTGGGAAATCGTGTCCAGCTGTAATTTTGATATACTGTCCTTTAATTTTATAATCGGCAGTGAGATGCCGTCGGCGAGCCGGTAAGTGATGGTGATCAGCAGCAGCAGGGAAACGAACGCGATGAGCAGGCCGATATTGCGGAAGAACATCTTGTCACTTAACAGCGATGTCTCGGGGGTTACGATGAGAACGGTGAAACCGGTATTGGGAGAGTGGTAGGAAGTAATCAGTTCCGATTCCCCGGTCTCCGGATTTTTATAATTTGTCTCAACGGAAGTATCCAGGCCGATATAAAAATCCTTTAACGTCCCGGACAACTGTTCCGGATAGACCAGATCCTGATTTTCGTCGTAAATGTATACGGATTCTGCCTTATTATCATAAGAAAGAAGAACGTCATGGATAATCTGATCGATGGAGCGGAGGTCGATCTGGAATTCAATGATGCCTTTGGGATCAGAGAGGGAATCGCTGTATCTGGGAAAAGAGCGCACAAAAGACAAGGTAGCAACGTCGGGATCTACCTTGTACAGACTGCCCTTACCCGGCGCGATGATCATCCGGCTTCCGCGAAGGGCGGTGGCGGGATCAACGACCGTACGCTTAATTTCAGGCGTCAGCTCGTAGGAAAATGAGTCATAACGGGCGCCGAAGGGAATGAGGATGTTATCTTCCAGATCCAGGATATTCATATGGTAGAAAGCCATATCATAACCGGTAATCATGTAGATCATCCGCTGAAATGCGCGGTCTTCGGCCGGGTCCCCCTGATTGGCGCCTTCAAATATGTAATCCCGGATATCATTGGATTCCAGGATCTTTTTCTGCAGATCGTTGACGATCTGGATGTGATTATCGATCTGCTGGGATACAATCTTGGAGAGCTGCTTGGAGCTGGTCGTGTAATTTTCCAGAAAAGCGTGGTACGCGGTGAAATAGTATAGATTACTGGCCAAAATAATCAGTATCAGTATGATGAAGCCATAGGATACAAATATTTTAGTCTTGATGGACGTGAAGTGTCTGGGTTTCATAGAAGCTCCTTTCATATTAAAATGTAGGAAGCTTTTGCTTTTGGGGGAAAGGGATTTATGGTATTCACGTATTATCTATGAGTTAATATAGCATAAAAATAGAGGGAAGGAAAGGCGTTTCGGAAGAATTACTATAAAGGAGCGTTCACATTTTCCACCTGAATTTCATAAAAGAGTTCAAAATCGTCCACATAACTGTTCAGAATCGTGCATTTTAAAATCCTCCACCCGAAGCTATAATGAGTACAACAAAACAAGGAAAGCCAAGCAAGAGGGAAAGGGCAAGTAATTGTGTAAATCAATGAAGGAGGATTCATATGAAAAAACAATTAGTTAAGAGATTATTATCCTGTGCAGTCTGCACAACCATGGTAATCGGAATGCTGGCCGGCTGCGGCAGCAAAACAGAAGAAAACAAGGACACTGCAGCCCCGGCGGAATCAGAGGCTCCCGCAGCAGATGCGGCAACAGACGACGCGAAAACGGACGACGCAGGAAGCAAAGCTTCCGCAGGCGTAACCTTAAACTTCGCGGCATCCCAGAACTGGATTCAGGATGTGGACCGTGATCTGGCCAAGGCTTTCGAAGAAGAAACCGGAATCATCATCAACTTCCAGTTAAGCCCCGATGACCAGTACCAGACCATTATCAAATCCAAATTAAACACCGGTGAAGGCCCGGACATCTTCATGTCCTACTCAGGAACCAAATTAAACGACTTCAACCCGGAAAAGAACATGGTAGATCTGTCCAACGAAGCATGGGTAGCGAACCAGGAAGACTGGGCGATCCAGACCTCTTCCTACAACGGCAAGCTGTATGCCCAGAACATCGCAGGTGTGGATGACACCAACGGCGTACTGTATCAGCCGGCAATGTTTGAAGAACTGGGAATCAAAGTTCCTACCAACTATGCGGAATTCAAAGAAGCCTGTGACAAACTGTCTGCAGCCGGCATCACTCCGGTTTATGAATTTGTAAAAGACCTGTGGCACACCCATTACTGGATGGAAGGCGCCAGCGCACTGGCTCTGGCCAATGACCCTGAACTTTATAATAAGCTGAATTCCAACCAGATCGGATTTGCCGATGTTCCCGAATTCGTAACCGCTTTAGAGCAGCTTCAGGAAATGGAAAAAGCAGGATACTTTGGTGAAAACCATATGTCCAACATTTACGATAACTCCTACGAAGCTATGACCGATGGAAAATACGGAATGATCATTATCCATGGTTCTTACCCCAACGAAATCCAGACCCAGTTTAAGGAAGACCTGGATCCCGATATCTACAGCATGTTCCCCAGCCCTCTGGTTGACAATCAGTATGTAACCCTGACAGCGGGCGGAACGACCAAATGTATCAATGCAAACAGCGAACATATTGATGAAGCAAAACAGTTCTTTGATTTCCTGGCCCGTCCGGAAAATGTTAAGAAACTGTATGAAGAAAAACCTCTGTATATGCAGTCTGCTGTGAAAGATATTACCGCAGCTCCGACTAAGGCATTCACAGATCTTATGAACATCTGCGGCGATAAGAAGGCTGCCGGTGCAGAAGCCAGCGTACTCTTCTACGATGGCGGCAAGATCAGTGAGCTTTGTCAGGAAATGTTCACCGGTTCCTTAACTGCGAAACAGGTTCTGGAAGAGTTTGATAGTTCCAGAAGAGCACTTGCAAAAGACGCAGGCGTAGAGGGATTCTAATTGGCGGTTCGGATCGCCTGTTGATAAAACGGGGTGTCTCGTACGAGGCACCCCTTAAAAATAGAAATATCTTTACCTGTATGCCTTAAAATACAAGGCAAACTATTGAAACACCCTACGGGTATACCTGTATGCCTTAAAATGCAAGGCAAACTATTGAAACACCCTACGGGTATACCTATATGCCTTAAAATACAAGGCAAATTAATGAAAGGAGAGTAATTCATGAACCAGAAAAAGATTTATCCTTCTTATTTTATTCTCCTCCCGCTCGTGCTGTACGTCGTTTTCTTTATGATCCCAAGCTTCATGGGTCTGGCCCTGTCCACCACGGACTGGAACGCGGTAAACGATCAAATTCATTTTGTAGGCCTCCAACATTTCATAGACATTTTCACAAATAAGCGTTACCTTCTCGTTATTGTCAACACACTGATATTTGCAATTGCGACAACCATTTTTAAAAATGTAATCGGCCTTGGAATGGCATTAGCACTGAATAAGGAGTTTAAAACAAGAAATCTATTGAGAACCATTTTCTTCTTTCCGGTAATGTTATCCCCATTGATTATCGGACTGGTTTTCAAATCAATATACAATCCGGACTATGGTGTGGTTAATGAATTTTTAAGGGCAATCGGCCTGGGAGGCCTTGCCAATGACTGGCTCGGCAATATCAACACGGCGCTGGTGGCGGTCATCATCGTCGAGATCTGGCGGCTGGTGGGCCAGAACATGGTGATCTACATAGCGGGCCTGCAGGCGATCTCCGAGGATTATCTGGAGGCTGCCGATATCGACGGGGCCAGCAGCTGGCAGAAGCTGCGCTACGTGATACTGCCCCAGCTGCTGCCGTCCATTACCATTAACCTGGTATTAAACCTGATCGCCGGCCTTAAGGTGTTCGACCTGGTGTTCGTGCTCACCAACGGTGGCCCGGCCCGAAAGACCGAGGTGCTCAATACGGTGATCTACAAAGAGTACAGTTCCGGAAGATACGGATTCTCGACGGCAATGGGACTCGTCATGTTTATCTTTACCTGCATCGTAGCGTTCGGCGTACTGCGGGCGATGGCAAAGGAGGAGGATTAAGATGTCAAAACGTCATAAGATTATGAGAGTAGTCAAGGCAGTCATCCTCTGGTGTATTTCCATACTGGTATTTATCCCGTTGATCATTATCGTACTGAACTCCTTTAAGACCCAGGGCGACTCGGTTTCCATGCGGCTGGCGCTGCCGGTGGAATGGGTATTTACCAACTACGGCGACGTCATGGAACAGGTTAATATCTTTGGCGCGTTCATGAACAGTGCGATCGTGTCCGTATTCACAGTCATCATCGCCACCGTAGGCGCGGCCTTATGTTCCTATGTATTGTCCAGAAGACGGACGAAGCTCCACAAGTTTGTATACAACTTTTTCCTGGTGGGCCTGGTAGCGCCGCTGAACATGGTTCCGGCGATCCTGGTACTCCAGCGCTTCCACCTGATGGACACCCGGGTGGGGCTGATCCTTCTTTACTCTGCGCTGGTGACACCGTTTAGCATCTTTCTGTACTACGGCTTTATCGGAACGGTTCCGAAAGAAATCGATGAGGCGGCCATCATAGACGGCTGCAACTGCACCAGCTTGTTCTGGAAGGTTGTATTCCCGCTGTTAAAACCGGTTACGGTTACGGTGATTATCCTGAACTTTATGAACGCCTGGAATGACTTTATCACGCCGTTCTACGTCATGAACACTTCCTCGAAGATGCCCATGACCACCATGGTCTACAGCTTCTTCGGACAATTCCAGCGAAGCTGGAACCTGGTCTGCGTTATCATGGTAATGATTATCGTGCCCATCATGATTGTCTATGCCTTCGGCCAGAAGTACATTATCGCCGGTATGACATCCGGCGCGGTCAAAGGCTAATGCAAAAGGGGACATGTCCAAATCGGTTTGGGACATGTCCAAACTGAAATGGACATGTCCCAAACCGGAATGGACATGTCCCAAATTAGAAAATTGAGGTGATTGATATGAGACAGATGAGATTGGGATTGATCGGCGCAGGGGAGCGGGGAGCGAACTGCTACGCGCCGTACGCGCTGAAATACCCTGCGGAAGTAAAGTTTGTATGTGTGGCGGAACCGCAGGCCGACCGAAGGGATACCTTCGCGGATGCCCATCAGATCCCGCAGCAGATGAGGTTTGCCAACTGGCATGATCTGCTGAGCGCGGACCCGGAGCTGGACGGCGTGATTATCGCCACGCAGGATCAGGAACACTACGAGCCGGCCATGGCCTGCATCGGGAAGGGGTATCATATCCTGCTGGAGAAACCTATGGCGGAGACGGCACAGAAGACCCAGGCGATTGTGGATGCCGCGAAAGAGAAAGGTATCCTGCTGATGGTATGCCATGTCCTCCGGCATACACCTTTCTTTAGGGCCATGAAAGACGTGATCGACAAGGGGACAATCGGTGAGGTGAAGTCGATTCATCACATTGAAAATATTGGCTACTGGCATTTTGCCCACAGCTATGTCAGGGGAAACTGGCATAATACGAAGGAAACAACGCCGATGATCGTGGCGAAATGCTGCCATGACACGGATATCTTTAATTTCCTGCTGGGCGGGAAAAAATGTAAGAAAATATCTTCCTTCGGTTCCCTGTCCTATTTTACCAGGGCGAATATGCCGGAAGGAGCGACTGAGAATTGCATGGACGGATGTCCTCACAATAAGGATTGCATGTATTCTGCATACAAGTATCTGGAGGATAGAAAATCCCGGCAGAATTTCCGGGATATCGTGATGCGGACCGATGACAAACAGGCATTTCTGGAACACCTGAAGGAGAGCCCTTACAGCCGCTGCGTATATCAGTGTGATAACGACGCGGTGGAACGCCAGGTGGTGAACATCGAATATGAAGACGGCATTACCGTATCCTTCCAGGCCAGTGCGTTTACCATGGATATCATCCGCCAGACGAAGATTATGGGAACCAAAGGTGAGATAGAGGGCTGTATCGATGATGATAAATTTGTGGTGAAAGATTTTGCATCCGGCAATGAGACGGAAGTAAAGGTACATACTCCGAAGACAATGCATTCAGGAGGGGACGAATGCATTATGCAGAATTTTGTACACGCGCTGGCTTATCCTGATCCGGAGAACCAGAAGCTTTCCGCAGAGCTGTCTCTGCAGGGGCATATCATGGCGTTCGCTGCGGAGTATTCCAGAGTACATGGGGGAGAGATTGTAGAGTTTGAATAAATAACAAGTTTGCGTTTATCGTACATAGGTTGTACTTGTATAGAGAAACCTTGCTGAGATGAAAATCCGGTGAGGTTTTTCATTTTTATGGAATACAGCAGGTCCCCAAAGTGCAAATATGACGAGGGGACCTGTCCTTTTTTGCTTATTCCAGTAAATCCCAAAAATCACTATCGTTAGAAAACCCATACATTTCAATATCCCAGCACGGCGCGCTCATCCAGCCACGTTGGATGACAGTTTCTCCTTCTTCCCCGCTGTTATAGTGGTAGGTAAATCCAAGCTCAAATCCGTCGGCTGTCAAAAAGTAGTTCACATAATACCTGCCATCCACAACCTCTCCATCCAGCATCCCGCGGAACTGTTCCTGGGTGAGACCGTTCAGTACCCGTGAACGGGGGACCTCCTGTAACATCCTGTCATACCAGAAGGACTGGAATGCATCATCCACATTTACAATATCGGAAAAAGTTTCGTACACCGTACCATCGTTCAGGTTCAGATTCAAGGTGCGGATGTCCAGAAACTCCAGCACTAAGGCGCCGGAAAAGTAGTGATCCTCGAAGACAATACTCAATAATTCCCCGCCCTGGTAAGTGACCCGGTACTGAACGTCGCTGGCGAAGTAGTACTGATTCAAACCTTCCAGGGAATCCATAAATTGGTCATCCCGCTCCAGATAAGTCCGGTTTGCGGTGGCCATGGCCATCGCTTTAATCTTTTCGTTGAGTTCGTCCGCGTTTTGAAGCCCCTCGATTCTTGGATAGAAGATGCGAAAATCCACAGTTTCTTTATCGGATTCCGAATATTCGATATAGGACTCTTCCGTCAGGATATAAGGCAGATCGTCCGACTGATAGACAGGAAAATCAGCCAGAGTATCCAGATCCTCACTCTGGTCGTCCGGCTGTGGTTCTTCCATGCCGGGCTGCAGCCCCTCACCGTAGAAGCCCCCGCCGGGCGTATCGGAATAAGGAGTTTCCTGATAAGGGAGGATGGTGCCGGATGAATTTCCGAAGGTTTCCGACAGCCTGCTTTGCAGACGGTCCCATTCATTTTTCAGCCAGGAGCCTGCCGTGAGAACCAGAAATACGGAGAACGCGAGGATTAAAAGCGTGCATGTGACGGATATAATGACAGCGAACGCGGTCCTTTTCCGGGTGTTTTGACTTTTCATATTACCAGGTAAGATCATGTAGTCCAAAGAGAGACAGGGGAAACCCTGCAGCGTTTGTTCCTTGCTGTATACCTGGAAGCCCAGACGGTTAAAGAGGGGCAGCATACTTTCGGTTGTATGGACAGTAACCCGGGTTACCACCAGATCCCTTTCGCAGATTTTTAAGATTTCCGCGAACAAAAGCTCTTCGATCCCCTGATTCCGGTGTATATCCCGGACGCACAGGCAGAGGATGTTCCCGGACGTGTCAAGGATCGAGACGCCGCAGAGCTCGCCCTGATCGCGGCATAGGATAAAGCGGTACTTCAAGGACTCTGCCAGACCGGCTAATCCGTCCGGTGAAAACATATCCGTGTAACGCTGAATCAGTTGGGATGAATGGTTGAGCTGCGGATCCTTATGTAACGTATCCAGGATAAAAGAGGATATGACAGGGAGCTGTTCCTTTCGAAAGCTTATGATTTCCATATGAATACCTCCGGGGTTATGATTAGTAGAAATATCTTATCATAAAAGTTGTTAACTAACAGGCTGAATATTGGATGATCGTTATCCGTACGATAGGATGATAAATAACTAATTTATTTTCAATACTAACACAGTAGTAAACTTCACACAATACTGCGCATAATGCAGAGTGACAAGTGAAATGCGCAAAAAATAAAGAATAAAAACTTCACGGATTTCGAAGTTAAAGTGCGCATAAAAAACAAACAAAACCATCAATACTTAGAATTAATGACGAAAAAATAAAAACAAATCCAATAAAAATGAGAAAAAATACATAGAAACATGCGCAAAATGCGCAAACCAAAAGGAATATATGCACAAATACATATTAAAAAATATAATAAAAAGAGTAATGAATTTCAAACTGTATACGAAAAAAGTTCCTTTCAGAACCTTGAATGAATCAAGATTCTTTTTGTTTATCCCCATATTTTGATTTATAAGCACAGCTTAATAGTCGGAATTGCGCATCAATTTTGCGCAAAAAATGTCGTTGACAGATAATTTCAGGTGTAATAAGCTAGAGTTATCCAGAGGGAAAACTTCATAGGCATCAGATAGTAGCACATATTGTATTTCCGCTACTATTTTTTATTCCTGATTGCGCAATCGATTGCTCATATCTGAAAAATGAGTCCGAGCGGTCGGATAAACTTATGAAGCATATGAAAAAGGTAACCGGTGGAAGGAACAGCAAGGAGAAAGAGGTGATAGGAAATGGCTGGAGAACTAATCAAAATGGAGCATATCTGCAAAGAGTTTCCGGGAGTTAAAGCGCTGGATGATGTGACCTTTGAACTCAAAGCAGGGGAAGTACATGCTCTGGTCGGCGAAAACGGTGCGGGGAAATCCACATTGATGAAGGTGCTGACCGGCGTCTACACGAAGGATTCCGGCAAGATCCTGCTGAACGGGGAGGAAATCAGCATTAACAATGTAAGAGATGCACAGCGAAAAGGCATCATCATGATCCATCAGGAGTTAAATCTGATGAACCATCTGACAGCTGCGCAGAACATTTTCATTGGACGGGAGTACAAGACAAAAGCCAAGGTTTTCCTGGATGCCAAGTCACAGAACCAGGAAGCCAAAAAGTTATTCGAGAGACTGAATCAGGATATTGATCCCACAGTAAAGGTTGGGGATTTAACCGTAGCCAAACAGCAGATGGTAGAGATAGCCAAAGCGCTTTCATATGA
The DNA here is from genome assembly GCF_019042275.1 of Diplocloster agilis. Classification (GTDB taxonomy): domain Bacteria; phylum Bacillota; class Clostridia; order Lachnospirales; family Lachnospiraceae; genus Diplocloster; species Diplocloster agilis. The sequence continues at coordinate 30,879 of NZ_JAHQCW010000025.1, forward strand.
TTCCAAGATTCTGATTATGGATGAGCCCACCGCGGCGTTAACGGACAACGAGATCGAAGACCTGTTCCGGGTCATTCGGATGCTGCGTGAAGAGGGGCGGGCGATTATACATATTTCCCACAGGCTGGAAGAGCTGAAACAGATCTCGGACCGGATCACAGTAATGCGGGACGGCGGCTATGTGGATACCGTGAATACGAAGGATACCTCCATCGACCAGATTATCAAGATGATGGTCGGCCGGGAAATATTTGTTACAAAACAGGATGCATTTACGCAGAAAGACAATAAAGTTACCCTGGAGGTCCGGAATCTGAATGCCGGCCGTATGGTCCGGAATGTGACGTTCCAGGCCAGAGAGGGAGAGATCCTGGGGCTGGCCGGCCTGGTGGGAGCGGGAAGGACAGAGACGGCCCGTGCCATATTCGGCGCCGATCCCCACGAGAGCGGAGAGATCCTGGTACACGGCAAGCCTGTGAAGATCAGCTCTCCCAGCGACGCAGTAAACGCAGGGATCGCTTATTTGTCCGAGGACCGGAAGCGGTACGGACTGGCGCTGGGGCTTTCGGTAGATGAAAATGTCTGTATGGCGGATATGACAGACTTCCTGAAAGCGCTGGTATTTATCAACTTTAAAAAGTCTCGTGACAATACGACAAAGCAAAAAGAATCGCTGAGCATCAAAACTCCTTCAATTAAACAGAAGGTAAAACTTCTATCAGGTGGAAATCAGCAAAAGGTCGTACTTGCCAAATGGCTGACCCGGAATTCCGATATTCTGATCTTTGATGAACCGACCAGAGGTATCGATATCGGAGCAAAGAATGAAATCTACAAGCTGATGAATCAGCTGGCGGCTGAGGGCAAAACGATCATCGTGATCTCATCGGAATTGCCGGAGATTATAAGAACCTGCCACAGAGTTCTGGTTATGTGCGAGGGCAGAATCACCGGAGAGGTGACGGGAGACGAAATTGATCAAAATGTCATCATGGGATATGCCACCAAACGAGAGGCATAAGGGAGAAGGAGGAAAGAACAATGAAAGTAAAAAGTTTATTGAAAAATAAAGATGTTTCCCACAAACTTATTATACTGGCTACCTTTTTTCTGCTGGTTATCTTTTTCAGCATTATGAAGCCCAGCTACGCCAGTTATGACAACATCATGACGATCCTGCTGGCCACCTGTGTAAACGGGCTGCTGGCTCTGGGATGTTCCTTCGTTATTATCACAGGAGGAATCGATATATCCGTTGGTACGGTTATGACATTTTCCTGCGTTATGAGCGGTACGGCGTTTACTGTCTGGCATTTTCCGATCTGGCTTGCGATCCTGTTCGGATTCCTGGTAGGAACCCTGTGTGGCGCTATTAACGGATTCGCCGTAGCTAAGATGATGCTTCCGCCGTTTATTGCCACCATGGCCATGCAGATGATTACAAAAGGCCTTTCCCTGGTAGTCTCCGGCATCAAACCCGTCTATTTTACAGGAGCGGACGGATACCAGAACATCGCGATCGGCGAATTTTTAGGGATACCCGGTTTCTACAATGCGATTATTATTCTGGTGATTGCGGCGATAGTCGCACACATATTGTTCTCCAGAATCCTGATCGGACGGTATGATCTGGCGATCGGCTCCAATGAGGAGGCGGCCAGGCTCTCCGGTATCAAGGTAAATCAGTGGAAAATCGGCATCTATGCTCTCTGCGGCCTGTTCTGCGGCGTAGCGGGACTGGTTATGTCCTCCCGTTTGAATTCGGCACAGCCTCAGCTGGGCCCCGGATATGAACTGGAAGCCATCGCGGCGGCCGTAATCGGAGGCAACTCCCTGACCGGCGGCGAGGGAAGTATCGTGGGAACCCTGATCGGTGCATTGATCATCAGCTCTTTGACCAATGGACTTCGGATCATGGCCGTATCCACCGAGATACAGTCGGCCATCGTCGGCCTGGTATTGGCTCTGGCCGTATTCTTTGACCAGATGAGAAGAAAAAAAGGCTGATCTAACGGCTATCAGCCCATAAGGGCTTAGCATATACCATTACTTATCAAAATAAAAGGAGGTAAAAGTAATGAAAAAGTTATTAGCAGTTCTCTTAACCTTAACGATGGTGGCAGGCGCTGCCGTAGGATGCGGTTCCAAAAGTGAGGAACCGGCAAAAAGTGAACCCGCGCAGAACGAAGATGCATCGGCCCAGGCTCCCGCAGATGCAGACACTTCCGCTCCCGCAGCCGATGGTGAAGAACCCTATATAGCTATGATCGCGCTGGGATTCTCACATCAGTTCTGGCAGGCGGTAAAATCCGGCGCTGATCAGGCTGCTGCTGATTTGGGCGTGAAAATTACTTTTGAAGGGCCGGAACAGGAGACTATGGTAGACAAACAGGTCGACATGCTGAAAACCGCGCTGGGGAACAATCCGTCAGCAGTGTGTATGGCAGCAATTGACAATGAAGCCGTAGCCGGTATTCTTCAGGAAGCAAAAGGAAAAGGAATCAAAGTGGTAGGTTTTGACGCTGGTGTCGGAGAAGCGGAATCTGAGGCGAAATGTTCCACCGACAGTTTGGCAGCCGGCGCGCTGGCAGCAGAACATGCGGCTGAGCTTCTGGGAGGAAAAGGAAAAATTGGTATTGTCGGACATTCCCAGACAGTTGTTGACGCAGTGGAAAGAGTTGTTGGGTTCAAAGATAAAATAGCGGCGGACTATCCGGATATCGAGATCGTCGATGAGCAGTATGGAGAAGGCGACCACTTAAAATCCGCAGAAGTTGCTAAAAGTATGATGCAGGCGAATCCGGATATCCAGTTGATTTATACATCCAACGAAGGAGCTTGCGTGGGCGCTTATAATGGCCTGAAAGAAGCAAATAAGTTAAAAGATGTTAAACTGGTAGGTTTTGACTCTTCCGCAGCTATGAAAGAAGCGATCAAAAGCGGAGAAATCGCAGGAGCTATTACCCAGGATCCGGTTGGGATGGGTTACAAGACAATTGAAACCGCAGTGAAGCTGATGAATGGAGAGAGTGTTGAATCCTTTATCGATACCGGATGTTACTGGTATGACGCCAGCAATATGGACGATCCGAAAATAGCGCCGTTACTGTACGATTAAGCAGCAAGAACCTGTAAAGACTGTCATAGGAAGAAAAACGATCCGGAGAAAGGGTCCGTACCGCTAAACTGCGCAAAGAAGCTGGTAAAATCAGCGCAAAAAGCTGGTTGCAGCACTGGTTGCAGCGCAAACGGATTAGGATTGCGCATAAAATGGAATAATGTTACAATTTAAGCAACCATATCCATAACATACCGGAATAAAAGCATCTCGCGCAAAGGATCCTTTATACCCCTCTTCTTTACGAAAGCGGCAGAGGATCGATATGGAAATTCTAAAATACAGGAGAAACTATGAGCGCAACACTAAAAGATATCGCCGAATATCTGGGATTATCTACCTCAAGCGTATCCAGAGTATTGAATAACAAAGGGCGGATCAGTGAGGAGACCCGGAAAAAAGTTTTGGAAGCTGCAGAGAAATTTCATTATCGTCCGAATGAGACAGCCCGGGAATTAAAGATGCAGAGGAGCTCCACCGTTGGAGTGATCATCCCGGATGTGGCCAATACTTTTTATGTGAAAATGCTGAAAAGTATGGATCAGATGTTGTGGGACGCCGGCTACAGTATTATATTCTGTGACACGAATGAGAATATTGAACGGGAAAAGGCTTATTTTGAACTGCTGAAGTCCAAGAAAGTAAGCGGAATGATCATCGCGACAACGTGTAAGAGCGATATCTATGAAAAAGAAAGCAAGCTTGGAAACTATGTATTTGTGGATAATGCGCCGTATATTACGAATAAACCATATTCCTTTGTAAGCGTGGACAATGAGCGGGCATCCTATGAATTGACACAGAAAATCATCGAACACGGCCACCGTGACATCGCTATGATCAGCGGAAACCTGGATGAATCTTCCAGCAACGACCGTGTGGCGGGATTCAAAAACTGCCTGTCGGATTACGGAATACCCTTCAATCCAAAACGGCATTACATAGGCGACTGCCATTATGACAGCGGGTATGAAATTACAAAAAAACTAATCGAGCACGACAATCTTCCTTCTATAATATATGCCCATAATAACGTAGAGGGCTTCGGTGCAATGTATGCGCTGAAAGAGGCGGGCATCCGGATACCGGAAGATGTTTCCCTTGTCTGCTTTGACGGACAGGACGACGCAAGGCTGATTGAACCGGTATTCACAGGAGTAAGCCAGCCGATAGAGCGGATTGGCGAGACCGCTGTACAGATGATCATTGACAATCTGAAAAACGATGGAAATCATTTTAAAACCGTTACAAATTTTCTGGATTATACATTTATTGAGGGAAGATCACTGAAAAAAATCAATTAATCAGCCGCTTCGGCAGAGGCGAATAGCAAAAAAGATTACAGTGGTGGTTTAACGGGTGAGCAAACGATTGCTCACCCGTTGTGCAAAAAAGAGAACTGTATAAAACAGTACGTGCATTCTGGAATTTCCATAATTTCAGGGAACATGCATGTTGAAGACAGGAGACGAAACGTGAAAGATTATGGAAAAAAAGTCTGGTTCTTTCCGGACGGAGACAGACCGCCGTTTGGCGACAGTGAATTAAAGGGACATGAGTCCGTGGTTGTTTTAAACCCCAATGACCGGGATGCGCATATCCGAGTTGTATTTTACTACGAGGATGCGGATCCGGATACCGCAGAAGGAATTACGATAGGGGCGAACAGAGTGCGGTGTATGAAAACCCATGAAGAGCAATATTTCGGAGCTCACACCCAATCACTTGGCAGGCAGTATGCGATGAAAGTGGAAAGTGACGTACCGGTAATCGTACAGTACGGCAGACTGGACGCGAGGCAGACGAACCTGGCTTATTATACGGTGATGGGTTACGGCTTTGAAGATTAATAAAATAAAAAAGATGATGGAGGAACAGTAAATGAAAAGAGTAATGATTCCGGACGAAGAATATAAACAGAGAATCGCCAGGGCAGCGAAACTGGCCGGCGAGCGCGGGTTGGATATATTAGTGGTAAACGGATCGGAAGCGGACTATGCGAACACCAGATATCTATCCGGCTTTTGGCCGGTATTCGAGCGGGCCGGCGTGGCGATCACCCCGTCCGGTGACTGTGCGCTGATGGTAGGTCCTGAGAGCCAGATCTTTGCTTCCGATTTCGGCCACATTGACAAGGTACGCGTGCTCCGCGAATACCGCGAGTCAGCCAATCCCCAGTATCCGGAGCTGCATCCCACGAATTTCCGGGAAGTCTTCAAAGAATTAGGCGTTACCGGAGACCACATCAAGATCGGAATGGCTGCCTGGCTGGATACGAACCTGGTAATCTACGAAGGTATTAAAGAGTGTTATCCGGAAGCGGAACTGATCCGCTGTGATGATATTATGACCACGTTAAGAAGTGTGAAATCCGATAATGAAATCGCCTGCCTAAGGGAAGCCGCTCGGATTACGGAGATCGCCACACAGGAAGTGATCAAAGCCCTGCGTCCCGGAGTGACCGAGCTGCAGATGGTGGGAATCGCCCAGAAAGCGATCTATGAAAACGGCGGCGAGTATGAAGGGCTTCCGCTCTATGTATTTTCTGAAAAATCCACCCAGCATGCGATCTCCCGCTCCTCGTACCGGGAAATCCAGAAGGGTGATATAGTTCAGATCAACTTGGCTGCCAAGATCGACGGATACTCTCCCTCCATCGGTATGCCCGTATCCATGGGCCCGCTGACCGGGCTGAAAAAAGACCTGGTGGAATTCTGCCTGAAAGCCCATATGTGGACCGAGAAACAGCTAAAAGCCGGAGTGATCGCAGCAGATGTAGCCAAGGACTTCATCAAATACTTCCAGGAGAATGGCTACGGAGAGAACCTTCTGTATGGACCCTGCCATGGTCTGGGCCTGATTGAAGTGGAGGCTCCGTGGATGGAGACCATTTCCGATTATCCTCTGTTACCCAACATGACATTCCAGATCGACACCTTTGCTATGGGACCGAACTTCGGACTGCGCTGGGAGAAACCCATTGTCATCACCGAGACCGGCTGTGACCTGCTCAGCCCTCAGATCGGCACCATTCACGAGATAGAGTGCTAATCAATTTGGGACATGTCCAAACTGAAACGGACATGTCCCAAACCGAAATGGACATGTCCCAAACTGAAACGGACATGTCCCAAACTGAAATGGACATGTCCCCAAACTAAAAATACTGTCCTGTGCCTGCATAAGATGCTACAGCTGCGCCAGGGCAGAAAATTTTAGACCAAGCGCAAACGTTTGCTCAAATCAAAGATACTGAGGAAAGGATGAATCCATATGAATCAAATACCAGAATTAACCGTCATGCCGCCCTGCAATGACGTCTCCTTTGAAGAGCAGATCCGCGCCATCTGCTGTTACATACACAGGTATACGGTATGAGTTCGAATCTGAAGGATCTCTCCGAATACCTGGGGCTTTCTATATCAACCGTAAGCAGGGCGTTGAACGGAAAAGGGCGGATTTCAGAGGTGACCAGGCAGCGGGTAATGGACGCGGCCAATAAATTATCTTATGTGCCAAATAATATGGCCAGATCGTTAAAGCTCAGCAGCAGTTCCATCGTGGGCGTAATCCTGCCGGATATCACGAATGTGTTCTATCCCCGGATGCTGCAGGCGATAGACAGGGAGCTCAGCTATCACGGCTATAATATGATCTTCTGCAATACCGATGAAGATATTACGAGAGAGCAGATGTACTACGATCTTTTAAAAGTCAAAAATGTCATGGGTATTATTATCTCACAGGCATGCCAGAACGACATCTATGAGCGGGAAAATGAACTTGGAAATGTGGTGTTCGTGGATAATATACCTCGGGTAACCAAAAACAGCTATTCATTTGTGGGGATAGATAACCACAAAGCAGGTTATGAGTTGACGGAAAAACTGATTTCATATGGACATAAGAATATCGTGGCCATCTCAGGAATCGTAGAAGAGACGACAGCCATCGACCGGCTCAAGGGTTTTCGCGATTGTATGCGGGATCATGAACTGCCCTGTGGCGATGAAGATGTATACTATGGCGAATATAACTCAGAGAGCGTATCAAAGTTGGTCGGCCGGATCTTAAGCCGGCCCACGCTTCCCACAGCGATCTATGTACCGAATAACATGCAGGCCTGCGGCACAATCCTTGCTCTTGAGAGGGCGGGACTGTATGTACCGGAGGATATTTCGGTGGTATGCTTTGACGCAATTGATTTTACGGGGCTGGTGCGGCCAAGTCTTACCTGTATATTACAGCCGGTGGAGAAAATGGCCCGGACAGCGGTGGAGCATATCATTCGGAATGCCGAGTCCAAGACAAAATGCCAGATCACCAATTACATACTGAACTATGAATTTTATGAGGGAGGTTCTCTCAAGAAGAGATCACAGGAAAAATAGAATCTGCATTCTTGTGATTCTAATCGGTAAAGAACTAGGCTTCTAATATATATAAATAGCATCTCCAATATGACCTTATACTATAGAATAAGCTTTGTGATTTCCATAAAGAATTCATGTATAAAATAAGGAAAACTGCCCATATTAAAAACAGAAAAGCAAGAACATTGCTGTCTATAGAATATGGAAAAGGAGATACTATTATGAAACAGTTTAAGAAGTTATTCTTAAGTGTGACAGTATTACTTATGATTTGCCTGGCTACGGCCTGCAGCAACGACAAGAAAAATAATAACAACACCACAGATAATGGTACAGGCACCACCACGGAATCCGGAACCAATGCCACAGCGACACCTGCCGCTACCGCAACGCCCGGAACCACCAACAACAGCGCGACCGAAGGAACCGATGCCACCGATAATAATGACGGTACGGCAGGAAACGCTGCCGGAGACATTATCGACGGAGCTGCCGGCGCAGTTGATGAAGCAGTAGACGGCGTTAAGGACGCAGCGGATGATCTGACCGGAAACGGAACCAACGATGGCGTTGAAACGACCGCTACCCCTAACGGAGCAGCACAATAATAAATACGGTAATCCAAAAAAGGACATTGCCACACAAGGCGGTGTCCTTTTTCGCTTTTTCTTAAAATGAGAGTACAAATTCAGATACCCTTCAAAAATTCGTCAATATAGTAAAGAGCACAGCCGATGGTGGCAGACCGTTCTCCGCATATTCCCGGCTTAATAGAGAAATTGTGAAGCGGAAATGGATAATATTCCCGGACAAAATGATAAAGATCCGTAATGTCTTCCTCCCGGATATAGGTTTGAACCAGCCCGCCCAGGATCACATCATTATCAAGGACCGTATGAATATTGCTGATCGCCAGTGCCAGATTCTTTAGATAGGCGGTCCAGATATCCCGACGAATCTTGTCCCCATGCCGCAGATAGTTAAAAAAGCTGTTGAAATCTTCGTCTATGCCAGATTCTTTTATCAATTCTTTCAGACTGTTGGCGGAGCAATACGCTTCGATACAGCCCTTTTTCCCGCAGTAGCAGGGCTTTCCATCCGGCACCATGCACATATGCTCAAAGACGCCGCTTCGGGCTTCCTGTCCGTGATAGATGTGTTTGTTGAGTATTACCGCTCCTCCTAGATTCCGGTTCAGCGATACATAGACACCGTCGGTAATGTCTTTTTGATGCCAAAGCTCGGCAAAGGCGGCAGCTTCAGAATCGTGGATTAAGATACAGGGGAGGGAAATATACCTGGAAAAACTGTCCAGGGACATATCCGTGGCGCCCAGGATCTCCGCATAGGTTGCTTTTTTACCATCCTGAGAGGTAAGACCCTGAATTCCGATGCCCACTCCCAGAATATGTTCCTCGGGATACGGAATTTCCCGGATAAACTGGTTGATCCAGTCCGATAATTTGCGGAAGCATTCTTCCGAGTTGTCAAACTGGAGCATAAGTGAAGACTCTTCCAACGAGTGGCCATACAGATCGATCGCAGATATGTAGGAGATCGATTTTAGAATTTCCACCCCGATCCCAATCCGGGCCGTGTGGACACAGGAGATCATCTGCGCTTTTCTGCCTCCGGTAGACTGATACAGGCCATTTTTTTCGATGAGTCCCATCTCCTCCAGTTCCTTCAGGTTCTGGTTAACGGTGGGCAGACTGAGATTCAGATCGGTGGCAATGGTCTGCCGGGAGGTGATTTTATTATTATAAATGTTTTCAAATACTTTACTTCTGTTGATTTTCTTTAAATCTGTGGATGTTAGGGTTGTTGCATTCAAATGTTTTCACCTCATAAGACTTTTACAAAAGTTGTATATAAAACAATATAACAGTAAGATTGTAAAAAGTCAATCTTTCCTTTAGAAAAGGTCAATATTGCATAACCATCCCTATAACTTTGGTTCTTTATATTTTAATGAATATCGTTTTTTCACTTTACGAGAGTATTTTTATTGAGATTTCAAACTGATTTTATATTTGTTTAGAAAAAATACACAAAAAAATATCCTAAAATTTAGCAAAATTGGGAATTGTTATATGGAATTAATTCTGATAATATAATAATTAGTTTAACAAAACACATTTGCATAAGTGAATTATAAAAGGGAGGAAGAAATGCTACGACATATGTCAATCCCAAAAGAAAACCGAGTCGTCACTTTAGCGTCAGAAATTGTCTATGGGCAGCGCAGCGAATGGTGCGGCGCCACTTACCGGCCGCTGAAATTAAGCTTGATGCGCAGCAGACAGTTTTTTGAATACGACAGGAAAGAAAAGCTGCCGTTGATCGTCTGGTTATGCGGAGGCGGATTTACTACCATGGACCGGAATGTCTGGATTCCGGAACTTGTCTGGTTCGCGAAGAGGGGATACGCAGTGGCAAGCGTGGAATACGGTACTACATGCCGTACCAGGTTTCCGGAACAACTGGAGGATATCAAAGCAGCGATCCGGTTTCTGAGGGCCCATGCTAAAGAATACAATCTGGATCCGGAGCGCTTTGCCCTGGCCGGAGAATCGGCCGGCGGATATCTGAGTCTGCTGGCAGGTGTGACCGGCGAGGACCAAGAGTATAAGACCGGTGGATATGAGGAATTTCCGGAAAATGTGCAGGCGGTTGTGGCTTTCTATCCGGTGACAAAACCATCGGAGATGGATTTTTGCCCGGAGCTTGTACCGGTACCTCCCGATTTTAAACAATATCCCGACATCATGAACTTATTAAAGGATGAGTGCCCTCCGACCATGCTATTGCATGGGGATACGGATACACAGGTTCCGCCCAGACAGAGCGAAGAGCTGTACAGAGCGTTGACCGACCGGGGAATCCCGGCAGAGTGCTGTATATTGGAGGGCGCGGAACACGCCGATGAGCCATTTATACAGGAAGAGACAAAACATATGGTTTTGGAATTTTTAAACAAACATTTAAAGAAAGAAGGCAGACAATGAAAGCAGCAGTATTTTATGGAAAGCATGATATTAAGGTGGAGGAGGTACCGATGCCGCAGGTAGGCGACAGAGATGTTCTGATCAAGGTAGAGGCCTGCGGCATATGCGGAACCGATGTACATATTTTTGAAGGGGATAAAGGAGCGGCAGCCTGTACGCCGCCTACGATTCTGGGACATGAATTTTCAGGAGTTGTCGAAGCGACAGGAAGATTGGTCACAAAAATAAAAGCCGGCGAGAGAGTGAGTGTGGATCCGAATCATTACTGTGGAAACTGTGTGTATTGCCGTGATGGAATCGCACATTTCTGCGAGCACATGACCGGCTATGGAACCACCGTAAACGGTGGATTTGCCCAATACTGCAGCGTAGATGAGAGACAGGTATATCGGTTGGGGAAACACACCAGTTTTGAGCAGGGGGCGATGACGGAACCTTTGGCGTGCTGTCTGCATGGCATTGACCAGTGCGGGATTCGACCCGGCAGCCATGTGGCGGTTATCGGCGGAGGAATGATCGGCCTGCTTATGGTTCAGCTGTCCAAGCTATCGGGGGCGGCCAAGGTTGTACTGCTGGAACCCGTAGAAGGAAAACGCGAAATGGGACATAAAATGGGAGCAGATCTGTGTATAAACCAGATCGGGGCGGATGCCGGAAGGCTGTTGGCAGAACAGGGAATCAGCAGACTGGACACGGTCATTGAATGTGTTGGTAATGTAAATACAATCCGTCAGGCCATAGATCTGGCGGGGAAAAAATCGGTTGTGATGATGTTCGGCCTCACGAAGCCTGACGATGAGCTTACCATAAGGCCTTTTGAAATATTCGAAAAAGAAATCGAACTGAAATCCTCCTATATTAACCCCTATACCCAGAAGAGGGCGTTGGATCTGATTGACTCCGGACAGGTGGATGTACAGTCCATGATTTGTGAAACCGCAGGGCTTGAGGACCTGGCGGACATACTCAGCAGTCCGGAACGAAGATCTATGGGAAAATACGTCGTTTCACCTTGGAATTAAATGGATTTTGAAGTAATGAGGAAAGTTTTAAAAAATATAAAATAAAAAGGAGAAGAAAAATGAAAAGAAAGTTTATGAAAAGTGTGTTGGCAGCTATGGTGGCCGGAATCATGATGACGACAGGATGTACCTCAAAAGCGGAGGAACCTGCAAACTCGGATACTTCTGCAACGCCCCAGGAAACCGAGGCCGGGACGGACGAGAACACGGCAGCCCCTGAAGCGGATCAGGCGGAGGATCAAAAAGGAGATAAAGGCAGTTATAAGATCGGCTATACGATACAGGATCTGGCGAATCCCACCTGGGCAGCCAAGATACAGTATATCACGGAAATGTGCGATGAACTGGGATGGGAAGTCGCGGCGGTGGATAATGGCGCGGATTCCGGAAAGCAGATTACCCAGGTTGAGAACTTTGTGACCAGCGGCGTGGATGTGGTAGTCGTTCAGCCGGCAGATGCGAATTCTCTGACGGATGTGTCAAAGAAAGCCCATGACAAAGGTATCTATATGATGGCGGACGGGGTCTCGTTCCCGGAAGCGGATCTTTCCTATATTAATGATAACTTTACCGTAGGAAAAATGGTGGGGACCGCCTGCGGCGAATGGCTGAACAAAACATTCGGAGAGGATGCCAAGACGGAAGTCGCGATCTATGAATGGCCTTCGATCAAAGAATGTATCGACCGTGTGGACGGCATGAAAGAAGGATTAAAAGAGACGGCTCCGAATGCGCAGGTAGTGGCATCGGCTTCCGCAGCGAATGTAACCGACGGGATGTCGAATGCGGAAAATATTTTGCAGGCTCATCCGGAGGTGAAGGCATTTATGTGTTTTGGCGACGGAGGAGCGTTGGGCGCGAGTGAAGTGCTGGAAGCAAAAGGAACAGGTGCCGACGAAGTGGGTATCTTTTCCATCGACGGAACAGACGAGGCGCTGACAAAGATCAAAAATAACACTCCTTTTAAAATGTCGGTAAGTCTTGGCAGCCCGAAAGGACAGGCGGATGGAATTATGGAGGCGTTAAAGGCGCTTTTTAGCGGCAGCTATGAAGAAGTTTATTATACTCCCAATGAGGTCGTGGACAGCTCCAATGTGGATGAATATCTGAAATAGCGGGAATCATGCGGAGCCTGCCTTATATAGGGCAGGCTTCGCGGCTTAAAAGAACAGGAGGAATCCCAATTTCAGAAGTAAAGGGTGAAGATATGGAAAATAACAACATACTATCGGTTCAGGAAATCGTGAAGGAATACCCCGGTGTAAAAGCTCTTGACAAGGTCAGCCTGGATTTTCGAAAAGGGGAGATCCATGCACTTATGGGAGAAAACGGCGCGGGAAAATCAACACTGATCAAAGTGATTGCCGGTGCGATTCAGCCGGACAGCGGCGCGGTCTACATGGATGGAAAAAAAGTAGATGCCATGGATACAAAGATATCCAAGGATCTGGGCATAGCGATTATTTACCAGGAATTAATGATGGTACCTGCCCTTTCCGTCTCGGAAAATGTCTTCCTGGGATCTGCGGTTCGAAAAGGCGTGATGATCGAGCGGAAAGAGATGGAAAGACGTTCCCGGAAGATATTTGAAGATCTGGGTATCAAAATAGATGTCAGAAAACCGGTCGGTAAGCTGACCGTGGCCTATCAGCAGATGGTCGAGATTGCCAGGGCTCTTTCAAAGGATGCCAGAGTGCTGATTATGGACGAACCATCCGCCGCTTTGACGGAGGAAGAAGTCCAGACTATGCTGCAGTTGGTTTTAAAACTAAAAGAAGCAGGCGTGACTATCATCTACGTCTCACACAGACTGGATGAAGTATTCCAGATTACAGACCGGATCTCTGTGCTGCGGGACGGACAATACATAACCACCCTGAACACAAAGGATACGGATAAAACAGAGCTGATACATTATATGGTGGGCAGGGATCTGAACGAGACATTCCCGGCCAGGAACAGCAGAATCGGAGAAGTAGGGCTGGAGATCAGGAACTTTTCCGGAAACGGAGTGAAGGACATCAGCCTGTCCGTCCGGCATGGGGAGATACTGGGCCTTGGCGGTCTGGTCGGGGCAGGCAGGACGGAGCTGGCACAATTGATCTATGGCCTGAGAAAACCGGAGGCGGGCGAGCTCTACCTGGACGGGAAGCAGACGGCGATCCGTTCCCCGAAGCAGGCGGTACGCTGCGGGATGGGCCTGATCCCGGAAGACAGAAAGCAGCTGGGGCTTTTGCTGGATTTTGACCTGCAGGAAAATATATCTCTGCCGTCCCTGCCCCGGATTTCCAGGGGAATCATGATCAGTAAAAGACAGGAAGGGAAGATGGCCCAAGAACAGCAGACTGCGTTGAATATAAAGACCCCTACCATGAAGCAGAAAGCCAAGAACTTAAGCGGCGGCAATCAACAGAAGGTCGTGTTGGCCAAATGGCTGGGGGCCAATTGCGAATATCTGATTTTCGACGAACCTACAAGAGGAATCGACGTTGGGGCAAAACAGGAAATCTACAAGCTGCTGAATCAGCTGGCCGAGGAAGGAAAATGTATTCTCATGATTTCGTCGGAGATGGAAGAACTGATCGGTGTTTCTGACCGTATTATCGTATTGTGCGAGGGCCGCAAGACCGGAGAGCTATCCAAAGATGAGTTCAGCCAGGATCGTATTCTGTCACTGGCATCCGGGACATAATGAAGGAGGAGAGAGATGAAAGGAATCGCGTTAAAAATAGGAAAATCAAGTAAACTGCCAATTATATTGCTGCTGATTGGCATTATCATATTCTTTACGGTGTTGTCTCCGGCATTCTTAAGTCTTGATAATTTTCTGAATGTATTCCGTCAGATTTCTATGATTGGAATAGCCGGAATTGGAATGATCTGTGTGATGCTGACAGGCGGAATCGATCTGTCCATCAGCGCACAGGTTACACTGGTCAATATTGTCTGTGCATTTATGATGGTAAATATGGGGATGCATCCGGTACCCGCAAGCCTTGCGGCGATTTTAATCACAACCCTGCTGGGAACTTTCAACGGGATTCTGGTTGCCTATGGCAAATTAATACCGCTAATCGCGACCCTGTGTATGCAGAACATGCTGAAAGGATTGAGCTATATTATTTCCAAAGGCCAGCCGATCTTTGGGTTTCCCGAATCCTTTAAGGTGCTGGGACAAGGGTATGTGGGAGCGGTCCCCATTCCGGTAATTGTTCTGATCATTGTGGCGGTCCTGGGGGCGTTTTTCTTAAATAAGACTTATATAGGAAGATATTTTTACTGCATCGGCGGAAACGAGGAAGCCACCAACCTCTCAGGAGTCAATACCACAAAGGTGAAGGTGCTGGCATACAGTGTCTGTGGATTCTTCTCAGGCCTTGCCGGTATCGTCTGGCTTTCCAGAGTTAATTCGGGGCAGCCTACTACCGGGAATGGTTTTGAGTTCGATGTGATCAGCGGTATCGTATTGGGCGGTGTCAGTATTCTAGGTGGCGAGGGAGATGTACTGGGTGCCATTCTCGGAGTGATCGTGATCGGATTGCTGAACAATGGCCTGACCCTTTTGAACGTGGGCGAGTATTATCAGCTTCTGGTGAAAGGTGTCGTTTTGTTGCTGGCCATCGGTATGGACAGTTTCAAGAGAAATTTTAAGAAAAATTAGAGGACAGCAGAAATAGAAAAGTAAATATTTACAATCCCCCTGCCATATAGGATAATAAGTGAAAGATGCTCCACTTCACAAACGGAAATCTGTATAAAACAGTATCGTTTATCAGAAAGGCAGGGAAATGCATATGAAATTTCGTCCATGCATTGACATACATAACGGACAGGTAAAGCAAATCGTCGGCGGAAGCCTGCGGGACCAGGGAGACCAGGCGCTGGAGAACTTCGTATCGGAGCGGGACGCGGCCTATTATGCCAGGTTCTATCAAAAAGACGGGCTTAGCGGCGGACATATTATATTACTGAACCACAAGGAATCCCCTTATTATGAGGCGACAAGGCGTCAGGCGGAGCTGGCGTTAAAAGCCTGCCCGGGAGATTTCCAGGTGGGAGGGGGTATCACAAAGGACAACGCGTTGGAATACCTTCGGATGGGAGCTTCCCATGTGATCGTAACCTCCTATGTATTCCGGGAAGGGAAAATTCAGGAAGAAAATCTGAAGGCCATCAGCCGGCTTGTGGGAAGAGAACATCTGGTGCTGGATTTAAGCTGCCGGAGAAAAGAGGACGGTTATTACATCGTAACGGACCGTTGGCAGAACTTTACGGACGTCAAAGTGAGTCCGGAAACACTGGATGAGCTGGCTGCCTATTGTGATGAGTTCCTGATCCATGCTGCGGACGTGGAGGGCCGGGCGCAGGGGATCGAATATGATCTGGTGGATATGCTGGGATGCTGGGAAGGGATTCCGGTTACTTATGCCGGCGGCGTTGGGAATTTTGACCATCTGGAGCAATTATACATTCTGGGCCAGAACCGCCTGGATGTAACCATCGGCAGCGCGCTGGATCTTTTTGGCGGCTCCATGGATTATAATAGAGTACTGGATTTTTGCGAAGCGTCCAGAGAATAAGAAAAAACGGATCACGGATTAGGAGAATTCTGACAGAATTCTCCATTTTTCGTGCAGTAACGAAAGATTTCACAAAAAGTTAAGAAATTCCGACAAAATTCTCTGCTATAATAAATACGGAAATTTTATTTTACAGATAAGATCCGGTCTTGTTCGCACCGGATTTTTAATACAGGCAGGTTAAAAGGAGATCCCATGTTTCGTATGAAATTTAAATATATCATGGTTTCCATGATCTTATGTTTACTTCTCATAGCTCCCGCGCAGACAGCGCAGGCGGCCGTGCCAACCGCGGAATTCCCGGAAGGATGGCCCCAGGGGCCCGGCGTGGAGGCGGAGTCCGCCATTATCATGGAGGCCAGCACCGGAACGATCTTATATGAAAAGAATAGTCACGAAGAATTATATCCGGCCAGTATCACGAAAATTATGACAACTTTGCTGGCCCTTAATAACAGTTCTCTGAATGATACCGTGACCTTTTCTCATGATGCCGTATTCAGTGTGGGCACCTCGGATGCCAAACTGGGCGGTATCGACGAGGGGGATAAACTCACCATGGAACAGTGCCTCTACGGGGTCATGCTGGCGTCCGCAAATGACGTGTCCTACGCGGTGGCGGAGCATGTGGGGGGAAGCCTGTCCAAATTCGTGGACATGATGAACGAAGAGGCCGAAAAACTGGGCTGCGAAAATACCCATTTTACCAATGCCAGCGGCCTGCCGGATGCGGATCACTACACGACTGCCTACGACATGGCGCTGATCTCCCAGGAGGCCCTCAAAAATCCGGTATTCCGGCAGATCGCGCAAACGATGGTCTACACGATCCCGGCGGATGAGTACTGTCCGGAACCCAGAGCCAGGGCCAATCATCACGAAATGAAGTCCAATGGGAAATATCCGTACGACGGCTGGATCGGAGGAAAGACCGGCTGGACCGCCTCCGCCGGCTATACCCTGGTCACCTTCGCCCACAAAAACAATATGGATCTGATCTGCGTGATTATGAAATCCTCCCAGACGGGTCAATATACCGATACGAAAGCGCTGCTGGACTACGGCTTCCAGAACTTTAAGCGGATGAATCTGTCCGAGGCGGAAGTCCGGCCGGCGGAACAGGAATCGGCTGACAATACACTAAGGCTGGGCGATTTTATGAAAGAACAGCCACTGCTTGGCATCAATCCGGAGGATTACATCGTGATTCCCGGACCGGCCGGCTGGGATCAGATCGAGGCAGTGTTCATACCCGACGCCCAGGATGATGAGACGGCCGGCAGCATGCGTTATACCTATAACGGGTACTATGTCGGTACCGGCCGTGTCGTATTAAACACTGAGAACGCATATCAGTTCCAGGCGTCAACCAATCTAAACCGGAATAATTCCGCGCATGGGATTCTGAAGATCAATCCCTGGATCATTGCAGCTGCGGCCGTCCTGGCTGTCATAATCGTAGTTGTTATTATCCTGTTGTTCAGACGCCCGCGCCGCAGGCGACGGGGACGGAAGCTGAGGTTTTGACGCCCGGGTAAAGTGAGATCGATGCAAAGATCCGGTAAAATGATTGTAAAAAACTGTTAATATGGTATAATAATAATACCATATGTGAATGCGGTAAAACGCTCCAATGTGGGAATAATTCATAAAGGAGTTGAGCATCATGCGTTTTATAATCAGCGGAAAAAATATCGATGTGACAGAAGGTTTAAGAGCAGCAATTACGGACAAGTTAGGAAAGTTAGAAAAGTACTTCACTCCTGAAACAGAAGTTATCGTAACATTGAGTGTAGAGAAAGAAAGACAGAAAATAGAAGTAACCATTCCGGTAAAAGGAAACATTATCCGTTCGGAGCAGGTCAGCAACGATATGTATGTATCCATTGACCTGGTGGAAGAAGTGATCGAGCGGCAGTTAAAGAAATACAAGAACAAGATCGTAGATAAAAAGCAGCAGGCGGCAGGCAACTTCCAGCAGGCCTATATCGACAAGGACTATGAGGAAGACGACGAGATCAGGATTATTCGTACCAAGCGATTCGGTATGAAACCCATGTATCCGGAAGATGCCTGTATTCAAATGGAACTGTTAGGCCACAGCTTTTTCGTTTTCCGTAACGCGGAGACTGACGAAGTAAATGTTGTCTACAAACGAAAAGGAAATACCTACGGGCTGATCGAACCGGAATTCTAAAGGGATAGATCGGAACCGTCAGTAAGCGAATAGAATAAAAGTGCGCTGCCGTTATCAGAGTCAAATCTGAGCGGCAGCGCTTTTTGATGGACCGGAAAACAATGTCAGGGACTGCTTCCGGCTGAAAAAACTCCTCTTTGCCGGAACTCATTCATTTAACCGGCATAATCTATAATTAGGTAAGAACTAATTACCGATGGATAACAAAAGGAGTAATTGAAATGATAGAAATAGATAATACGCGGTTGGTTTCTGCGTCGCGTCCCTTCCTTATATATGAGGGTTCTGATATTACCGGAACCGTTGACGGAAATGCGGGACCGGAGAGCTATTGTGACCTGTCCTACACATCGGCTTCCCGGTATCGGCTGAACAGAGAGGATCACAATCAGATCTTCCAGTTTTTCCTTACTTCACAGGGAAATGAGAGGCTGGCGTACTGCCTTGACAAATTTGCCGACGGCCCTTATGGCGACGTCCCTTATCAAAGTACAACATTCGAAAGCTTGTTCCCAAATGCCACTGCCCGGCAAAAAAGGATGCTGGCGTGGATACTGGCAAACGCGTTTCCCACAGTAAACGCTTCCGATACCTTCGCGCTGGTTGGAGTTGACGACAAAGCCTCTCCGGCTTTGGATGATAACGATGCTTATGCCGTGGTGCAGACAGCCCTGTGGGTACTGCTGGGGCAGATCGCCCCGGACGAAGTACGCTTTATGGACTGTGCCACTGGCGGGACCCATCCCAAGTCCGACCGGCTCCGGGCCGCGGTACTAAAACTTCTGGAAATGGCCGGCAGTTACGCGGACTCCGGTGAAAACGGTAACTCCGGTAACCTGGCGGTATCTTCCGGCGCCTGCCGTAATGAACTGATCAACTGCTGCAACAAAGGCCGTATACCTGATGATACAGCGGCCCCTTACTTCATATTCCGCGGATGTCCCGATGAATTACGCTCTGTATGCGGCCGGGTTATGGTAGGACCATTCCGGCTTTTATCCAACTATAAAGGCCAGCCTCTGATCACGATAGAACCTCTGTGCGCATGCGATGATGATTTCACGGCCACACTTATGGACTTTTGCGGTAACCCGATAACCAATCCGGGGTTAAACCAGGAATTCTATATCGCGCTGCGCATGTGCACGAACAGCTTGTGTTTTCGTGTAAAAGCAACCCTGACCGGAACGATAACCCGTGTAATCACGCTGAAACCCAACAGTACAGCGCTGAACTACCAGCCGATCGGCTCCAGCTCCGAAGATGAGACTGTAACACAGTCTGCTGATATCTGTGTATGCCTGACCAATCCTCAATTAGTAAGTAAGGAGAAAGTCCACGGCGACGGTATTCAAATACTGAATAATAACAATAATAACAACAATAACAATAATAATAACAATAATAATAGCAATGGTAATAATGGAAATGCCGGCGGTATGATATGCGGTATCCAATATCCGCCCTTTTTAGGATGGCCATACTGTATTCCATGGTGGATGTATCCGCAGGGGAACGACCGGCCGCCGTATCCGCCGTACCCGCCATATCCCCCAGAACCGCCGTACCCGCCGTATCCCCCGTTCCCACCATATCCTCCGTTCCCACCGAGGCCTCCGTATCCGCCGGAGCCCTTATGCCCGCCCAAGCCGCCCTGCCCGCCGGAACCCCCGTGCCCGCCTAAGCCGCCTTGTCCGCCGGAACCTCCGTGTCCGCCTAAGCCGCCCTGTCCGCCGGCCCCCCCATGCCCGCCTAAGCCGCCCTGCCCGCCGGAACCGCCCTGTCCCCCAAAACCGCCTTGTATATGTGAACCATGCTGTAAACCGCCTCAATGCCCCATAAAGTCGCACTCCCCTCAGATTCACTGACAACTGCCCGTAAAGAAAGAGCACCTGTACCGAACCATCTACGGAAGACAAAGCCAACTTAAAATCAAACCATAACAAAAGGCCGTAACAATAACAGATACTGTTACGGCCATACTGGCTTGTCTTTGTATAAGTCAAAAATTCCGGGGTATTTCCGCAGAAGTTCACGAGAAGTTTGTTGAATTCACCCTCCGATGGTGTTACAATGTGGTATATGTGACCATATAGAAAGATAAAATAGGAGCGAACAAGGTATGAAATTAATAGAAAAAGTATTTGGTACCCACAGCGACCATGAGCTGAAGCGCATCTATCCGATCGTAGATAAAATCGAAGCTATGAGAGATACGATGATGTCCCTGTCCGATGAAGAGCTGCGGGACAAGACCAGAGAGTTCAAGCAGCGTCTGGAAAGCGGCGAGACGCTGGATGATATCCTGCCGGAAGCATTTGCGACTGTCAGGGAAGCGGCCAGGCGTGTACTGAATATGGAACATTACCGGGTACAGCTGATCGGTGGAATCATCCTTCACCAGGGCCGTATTGCCGAGATGAAGACCGGTGAAGGTAAGACGCTGGTATCCACGCTGCCGGCCTATCTGAACGCGCTGGATGGAAAAGGCGTGCATATCGTAACCGTCAATGATTACCTGGCGCACCGTGACGCGGAGTGGATGGGAAAGGTACATGAGTTCCTGGGCCTGAAGGTTGGCGTTGTGTTAAATTCCATGACCAATGACGAAAGGCGTGTCGCCTATAATTGCGATATCACCTACGTAACCAATAACGAACTGGGATTTGATTACCTGAGGGATAACATGGTAATCTATAAGGCCCAGCTGGTACAGCGGGAGCTGCACTATGCGATCATCGACGAGGTCGACTCCGTTCTGATTGACGAGGCCAGAACCCCGCTGATTATCTCCGGCCAGAGCGGCAAGTCCACCAAACTGTATGAAGTGTGCGACATGTTAGCCAGACGTTTAAAACGCGGTGAGGAGAGCAAAGAATTCTCCAAGATGGACGCCATTATGGGAGAGGACATCGAGGAGACCGGCGATTTTATCGTAAATGAGAAAGATAAGCAGGTAAACCTGACTGCGGAAGGCGTTCGCAGGGTAGAAGAATTTTTCAAAATCGAAAACCTGGCGGATGCGGAAAATATCGAGATCCAGCACAACATGATTCTGGCGCTGCGGGCCCACTATCTGATGTTCCGGGATCAGGATTACGTGGTCCAGGAAGATAAAGTCATCATCGTGGATGAATTTACCGGCCGTCTGATGCCCGGAAGACGTTACTCCGACGGTCTGCACCAGGCGATCGAAGCCAAAGAGCATGTGCAGGTAAAAAGAGAGAGCAAGACCCTGGCGACGATTACATTCCAGAACTTCTTCAATAAATATACCAAAAAATCCGGTATGACCGGTACCGCGCTGACCGAGGAAAAAGAATTCCGTGAGATTTACGGAATGGACGTTGTGGAGATTCCCACCAACCGTCCGGTAATCCGTAAGGACAATCAGGACGCGGTATATAAGACGAAAAAAGAAAAATATAAAGCGGTCATCGACGAGATCGTGGAGTCTCATGCCAAAGGGCAGCCCGTACTGGTCGGCACGATTACCATCGAGACTTCGGAACTCTTAAGCGGCATGCTGAAGAAAAAAGGAATCCAGCACAATGTGCTGAACGCGAAATTCCATGAGCTGGAGGCCGAGATCGTCGCCCAGGCAGGTGTTCACGGCGCCGTGACCATCGCGACCAATATGGCCGGCCGTGGTACGGATATTAAGCTTGACGATGCGGCCAGAGAAGCAGGCGGTCTGAAGATCATCGGTACGGAACGTCATGAATCCAGACGTATCGATAACCAGCTGCGGGGACGTTCCGGACGTCAGGGAGACCCGGGAGAATCCCGTTTCTATATTTCCCTGGAAGACGACCTGATGCGGCTGTTTGGTTCCGAGCGGATGCTGACCATGTTTAATACCCTGGGTGTTCCGGAAGGTGAGCAGATCGAGCACAAGATGCTGTCCAACGCTATCGAAACCGCCCAGAAGAAGATTGAGAACAACAACTTTGGAATCCGTAAAAATCTGCTCCAATACGACCAGGTAATGAACGAGCAGAGGGAAATCATCTACGAAGAGAGACGCCGGGTGCTGGACGGCGAGAGCATGCGGGATTCCATCTACAAGATGATTACGGATATTACGGAAAGTTGTGTAGATACTGTTATAGGAGACGACCAGGATCCGGAAGACTGGAATCTGGAAGAATTAAACCTGATGCTGCGCCAGATCATACCGGTAGCGCCGATCACCCCGGAGAAAGTAGCCGGCCTGAAAAAGAACCAGTTAAAACACAAACTGAAGGAAGAAGGCGTAAAGCTCTACGAGGCCAAGGAAGCGGAGTTCCCGGAAGCAGAGACGCTGCGTGAGCTGGAGCGTGTGTTCCTCTTAAAGGTAATCGACCGGAAATGGATGGACCACATCGACGATATGGACCAGCTGCGCCAGGGAATCGGACTTCAGGCCTACGGCCAGAGAGATCCGCTGGTAGAATATAAGATGGCGGGATACGAGATGTTTGACGTGATGACCGCCAGCATCCAGGAAGATACGGTCCGCATTCTGATGCACATCCGCGTGGAAGAGAAAGCGGAACGTGAGCAGGTAGCCAAAGTGACCGGAACGAACAAAGACAACAGCTCCGTAAAAGCGCCCAAGCGCCGTGAGTCGGAGAAAGTCTATCCCAACGATCCCTGCCCCTGCGGTAGCGGAAAGAAATACAAACAATGCTGCGGCCGCCGGGCTTAAAACAAGACAAAACGGTGAAACAGGCAGCTAACCCATAGGAAGCAGCGAAACCATAGAAAGCAGTTAACCCATACGGCAGGGTAAATACAGGAAAGAAGGTGAAGCAATGGTAGAATTAGATCAATTTAAAGTTACACTCGGCTCATACGAGACTCCATTAGCGGAAGTGAGGGATTCACTTTGACTTAGCAGTCAAAGTGAAGAGAATCGAAGAGCTGGAGCGGGAAATGGAAGCTCCCGGTTTCTGGGATGACACCGACCGTTCCCAGAAGCTGATGAAAGAATTAAAAGGCCTGAAGTCGGACGTAGAGACCTGCCGCCATCTGGAGCAGACCTATGACGATATTCAGACCATGATCGAGATGGGGTACGAGGAAAATGACGAGTCCCTGATCCCGGAGATCCAGGAGATGCTGGACGATTTTTGTTCCGAACTGGACCGGATCCGCATCAAGACCCTGCTCTCAGACGAGTTTGACGGATACGACGCGATCGTCACGCTCCATGCCGGAGCGGGCGGCACGGAATCCTGCGACTGGACCGGCATGCTCTACCGGATGTACTGCCGGTGGGCCGAGTCCAAGGGCTACTCCCTGGAAGTGCTGGACTATCTGGACGGAGACGAAGCGGGGATTAAATCCGTCACCTTCCAGGTATCGGGAGAAAACGCCTTCGGCTATCTGAAATCCGAGAAGGGAGTCCACCGTCTGGTCCGCATCTCGCCCTTTAACGCCGCGGGAAAACGGCAGACCTCCTTTGCCTCCTGCGATGTAATGCCCGATATCGAAGAAGATCTGGACGTAGAGATCAACGACGACGACATCCGGATCGATACCTATCGAAGCAGCGGCGCCGGCGGCCAGCATATTAACAAGACCTCCTCCGCGATCCGAATCACCCACATTCCCACCGGAATCGTGGTACAGTGCCAGAACGAGCGTTCCCAGCACAGCAACAAAGACAAAGCCATGCAGATGTTAAAATCAAAACTCTATATGCTGAAAAAGCAGGAGAATGCAGATAAAATCTCCGACATCCGCGGTGAAATCAAAGAGATCGGATGGGGCAACCAGATCCGCTCTTATGTCATGCAGCCCTACACCATGGTCAAAGACCACCGCACCGGAGAAGAAACCGGCAACGTAGATAGCGTCATGGACGGAAATCTGGACCCCTTCATCAGCGCTTATCTGAAATGGCAGAGCCTTTCGAATAAAAAGACGGCGGAGTGAGGGCCGGAGCGGGCTGTCGTAAGGACCGGCCCGGAGGGCGGCGGCTCAAAAGTAACCGGGGCCATATCGCATCGGCCGTACCTAAGAACGGGTAACTCCGAAGAGGACGAAACCTCTTATTAGCAGGACCCGGGGCAAACTCGCCAAAGTACGGCTCAAACAGTGCCCCGGGTCCTGCGAGGTTTCGCCCTCTTCTGCGTAACCCGTTCTAAGATACGGCCTCTAGCGATATGGTCCCGGTTACTTTTGAGCCGCCGCCCTCCGGGCCGGTCCTTACGACAGCCCGCTCCTACACTACTGCAGTTTGAGATTCAGGTGCTTGTGAGTCAACAGTTGATCTATTCATAATGAAATCTTTCCTTTGTTACATTACGAATTGAAAGCATATAAAGAATAGAAAAATAGAAAAAACAATAACCCGGTCTGTGGAACATGGAAGCCGGCCTTATGAGTTGCAGGGATGAGAGGGAAACGGCGGGGGCCTGGCGGGTGGACGGAACCCCTTGCGGGGCGATATCGCTTGAGGCCGGACCTTAGAACGGGTTACGCAGATGGAGGGAGAACCTCGCAGGGCCCGGGACACTGTCCGAGCCGTTTTTTGGCGAGTTTGTCCCGGGCCCTGCCAATAAGAGGTTCTCCCTCCATCGGAGTTACCCGTTCTTAGGTCCGGCCGAAGCGAATATCGCCCCGCAAGGGGTTCCGTCCACCCGCCAGGCCCCCGCCGTTTCCCTCTCATCCCGGCCCTCATTCCGGCCCTCCCCAAAAAAAGGTTGCATGAAGCCAATAAGTATGATAATATCTTTGTTGGCAGAACAAATGTATTTCCTACGCATACACGAAAGGTGATCATATGGCTGAAGAAAGTAAATATTATCTGGTGAAACGAAAGGCAGTGCCGGAGGTGCTGTTGAAAGTGATCGAGGCAAAGCGTCTGCTGGAGTCGGGAAAGGTCGAAACCGTACAGGAGGCAACGGAAATGTTGGGGATCAGCAGGAGTTCTTTCTATAAGTACAAGGACGATATATTTCCGTTTCATGATAATGTCCGGGGAAAGACGATTACTTTTGTGATGCAGATGGACGATGAACCGGGGTTACTGTCTGAGGTGCTGAAGACCGTTGCGGATTTTCATGCAAATATTCTGACTATCCATCAGAGTATTCCGGTTAACGGCATCGCGTCGCTGACCCTCAGCGTGGATATTTTACCGACAACCGGGGATGTGACGGAAATGCTGGATACGATTGAGCGCAACAATGGAATTCATTATATTAAAATATTAGCTAGGGAGTGACGAGATGATTAAAATCGCGGTATTGGGATACGGAACGGTAGGGTCCGGAGTTGTGGAAGTATTAGATACAAATCAGAGCAGCATCGATCAGAAGGCCGGCCAGGAGATCCGGGTGAAGTATGTTCTGGATCTGAGGGATTTCCCGGGAGATCCGGTGGAACCGGTTTTGGTGCATGATTTTGAGACGATTGTAAATGATCCGGAGGTTAAAATCGTCGTGGAGGCAATGGGCGGTGTGGAACCGGCTTATACATTCTCCAAACGCTGCCTTCTGGCGGGAAAAAGCGTTTGCACCTCCAACAAGGAGCTGGTTGCGAAGCACGGAGCCGAGCTGCTGGCGATTGCCAAGGAAAAGAATATCAACTATCTGTTTGAAGCCAGCGTAGGCGGCGGAATACCAATTATCCGGCCTTTAAATTCATCTCTGACAGCGGATGAATTCGACGAGATTACCGGTATACTGAACGGTACGACGAATTATATCATGACCAAGATGTCGGAAGAGGGACTGGAATTTGATACGGTTTTGAAGGAAGCGCAGGACCGCGGTTACGCGGAGCGCAATCCTGAGGCGGATGTGGAAGGCTATGATGCCTGCCGGAAAATTGCGATTTTAACATCGCTGGCCGCGGGACAGCAGGTGGATTATCAGGATATCTATACGGAAGGAATCACGAAGATCACGGTACATGACATCGCCTATGCGAAGCAGATGGGAATGGCCATTAAGCTTCTGGCGACCAGCCGGAAGGAGAATGGGCGGTTTTATTCGATGGTTGCCCCTTTTCTGTTAAATGAAGATCATCCGCTCTACAGCGTGAGCGGCGTATTTAACGCTATTTTCCTGCACGGGAATGTGTTAGGAGACGTGATGTTCTATGGCAGCGGAGCCGGCAAACTGCCGACCGCCAGCGCAGTGGTTTCGGATGTGATCGACGCGGCGAAGCACCAGAACCGGAACATCATGGTATCCTGGAGCAGCCAGAAGCTGGAGCTGGGTGACATCGCGGAATCCAGAAGTAAGTTCTTTGTGCGGATTTCCGGAAACGCGGACACGGATTTGGGGAAAATAAAAGAAGTGTTCGGGGATGTGAAGCTTGTACAGGTTCCCGAATACAAGGATGAGTTCGGATTCGTCACAGGGCTGATGAGCGAGGCGGATTATGAGGAAAAAGCGGCGAAAGTGCCTGGCATATTGAAAAGAATCCGTGTGGAAGAGCGTATTTAAACACTAATTTTAATGAGACGCAAAAAATGCGGCACTGGAGGATAGTATGAAGTATGTTGTAGTGTTGGGGGACGGTATGGCAGACCGTCCCATAGAGGAACTGGGAGGCATGACGCCTCTGGAATATGCGAAGACGCCGGTAATGGATGCGCTTGCGGCTGTTTCTGAGATCGGCCTGGTGCAGACCATACCGGAGGGGATGAAGCCCGGAAGCGACACGGCCAATCTGGCGGTACTGGGCTATAATCCCAGAGATTACTATACCGGCCGTTCCCCGCTGGAAGCGCTGAGTATCGGAGTGGACATGAAACCCACCGACATCGCCATGCGCTGTAATATCGTCACCCTGACGGAGGATGACGCGCCTTATGAGGACAAAGTGATTCTGGATCACAGCTCAGGAGAGATCAGCACCCAGGAAGCGGCGCAGCTTCTGGAAGCGGTGCGGGCGGAACTGGAGACCGCTATGTATAAGTTTTACGTGGGAACCAGCTACCGGCATCTGCTGATCTGGGACCGGGGACAGGTGATCGATCTGGCGCAGCCCCATGATGTGCTGGGGCAGAAGATCGGGAAATATCTTCCGACGGATCCGGTTCTGAAAGATATGATGAAGAGAAGCTACGACATACTGGTCAATCATCCGGTAAATCAGGCGCGAAAGGAAAAGGGCTTGAACCCAGCCAATTCCCTGTGGTTCTGGGGAGCCGGAACCCGGCCGGCCCTGTCCTCCTTTGAAGAGAAAAATCATAAAAAAGGAGCCATGATTTCCGCGGTAGACCTGCTGAAAGGGATCGCTGTAGGCGCCGGCATGAAAAATATTATCGTGGAAGGCGCGGACGGCACATTACATACCAACTACGAAGGCAAAGCCCAGGCGGCGGCCGATGTGCTTTTAAAAGAGGGTTACGATTTTGTCTACGTTCATGTGGAGGCTCCCGATGAGATGGGGCACCAGGGAAGTGTGGAGCGTAAAGTGCAGTCCATCGAATACCTGGACGGCCGCGTCATAGGACCGTTAAAGGAGAAGCTAAGCGCGTCCGGAGAGCCCTATCGCATGCTGATTATGCCGGACCACCCCACCCCGATCTGTGTCAGGACGCACACATCGGATCCGGTTCCCTACCTGCTGTATGACAGCGGCGCTCCCGGCTCCTATAGCTGGAAATACAATGAGCGGGAAGCCAAGATGAGCGGGAATCGTGTGGACAAAGGCTATCAGATGATAGATTATCTGTTTTCCGGACAGTAGAATATACGCCGTGAATCGTGCGGCATAGGAGGTAAATATGCTGATTGTTAAGAAATTTGGCGGCTCATCAGTGGCTGATAAAGAGAGAATCATGAACGTGGCGAAACGATGCATTGAGGATTATAAACGCGGTCACGATATTGTGGTGGTGCTCTCTGCTATGGGAAAAACCACGGACCAGTTGCTGGCGAAAGCTTATGACATCAACCCCCTTGCATCTAAGCGGGAATTGGATATGCTGCTGACTACCGGTGAGCAGACCAGTGTGGCGCTGATGGCTATGGCTATGGACTATCTGGGAGTACCTGCCGTCTCCCTAAATGCATTCCAGGTAGCCATGCACACGACGTCCAAATACGGGAATTCAAGATTGAAAAGAATCGACTCCGAGCGGATCCGGCACGAGCTGGACAGCAGAAAAATCGTTATCATCACCGGCTTTCAGGGAGTCAATAAATATGATGATTTAACGACGCTGGGCCGGGGAGGCTCCGATACCACGGCGGTAGCCCTGGCGGCTGCGCTTCGTGCGGACGCCTGCGAGATCTATACAGACGTGGAAGGCGTCTACACCGCTGATCCAAGAGTTGTGCCCAATGCCAGGAAATTAAAGGAAATCACCTACGATGAAATGCTGGAGATGGCTACGCTGGGAGCAAAAGTGCTCCACAACCGCTCTGTGGAAATGGCAAAGAAGTATGGAGTGCCGTTAGTCGTGCGTTCAAGTTTAAATACCGCTGAAGGAACAGTTGTGAAGGAGGAAGTTAAAGTGGAAGGAATGTTATTAAGCGGAGTCGCCGCTGATAAAAATACGGCCAGAATATCCGTGATCGGATTAAAAGACGAACCGGGCATCGCGTTCAAATTGTTCAATGTGCTGGCGCGTAAAAACATTAATGTAGATATTATCCTGCAGTCTGTCGGCCGGGACGGGACCAAGGATATCTCCTTCACCGTGGACCGTACGGATTTAAGGGAAGCGCTGGATACTCTGGAAGAGAACAAGAGCAGGATCACCGCCCAAAAGATTACGTTTGAAGATAATGTGGCGAAGGTATCTGTGATCGGAGCCGGCATGATGTCGAATCCGGGTGTGGCTGCCAAGATGTTCGAAGCCCTGTACAACGCGGGGGTTAATATTAAGATGATATCAACCTCAGAGATCAGGGTAACGGTTCTCATCAATGAGAGTGAAGCAGAAAAAGCCATGGTGGCCGTGCATGATTATTTTGGACTGGAAGATTAAAGAATGAAAAAAGACCGGACAGACGCTGCACAGATCCAGTGTTCTTCCTCGGGATTGGGTATGCCCGCTGATTAAGGGCCGGGGAGTGTGGCGGTGTACCGGGATGCTCCCGGCAGCCGGATTCTTTTGTGTCTCCCCGTGAGCGCGGAGGGCTTGCGCTAAGGGGAATCGAAAAGCCGGGTTCAGGAACCGAGCCTATTCACCAGGAACACGTGATGTGTTCCCGGTTCAGAGGCTCTTGCCCGTCGGACGTGAAGTCCGCCGGGCATCCTGAACCCGGCTTTCTGATTCCCCGATCAATACATATATTGCTGTGGTTCCGGCTGGACATCTATAACCGGCTCAGCAGGACGGTCTAGTTCACCGGTAATATCCAGGTAGAAATACACCTGGGTGGCGGATAAGTAAGCGCTGACCCAGAGCATGCCGATCCCAAAGGACAGCGCGCCTAAAAGCATCCAGCCGATGAAACTTAAATTAATATAGAAAAACCGTCCTTTATTCCCCCGCATAAGCTGGGCGCTTTCTTTCATAGACTGAATCACACCCTTTGTCGGATCATCCAGCAGGATATAATAGGGCTGGGAGAACATCAGCATCAGGATATAATCGAACACTACGCCGGCGATCAGCAGCACAATGGCTATAAATGCCATTAGAAGTTCAGAACCGGTCCGTGTGAAAATCCCGACAAACAAGACCACGTAACCGGGAACCAGGCACAGGAAAGTTATTAAAAAAAGAAGCAAAGAGACCAGAATAAATTTGTCCGGGTGGTGCTTAAAGGCAAACATCAGATTACCGATATCCGCTTTGCGGCCCCGGCACAGATTCATATAATAATAGGTGAGCCCGGCGCTGAAAACAGAAATCAACAGCGACAGAATGATCACCAGAACAAAATACAGGATATATGGGGCGGGGGACATCGGGTAGCGGTAAATGCCGGTGGCAAATTCGCAGAGGAACATCACTGCGGAGGAGATTACGCTTACGATGATAGACAGAGCGATACACATTCCGTAGTTACCAAGCAGCCTGTCTTTTGCCATTTGTTTCAATTGGGCGGAAGTTCGTTTCATAATGATATACACTCCAATTTCTATAAGATTTCATAAATATGGTCCGGTGCGGCAGGTTCAGACATCCTTCGGGCTGTTTACATCCAGGCCGTTAAAATCAAACTGCCCTTCGTAGTCAAAATCGTTGTAGTAACCGCCGTAAGGAAGGGTATCGTAGTATTGTTTATACATACTCTCAAATTCTGAGGAGCTGAAGATCACGATCAGATAAATGAGGAAAATGACAAATCCCATAACCATACTGATGATACCTGTAATCATACCAACCAGCGCCTGAGAGCTTCTGGGCTCCGAAGAACGCCTGGACAATAGACTTAGGATCAGAGCAAGTGAACCCAGCATAAGCCCGCCCAGTCCGCCGCAGCATAGTCCGGCGATCGACAGGATACCGATTACCATGGAGGCGGTAGCCATTCCGTTGGGCCGCGGCTGCTGGTAATTGGGATTATAGGGCGGAGGAGTCTTCGGCCCATAGGGATCCTGCTGGTAAGGATTATAGTTCGAGTTCGGATCGTTATTATATTCCATAAAGGTTTTCTCTCCTTTTAGCATTATTATGGATACTGCCCCTATTGTAACACCTGGATCACCGAAAAACAATTCTTTCTTGAATCGCAGTTTTGGATGATTTATAATTAGTGTTTAGATAACTGTTTACAAAGGAGCATTTTATGAATATTAATGAGGTACTGGCAAAAGAATTAGGGGTGCGGATCGAGCAGGTGGACGCCGCCGTGAAACTGTTGGACGAGGGCAATACGATTCCGTTTATTTCCCGTTACCGGAAAGAAGCGACCGGATCTTTAAATGACGAGGTGCTTCGTAACTTGGGAGAGCGGCTGACTTACCTTCGAAATCTGGAGGAAAAGAAGCAGCAGGTGCTGACCAGCATTGAAGAGCAGGGGAAGCTTACAGAGGAACTAAGAGCCCAGATTCTGGCCGCCCAGACTTTGGTTGTGGTTGATGATCTCTACCGGCCTTACCGGCCAAAACGCCGCACGCGGGCAACGATCGCAAAAGAAAAAGGATTGGAAGGCCTGGCCGCGGTGATTCAGCTGCAATTGACGGACAAGCCGGTGGAAGAGGAAGCTGCGAATTACCTTTCCGCGGAGAAGGAAGTCAACACGGTAGAAGAAGCCATTGCCGGTGCGAAAGACATTCTGGCGGAGCTGATTTCGGACGAGGCCGATTACCGCAGTTACATCCGGAAAGCCACGGTGCAGTCCGGCAGACTGGTGTCCAAGGCTAAGGATGAGAAGGCTCAGTCTGTCTATGAGATGTACTATGACTTCGAAGAACCGGTCGCCAAAGCCGTGGGCCACCGGATTCTGGCGCTGAACCGCGGAGAAAAAGAAAAATTCCTGACCGTTAAAATAGAGGCTCCCACAGAGCAGATCCTTCGGTATCTGGAAAAACAGGTGATTACCAGGGACAACCCCTACACAACGCCTGTGCTAAGAAAAGTGGCGGCAGACAGCTACGAGCGTCTGATTGCGCCCGCCATCGAGCGGGAAATCCGCAGCGACCTGACGGAGAAGGCCGAAGACGGAGCCATCCGGGTGTTCGGCAAAAACCTAGAGCAGCTGCTCATGCAGCCCCCGATCGTGAACCAGGTGGTGCTTGGCTGGGACCCCGCATTCCGGACCGGCTGCAAGCTGGCGGTGGTGGACGCCACCGGTAAGGTGCTGGACACCACGGTCATCTATCCTACGGCGCCTCAGAACAAAGTCGAGGAATCTAAGAAAATCTTAAAGAAACTGATTGAAAAATATCATATTACCCTGATTTCCGTTGGGAACGGAACCGCGTCCAGAGAATCCGAGATGATTATCGTGGAGCTATTAAAAGAGATCCCCCAGCGGGTACAGTATGTGATCGTAAACGAAGCCGGAGCCTCCGTCTACTCAGCAAGCAAGCTGGCCACGGAAGAGTTCCCCAACTTCGACGTGGGACAAAGAAGCGCCGCTTCCATCGCCAGGAGGCTGCAGGACCCCTTAGCCGAGCTGGTCAAGATCGATCCCAAATCCATTGGCGTAGGCCAGTACCAGCATGATATGAACCAGAAAAAGCTGGGCGAACAGTTAAACGGCGTAGTGGAAGACGTGGTAAATAAAGTGGGAGTGGATCTTAACACCGCCTCCGCCTCCCTGCTGGGCTATATCTCCGGCATCTCCAAAACCATCGCCCAGAACATCGTGGCCTACCGCGAGGAAAACGGCAGGTTCAAGGAACGAAAAGGCCTGCTCAAGGTAGCCAAGCTTGGTCCCAAAGCTTATGAGCAGTGCGCCGGTTTCTTAAGAATCATGGACGGCGGCAATCCCCTCGATGCCACCAGCGTGCACCCCGAGAGCTACGCAGCCACAAAGAAGCTGCTGGACAAGTTAGGCTATACCATGGAAGATATCAAAGAACGCCGGCTCGGCGGCATTACCGGTCAGGTCCGGGATTATAAGAAACTGTCCCGGGAACTGGAAATCGGTGAGATCACCCTGCGGGATATCGTAAAGGAACTGGAAAAGCCGGCCCGCGACCCCAGAGAGGAGATGCCAAAGCCGATCCTGCGCACGGACGTGCTGGAAATGAAAGACCTGACCGAGGGAATGGTGCTCAAAGGCACGGTCCGCAACGTCATCGACTTCGGAGTGTTCGTTGATATCGGTGTCCATCAGGACGGCCTGGTGCACATTTCCCAGCTGACGAATAAGAAGTTTGTGAAGCATCCGCTGGAAGTAGTCAGCGTCGGCGACATAGTAGAGGTAAAGGTTATGAGCGTGGATCTGGCGAAAAAGAGAATTCAGCTGACGATGATCCTATAGATCATCCGCTGTGGATTGTCGCACTCACTTAGCGTTCTTCCCGGAGGCTTCGTATGTCCTCTGCTTACGCCTTGGAACCGCGGGCGGTATACGGGGACGCTCCGGGTGACCGGGTTCTTTTGTATCTCCCTGGGAGCGCGGAGGGCTAACGCTGGAATCCGCTAAGTGAAATCGGAAAGCCGGGTTCAGGAACCGAGCCTATTCACCAGGAACACGTGATGTGTTCCCGGTTCAGAGGCTCTTGCCCGTCGGACGTGAAGTCCGCCGTGCATCCTGAATCCGGCTTTCCGATTTCACTAAGCGTATTCACAGCCGCCCTATGCGCCCCCAGGGAGATACAAAAGAACCCGGTCACCCGGGGCGTCCCCGTATACCGCCCGCGGTTCCAAGGCGTAAGCAGAGGACATACGAAGCCTCCAGGAAGAACGCTAAGTGAGTGCGACAGCCTCCTGTGGCTTATTCCCTATAGCCTGACGGAAAAATGCCGGAAAATGCCGGACATAAATCTTGACAAGCGCCTCAGACCGCAGTATGATAACAATGAACTGCATAAGGAGATTCTTCGGGGCAGGGTGACTTCCGTGAATGGAAGAATTCCCGACCGGCGGTAAAGTCCGCGACCCGCCGCAAGGCGGCTGATCTGGTGAGCGCCGTTTCATTAAGAAACGCGTCAATTCCGGAACCGACAGTAAAGTCTGGATGAAAGAAGAAAGATACGGTAACCATTGCTGATTCCGTTTCTGAGACAGTAAGATTCCGTACATAAGTCTAATAACAATGCCCTGAATATCACATTCAGGGCTATTTTTTTCGGGTATTATATATATTTGGGAAAGACATCATAACGGCGTCATAACGACATCCCATTAAGGCATCCCATTAAGAATGATCCCTATTTAAAAATACGTAAACCACCAGGAAAATCCTTATAAACACCAATCCACATTTTATATTGATAAGGAGAATGCAAACATGAGCACAAACGTAGGAGTCGTCAAAAAAAGTAAAGTCAATGTCCGCACCATCGTCCAGATCGGCATGCTGTCCGCCATCGCCACGGTATTAATGCTGTTTGAAATCCCATTACCCTTCCTGGCGCCCAGTTTCTATGAGCTGGATTTCAGCGAGGTTCCGGTCCTCATCGGTTGTTTCGCCATGGGTCCTGTGGCCGGAATCCTCATTGAACTGGTCAAGATCCTGTTAAATCTGGTTATCAACGGTACGATAACAGCCGGGGTCGGCGAGGCCGCCAACTTCCTGATCGGCTGCGCCTTCATCCTGCCCGCAGGCATGATCTACAAACGCCGCAAATCCAGGAAAACCGCGATCATCGGAATGGCGGCAGGCACTGTAACCATGACGATCCTGGGCTGTTTTCTCAATGCCTACGTCCTGCTTCCCGCGTATGCTTCCGCATTTGGATGGCCTTTAGACTCCATTATTGAGATGGGATCTGCGATCAATCCGGTTGTGAAAAGCCTGCCCGCCTTTGTAATCCTGATGGTAGCCCCCTTTAATATTCTGAAAGGAGTCGTGGTCTCCCTGATCACCTTCCTTCTATACAAATATATCAGCCCTATCCTTCACAGGGGACGCTGAACCGGGAAGGCGCTCTTGATTTCCACCGAATTACATGTTTACAAGCCTGCCCGGCAAGTCTATAATCAAAAGATAGAAAGCGAGGGCTGACACCATGATTACGAGGAGAGTAGATGATTCCAAGACAGAACAGGCATATGTATTACTGCCCAAACATATCAATGGTTATGGAAGGCTGTTCGGCGGAATGCTCATGCAGTGGATCGATGAGATGGCGGGAATCGTAGCCAGAAGGCACTGCGGAATGGAGATCACCACCGCGGCCATCGATCATTTGACATTCAAACACGCTGCGTATAAAAACCAGACGATTGTATTAATAGGAAAAGTCACTTATGTAGGGCGGACCTCCATGGAGATCCGGGTAGATACTTATGTGGAAGCGCTGAACGGCACGAGGCGTCTGATCAACACCGCTTATGTGGTGATGGTAGCCATCGACGAGCAGGGAAAAGCGCAGGAGGTACCAGGACTCAGACTGGAAACGGAAATGGACAGAATTGAGTGGGAAAGTGGAAAACGCAGATATGAGCTGCGCAGATTACGCCATCAGGAAGGGTTCTGATGGCGTTTCCTATGGAATAAAAAGCAATCCTGCGTATTCTTTAGAAAAACTTTTGAATTTCTTAAACTGAAAATAAAGAAACCGCTGGTATACTCACAGATGGAAAAAATATGTTGACAAAATAAAGAGTTCGTATTATTGTATTAATCAAGTAATACAAAAACTAGAAAGAAGTGAAGGGAACATGGATATGCTCATTCAAGTGCAGGATCTTAGCAAGATCTATAATCCGGGCGAAAATGAAGTGCGCGCTCTGGACCATGTCAGCCTGGAGATTGATCGGGGAGAATTTGTGGCGATTATCGGACACTCCGGTTCCGGTAAATCAACCTTGATGAATATGCTGGGATGTCTGGATGTACCGACATCCGGTCAATATTATCTGAACGGCCAGGATGTTTCGGTCTTGACGGATAATGAATTGTCGGATATCCGGAACCGCGAGATTGGTTTTATTTTCCAGGGTTTTAATCTGATCGCTAATCTGACTGCCATTGAAAATGTGGAGCTGCCTTTGATATACCGGGGAATCGGAAAGAGACAGCGGCATGAACTGGCGGTGGAAGCATTGAACCTGGTAGGTTTGTCCCATCGTATGGATCACAAGCCGTCCCAGATGTCCGGCGGGCAGCAGCAAAGAGTGGCCATCGCCCGGGCCGTGGCAGCGAAGCCTCCGGTGATACTGGCCGACGAACCGACCGGTAATCTGGATTCCAAGTCCAGCGCCGACATTTTAAAAATGTTAAAGGAACTGCACCGGACGGGAAGAACAGTGATTTTGATTACACATGATAATGACATTGCCGCGCAGGTAAAACGGGTGATCCGGATCAAAGACGGTTATGTCGAAGCTGATTATTTTAACAAGAGTGAGGAGTGTGTGGAAAATGAAAAAGCAGAATAGAGCAGAAGGGACGCCTGCACAAATGACGGCGCCGGCAGCGCCGATGGCACCTAAGCCCCGCAAAAAGCACAAACATCTGGTGCGGATTCTGATCGCGCTGGGAATAGTTCTGGCGTTACTCGTGTTGTTTGTGGTTCCGAAATTATTTCAGAAGCCTGTTTATCCGTCGGTAAATGTAGCGGCGGCCATTAAAGGAAATGTCCAGACATCACTGGATACCAGCGGAATCGTTAAGAGCGAGGAAGTAAAAACCTATTTTTCGCCGGTCAACGCAACCATCCAGGAGCTGAATGTAAGAGAAGGAGATCCCGTGTCGGAGGGCGACAAACTGGTCGTATTCGATCTGACGGATCTGGAAGATAAAAATAAAGAGGCGGAGCTTCAGCAGGCGGCCAGCCAGTACGGGTATCAGGATTCCGTGCAGAAGAGCCGGGAAGGCAGCGCCGACTTAAACGATGCGAAAGCAAATCTGGATACGCTGGATCAGCAGATCCGGGAAAAGAAAGATGAGATTACCCGTATTCAGGATGCGATGAATGCGGATGCCATAGAATTCCAGCAGGAACTGGAAGATTGGAAAAATGAACAGCAGCAGGAGGCTCAGAGCACACCGGTTCCGACCGCTACACCGGACCCCGCGGATCCAAATGCGACACCGGTTCCGACTCCCGTGCCTACACAGTCTCCGGCCAGCGAGATGCCTACATACACCGCTGACGCGAAATTGCAGGCACGCCTGGAGAGCGCGAATTCCGAGCTGGCGGAACTGCAGGCGAAAAAATCCGAGTATGAGGCGAAGAAATCTTCCGCCGAGGCTTCCATTTTGACCGGAAACGCGGCGTCTCAGTTAAAAGCGAATAATGAATTGACCAAGCTAAGCGGTCTGAGCGTGGAAGAACTGCTGGAAAAAGGACGCGAAGGAATCTCTGCGGATTTCTCCGGCGTGGTAACCAAGGTCAGCGCGCAGCAGGGCGGACCGACCACACAGGGCGGCGAGCTGTTCACCATATCCAGCAACAAGGATGTGGTTCTGGAAATCAATGTGTCTAAATACGATCTGGAAAAAATCGCGGTAGGCCAGAAAGCGGTCATCACCATGGTGGGAAAAGAATACACCGGTGAGGTGACCAGAATCAACCGGATGGCTTCCGTCAACGAAAAGGGAACCCCGGTCGTGGCAGCGGAAGTGAAATTTGACAATCCGGATGAAAATATCTATCTGGGCGTAGAGGCCAAGGTGTCCGTTCAGGGCGACAGCGCGGAAAATGTTGTGCTGGTACCCGCGGAGGCGATCAACACAGGAACAGACGGAACTTTCTGCTACGTGGTAGTGGATGGGAAGATAGCCAAGAGAATGGTGACCACCGGCATTTCTTCGGATGAATATATCGAGGTAAAAGAAGGAATCAACGAGGGAGATCAGGTCATCACCAGCGTTACGGTCAATATGCAGGAAGGTATGCAGGTAAATCCGGTGGATGAGAACGCAGGAGCGGCAGGCGCAGCCGGAGCGGGGACAGACGCGGCTCAGGCTGATGCGGCAGGAGCCGTACAGGAGTAGCAGGAAGGAGCAGTAACATATGGCACAACTATTAGAATATCTCAAGATGGCCATAGATAATATCCGGTCCAATAAGGGACGTTCCTTTCTGACCATGCTGGGAATCATTATCGGTATCGCCTCGGTTATCGCGATCATG
The DNA here is from genome assembly GCF_019042275.1 of Diplocloster agilis. GTDB lineage: Bacteria > Bacillota > Clostridia > Lachnospirales > Lachnospiraceae > Diplocloster > Diplocloster agilis. Next base: position 68,785 of record NZ_JAHQCW010000025.1, read on the forward strand.
TCGATCGGTACCGGTGTGAAAAGCCAGTTCAGCGATGAACTGAACGCCATCGCCGGAGGCCAGGTATATATCTATGTAAATGAGAACGCCGAGGGCGGCAGCAGTTATATTACCCAGGAAGATATCGACGCGATCAAAAGCAAGATCGAACATGTAAAAGGGGTAACCCCTTCAGAAGGGTTCTACGGCAGCGTACTGACCGGAAAAGGAAATTTCGACTTGCAGATTACGTCAGGAACCCCTGATTATCAATATGTTATGAATCAGGATATTGCCCGGGGACATTATTTTACCCAGGAAGACTTTGAAGACGGCAGGCTGGTAGGCGTCATCAGTCAGACAGACGCGATCGCCATGTTTGGAACGGACGATGTCATCGGCATGACCATGGAAGTTACGCTCTGGAATATTACAAAAGAAGTAACTATCGTAGGCGTCAAAAAGGTGGAAAACGGAACGTTCGTGAGTTACACCTATGACGGAATGCCCATGAGCATAGAGATGCCGTACACGGCCATGTCGGCCTTTGACTATTATCCGGAGGATAACGGGTTCTACAGTATTTACATCGTAACAGAAGGTAATAAGTATTCCGGGGCTGTGGCCGATGAAGCCATGCGGATGCTGGAGGCCAGACATCAGAACGCTGGAACCGGCGCTTATATGATGCAGGACTTTAACGACCAGATGTCACAGATCAACAGTATGCTGGATATGATTACTACCTTTATCGCTCTGGTGGCGGCCATATCCCTGCTGGTAGGCGGTATCGGCGTTATGAATATCATGCTGGTTTCCGTAACCGAGCGTACCAGGGAGATCGGTATCCGGAAAGCGCTGGGCGCCAGAACGGGATCGATTATGCTTCAGTTCCTGGCCGAATCTTCGATTATCACCGTCATCGGCGGTATTATCGGAATCCTGGTTGGAGTAGGCGGGGCGGCGCTGATCGGAATGCTTTCCGGCGGTACGATTGCTCCGAAGACCAGCTTTGGTACCATTCTTGTGGCTACTCTGTTCTCTACCGCGGTGGGATTGTTCTTTGGAATTTATCCGGCCAGGAAAGCGGCGAAGTTGAGCCCGATTGAGGCTTTGCGTAGGGAATAGGGGGAGGTTTTCCCAAAAGTATGGAGGGAGCCGGCTGTTCTGGGGGCGGGCTGCAGGCGGAGAAGGACTCTGCCGGCGGTCCCCCCGGATAGGTGCGGGAGAGTATCCGCCGGTTCCGGCACTTAGGGCTTGTTCCCGATAGAAATCTAAATGAAATCTGCCCCGGCTGTTATGGGTGCGTGGCTTATTCGCTCCGAATGCTTGATGCATTCGCAGCTCAGAAGCCACCGGAATTCTGTTTGGAAAACAGAATTCCGCCCATAACAGCCGGGGCAGATTTCATTTAGATTTCTGTCGGGCGCCCTATGTGCCGGAACCGGCGGATGCTCTCCCGCACCTATCCGGGGGGACCGCCGGCTGAGTCCTTCTCCGCCTGCAGCCCGCCCCCAGAACAGCCGGCTCCCTCCATACTTTTGGGAAAACCTTTTTATGGCTAGGCGTATGCTTCGGTGTTTTTGGTGGGGGATGGGGGCGGCGGTATTGTTGTGGGGGGATGTTTCGGGTATAATATAGAAAAGAGGGCTTCTTGGGGAAGCTGTGATTGTTACGATAAGTGGTTTTCGCTTTTGATTGGAATAGGGAGGCAGGGTATGCTGGATAAGGTTCTGGCCGGGAAGTTTATGGAACGGGTCCGGAATTATACGGATTATAATGTGAATATTATGGATGAAAAGGGGATTATCATCGCCAGTAAGGATGAGGAGAGAGTGGGGAGCTTTCATGAGGTCGCTTATCGGATTCTTCAGGGGGAGGGGGATGAGATCAGCGTCAGTGAAAAGGACGAGTTTCTGGGGGTGAAGGAAGGGGTTAATATTGCTATCGTCGAGAACCGGAAGCGGATCGGGGTGATCGGGATTACGGGGAAGGCCCGGGAGATTAAGCCTATCGCGCTGGTGATGAAGATGGCGGTGGAGACCATGCTGGAATATGAGCATTATAAGGAGGATATGGCCAGGCGCAGGAATGAGAAAGAGAAGTTTATGGGTTTCCTGCTGTACGGCGGGTACCGGGACAGGGATGAGCTGTATCAGCTGGCGAAGAGACTGAATTATGAGAAGAATGTGATGAGGATACCGATTCTTGCAGATGTTCAGACGGCGGAGAAGACGGAGCTTTACAAGATAGAGGAGCAGCTGCTGGCGGGGATCAAACGAAGCCCGCTTCATGGAAGCCGGGATATTTCTTTTATTCCGGGTGAAGGGATGGTTTTGATATTTAAGGCTGTTGGGTGCGGGGTGAAGGAGATGCCCGGTAGATACCGGGATGAGATCAGGGCCTATGTGGAGTCTTTTGCGGACGATGTGAGAAAGAAGGGGATTTGCTGCCGGTATTTCGTTGGATCGGTGCAAAACTGCCTGGACAGTTATCAGGTTGGGTACCGGCATTGTCAGTGGTTAAAGGATCGGGCGGCTGATAACAGTGAGATTTTGTTTTTTTATGATTTTGTGGATGAGTATGTCAGCAGCCTGATTCCGGCGACGGAACTGCATGGTATGTTTCAGGCTTTTTGCTCGGCTTTGGATGACGAGACTAAGGAGACACTGGTCGAACTTACCGGGGCGCTGGACCGGAATGACTATAATCTGGTGAAGAGCAGCCAGGATTTGTTTATACATAAGAATACATTGGTGTTCCGGCTGAATAAAATCAGGGAGCAGCTGAATGTGAATCCGGTGCAGAAAACCAGGGAGAGGGAATTCCTGAAGTATCTGTGCCGATATCTTAAGAGCCGGTAGGGTGGATAGGCGGATGACACAGATGAATGGGGCATAGGTAGAACAGATAAGACGCTGTAATCAGATGCCGTAAATATATGCCGTAATCAGATGCCGTAATTTGTGCCCGCGGTACAAATTTATGGCATTTTTTTGTATAGATGCCGGTTGGAATTCAGGAGCGGATCTTATAAAATAGTGTTAAAAGGAAGGCGTGTAAACAGACAGCGCCTCTGGAGGACTAGGTATGAAATTTGTTTTTGCACCGGACTCGTTTAAAGGGACTCTGACCTCCCAGGAGGTTACGGAGATTCTGGAAAAAGAGGCCCGGAAAGTTTTTCATGATGTGACCACTGTTTCTGTGCAGATCGCGGATGGCGGGGAAGGGACGCTGGAGACCCTGGTAGGCCAGACAAAGGGGGAATATATCCGGCAGTCCGTGTTAGATCCGTTAGGGCGGGAGATTGAGAGCGGGTTCGGAAAGCTGTATGAGAACACTGCGATAATTGAGATGGCGAAGGCATCGGGACTGCCTTTGTTAAAAAAAGAGGAGCGCAATCCGCTTCGGGCGTCCACGTATGGAACCGGACAGCTGATCCGGGCGGCGCTGGATCAGAACTTTAAGCATATTTATATTGCGTTGGGCGGAAGCGCCACCAATGACGGCGGGATGGGCGCTTTGACTGCTCTGGGGGTCCGCTTTCTGGACGAGGCCGGAGCGGAACTGGAACCGGCGGGGGAAAATCTGATCCGCATCCGGGATCTGGATACGAAGGGGCTGCATCCGGGGGGTGCCGGCTGTAAATTTACCCTGATCTGCGATGTCAAGAATCCATTGGTGGGAGCCAATGGGGCAACCTATGTATTCGGCAGGCAAAAGGGCGCTTCCGATGCGATGCTGGATGAGCTGGAGAGAGGGATGCTGCAGTATGCTTTTGTTGTGGAGGAGAAATATAAAGTTAAGATCCGGGAGATTCCGGGCGGCGGAGCGGCCGGCGGGATAGGCGCGGCTTTGCACTTTTTCTTAAATGCGGAGATAAAACCGGGTATTGAGACCATCCTGGATATGCTGCATTTTGATGAACTTTTGGAAGGAGCGGATCTGGTAGTTACCGGCGAGGGAAGGCTGGATTGGCAGTCTGCCTTTGGCAAAGTCCCAAGCGGCGTAGGATTGCGCTGCAAACAAAAGAACATACCGGCGGTGGCTCTGGTGGGAGCGGTCGGCAGGAATGCTTCGGATATTTATGAATACGGCATAGATTCTGTATTTACGTCTGTTTCCTCTATCGCTAGTGAAGAAGAGGTAATGGCCCATGCCCGGGAAATGGTGGAGGACGCCGCCAACCGAATGTTCCGCTGCATACAAGTGGGAAGGAAGCTTCGATGAGAGAAGACGATATTCGGCACATTTTGCCGGATATCGTTTAGAAAGGCATACTTTGTGAATAAATAGATTGACATTGTGCAATCTATATGATATTTTAACGGTGAAAAAAGAATGCATGATGCATTATATGTCATAATATACAAAATTAAACAAAAAGAATGTTAAAAATATAGCAATTAAGCAAAAGGAGGATTATATGAAGTTGAAAATTGGGTTTATCGGACTGGGGCATATGGGATTGCCTATGGCACTGAATCTATGTAAAGCCGGATATCCGGTATATGTGCATTCCGCGAGCCGGCAGAGCAGCAGTTGTATTCTGGAGGCCGGAGGAAACGAGATTGCCTCTTTTGCAGAGATGGCCCGCACCTTGGATGTGGTCATCACCATCGTACCCGCCGATCGGGAAATTATGGACCTTTATCTGGGAGAAGACGGCATTCTGGAGCATGCTCATGAAGGCTTGATCTGTATCGATATGACTTCGGCTATGGGAGAAACGAAACGGAAGGTGTTACAGCACATCAGCCGGAGCGGAAGACAGATCGGGTTTGCGGACGCGCCGGTGAGCGGGGGAGTAACGGGAGCGCAAAACGGTACGCTGACTATTATGGCGGGATGCCAAAGTGAACTGCTGGAGGCCATAAGGCCGGTTCTCGCGGCGATGGGAAAGAAGATCGTCTATTGTGGCGACGTGGGCAGCGGATCGGACATCAAGATGATCAATCAGATGCTGAATGCCGCCAATACCGCCATTGCCGCGGAGACGGTCTGCCTGGCGAAAAGGCTGGGTCTGGATCTTCAGACCCTCTGCGATGTGGTCAATGATAGCAGCGGCGGAAGTTATATTTTTAAAAATAATGTGCCAAAGTATTTCCTGACCGGAGATCATACGCCGGGATTCCGGCTGGATCTTATGAAAAAGGATATCGGCCTGTACCGGGAGACGGCAGAGCGGGAGCAGGCGTTTTCCCCGCTGTCCGCCATGGTATATGAGCTCTATAAAGCGGTTTCGAATCAGGGGGGAGGGGAAAGAAACTATACGTATATTGTGAAATGGATGGAAGAAAACCAGAGAAGCGAATAGCGAAGGAAAATAAAGGGGGCTCTATCAATATGAAAATCGTAGTATTGGACGGATATACCGAAAATCCCGGGGATCTGACCTGGGAGGGACTGGAAAGACTTGGAGAGCTGACGGTTTATGAGCGTACACCTCATGACGACTCGGTCATTCAAAGCAGGATCGGGGACGCCGGGCTTATCTTTACCAACAAGACGCCTCTGAGCGCGGCCACCATACGGAGTGCGAAAAACCTACGTTACATAGGGGTTTTGGCCACCGGCTATAATGTGGTGGATATCCGGGCGGCAAAAGAACAACAGATCGTGGTCAGCAACATCCCAAGCTATGGCACGGCTGCTGTTGCCCAGTTTGCGATAGGACTGCTTTTGGAGATCTGCCATCATATCGGCTATCACAGCGATGTGGTTCATCAGGGAAAATGGGAAGCGTGCCCGGACTGGTGTTTCTGGGATTATCCGCTGATCGAGCTGGACGGGAAAACCATGGGGATCATCGGTTTTGGGCGGATCGGGCAGCAGACAGCCAGGCTGGCGGCAGCCCTAGGTATGAAGATTCTGGCGTACGATTCTTATCAGGATTCCGCCCTATCCGGGAAAGGCGTCCGCTATGTGACCCTGGAAGAACTGCTTGGAAAGTCGGACGTCATATCGCTGCACTGCCCGTTATTCCCGGACACGGAGGGGATCATCAATCGGGACACCATCGCAAAGATGAAGGACGGGGTCATCATCCTGAATAATTCCCGGGGCCAGCTGGTGGTGGAGGAAGATCTGGCAGAGGCGTTAATCAGCGGAAAAGTCGGGGCTGCCGGCCTGGATGTGGTTTCCACGGAACCCATCCGCAGGGAGAATCCGCTTCTGAAAGCACCAAACTGTATTATCACGCCGCACATTTCCTGGGCTTCCCGGGAATCCAGACAGCGTCTTATGGATCTGGCGGTAGAAAATGCGGCAGCTTTTCTGGACGGACGTCCGCAGAATGTAGTGAACTTATAAATGGACATAAAAAGAAGGAAAAGAGGGAGAAGGAAGAATGGATGTACAAATGGTACCATGGCAGGATCTGAGGGAATATTGTAAGAATCTGCTGATGTCACAGGGGCTTATGGAAGAGCAGGCCTTCGTGGCAGCGGATAATCTGGTAGACGCAGATCTGTGCGGAGTGGAATCTCACGGAGTGAGCCGGATGACCATCTATATGAAACGGCTGGAAACCAAAGTGGTTTCCTCCAAGTTCGAGGTAAAGACGGAACAGGAATACCCGGGAAGCCTCGAGATCGACGCCTGTAATTCCATGGGAATCTGTGTAGGGGCATACGCGATGAAACGCTGCATAGAAAAGGCAAAGGAAGCGGGTTCCTGTTTTGCGGCGGTAAAGCACTCTAATCATTACGGAATGGCGTCCTATTATGTCAGAATGGCTGCCGAACAGGGGATGATCGGGATCACCGGCACCAACGCTCCGCCGAACATCGCGCCGTGGGGCAGCAGACAGTCTTATGTGGGGACGAATCCCATCGCCATGTCCGCGCCGACCAACGGGATGCCCATGATCCTGGATATGGCCCCCAGCACCGTGGCTATGGGGAAAGTGATCCTGGCCGCCAAACTGGGGAACAGTATTCCGGAGGGCTGGGCGCTTACGAAGGAAGGAGAGCCGACCACGGACCCGAAGCTTGGAATGAAAGGGACGGTAGTGCCGATCGGCGGGCCCAAGGGTTACGGTTTGTCCCTGTTTATGGATGTGTTCAGCGGGATTCTGAGCGGCGCCCAGTTTGGGCCGCATTTGAATAATATGTGGAATGATTTTGAGCATCCCCAGGATGTGGGACATTTCTTCATTGCGGTCGACATCTCCAAGTTTACGGACCCCGGTTTATTCCGGGATAGGGTCGACATGATGATCGCAGAGATCAAGAGTCTGCCGAAGAAAGACGGAGTCAATGAAATTATGGTGCCGGGCGAGTTAGAGTACCGCAGAAAAGAAGAGCGGAAGAAAAATGGAATCCCCTTGTCTACAGTCGTTTATGAAGAATTGCGGGCTCTGGCAAAGAGATATCAGGTTGCTTTTACTATTTAATAACAGGATAACCAAACACCCACACCTGAATGAAAGCCGCAGCGAGCCGGCATTGGAGGATAAGAGGAAAACATGAAAGAATTAAAAATAATGGATTGTACCCTGCGGGACGGGGCGAACGTAGTCGGAAAGGGCTTTGACGCGGATCTGACCAGAATGATGCTGGAAGGTCTGATTGAAAGCAATATTAAAACAATAGAATATGGAAACTGTCTGGGCCTGGGCGCCTACGAGGCGGATCACTCGATCGCGCCGCTGACCGATCTGGAATATCTGGAGCTGGCGCAGCCCTATCTGAACCAGGCGGAAATCGGCATGTTCATGGGGGCGAAAAACACCACTGCCGGGAATATCGAGCTGGCCGCCCGTTACGGACTGAATTTTCTAAGAATCGGAGCGAACGCGGGAGATGGGGAGTGTGCCAAAGAGGGAATCCGGCTGGTGAAGAAAAACGGCATGGTCTGCCGCTACTCCCTGATGAAAGCATACATATTACCGCCGGATGAGCTGGCCCGGGAAGCGAAGATGCTGGAGGCATGCGGTCTGGACGAGATCACCATTATGGATTCCGCAGGGACGATGACGCCGGACGAGGTCAGCGAATATGTGGATCAGATGTCGGCAGCCGTCCAGATCCCCATCGCCTTTCATGGGCACAATAACCTGGGGCTGTCTGTGGCCAACGCTCTGGCAGCACAAAAGGCGGGAGCCACAGTCTTTGACACAGGATTGCTGGGAATGGCGCGCAGCGCGGGAAATTGCGCAACTGAATTGGCGGTGGCGGCTTTTCAACGGAAAAACATGATGCATGATGTAAGATTATACCAATTATTAACATTTATCGAAGACAAACTGGCGCCGGCTATGGAGAAATACAACTATCGCGCTTCCGTCTCACCATTGGATTTGATCTATGGAATGGCGGGATGCCATTCCAGCTTTGCCGGAAGATTTGAGCAGATAGCAAAAGAAAAGGGGGTGCCTCTTTATCCGCTGATCGTTAAGGTGTCCGCAATCGACAGAAAAAACCCTTCCGAAGAACTAATCAGGAAAATTGCCGACGGACTAAAATAACTTTTCAATATTTATAGCGTGAAAGAAATTAGAATTGGGTGCAGGGTAAACAAAAAAAGGAGGATTCATATGATGAAGAAAATAAGCAGAAAAATGACCGCAGCCATTTTAGCGGGAACGATGATTTTAACACTTATGGGATGTGGCGCGAAAAAAGATGATCCGGCGTCATCGGCCGCCGCGGAAACCCCGAAAGCGGCCGCGGGAGAAGAACAGCCCGGGACAACGGAACTGTCCATGTTTGTGCAGCTGGACCCCAAGACAGCAGCTTCCAGGAAATCACTGTCAGAAGTACCGGCGGTTCAGGAGATCGAGAAACGGACCGGGATTACGATCGAGTTTCTTCATCCGGCCGGAAACGATCTGGCGGAACAGTTAAGCCTGATTCTGGCTGCCAATGATCTGCCGGATATGTTTTCGATTATCTGGAACACGATACCGGGCGGAGTGGATAAGCTGTATAACAGCGGCCAGATTATAGACCTGAGCGGTTACATCGACACAGACATGCCGAACTTCAAGAAACTGATGGATGCCCATCCGGAAATCAAGACCCAGATGGTGACCGATGACGGGAAGGTGCTGATGCTTCCGGAACTGCGGCTGGAAGAGTCAACCCAGTACTTCGAATGCTTCTTTATCCGCAATGACTGGCTGGAAGCGGTAGGCAAAGAGACGCCCACCACCATAGACGAACTTCATGACGTATTGCTGGCATTTAAAACCCAGGACCCGAATGGAAATGGTAAGCAGGATGAAATTCCGTTTGTCTCCGGTTCGGACCAGCCGGGTGTGGAACGTCTGGGATACCTGTATGGAATCAACACAGCCTGGGCGGCCAGCAATTGTATGTATGTTGACGGCGGGAAAGTAAAATTTGGGCCTATGGAGGAGACTTACCGCGATTATCTGACAACGATGAACCAATGGTATAAGGAAGGGCTTATCGATCCGGATTATCTGAGCAGTGATGCGTCCGGAAGAGATGCGAAGATCACAAGTGAAGTCGGCGGAATGTTCTACGGAAAGATGAACGGGCAGCAGGCGGTATACCTGGGCGCCATGGCGGAACAGAATCCGGACTTTGACCTGGTCGCGCTGCCCTATGTGAATGCGCCGGATGGAAAGGCCTACGACTTTAACTCTACGTACTGCGTTGGAGTATCCGGAATCGCGATCTCCTCCCAGTGTGAGGATGTAAAAACAGCTTTGCGATTTGTGGACTATATGTATTCGGATGAAGGAAACATGCTCTCTAATTTCGGCATAGAGGGGGATACGTACGAGATGGTGGACGGTATCCCGAAATACACGGAAAAAATTACGAAAAACGAGGAAGGCCTCTCTCTGGTCCAGTCTATTGCCAAATATACCATCGGAGGCATTCAGCCCAGAATGATCAACGACATCAACTACTGGGACGCGGTCATGACCTATCCGCAGCAGAAAACCGTATATGAAGCCTGTTCCAAAGCGACCAGAGACCGCATGCTTCCGCTGGTCAGCCTGACAACGGATGAATCCACGGAAGTAAATGGAATCTTCGCGGACTTAAAACCCTACATACAGGAAATGACCAACAAATTATCATGGGAGACATCGATTTATCCGAATTCGATGCCTATATAGAAAATGTAAAATCCATGAACATCGACGCAGCCATCGCAGACTACCAGGCAGCCTATGACCGTTTCATCAAAAGATAGCAACCTATAGAGAGGGGACTGGCTCCTTTCGGCAGTAAAGAAAGCCCGCAAGAAACTACGTAGAGAAAGGTGCCTGTCCCCGGAAGCCGGTCTTCATAGATACCCGAGTAAGGAGAGAAGAGAGGGGACTGGCCCCTTTCGGCAGTAAAGTAAGCCCACAAGAAACCACGTAGAGAAAGGTGCCTGTCCCCGGAAGCCGGTCCTCATAGATACCCGAGTAAGGAGAGAAGAGAGGGGACTGGCTCCTTTCGGCAGTAAAGTAAGCCCACAAGAAACTACGTAGAGAAAGGTGCCTGTCCCCGGAAGCCGGTCTTCATAGATACCCAAGGAAGGATACACAAGGAAGGATACACAAGGAAGGATACACAAAGAAGAATACACGAAAAAGCATCCACAAGGAAGGAGCGCAAACAATATGAGCAATTTATTTGACAAAATATACGGCTGCGAAGCAGCCGGCTCAATCGGAAACTCCATGGGCGAAATCATGGAGGGATGGACCATAGCCCAGAGACAGGAACGTCTGGGCTATGTGACGGAGCTTCTGCCGGTAGAAAAACCGGAGATGGACGGAAGGCTCAACCGGACGAATCCGGCAGACGTAAACCTTGGGAAACCGCTGATCTACCATGGACACACAAGAGTCGCGGGAACCACGGAAGACGGAGAGGAACGCCACCGGCTGTGCGCCACGGCCATCATCGAGAAGCAAGGCAGAATCGATGTGATGGATCTGGCCCGGATCTGGGTGCGGGACTTGAAACCGGAAAACTTCGGCTATCTTCTTGGCCCGCAGGATCAGATTATCTTCTATGCGCTCCAGGCCGGGATACCTCCTCAGGAGGTGGGCCGCTACGCTTCATGGCCGGGATTCTACGGGACCAGCAAGATGATGTCGCCCATCGGGGAAGTCAACGCCTGCTATCCCAAGATGGCCGCCCAGGATGCCGCCAACGTGGGAAGGATAAAGGATGTGCAGGGGATGTCCGGAAATTACGCCATCGAGATTTGCAGCGCTTATGCGGCGGCAGTGGCGGAAGCGCTCAAACCGGATGCCACGATTTCCAGTGTGATCGATACAGCGCTTGGCTGCCTGAGCTGGTCGCCGCGTTCGGACTGTATGGAGGCCCTTGAATGGGCAGACGGATGTGACGATATAGAAGAATACGGCCGTCAATTTGAGAAAAAGTACGAGGGACGCCCGGTATCCAATGCGGTGGAGATCTTCTCGGCAGCCCTTGGCATCTTTAAAATGGCGGACGGGAATCCAAAGGATGCCGTTATCTTCGGAGTCAATTCCGGCAGGGATACGGACTGCCGCGCCCATACGGCCGGTTCGCTGTCCGGCGCATTGCGGGGAGTCTCAGAAATTCCAAAGGAGTGGATCCGTCAGGTGGATGAAGCCATGAAGATCAACGAGTACACGGTATCCAGAAGAACAATCCGGGAATCGGCGGAAGGGATCTATCAGGCGGCCCTGTGTAATATGAAAGAAATGAAGCAGACAATTGCCTGTATAGAAGAACAAATCCGTTAAGGGAATCCCGTCTTCCGGAGTAGGAGACGGATCAGAGTTGAGAAATAGGACATGGAGAATGCTTATGGTGAATAAAAAAACGATAAAGCCCCGTAAAAGTTTTGGACAACGGGTAAAGGTGGAACTGTCCAGACATAAATATTTGTATCTGATGCTGATTCCGGTGGCTCTTTACTACATTATATTTTTGTACGTCCCGATGTACGGATCGATCATTGCCTTCAAAGATTACCGGCCCGATCTGGGAATCCTGGGCAGCCCCTGGGTGGGACTCAAACATTTTAAGGATTTCTTTACTTCCATATACGCATGGCGGGTCATCCGCAATACGCTGCAGATCAGTCTGGGAACCCTGCTGTTCGGATTCCCGGCGCCGATCATCCTGGCGCTGCTGCTCAATGAGATACGCTCGAAAATGTTCAAAAAGTCGGTGCAGACGCTGACCTACCTGCCGCATTTCATTTCCACGGTCGTTATCTGTTCGATTATTCTGAACTTTACCGCGACGGATGGAGTGATCAACAGTATTATTACGGCCCTTGGCTTTGAACCGATCCAGTTTATGATCCGTGAGGAGTGGTTTCAGCCGATCTATATCGGCACGACGATCTGGCAGCAGGTGGGCTGGGATTCCATCATCTACATCGCGGCTCTGGCCGGTATCGATCAGCAGCTATATGAGGCGTGCAGGATTGATGGAGGCGGACGGCTGCGGCAGCTGCTCACGGTAACGCTGCCGGGGATTCTGCCGACGATTGTGGTCATGCTGATTATGAACGCGGGAAAAATCATGAGTATTGGTTATGAAAAAATACTGCTTTTGTATAATTCCAATACCTATGAGACCGCGGATATCATATCGAGTTTCGTGTACCGCAGGGGAATCGTGGATATGAATTACAGTTTCGCTTCCGCCGTAGGGCTGTTCAATTCGGTTATCAATCTGATCCTGCTGGTATCCGTGAACCGTATTTGCCGTAAAATGACGGATAACAGCCTGTGGTAGGGCGGAAACAGTGGAGGAAAAGGTATGTTCAGAAATTTTGCAAAAAAGTCCAGAGGGGAAAAGACATTTACCGTCCTGAATTATCTGTTTTTATCTCTGCTGACGGTTATCATCATATATCCGTTTGTATACGTGGTATTTGCCTCCTTCAGCGATCCCTTCGAAATTATGAGTACCAGGGGGCTGCTGTTAAAGCCGAAGGGATTCTCACTGGAATCCTATAAGGTTGTGTTCCATAACCCGAATATCTGGAGGGGATATCTGAATACCCTGTTTATCCTGGTGTTCGGAACCGGCATCAACATCCTGCTTACGTCCTTTGCGGCCTACGCGCTTTCCAGGCCGGATTTCAGGGCGGGCAGCAAGATTATGCTGCTGATCGTATTTACCATGATGTTCAACGGAGGAATTATTCCGACCTACATCCTGGTCAGAAACATCGGGTTATTTAACAATCTGTTCGCGCTGATATTGCCGACCGCGATTAATACCACAAATCTGATTATTATGCGGACGGCCTTCCGTGAGATACCGGATTCTTTGTTGGAAGCGGCGAAAATGGACGGGGCCAACGACTTCCAGCTATTATTTAAGATCGTAATGCCGCTGTCAAAGGCGACGGTAGCGGTTATGGTTCTATTTTACGCAGTTTACCACTGGAATGCGTGGTTTAACGCTTCCCTATATTTAATGAAACGGGAACTGTATCCGCTACAGCTGATTCTGCGGGATATTCTGATTCAGAATGATACGGCCAGTATGACTGTAGGAACATCCACAACCGATACGGCGGCGGTAGGACAGACCATCAAATATGCGACTATCATGGTATCGACTCTGCCGATCTTATGCGCTTACCCGTTTTTACAGAGGTTTTTCGTAAAAGGGGTTATGATTGGGGCGGTGAAGGAATGACGAGAGAATCCATCCATGAATATTTTCAAATCGGGACGTTGCAATGGATGTCTTATCCCGGGATAGCTTCCGCGGATGCCGTGAAAAAAATTGCCTCGGACAGCTATTTCGACGCGGTGGAAATCAGCCCCATACCGGAAACGGAGAGAGACGGGGTGAAGAACCTTCTGGACCAGTCCCATCTGTCTGTCTCCTACGGCGCGCATGCCGCGCAGCTGCAGGCCGGATGGAATCCGAATTCCCTTGTGGAAAAGGAGCGCCGGTACGCGCAGGAGCAGCTGCAGCGGTGCATTGATGAAGCTGCATGGCTGGGGGCCGCAACCATGTCCTTCCTGGCTGGAAGATGGGAGGAGGGAAGACAGGAGGAGCATCTTGGGCAGCTGGTGAAAACCACGGCAGCGCTTTGCCGGTATGCCAAACTGAGAAACATGAGCGTAGAGCTGGAAGTATTCGACTACGATGTGGATAAACGTGTACTAATCGGGCCCGCTTCCCTGGCGGCGGAATTTGCCGCCGCGGTCAGGGCGGACTGCCGGAACTTTGGGCTGATCGTGGATCTGTCACATATACCGTTGACCCATGAAAGCATGGAGCAGGTGGTATATATTTTGAAACCCTATATCACGCATGTTCATATAGGGAACGCGGTCCTGGACCCGGAAAATCCGGCCTACGGAGATCAGCACCCCCGGTTTGGCTGTCCCGCCGGCCGGAATGACGTGACGGAGGTGGCGGCGTTTTTACAGTGCCTGCGGGCAGAGGGGGTGGCGGACAAGAAGAAACGGCTGCCCTTATCTTTTGAGGTGAAGCCAAGGGCGCAGGAATCTGCAGATATTATCTTGTGTAATTGTAAAAGGACGCTAAACGCTGCCTGGCGAAGATTAGAATAAAGAGTATGCTTGCGCATCCTATATAAAAAATGATATTGTTATACTAGAATAAATGAATTGCCACTATATGGTAATTGAATATGGCACTGAGAGGAATGGGTATGGAACTGACAAATGCGAACAGCAGACTGGATATCTGCCGGTCCACAAGTGAGAGGGTATGTGAAATATTGAGACAGGCTGTCTGGGATCATACGCTGACGGCAGGGGAACGGCTCGTGGAGGCCAAGCTCGCAAAAACTCTGAATATTAGTATCACACCGCTGCGGCAGGCCTTTATTTTACTGACGAAAGAGGGACTGTTGACGTCCTTTCCCTATAAGGGTACCTACGTGACCTATATTACAAAGGAATACTGTCAGGACGTGCTCTTTGTACGCAAGCAGCTGGAGCCGGCTGTCTGTCAGGCCGCGTTTTCCAAAATAACGGCCCAGGATATCAAATACCTGAAAGGGCTGTGCAGGCAATCCGATTATTATTATGAAAAAGGGGATAAGCTGGAGGCGATCCATTTTGATATCCTTTTCCATGAATTTTTCTTTGACCGGGCGGGGAGCGCGCTGATGCTGGAAATGTGGAATATCCTGAAAAACAGGGTGATCGCCGTGCAATCTTACACGAAGATGCGAGAGGTGGAAAAGGGATATGTGACCGCAAGACACGGCGGCATCATAGAAGCCTTGGAAAAACAGGACCGGGAGGCGGCGATCCGATGCCTGGTCGAACACCTGGAAACCTCCACCCTGAATTACAATTTCCCCAGTGAGGACGAAGTAGAATACAGATGAGGAATTCTGTAACATGAGGAATTCTATAATGGTTGTCAGGCGTTTTTGGGTATGCTATAATACTTTGTATTGCAGCATACCCTTTTTAAATGGGCGGTCAGCATGAAAAATCGCCTGCATACAACGTGGTAAACATCACGAAATGAAAAAGGTTGCGAAGCACAACAAACTACGATCCATAACCGGAGGCGGATGAATTTTGGAAATCAAATTAGATGTAAAAATGACAGCACAGACCATGTATGATTTTATGCTGTACCATTCCTACCGGAATTTTCAGGGAGTGTTCGGAACCTTCCTGGGAGTTGCCGTGCTGATATTAGCCGTTATGACATTCGGCGATGTCTCAACCGGATATACGATCCTGTATCTTGCCTTTGCGGTCATTTTTCTGGTGTATACGCCGTTAGGACTATATACCAAGGCGAAAAGACAGGTGGCAATGACTCCGGCTTTTAAAAAACCCATTACCTATATCCTAAGCCCGGAAGGAATCGCCACAGAACAGGACGGGAACAAAGCGCAGGCGAAATGGTCGGATATTTACAAGGTGCGCAAGACGAAAAAGTCCCTGCTGCTTTATTTGAATAAGGTAAACGCGGTCATACTGCCGGTCGAAAGTATGGACAGCCAGTATGATGATGTGGTAGCGTGCATCAGGGAGCATGTCCCGGAGAACCGGGTCCGCATAAAAGACCAGGCCGCCCCGGAGAAATAGGAAAAGGAATCGGAAAGACAGGAACATAACTATGGTAATCGAAACAAACCGGGTGGAGGAGACCTTCGCGCTGGGCAGAAAGACCGGAGAACAGGCCAGGGCCGGACAAGTCTATACCCTGGTGGGAGATCTGGGCGTTGGAAAAACTGTTTTTACACAGGGGGTTGCGCGGGGGCTTGGAATTACAGAACCTATCAGCAGCCCTACCTTTACGATTATACAGGAATATGAGGAGGGGCGTCTGCCTTTCTATCATTTTGATGTGTACCGGATCGGGGATATAGAGGAAATGGAAGAGATCGGCTATGAAGATTATTTCTACGGCGAGGGCATCTGCCTGGTCGAGTGGGCTAATCTGATCGAAGAACTGATTCCGGAGGACGCAGTACATGTAACGATTGAGAAAGATCTGGAAAAAGGGTTTGACTATCGCCGGATCACGATCACAGGAGGGGGAAACCTATGAAAATTCTGGCGCTTGACAGCTCCGGGCTGGTGGCGACGGTGGCTGTGGTAGAAGATGATAATCTGCTGGCAGAATATACGGTTCATTATAAAAAAACGCATTCCCAGACGCTGCTGCCCATGCTGGATACGATCGCAGCCATGATTGAGCTGGACCTTGACAGTATCGATGCGATTGCGGTGGCGAAAGGCCCCGGCTCCTTTACCGGTCTTCGGATCGGCTCCGCTACGGCTAAGGGACTGGGACTGGCGCTTAACAAGCCTTTAATCGGGATTCCCACCGTAGACGGCCTGGCCTATAATCTGTACGGAACGGACAAACTGATCTGTCCGCTGATGGATGCCAGACGCAGCCAGGTCTATACCGGAATCTATGAATTTGTAAAAGAAGAATTTCACGTCCTTGACGCGCAGATGGCAGTGCCAATTGAAGAAATCGCGCACAGGCTGAACGGCTATGGGCGGGAGGTTATTTTCCTGGGCGACGGGGTCCCGGTATTTTCTGAGAGGCTGGCGGAGCTGATGCAGGTTCCCTATACCTTTGCCCCGGCGCATATGAACAAACAGCGGGCATCCGCGGTAGCGGTACTGGCTCTTTCTTACGCGAAGGCCGGAAAAACAGAGACCGCAGAAGCACATATGCCGGATTATCTCCGGCCTTCCCAGGCGGAGCGGGAACGCGAAGAAAGGGAGAAAGCCGGAAAATGTTGACGATACGCCCAATGGAAGCCAAAGATCTGAAGCAGGTTACCGCCATTGAACGGGAAACCTTTTCGGTCCCGTGGTCGGAGAAAGCTTTCGCGGACAGTATGGATCTTCCCTATACCCTATATCTGGTGGCGGAAACGCCGGAGGGACGGATCGCGGGCTACTGCGGACTGTATCAGGTGTTCAGTGAGGGAGAGATCACCAATGTGGCGGTGGCTTTTGCGCAGCGCAGGCAGGGGGTGGCCGGAACGATGCTCACCCGGCTGCTGGAACAGGGAAAACAGATGGGGATCGAAAGCTTTTTTCTGGAAGTGCGCCAGAGTAATCTTGCTGCCCGCAGACTTTATGAAAAGCTGGGATTTTCCGGGAATGGGATCCGCAAAAATTTTTATGAAAAGCCCAGGGAAGACGCAGTTATTATGTGGAAGCATTGATAATAATTCCCACTAGGAACAAAAGCAAAAAGCCGATATAATGAAGACAGATAGAAAACATGACAGCAGGTTTGAAATCAGGGAGGAATCGGCATGCGCAAATACAAAGAGAAACGAACATTTTCTGTAGAGAAGATCTACTGCAATATGTGCGGAAAAGAAATGACCGTCGTGAACGGAGTGATCCGGGAGGGGGTACTTTCCGTGGACAAGTCCTGGGGGTATTTTTCCGATAAAGACGGGCAGGTGCATTCCTTCGATCTGTGTGAGGAGTGCTACGATAAGCTCATTGGGAAATTTCAGATTCCGGTTGAAATTGTAAAAGAAAAAGAATTAATATAGAAGAATCAATAAGAGAAGAAATCTCGAAAGAGGCAAGAAAGCTCTTAAGCTACAAGAAAAAATTAAGAGCGATAATGGAGGAACCATGCTGGATGTTTGTTTGTTAGGAACCGGAGGAATGATGCCGCTGCCCCGCCGGGCGCTGACGTCGTTAATGACACGGTACAACGGGAGCAGTATATTGATCGACTGCGGGGAAGGAACCCAGGTCGCGATAAAAGAAAAAGGTTGGAGCTTCAAGCCCATTGATGTGATTTGTTTTACGCATTACCATGCGGATCATATCAGTGGGCTTCCGGGCTTATTGCTGACCATTGGCAACGCCGAGCGCACACAGCCCATCACCATGATCGGACCGAAAGGGCTGGAACGTGTGGTATCGGCCCTTCGGGTGATCGCGCCGGAGCTGCCGTTCCCGATCGAGTATATCGAACTGAGCGGACCGGAACAAGAGATCGAGCGCGGCGGCTGCCGGATTCGCGCGTTCCGGGTCAACCATAACGTAGTCTGCTATGGCTATACGGTTGAAATCGACCGTGCCGGCAGGTTTCAGGTAGAACAGGCACAGGAGCGGATGATTCCCCAGAAGTTCTGGAATAAACTGCAAAAAGGCGAGACCATAGAGGACAACGGACAGGTATATACACCGGACATGGTTCTGGGCCCGCCCCGAAAGGGGATAAAGCTTACCTACTGTACGGACAGCCGGCCGGTGGCCGCTATCGCAGAGCATGCGCAGGATTCCGATCTGTTTATCTGCGAAGGCATGTATGGAGAAAAAGGAAAAGAATCCAAAGCGGCCGAATATAAGCATATGACTCTCTATGATGCGGCGGAACTGGCGAAAAGCGCACAGGTAAAAGAGCTGTGGCTGACGCATTACAGCCCGTCTCTGATTCACCCGGAAGAGTTTGCGGCCGATGTGCAGCAAATATTTCCGAACAGCGTGATCAGCCGGGACCGAAGAAGTACGACATTGGAATTTGAAGAGGGGAAATAAACGTGGAAAATGATGTGTTACTTTTGGCGATCGAAAGTTCCTGTGACGAGACGGCCGCTTCTGTAGTAAAAAACGGAAGAACCGTGCTGTCCAATGTGATCTCTTCCCAGATCGAACTGCACAAGCTCTATGGCGGCGTAGTTCCGGAGATCGCGTCCAGAAAGCATATTGAGAAAATTAATCAGGTAGTCAAGGAAGCCCTGGATACGGCAGGAGTCACCCTGGATGACTTAAGCGCCATCGGAGTAACCTATGGGCCCGGGCTTGTGGGCGCTTTGCTGGTGGGCGTCGCCGAGGCAAAAGCCATCGCTTATGCCAAAAAGCTGCCGTTGGTGGGGGTGCACCATATCGAGGGGCATATCTGCGCCAACTATATAGAGAATCCGGACCTGGAGCCGCCGTTTCTGTGTCTGGTGGTGTCGGGCGGCCATACCCACCTGGTCCGGGTGAAGGATTACGGCGCCTATGAGATACTGGGAAGAACCAGGGACGATGCTGCGGGAGAAGCCTTTGACAAGGTAGCCCGGGCCATCGGACTGGGATATCCCGGAGGGCCTAAGATCGAAAAACTGGCGAAGGAAGGCGATCCCCACGCGATCCCGTTTCCGCGGGCGAAGATCGAAGACTGCGCCTATGATTTCAGCTTCAGCGGTCTGAAATCCGCAGTACTTAATTATATGAACGGCTGCAAAATGAAAGGCGAGGCGGTAAACGAAGCGGATATCGCCGCTTCCTTCCAGCAGGCGGTTATCGACGTGCTGGTGCGAAACGCCATGCAGGCGGTAGAAGACTATCAGGCGGATACTCTGGCTATCGCCGGGGGAGTCGCATCCAATGGGACGTTGAGGGAAGCGGTTCAAAAAGCCTGTCGGGAGAAAGGCGTGCGCTTCTGCCACCCGTCGCCGATTCTGTGCACGGACAACGCCGCCATGATTGGAACGGCGGCGTACTATGAATACCAAAAAGGAGTGCGGCATGGCTGGGATCTGAATGCCGTGCCAAACTTAAAGCTGGGTGAACGCGTATGAAAAAGGACCGTTGTACCGCCATCGTGCTGGCCGCAGGTAAAGGAAAGCGGATGGGGAGTGAGATTCAGAAGCAATATCTGCTCCTGAATGGCAGGCCCATGCTCTATTATTCTCTGGACGCCTTTCAAAAATGTGAACGAATCAATGAAATTATCCTGGTGGCCGGGGCGGGGGAAGAGGAATACTGTCAGCGGGAGATCGTAGAAAAATACCGGTTTTCAAAGGTGGTGTCTGTGGTCCCGGGCGGCCGAGAAAGATATCATTCGGTAGCCAATGGCCTGCATGCCATAACGGACTGTGATTACGTGTTTATACACGACGGGGCCAGGCCCTTTCTAACGGAAGACATCATAGAGCGGGCATATGCGGCGGTAATAGAATACCAGGCCTGCGTGGTGGGAATGCCTGTTAAAGATACGATTAAAGTGGTGGACCGCCAAAGCTTTGCTGTAGATACGCCGGAGCGGAATGCCCTATGGCAGGTACAGACACCCCAGGTGTTTTCTTATGAGTTGATCCGGAAAGCCTATGATCTGCTGCTGGAACAGGGGGATGAGGCGGCGGTGACAGACGACGCCATGGTGGCGGAGCTACTTTTGGGTTCGAAGGTAAAGTTAGTGGAGGGCTCTTATCGGAATATTAAAGTAACCACGCCCGAGGACTTGAAGATTGCCGAGGCGTTCTGCTCAGGGAATTAGAATGAGGAGCGCCATTCCTATCACACCTTACGGCAGGGGTGGAATCTTACATAAAAAATAGAATGGATGTATAGAATCGGGATTTCGTGTTAAACTTCTATATACCGGCGCCCGGAAAGGGCAGTCCCGCTGGGGTGGTATTTTCTATTTCAGGCGGTTCAGACCAAATTCGCAAGCTGCATGAAAGCTGAAAATGCGACAGAAATCCGAAAATACGGCGGCAATATTGGCTTCAAACCGCATGTTTTCAGGCTTGGAATCACTTACTGGAAAAAAATGAAAAACTAAGTAGAAAAGTAGTTGACAGGTAGAAAATGTGATGGTAGAATATTAGTTGCCGCTGAACAGCGGACAACTTGGAGAGGTGTCCGAGTGGTTTAAGGAGCTGGTCTTGAAAACCAGTGACTCCGCAAGGGGCCGTGGGTTCGAATCCCACCTTCTCCGCTCAAAACAACCGCTTTTGTTGTCTGAAGGCGGTTCCATATATCTATTTGATTTGGCTGTATTTGGAGAAGTACCCAAGCTGGCCGAAGGGGCTCCCCTGGAAAGGGAGTAGGTCGTTAATAGCGGCGCGTGGGTTCAAATCCCACCTTCTCCGTTGTTTGGAAAAGCTTTGAAAAAAGAATATAAAAAAATGGAAAAAAGTAGTTGACAAAACATACTGAACCATGATAATATATTCGAGCTGACCCAAACGAGGAAAGCAAAGTTCTCACAGAGAACGGCTATGAACATTGATAACTAAACAGTGAAACAACCCTGAAAATTCTAAAAAAGAATTTCAGAAACGAACGCTTTCTTATTATAGAAGCAACCGGATGCAAAAGCGATTTTGCGAAGGGAGCGGAAGAATGAGAAGCAACCTTAAAACAGTATGACGGAAAGATAGCTAGTAGTTATCTTGACGGAATCAAACACTTAAGCATGAGAGTTTGATCCTGGCTCAGGATGAACGCTGGCGGCGTGCCTAACACATGCAAGTCGAACGAAGCACTTATGACGATTCCTTCGGGATGAAGCGT